>CALHRZ010000006.1 GCA_938038445.1 uncultured bacterium | reverse complement strand
GGCTGAGGAAGCGACGGAGGAGGAGGCGCCCGACTGGCTCAAGCCTTTGGTGCCCCGGTCGCTTCGTCTATATTGCGGAAAGAGAGGACTCCCCGATCCTTGGCGGTCGCGGTCTGGACCCTTGGGAGCGAAGACGAGGGGTCTGGACCGCTGGCAGGCGAATCATTTTATTGTTTACCGTGCGGAGACGGCGGACGTCCTTTATGGAAAGGCGCCCGCTCCGGTTGACTATCGGCCGGGGACATTTCCTGCAATCGAGATATGGGCGAATCGTTATCAGGAGGGTTGTCAAGGGTCGGACGAGGTGGCCGCGGCGTTTGCGACGCGTTTTTTACCCCGCCATTTTCCTCATCCGACGGTCCCCCCTGTGGGGCTCCCTTGTCCCTCTGATCGTGCCTTGCCGGAGGAGTCCTTGCTGGCGACGGGGAGTGGTTATTGCAACGAGCAGGCGCGGATCTTTGTTCGGCTGTGCCAGAGCCAGCGGATTCCGGCCCGTTTGATTTTTCTTTTTTATGACGATGGAGAGACGGGGCATACCACGGCGGAATATTGGAACGGCCGGAAATGGGGTTTGGTGGATGTGAGCTGGGCGTGTGTTTTTCGAAACCCGGAGGGCGAGCCGCTCTCGGCCGCGGAATGCCACGGATCGTCGGATCGACGGGAATGGGTGGCTCAAATTTACCGCCGGCGAATGGAGCAAATCCGGGCGCTTTCCGATGAAGAACTTGTGGGTCGTGCCTTTCTGCCGGAAACCTCGAATCGGGAGGAGAAAGTAGCGCAACTGGCTGCAAATCGGAGAATCTATTTGGACCAACACATGGAGATGAACCGATTGCGGCGGCATCTTGCGCATTTTGGGGTGCTGGAGATGCCCCTGCCGTCGCCGAAGGTGGAGAAGGGCGAATGAAGTTTGTGGGGTGTTGGATCTGCGGGGTGATAGTGGCGGCGGTCTCGGTGGCGCAGGGGCTTCAATTGGTTCGCGAAGGTCAACCTCTTGCGGATGTTTGGTATGAAGAGTCGTCCGAGGAAGGGGGATGGAGTGAACGACGGGCGGCGGACGAACTGACGGGGATTGTGCAACGGATGAGCGGTGCCGTGTTGGTGCATCGACAGGTGCCGCGGGGTGTCACGCTCGACGCTCTTCCGATGCCGGCGATTGTCTTGGGTCGGCTGGCGGAGCGGCTGGGGGTTCGGATGAAGCAAACGTCTTCCTCGAAGGATGGATTTCGGATTCGGGAAAAAGAGGGGCGGCTGTTCATTGTGGGAGAATCGGCTCAAGGCGTGTATCACGGGGTGATGGCCTTACTCGAATCATGGGGTTGCGGCTGGTATGTTCCGGGGGAGGTTGGTGAGGTGATTCCCGTTGTACGGAATTTGTCGGTTCCGATGGGTGAAGATCGCGAGGAGGTCAGCGATTCCGTCAGCCGTCGTTTCTGGTATGGTGGAAAGAATGGGGTGGGACTTGCGACCGCGCATTGGATTGCCCGGAACAAGGCCGATCGGAACGCGGGATCGTGGAACCATGCCTGGGCAGGACTTGTCCCGGCGTCCCTTTTTTCTGAACGTCCGGAACTGTTCAGTCTGAAGCGGGGGGGGCGAAGCCCCGGGCAGTTATGCACATCAAATCCTGAGACGGTGCGGATTGCGGCCGAAGCTCTTCTTCAACGGATGGAAAAAGAACCTGGGCTGCTGGTTTATCCTGCGGGTCCGAATGACGGCGGAAACCTATGTGAATGCTTCGAGTGCAGCCGGTTGAACACCGAAGGGTATATCGAACCGTCGAGCGGTCTGCCGGTTGCGACCGACCGAGTTTTTGATTTTGCCCATCGGCTGGCCGAGCGCACGGTGGTCCGTTTTCCCGACCGTCTTCTGGGCATTCTGATTTACAGTGAGTACTCTCGCCCGCCGGCTCGTCTTCGCACGCTTCACCCGAATATTTTTCCCATGTTTGCGCCGATTCGCCGATGCCGGTTTCATGGACCGAACCAGCCGGGATGTCCCTGGGGCGGGCTGTGGGGGGAGGAGATTGCGACATGGCGGCACGTGACGTCAAAAATGGGTTTTTATGTTTACAATTACAACCTTGCGGACGCGCTGTTGCCCCTGAACAAGACCACATTTTACAAGCGTTTGGTCGAAGCGATCCGCGAGACGGAACCGGAAACGTTGGCTTGGATATTTGAAACGATTGACGCGTGGGGGGCGCACGCCCCTCATCTTTATTTGAGTGTGCGTCTTGCGTGGAACAGTCGGGTGGATGTGGGTAGAGAAATGGATCGTTTCTACCAAGGGTTTTATGGGGCTGCCGCTGAACCGATGAGGCGGTATTGGGTACGGATTGACGAGGCGTATGCGCAGGCTCCGACTCATACCGGGAGTCTTTACGGACAGCCGCAGATTTGGACGGAAGCGCTGCTGAACGCTTGCCGTGAGGATCTGTTGGATGCCCGGCGTTTGGCGGCAACGGCGCGCGAGAGGGAGGCTGTCGCCATGGCGGAGGCGGGGTTTCGTTGCGCCGAGTTGTTTGTCGCTATTTCGAGAAACATTCGATTGTTTGATTTTGAAGAGGCGGGTCGTTTCCACGAGGCGCTTCGTGACCATATTCGGGCGTTGGCTGCGAAAGTCGAACCCGCCTGGGTTCACGAACGTTACACATGGGGCTACTATGCGCGGTTCTTGGGCGAGACCGTGGAGGGCGGCAGAAAAATATCGGAGCAGGGCGGAGAGATTCTGGTTCGATTTCCGGACGTATGGCGATTTCGGAAGGACGAGAACGGCGAGGGGGTGGAGTCGGGATGGTTTCGGGTGGAGTATGATGATTCCGAATGGGTACCTTTGGCGACCGTATCGAAATCATGGGATGATCAGGGGCTGGGCACCTATCATGGCGATGCTTGGTATCGGGTGCGGTTCGAGGTGCCGGCTTTGGGGGAAGGGGACTTTCGACTGTGGTTTGGGGGATTCGACGAAAACGTGGATGTTTATCTGAACGGCGTTTTGCTTGGTGAGAAAAGCGGTTTCGCCCGTCCTACAGAATTTGAGGGGATTGGAACGATACTGAAGGGGGGAACCGAGAACGTTCTAGCTGTTCGGGTTTCGAATCGTGTTTTGGGGGAGATGGGGACTGGGGGACTAATGATGCCGGTTCTCATTTATCGGGCCGGGCGGGACGAGTCGGATTTTCGAAAAGGGAAGAAAGAAAGCACGGTGGAGTATTCGATGTAGGTCGTTACGGAGCGTGGGGATGGCAGTTTCCTGTGAGCGTTTCCATGGGCATCTGGTGCACTGGAATCGAGCGAACAATAGGGCCCTTGCGCGACGAGCAAACCGGCGGAGGATTGGAAGCGGAAGCGCAGCGGCCCTTTGGTGGTGGAGAGAGCGGTCCGGGTGAGGGTAGTTTCATTTCTGCGGATCATTTACCGGAGAATGGGATCAAGGGGGGCGTTAGGCTGGGCAGGGTCGTCGAGGACTTTCCGGAGTCAAGCAGGGCGAATGGAGCAAGCTGGCCGGTTCACAGTTGGTGTGTTCGCTGCGCAGGAGAGTTGGCGAGTGCCGCATGCGCAACGTTCCGCAAACATGGACGCGTGCTTGTACCTGAGAAGAGAATTCGCAGCGAAGAACGCCGAACACCCGGAGAGCGGTGAGGTTGAGAGAAAGAACCGTTTGGTGATAAAGCGAGGAGGGGGGAGTCAATAGGGGCGCTTTCGGTCGCATTTTACGTGCGCGACCATTCCAACAGCGAGTGGGGGCGAGGAGGGGGTTCCGACGGGCCGGGCGATCAAGGAGAGGGAGCAAGCGGACTTCGGCCCGTTTACGGTTTAGGCGATAGTCATAGGCGGCGGGATCGGGATGGCCGTGATTCCAGTTGCCGATTTCCTTGAACAGGCAGCGTTTTTCCAGGGTTCGAAGATAGCGCGCGATTTTTTCCACGTACGCGAGCATAAGACCGCGAGGCGCAAGAGGCATGACGAGGGCGAAGAAACCGGGGGTGCCTTTGCAGTCGATGTTCCCGTTGATCTCGGGACTTCGGAAATACCCCATTTTATTTGCAAGAGATCCGCATGGGTCCGGCAATTCGTGCTCGGTTGAGATCCAGTTGTGGCGGGTGGCATCAACTGAAATCGTGTGATCCACCGCTCAGGTTTTTGTCCGCTTTGCTGGGGATTTGCCGGCGCATGGAACGGGTGGAGGGGGGGAAGGTGGTGAACATATCTTAACGATTGGACCGACAATCGTTTTTTGCGTTGTTATGGAGGAGGATAAGGCGTTCAGCGTTGTTTACGTTCCAAGAGGATCAAGAGTGCGGAATAGACGATGGCCAGGAGGATTGCGCAAAGCCAGGGGTTAATTCCCAGGGCACCGGGAAGTGAAAGTTTTCCAAGGTCCTTCCAATTGAGGACGGACTTTTTTAGAAAAGGGAATGCTTCCGCATAGAGGGCGGCACCGACGAGCATGCCGAGGATGGCGAAAATCGCATGCCAACGGCCTTCTCCGAGCGCGCCAACGGAGGTTCCCGGGCAGTATCCCGAGAATGCCCAGCCCGTGCCGAAGAGGACCCCGCCGACGAGGATTGCACCGACGTTGAAAGTCTTATGGTTCATGGTAATGAGATTAAACTGGTTCAGGAGCAGCAGCCCGAACATGCCGACGATAATCGCTGAGAGCATGAACTTAAAGATGGTGAAATCCTGCAGAAGGAGAGCCCCGATCTGTTTTTCGAACCGCAAGACGCGGCCCTTCTGAAGAAGGAAGCCGAAAAAATATCCCGTGATAAGCCCAAGAATCAGCTCTTTCACGATTAAGTCCTCCCATAAACGAGGCGTGCGATTCCCATGGAAGTTAGGAAGAATATCGTCAGGGCCACGAAGCCACTGACCGACATTTGCATCAAGCCGCTGAGGCCATGTCCGCTGGTGCATCCATCCGCAAGCCGGGCGCCAAACATCATGACGATTCCGCCAAAAAATGCGCCAAAGGCACGTCGGCGCAGGGAAGGGCCGAACCGTTCGGCCCAGATAGGGGGGACGGCCTCTCGCTTATAGGATCGGCCGGTGAGCGAGGCGGAGAGCGCGCCGAAGAAGACTCCGAGGATGAGCATGAACTGCCAGTCGATCTTCACCTTTTCCTTTGTGAAGTATTCGTTGGCCGTCACGTGATCCGGGGCGACGGTCCGTTCGATCAGGCCGGCGGCCCGCACGAAAGTGGTGGACGCGCCCAGGAAAATGGTCTTTCCGAGGGTTTTCGTAGTGGCCGCTGCCGAAAGAACAGCCAAAAGCCCGGTAAGGGCTCCGGCGATATAGGGCATCCAACGATTTTCCAAAGACATAATTACCTCTTGGGGCAACGAATGGTTTATCCAAGGGAACGTTACGCGGTTTGTTCAGCGTTTGTGGCGGGCGACGAGGAGGGAGAGGTCTTCCTTAAGGGCCTGGAGATCTTCTTCGTGCACGACTTCATCGCTCAGAATTTGAACCACGAGGTTGTAAGTGACGGGGTCGGCGGTCTGGGTCTTCTCCAGCAGTTTTTTGTAGGTGACGATCGCACACTGCTCGCCTTTGATGTTTTGATCGAGAAGCGTGTGAACGTCGGGGTCGGAAGGCGCATCATAGCCGCAGTTGGTTTGTTTCATCCAATCTTGCGGGGAAAGAAGGGGGACGCCGCCGAGCTGGATGATGCGGAGGGAGAGCATATCGGCGTGGCGGAGTTCATCCGCGGAGTGTTGGGTCAATTCCGCCATTACGGCATCTTTCATAGGTCCTTTGGCAATTTTGGCGCCGAGCCAGTACTGATAATAGGCGAGCCATTCGTCTGCGAATGCCTTATTAAGGAGCGTCAAGAGTTCTTCGACGTTCATTCCTACGATTTCGCGACCTTTCGTGCCCATGGGATCCTCCCTTGTTTGTTTTTTGCAATCCGTTCAAATACTAGCAAAAAGGAAAGCGATTTAACAAGTTTTGATTTTGTAAAAAAAGCAGTCACGCCGATGCTAGGGGACCCCTTCCTGAACTTGCAAGAGGGGAAAAGTGTATTCTATACTTTAGAAAAAGTGGGTATGAAGCGATGAAGGACGGCATGTTGGGTTTGCTGTGTGTAAAGCGAACGGCCCTCTGGTTATTTCTTTTGACGTTTGGAAGGATGGGATACGGCTGGACTGGCGCGCAGAGTCCGTTGGAGGAAGGACATTTAGTGTTATTATGGGCGGATGGGTTTCGAAATAAAGAGGGACGGCCGGTTGCTGTCCAGAAAGATTCTTCCTGTGTTGGGGGAAGTGGTTGGCGGATCCCTCAAGGCGAGGAAGCGGTTCACGATTTGCGCATACGGCATGGGGGCGAATACGTGGTGTGGGTTCGGTTGGGTTCGCCACCCCAGCCGCCTTATGCTCCCGTTCAGATCGAGATCAAGAATAGAGACGGCAATCCGAGGCTTCGGGGACAGATTCATGATGGCGAAGGGTCGGCGGAACGGGGAGGGCCGAAGGGGTTGTCGTTATTTGTGAGCCGATGTGTCGCGCAAACGCCGGGTGGGGAGGCGCTGGCCCGGGTGCGGGGATATTCGATCGAATCATCCGAGGCGCCTTTACGGGGGCAGACTGCAGCGGAAGGTTTGGAGGATTTGGTCGCGGAACTGAAGCGGGACATGGCAACGGGAGAAGAGGCGGGTGGAGCAAACCGGTATCGCGATGCTCAACGGTTGGATCCTTTTAATAGGGGACGTCCGTATTATTGGTGGAAGGTCGGCCGCCTGGTTCTGGAGCCAGGGGTGCACCGTGTGGATGTTCGGAGGGCGAATGAATCGGAAGGAAAGGATCCTTTGTTGGATGTGGTTCTTTTGAGCACGGCGACGGATGATCAGCTGGAATATCCGGTAGCGGGGGATATTACGCGACAGCCGGGCAGTTATGTGCGGTTTCGGATTGACGCCTTACCGCCCGAAGGGTTCCTCAGCATTCGGGCGGGCATGAAAACCCATTATGATCCTTTTTCGGCCGGACCGTGGCTTTTTAATCCCGAGGGTTTTCCGACGGCTTCGGAGGGCTCGAAACCCCACACGCAGGTGGGCTATACCCGGTGGTATCGGCTTCAGGACAGCGGGGGAGAGAAGGCACCGGGGTATGGGGGAAGTGAAGTCAGGTTTGACATCCAACTTTCGCCCTCACAGTCCCGAGGGGCCACGCAGTTTGCGGGGTATCCTCATGCCGATTATTTGGTGCGTGAAATTGAATGGCAGGAGCCGGACGGCTGTTTTATTTCGATGCGCATGAATTTCGACCAAACTCCGGAGCATCTTCGGACCATTCGGGATCACTCTCGGGAGAACTACGATCGAGCCCTTCGGGCCACGGGGGGCCGGTTGTTTCCGCTCACCCCGACCGATCATCAAACCTTTGGGAACGCGGCAGGGGGCGGATTTGGCGCGGCTCAGGATTATGAATTCAAGGTGCTTCGTCTGTTGGGGTTCAACGTGCCCTCCGTTTCGGATGGACTTGTTTATCGCCGTCTTTACGGGGGAGACTTGGCGGGTGGGCATTACTGGCCGCCGGTATATATGCCGTATGACGAAGAAGAGGCCCGTCTTCGTTATTGGAACCACTATCAGAATGCGAAAGGCTTATTTTCGCCCTACACCCGGATTTTCCAATTGGCCGATGAACCCGGTGAAATTGACGCAAATTTCAGCGCGCCTTTATGGCGGTATCGAAAAGAGGGGGGCACCGAATGGTTACAGGATGAGAGCGGGGGGAGCGAATGGGTGAGTCGCCAAACCAATTTGTCCTACTATGTGCTTGAGGGGGAAATCCAGGGGGAATCGCTGACGATACGGATTGGGTACAACCCAACGGCTCCCGAGGCGCCGCATGGTTTCTGGACCGTGGGGCAAGTCACCCGTTTGACCCCGGCGAATTTGCGGTTTGGGATTGGACCCGCGCAAAACCCTGGGCAGGCGACTCTTGCGGTATGTCAGATTGATGGGAGTCGGAAAACGGCGTTTCGAATAGTTCACGAAGGGTCCCGCGCTCAGCTCTTTGTTCAGGAGCAGCCCACCGCGGCGATCGAGAATGTTCCGTCCCGCGGAGCGGTTTCCATCGCCATGGGCGGACGGGGACGTGTGTACCGTCTGGGGTTTCGGCCCTTGCGGCATGCCGAGCGGATGGCGCGGCCGCCCTCCGGCAGTGGGGCTGATGTTGGAAAACGCGGCGACGATTTGGAAGGCCTATTTGAGGATCTCATGGACGGCATGACGGGCGAGGAAGCTCGCGCCGATTTGAAAATGGGTTTGCAGGAACAGATTGCCCGCCATTGGGTGGCGGCGGGGGGCAATTCCCAGGCGCAGGAAGGGTTCCGCCGTTGGTTACAGGCGCGTGGAGTTTCGCCGGATCTTTTTGGCGTTGCCGGTTGGCAGGATGTCCGGATGATGAAGGTCCGCTCGTTGGTGGAGACTCCGGCACAAAAAAGGCTTTACTATTGGAGCCGCCGCTACAGCGGATGGCTGACACCTCGGATGTTTGCGTTGGCCGCTGAAGCGGCCCATGCGGCGGCTCCGAATCCGAAGATGGAATCGTTTGTGGCTTTGAGCGGCCATGCTTTGTACATGGGGAGCACCGCGATGCCGCTGGATATGTTCGAACTGGCGCGATGGGGGGAATCCACTCATCTGTTGGCGGGGGTCAGCGACGCCATGACACTGGCAAGCTGGCGGTGGGACAGTCACCAGTCTGTGGCCTATTCGGTGGCGCCCTACAATGCGGGAGGCCGTGTTATTGGTCGTCCACGGCGCAATTTCCCGATGATGTACTGTCACTGGCCGAATGAGATGAAGCTCTATACGATGCTTGGAAATCAGTGCAAAGCGATCAGTCTATTTTGGTACGGGCCTCAGTGGGCCATCACGGAGTGGTACTGGGCGGACAATGAGGGGTCTTACCATGCGGCATCCAAGTTGGCGAATCGAACGGCTTTAGCCGCCGACATTGTGGGTCCCGGCACCATGCGGCCGTCGAACGTGGCACTTCTGTATGCGCATTCGACCGAGTATTGGTCGGGGGGCTCTTCTTATGCGGACAAGCGGGCCCTGTTCATGGCGCTTGCGCACGAATATTATCAGCCCGAGCTTGTTACGGAAGAGCAGATCGTCCTAGAGAACGCGTTGGACCAATACCGGGCGCTTTATTTGGTCGAGCCCCATGTGCAACGGGCGGCGACGGAAAAGATAGTTGAGTGGGTCCGGAGAGGTGGGCTTTTATGGGTCTGTGCCGATGCCTGGCGATTTGACGAATATGACGAGCCGAATGACGGTCTGCATGAGTTGGCGGGGGTAGAACGGATTTTTACGAATGGGGCGGTATCGGCGAATCTCGTTCAACCGATCGCGGAGCGTGCGGACTTTCTTCCTCATCGGGTCGAAATGCGTGCTGTAGCGAATGTGCGATGGCCGGGCAGCGTTGTTCGAGCGGAATATGAGGATGGAAGTCCGGCATGGATGGAGGGGAGAGCGGGGAAGGGGTGGGTGGTGTATGTCGGGCATCGGGGGGGAAGGACCTATTCGCGACGCGCGATTGTATTAGGGGGGCGGCACGATGTATGGATGGAGGCGCCGCGGCGGGTGATTGTGTCGCCGCTATTCGAGAAGGGGGTGGAGCGCGAGATGGCGGTGTCTCATCCGGCGGTGGTGGCCTACCCTCTGACCGCTTCAAATGGAACCGCCATCGTTTTATTTAATTCCAATCCGTATCCGATCGAGTGTCTTGAATTTCAGCTAAAGGAGGCGCAACGGCCTCTTTCCGTGATGCGCTTTGTGGACCAATTCGATTTGGAATCTCTGTCGTATGACTGGTTGGAAGGGCAGCTACGTTTTGTTTTGCCTCGTCTAGGGGAGAATGAGTCCCAGATGGTCATCATTCGAACGGCCGAGAATCGGGAGGATCGGCGTGTGGAGGAGATGGAAAAGCACGTTAAGGAGTTGATTGGAGAAGAAGACTGGCGGGCGCGCTCAGCGGGGGTTTGGATGGCGGGATTTTTTTCCGGATGGGGATTGGAGCGTGCCATTCGGGAACGGTTGGAAGATCCCCACTATGCGGTTCGCCGGGCAGCGGCCGAGTCTTTGGGTCGGCTGCGGTTTGCGCCGGCGGCGGGCGATCTGCGCCGGCAGATAGAACGGGAAAGCGATTCCCACGCGCTGTCGGAAATGTTGATGGCGCTGGCTCGGGTTGGATCTGCGGAAGATGCGCTTGTCATCACGAACTATCGTTTGCATCGGGATGTGATTGTGGTGCGAGGGGCTTTATTGGGTCTACGGGAGGCGATTCGTCACGCGAGGGGGGAAATCGGCGAACGGTTAAAGGCTGCGGCGGAAGATGTTGCTTGGGATGCGCTGGGAAACTGGGATGCGCGGGTATTCGAGCCGGCCTTGCAACTGCTGGGCGATGTAAATCCGGACCGGTGTTTGCGGGCGGTCATGTCCCCCGAGTCAGAAGGCATAGAAAATCCGCGGAGTACGGAATGGCTGGATCATGTGAGTCGGCGTTCGGACGTTTTTGAAGCGTGGTTGCGCGCTGGCATGCCGGATCGGGAACGGCTGGCGTTTCGTTGGGCGGCGTGGCATGTTCATCCGGCATTGGTTGAAACGTTGCTGAACAATCCGGAGCAGATTAATGCCGCGGGGCTTTTTTTAGGATGGACGAACCCCTCGGATGCGATGCGGTTGTTTGAAAGGCGGGAGCGTCTTCCGAAAAACATCCAGCCCTATGTCTTGATTCTATTGACTCGGGTATTTCAGGCCCATCTTGGGAATGAGCCAGAGACGTGGGCGAAATATTTCGAGCGGGCGGAAATCCGTTAGGAGGGCGAAGCCGCTCCTCCGGCCGACGGAGGAGTATCTTGGGGGTTGAGAATCTGCGCTAATTTGGACAAGAGGTCGTATTTGGCATTGAACTGCTTTTCTGCCTCTTGCAGGAGTTCCTTCCCGTTTTCCGGATTGAGCTGGAGAAGCACACGGAAGCGGTTTTCCTTAACGGCGATTTCGCTGAATTTCAGCGTCGGCGGCTTGCTGTCGAGGATGAGTGGATTCTTTCCTTCTTTGGCCAGGAGGGGATTAAAGCGGAAAAGCGGGAAGTGCCCGGAAAGGACCGCCGCCTTTTGGTTTTCCACGCCCTCGGTCATATCAATACCGTGATTGATGCAATGGCTATAGGCGATGATCAGGGCAGGGCCGTCATAGGCTTCTGCCTCTGCGAATGCGCGAACCGTCTGATTGGGGTCGGCGCCGAATGCGACCGTGGCCACATAAATGTGGCCGTAGGTCATGCACATCAAGGCGAGGTCTTTCTTGTTGACGGACTTTCCGCTTGCCGCGAAACGAGCCACGGCGCCCATGGGTGTGGATTTGGAAGCCTGGCCGCCCGTGTTGGAGTACACTTCGGTATCGAGGACGAGCACTTTGACCTTTTCCCCTGAGGCCAGGACGTGGTCCAAGCCGCCGTAGCCGATGTCATAGGCCCATCCATCGCCGCCGATAACCCACACCGATTTTTGGACGAGATAATCGGCCAAGGGGGCGAGGGACTTACAATCGGGGCAAGCGCATTGGCGTAAAAGTTCCTTGAGGCGAGCCACCCGCCCCCGTTGAGCTTCGATTCCGGTCTGGGTGGACTGGTCCGCCGCGAGGATCTCCTGCAGGAGAGGCGGTAAGGCGGGCGAACAGGCGCTCGAACGGAGGATCTTTGTTGCTCGTTTCTTTGCCTGGGTTTCAAAGGTTTTCAACGCCAGTCGCATGCCATAGCCGAATTCTGCGTTATCTTCGAAGAGGGAGTTGGACCAGGTAGGGCCGCGTCCGTCGTTGCGGGTGCAATAGGGGGTGGTGGGCAAATTACCGCCATAGATCGAGGAGCAACCGGTGGCATTTGCGATCATCAGCCGATCGCCGCAGATTTGGGTTAACAATTTGATATACGGCGTTTCTCCGCAGCCGGCGCAAGCGCCGGAGAACTCGAACAGGGGCCGAACGAGTTGGCTTCCTTTAACGGTCGCGCGGTTGATTTTTTCGTCCGGAAGATCGGGGAGGCTGAGGAAGAACCGGAAGTTTTCGGCTTCATGTTCTCGGACGTCGATCTGGGGTCCCATGTTGATGGCACGGAGGCCGGTTTCTTGTTTTGAATTCGGATCGCGTTCACGGCCGGGGCAGGTATGGACGCAGGCGCCGCAACCGGTGCAATCTTCCGGGGCGACCTGGACTGTGAACTTCAAGCCGGCGAACTCTTTGCCTTTGGCGTCCACCGATTTGAACGTTTCGGGGGCATGTGCGAGATGGGCGGGATCGTACGCTTTGATTCGGATGGCGGCATGGGGGCACACGAAGGCGCATCGGCCGCATTGGATGCAAAGTTCGGGTTTCCAGTAAGGGATTTCGACGGCGATATTACGTTTCTCGTATTGGGTAGTGCCTGTCGGCCACGTGCCGTCATCCGGGATTGCGCTGACGGGAAGTTCATCACCCTTGAGGGCAAGAATTTTTGCCGTGACGGTTCGGACGAATTCCGGCGCGTCTTCCGGAACGGCGGGAGGCATTTTTTTAATGCCGGCCGGTTGTTTTGGGACCTGGACGGGCTGGATAGCCGCAACGGCGGCATCCACGGCCTCCCAGTTCTTTTGGACGACCTCAAGCCCTTTTCTACCGTAAGTTTTTTCGATGGCCTTTTTGAGGGCGGCGATGGCCTCATCCTCGGGCAGGACGCCGGAGATTTTAAAGAAGGCGGTTTGCATAATCGTGTTGATTCGGGCGCCGAGTCCCAGTTTTTGAGCGAGGGCAACGGCATCCAACACGTAGAACCGGATTTTCTTGTCGATGATCTGCCGGGCCATTTCATCGGGGAGATGGGACCAGACCTGATCAGCGGGGAAGGGGCTTGCCAGGAGGAAGACGGCTCCTTCTTTTGCGTTGGACAGCATGTCGTATTTTTCGATGAAGGAGAAGTTGTGGCAGGCGACGAAATCGGCTTTGGTGCACAAGTAAGGGCTTCGGATGGGTTGGGGTCCGAACCGCAGGTGGGAGACCGTGATGGTGCCGGCCTTTTTGGAGTCGTAGACGAAGTACCCTTGTACATAATTCGGGGTGTCTTCACCGATGATCTTGATGGAGTTCTTGTTTGCGCCCACGGTTCCATCGGAGCCGAGACCGAAGAACATGCATTCGACCCGACCGGGATGCTCGAGGTGGAAATGGGGATTTACGGGGAGAGAGGAGAAGGTTTTGTCATCGGTGATTCCCACCGTGAAGTGATTTTTTTGTTCTCCGGAAAGATTGTCGAACACCGCCTTGACCATGGCGGGGGTGAACTCCTTCGATCCCAGGCCATAGCGGCCGCCGAGCACGAGGGGGGTGCGGCGGAAGGGGCTGAATCCCGACGCCTGAACTTCGGCGAGGGCGGTTCGAACATCGGCGTAGAGCGGTTCGCCGACCGATCCCGGTTCTTTTGTCCGGTCCAAAACGGCCATCGCTTTGACGGTTTTCGGAAGGGTTGCTACGAAGGCGCGGGCATCGAAGGGGCGATAGAGACGGACGATGACGCCACCGACTTTTTTTCCCTTGGCGGCGAGGTATTCGACTGTTTCACGGACTGTTTCGGCGCCGGAGCCCATAATCACGATCACCTGGGTGGCTTCCGGGTGCCCGACATAGTCGAACAGGTGGTAAGTCCGGCCGGTCAAACCAGCGAAGCGGTCCATTTCTTTCTGAACGATGTCGGGAGCGGCGAGATAATAGGGGTTGACGGTCTCGCGGCCTTGGAAATAGACGTCGGGGTTTTGGGCGGTGCCGCGGATACGGGGGCGATCGGGGGTTAGGCCGCGCGCGCGATGAGCCAGAATTAATTCGTCGTCGAGCATGGCGCGCATGAGTTCTTCTGTGACGGCCTCAATTTTTTGGACTTCGTGGGAGGTACGGAAACCGTCGAAGAAGTGGACGAAGGGGACTCGGCTGCGGAGTGTGGCGGCCTGAGCGATCAGGGCCATATCCATGGCTTCCTGAACACTGCTGGAGGCGAGGAAGGCGAAGCCGGTCTGGCGGGCGGCCATTACGTCCGAGTGATCGCCGAAAATGGAAAGCGCCTGGCAGGCGAGGGAGCGGGCGGACACGTGGAAAACCGTGGGCAAGAGTTCCCCCGCGATTTTATACATGTTGGGAATCATGAGGAGCAGCCCTTGCGAGGCCGTGAAGGTCGTGGTCAGGGCACCGGAGGTGAGAGCGCCATGGAGGGCGCCTGCGGCGCCGCCCTCGGATTGGAGTTCCACGACGATTGGGACTATTCCCCACAAATTGGGTTTTCGGGCGGCCGACAGATCGTCGGCTTTTTCGCCCATGGGGGAAGAGGGTGTGATAGGGTAAATGGCGCAGACTTCGTTGGTCGCATGGGCTACAAGGGCGACCGCTTCATTGGCATCCACGACAATCATAGGTTTAGGGCTCATGGAAACTCCTTGAAGAAAGGTGAGGGGTCTACCAATCAGGGATTTTTAGCCAAAAACTCGCGCACGTTGTTCACCTGGCCGGCGCTGCCGAGTTTTACGTTTTTGTGTTGAATGAATTTCGCGTACTCGGCCATGAAAACTTTGCCGATGGGACGGAGGTCGAAATTTTCCGGGTGTTGGGCAAAGTATTCCCTGTGGACACGAGTCCAGACGAGGCGGCCGTCCGTGTCAATGTTGACTTTTGTTACGCCAAGCGTTGCTGCCTTTGCGAAGCAGTTCTCGTCCACGCCCTTGGTTCCCTCCAATTTGCCGCCGTGCGCATTGATGCGGCGAACCTCTTCTTCGGGGACGGATGAGGAGCCGTGCATGACGAGGGGGAAGCCGGGAAGACGCCGTTGAATTTCCTCGAGGATATCGAAACGGAGCTTTTGTTCGCCTTTGAATTTGTAAGCGCCATGGCTGGTGCCGATGGCGCAGGCGAGGCTGTCGCAGCCGGTTTCTTTCACGAAGCGTTCCGCTTCCGCCGGGTCGGTGAAAACATGTTCCTCGGCGGCCACATGTTCTTCGACGCCTTTGAGGACGCCCAGCTCGGCTTCCACCACCAATCCGCGAGCATGGGCGGCTTTTACCACACGGCGGGTGATGGCGATATTTTCATTGAGAGGCCGGTCGGAGGCATCAATCATGACAGAGCTGTACACACCGGAACGGATGCAGTCCATGCAGGTTTCTTCGTCGCCGTGGTCCAGATGAATGGCGAAAATGGCCTCGGGGAAAATTTCATCGGCCGTTTTGAGCATAGCCTCCAGCATTTTTTTGTGGGTATAGGAGCGCGCTCCCTTCGATATTTGAACAATAAAAGGGGCCTTGCTTTGAATATTTCCTTGAAAGAGTCCCATGCATTGTTCAAGATTATTGATATTATACGCCCCGATCGCGTATTTTCCGTATGCGTGGGCGAAAAGTTGCTTCGTGGTTACGATCATAAGAATTCCTCTGGTGTCGTCTGGTTATCAGGAGCGGATAAACGGATCAACTATACCCGATCAACGGACAGCCCGTCAAGGTTTCAAATGGCGTTGAGTAGAAAATTGGGATAGGAGCTGATGCGCGGGTGACGCGCATTGACAAAGGAATGAAAACCGTTGTACGTTAGAAATCAATGAACCGATGTTATTCCGTTACCGGCTTGTTTCTGGGGATTTTGGTTCGTGCGGTTGCCCTGGATGAAAGACAACCGGCGGCTGCCGAGCTGCGCGTACGGGTTACCGATGAAGGAGGCAGGCCGCTTTCTGCTGTTCGGGTTTTGCTGACCACATCGTCAACGTGGGTGCCAGATGCCCGGATAGGCATTCGGGATGAGGCGGAGACGGTCAGTGGGCGGACGGATACCAATGGCATGGTCGTTCTCGGGATGCCGAGTCGGGACGGCCGAGTGGGTTGTATAGCGGTTCCATCGCCTGGATTCCTCTGGTCGCGGGGGGTTGAATATCGGTTTACGAATGTGGTGGAAGGGCGTTGGATTCCCTGGTCGCCGGAAATTTCGATTATATTGAAGCGTGCTGCAGATTCCCCGTGGCGTCGTTCTTCCTCTGGTTCCATGCCCCTTCTCCCCCTTCCGTCGTTGTGGAGCGCCCGGGATTGGAACAGTTTTCGGATGGGGGCCGTTAGCTCAATTGGCAGAGCGCCAGCTTTACACGCTGGATGTCGGGGGTTCAAATCCCTCACGGCCCACCAAACGAGCGGGAAGTCTTTTCAGTTCCAAAGAATCGTGACGGTTTCTTCTTCCTGGAAGTGAACGTCGCGGATGCCTTTACAGTCGGGATCCACAGGGATGGCCGTTAGTGCAAAGCGGGTCTCGATTGCTGAGCCTGCGGGTAGCCATTGGTAGGTCTTTTCTCCGAACAGCGTACCGCGTTCCACCGCCTTACGCAGTCCTTCGGGAAATGGCGCGTTGGAGAATTCCATGCCTCGTGCGATGGTTTTTCCATTCCAAGGAGGATTGGTTCGAGCGGTATGTTCCTCCCAGTTGCCGAGCCAAGGGTAATCCTGGCGTGGCCAGGCGTAAACAATTGCCAAGCCGAGTTTTGGATTGACGGCTCCCATCCAGGCTTGTTTGCGGGTGGGATCCATGAGTTGTGTGGTAAAATCGCTGCTGTGGGGCGTGAGGGTTCGAAGGTCCACGGTGCCGCCTTGAGCGCCGGGGGCGTTGGGCCAATCGAAAGGCGCATTGGGGGCGAGCCGCTGGCGGTTGCTAAAGGAGCCGGGAAAGGTATGGCCGCGGGTCGCTGACATATCAAAGAGGGTGATGCCACTCTCCACGAACGGCGGGCCAAAGGTTGCATGTTCGCAGAAGGTGAAGGGGCGGTCGCAGGCGGTGGGATTGATCAAGCGGTTTTGCACCCAGACGACCGGCTCGCCGGCTTTTAGCCGGAACTCGCGCACAAACAGAATAGAGGCGTGGGGCAAGAAACACCCGCAGGAGAAAAAGAGTTGCCGGCGGGTCACTTTCTTCGCGATTTCTTTCCAGCGCAGAACGGGGGCTTCTCCGTGGGAACCCAGGCCGGCCCTTCGCTCTTCTTCCGAGGGGGAGCCAAAATGGCCCAGGCAGGGGTTGTGGCCCAGGATTGAGGCGAGGAGTTTTTCGCCGTAAAGGGCGTGATGCTGACGGGGACGGTATTGCCAGGGTTCCAGGGATTTCCAGGGGGGAACCCAGAAGGGATTGGTTTCGGGGCGCACGACGGTGCGCAGTTCAGCCAGATGGCCGCCCCCGATTGCAATGCCGAGCCGAAGCGCGTCGTTGTCGAGTTCCCACATTCGGCGTCCGTTGCGAACGATCGTTCGAATTTGCATGACACACTCCGGGTTCGGGAATTTGCCTTATTCTGGTTCCGACAGCCACAGGGCGCTCGCAACGGACAGCCCCTTGGGGAGACGGGCGGCAAGCGTTTCCGGCGAGTTGGCATAAAGGGGGTCGATTTCGATCGGAAACGCGATATCGCCTTCCGCATTTCGGACGACTCGCGCACCGGCCTTTTCCAACCAGCGGGCGAATTTCCGGGTCATATCGTGCTGGGCGGTTTGGGGAGAATCCGATCCGGTGGCGTTTTTCACGGGGGAAAATTCTTCGGCCCGATCGAATGCGACGGCAAGGGCTGTGCGGGCGAGGGGAAGGGCGTCGAAGATGAAGCGTTCGAATTTGAAGGCGTTTGGGTGGGGCGGGGTGACGGTGCGAGTTCCATCGAAAAAAGGGACTTTTTTGTGGGCGACGTGAAGGGGGAGACCGGCTCGGGCGGTCTCGGCGAGAAACGCGCGGGAGAACGCATGAATTGCAACACTTCCCCAAAAAAACCGCAACCGTCCGTCCGGCCGCCGCGCCTGTTTCTGTTCGGGCGTCAGTTCTGTATATTCAACGATTCGCAGCCCCGTTGCCCCTTGGCGGGCAATCACGCCGAGTCCTTCCTCGGGATTGCGTTTTCCGCAGACCTTGAGCGAGTAGTCGGCGTTCCGAAGGCGGTGAAGTCCGATAAAAACGGGATCGGCGACGTTGACGAGGGGATTATCGACCTGGAAGTAGAACAGAGTTTCGACGTGGCGGTTTTTCATTTCGTCGAGCAGACCGTTTGTTTCCAAGGCTTTCAACAGTCCTCCGTGCCCATCGGGTGCGAAAAAAAGCCGATCGCGTGTTTCGCGTACGATGCGGCCATCGGGAAACATGGCGGGGAGCATACCCTGGCGGAAGAACCGAACGGTTTCGGGGGGGAGTCCGAAGAACCGATGTTCTTCGAAAAAGGCGCGGGTGGCAGCGTCGTTTGCTTCGCTGGTCATTATATAAAACGGCACAGGGGAATGATAGTGGCGGTGGAGGGAGAGAACTTTTTTTGCGTGGATTGCGAAGAGCGAATCGCCCGAAAGAGGGCCGATTGAAAAACACCCTTTGGGGCCGTCATATCCGAGTCGTGTTCCCTGCCCGCCGGCCACCAGGATGACACCCACTTCGCCCCTTTGGAGCGCCGCTTCGCCGATTCGGGCAGCCTCTTGGCGTTCATGGGGTGTACAGAGGATTGCCTCGGCCGGTTCGGGGTTTTCCTTTGGTGCGGAGGTGTGTGCTTGAATCAATGCGTTCATCTGCCGGAGGGTCTGTTCCTCGAGGGTGGCAATCTGCGCGAGCAGGCGTTGGCGTTCGGCATTGTTCAAGGTTTCCCATCCCGTGAGAAGATGAGATTGTCCGATCGAACGCAGGAAGTGTTGGGCTTCGAGGAAGGTCATAGAGGGGCTTTTTTCGCCTTAAAATAGCACATGGGGGGATGTGTATCAAGCGAGGGAAACAAGACGAACGGATTAGTTCCAGCGTCCTGGCAGGGGTGTATGGCAAGAGGGGCAAACGCCGTCTGGAATACGGTTTTCAAGAATTTGAAAGCCCCGGCGCCGGATTACCGTTTGTTTGCAGGAGGGGCAGGCGGTATCTTCGCCGCCCAGTCCGGGCGCGTTGCCGATGTACACGAAGTGGAGCCCTTCCTGGATTCCGATTGTGCGTGCCTTTTGCAGCGTGTCATACGGGGTGGGAGGAAGGTTGCGAAGGCGATAAGCGGGATGGAAGCGGCTGAAGTGGAGTGGAATGTCGGGACCGAGTTCCTTTAGAATCCATCCGCACAGGCGGCGGATTTCCTCTTCGCTGTCGTTGAGCGTGGGGATCAGGAGTGTGACAATTTCCAGCCAGACGCCGGATCTCACGACGCGTTTAAGAGTATCGAGAACCGGTGTCAGGCGACCTGCGCATATGTCGCGGTAAAAGGACTCGGAGAAGGATTTAAAATCAATTTTGACGGCTGTGAGCATGGGGAGAAGCGCCCGCATAGGTTCCTCGCGGATGTAGCCGTTGGAGATCATCAACGATCGGAGTCCGGCGGCCCGAGCGGCGCGTGCGCAGTCGGCCATATACTCGTAAAACACGACCGGTTCGGTATAGGTGAAGGCCAGGGTGTGGCATTGAGTTTCGCGGGCGAGACGCACGATTTCAGCGGGGGAGCGGAAGGGGGTGGGAATCTCTTCGGGTGTGGCCTGGGAGATGTTGTAATTCTGGCAAAAGCTGCAGGCGAAATTGCAACCCACGGTTGCGAGGGAGAACGCACGGTGGCCGGGTAGGACGTGGAAAAAGGGTTTTTTCTCGATGGGGTCGGGGGTGAGCGCGACGGCTTTTCCGTAGGTGAGGGCGACCAGGCGGCCGCCACGGTTTTCGCGGATGCGGCAGTACCCTCGTTTCCCCGCCCCGATGACGCAGCCGCGGGGACACAGGTTGCAAACGACAGCGCCGTCTAGCCTTTTCTCGTAGAAGTCCGCTTCTCGCTGGTTATTTTGGAGTGAAGCGGTTGGGGAAATGGGAGACCCCCGGGTAACGGGCCAGCCCAGAACGGCGAGAGTCCCCGTGGCGACAAATCGTCGGCGCGATATGTTGAAACCGCTCATATGTTAATTTTATCGCGTATTGGGGAGAAAAACAAGGAGAGGGCTCCTGGGGTTCCACATCCCGTGAGTAGGGGGGTGTGGAAAAAACTGGACCTCCAGTTGAGGTTTGTTGTATTGTAATTCACTTTCCGCGGTTTTAAGCATGGAATCGGTTATGAACAAACTGATCTTGGGATTGCCGAAAGGAAGCCTCCAGGAGGCGACCTTTTCGATGATGGAGAAAGCGGGCTTCCGAATCAAAGTTGGGTCCCGATCGTATCTTCCGGAGTCCGATGATCCGGAACTCGACCTTCGTCTTCTTCGCGCGCAGGAGATCAGCCGGTATGTCGAACGGGGCATGCTGGAGGCGGGGATTACGGGATACGACTGGATCATGGAGAATGGTTCGGAGGTTGTGGAAGTGGCCGACCTCATCTACGCGAAGCAGGGGTTGCGGCCGGTCCGGTGGGTGGTGGCCGTACCGAACGACTCCCCGATTCGGTCGGTGAAAGACTTGGAGGGCAAGCGAATTGCGACGGAAGCGGTTGGATTAACCAAGCGCTATCTGAAGGCGCAGGGAGTGCGGGCGGAGGTGGAATTTTCCTGGGGCGCTACGGAGGTGAAGGTTCCGGAACTGGTGGATGCGATTGTCGAGCTGACGGAAACAGGATCTTCTCTTCGAGCGCACAACTTGCGAATTGTGGATATTGTATTGGAGAGTACGACCAAATTGATCGCCAACAAAGCGGCTTGGCAAAACGAGTGGAAACGGGCGAAAATCGAACAGATATCCCTTTTACTCAAGGGTGCTTTGGCGGCGACGACGCGGGTCCTGCTCAAGATGAACGCCCCAAAGGAAAAGGTCGAGACGCTTGTCGCCATTTTGCCCGCCTTGCATGCGCCGACCGTCAATCCGCTCAGCACGACGGGGTGGGTGGCCATAGAAACGGTCGTCGAAGAGAAAGTGGTGCGCGAGATCATTCCGGCGCTTAAGCGGGCGGGGGCGGAGGGGATCATTGAAGTACCGCTCAACAAAGTCATACCCTAAATCTCTCTGGAGGTGAACCGTGGGTTCGATCAAGAAAAAACGGCGGTTGAAGATGTCGAAGCATAAGTACCGGAAACGCCGCCGTGCCAATCGCCATAAGAACAAGTAACGGGACGAGGCAGCGGCCTGCTGCGCGAATGGGCCGGATGGCGACGGCCCTGGTTCTCATGCTTGGATTGGGTGTCTCCTGCCGGTCGGTCGCTCCGCCTTCGGCAAAGGGGGGGGGTCGTGGTATTGATTCTGCTCCCGACAGAGAAGCGGCGCGAATGGCGCTGGTGGCGGAGTGGATGATTGCGCTGGAAGAGAACGCCCCGCCGGAACGGTTGGTTGGGATTCTCGAAAGGCTTGTTCAGGCGGATCCGGACGAGGAGATGTACCCTCTCTTGCATGGGCGTTTGCTATTGGAGATGGGGAAAACGGGCGAGGCGTTGAAGGTGCTTGAGCAGGCGAGATCGCGTTTTCCCGGCTCGTGGGCTTTTCTCGAACTGCTATCGCTTGCCTATCAGCAAAGGAATCAGACGGCGGAAGCGATCCGCTTGCTGAAAGAAGGAATCCGGCTGGCGCCGAAGGAGGGACGGCTTTACATCACACTCTCGGCCGCCCTTTTGGGTAGCGGGAAAACCAACGAGGCGTTCGAGGTGTTAGAGCAGGGGTTTCAACAGAACGCCCGTGACCCTTTGCTATTGGGCTGGCTTGAGAATATGGGGATGGGATTTGCGCAAGGCGGAAACACGGATCTTGTGATTCGCGCTTGTCGGCTCATCATTTCGTGTGAACCGGAGAATCCTCGCGCGCGGGAGATGTTGGCTGTGGCCCTAACGTCCGCGGGTCGCCACGAGGATGCGCTCGCTGAATGGAAATGGCTGGAAACGTACGAGCCGGATGTTCCCGTATGGTCGCACCGCATCGGGCAGTCCCTGGAAGAGTTGGGTCGCTGGGAGGAAGCGGCCGATGCCTTTGGGCGGGCGATGCGGAAGCCTGGCGCCATGCTGGGCAGCTGGCTTCGTCATGCCCTTTCCCACGCGCGGTCGGGTCGGAAGGAAGCGGCCGAACGCACGTTGGACGAAGCGGCCGAACGGTTTCCGGACAGTCCTGTGCCTTTCATTGTTGCGGGTATGCTGCATAGTGCGGACAAGAATTGGGAAGCGGCGATTGGAGCTTTTGAGCGGGCCGAAGCGCGCTCCACAGCAGTGGGGGAGGAATCGGATTCCCCCGAAGGTTCGGCGGAATTTTATTACTGGTATGGGGTTGCCTGCGATCGGGCGGGTCAACTCGATCGGAGTGAAGCGCAGTTCCGCCGGGCGATCCAGAAAAAGCCGGACTATCATGAAGCCTTGAATCATCTGGCCTATCAGTGGGCCGAAAGGGGCACCAATCTCGCCGAGGCGATGGAACTTTCGCTTCGTTCGTTGGAGTTGCAGCCCGAGGAGCCCGCCTATTGGGATACGCTCGGCTGGATCTACTACAAAATGGGCGATCCGACGAATGCGCTGCATTGGGTGGGGCGGGCGGCCGCGCAAATTCATGATCCGGAAGTGGCCGACCATATGGGGGATATTCTTTGGGTATTGGGCCGCGAGGATGAAGCGCTGGAGTGGTGGCGCCGGAGTTTGACTCTGGATCCGACCAACCCATCCGTTCGTTATAAATTGGAGACGAAAGATCATTCCCGCCCTTCTTCGGCCATTTCCCCGGCGCCATGAGAACGGTTCATCAGTTTACCGCGGGGTTTGTACGCGGCGATGCGATCAGCAACTGTGCCTGTGCCCTGCGCGATCTTTTCCGTTCTTGGGGCTGGTGTTCCGAAATTTATTCCGAAGCGGCCCGAATCCATCCGGATTATCGGACAGAGGTGCGGGATGCGGCGTTGGCCCGGCAGGAATGCGGCCCGGAAGATCTCGTTCTCCTGCACCTTTCGATCGGGTCGGCGGTCAACCAATTGTTCCGTGAACTTGCTGGTCCCAAGATCATTCTTTATCACAACGTAACGCCGGCGGAATATTTTGCGCGGGTTCAGCCGGAGACGGCGGCGCATCTCCGCCGGGGGCGGGAAGAGGTCAAGGCGTTGGCCGGCGTGGCGGATCTCAATCTGGCGGCGAGTCGGTTCAACGCGCAGGAGTTGGAACGAATGGGCTACCCGAAAGTCCGGGTGATGCCGCTATACTTTGGATCCGCCCGGTTGACGGGTTCTGCGGACCGCGGAGTTATTCGCCGCTATCGGGATGGAAAGCGGAACGTGCTGTTTGTCGGCCGC
This sequence comes from uncultured bacterium, assembly GCA_938038445.1. Classification (GTDB taxonomy): domain Bacteria; phylum Verrucomicrobiota; class Kiritimatiellia; order CAIKKV01; family CAIKKV01; genus CALHRZ01. The sequence continues at coordinate 157,557 of CALHRZ010000006.1, read as the reverse complement.
TGCGCACCGAACAAGAAGATCGAGAATCTGTTGACCGCTTTTGCCTATTTTCAAAAAGCGGTTGAGCCTGCGTCGCGTCTTATCCTTTTGGGTTCTTGGATCGGCCTGGAACGTTATTATCACCTACTGTTGGCGCAAGCAGCGGAACTGGAATTGCGGGATGTCGTATTTACGGGTCCAGTCCCGGCGCCGCATCTCCATGCCGCTTATCGGGCGGCGGATTTATTTTTGTGTTTGAGCGAGCATGAGGGCTTTTGCATTCCGTTATTGGAAGCGATGGCGCATGATGTGCCCGTGATCGCAAGGGCGGCCGCGGCCGTTCCCGAAACGTTGGACGGGGCGGGCGTACTGGTGGAGGGGGATGATTATGCCGCGCTTGCCGAGCTTATGGGGCGTGTGGTTCGGCGTGGACCGTTGCGTGAGGCGATTCTCAGCGCTCAGCGGGCTCGGCTGGCGCGGTATTTTGCGCGCGATTTGGCATCCGAGTGGCGGGGGCTGTTGGAACCGCTTTTTGCCGGACGGACCGACGAGCGTCGGCAATGAAGGAATCGGTGATCACGCGGAGTGAGGCAGAGACGCGGGCCTTTGCTGCGAGCTGCCTTATCCGGTACGGGGGAGCCCGTGTATTCGCCCTTCGTGGAGAGATGGGCAGCGGAAAAACGGTGTTTGTCCGTGGCATTGCGGAAGCGATCGGGGTAGGTGGGGCCGTGACGAGTCCCACTTTTACTCTCATTCAAGAATATCCGGAACATGGGGGCCGGCGGCTCGTGCATGCGGATCTTTACCGGCTGGAGAAGCCGGCGGAACTGCTGTTTCTTGGGTGGGACGACTATCTGGAGGATCCGGGCGTTCTATTGTTGGTGGAGTGGGCGGACCGGGCGGAGTCTTTAATGCCCCGGGACACGCTTTGGGTGACATTGGAAATGGACCTGGAACTCACCGAACGACGGATCACCGTGGAGTGGATGGGCACTCCATGACAAAAGAGCCGCCCCAAAAGGGCGGCTCTTCTTCGGAAAAGGGTTTGGGCCGGATTAGCTTAGAATCGCTTCCTTTGCGGCTTTCGCCACGCGGAATTTAACGACTTTCTTCGCAGGGATGTTGATCACTTCACCCGTCTTGGGGTTGCGGCCTTTCCGCGGTCCGCGCTTGACCAGGACGAGTTTACCGAGGCCAGGAATTGTAAATCCATCTTTCGCATACTTATAAGCCATCGAAACGAGGCACTCGATCGTTGCGGCGGCCTGCTTTTTCGTCAACCCCATTTTTTCCGCCAATTCCGATACGATTTGACTTTTGGTTTTCGCCTTGGCCATAGGAACTCCTTTGGTTTGCGAACCGCTTTGCGGTTCTTTTATCTGGCCGTGAATATACGGCGAACAGGGCGCGGTTGCAACAACGAAAATAGTTTTTTGTTTTTTTATTATTTCGATCGAAGAGGAAGAGGAAACGGACGTGCGCCCTCAGAAGGGCGGAGGATGAGGGGATCGAGGGTGCGGCCAAATTCCATTTCTGCGGACCGGCGCAGGGCTGTTGCAATGGATTCCGCGCGGGGTGTTTCCGCGAGCACCACGACGCTTCCTCCGAACCCTCCGCCCGAGAGGCGTGCACCGAGAACGCCGGGAAGGCGCTGCGCGCGCTCCACGAGAAAGTCGAGGGCGGGACAGGAGTTCTGAAAATTGTATCGGGAACTGGCGTGGGATTCGAACATAAGTCGGCCGAACCGATCGAGGCGTCCTTCCCGAAGGAATTGGACGCCTTTCACGACCCGTTCGTTTTCACCGATGACATGGGCCGAACGTTTGGCCAGGATGGGAGGCATTTGAGCGGCCCATTGTTCCCACTCCGCCATGGACACATCGCGGAGAGCGGAAACGGGATGGGGCAACCGGGCGCGAAACCAGGCGGCAGCCTCTTCGCAATGGGTGCGTCGTTCATTGTACGCCGACTCCACGAGTTGATGCTTCACGCCGGTGTTACAAACGATTAGGCGGGCGTTTGCGGGAAAAGGGGGCCGCCGGACGTTCAGGGAACGAAAGTCGGTTTCCACGAGGTGGTCCAACTGGCCGAAGAGACTGGTCACTTGATCGAGAAGGCCACATTTGACCCCTGCATACCGGTGTTCGGCCGCCTGTCCGATTCGGGCAAGCTCGAGGGGATCGGTTTTTAGCCCGAAGATATCACGGAACGCGATAGCGGCGCTGATCTCGAGAGCGGCCGAACTGGAGAGTCCGGCGCCCAGAGGGATATCCCCGGCGATCACGCCGTCGAAGCCGGTGGCGCGTTCGGGTGGGGCGAGCAGCGCCCAGACTCCCCGAACGTAGTTGGTCCAGGATTCCTGGTTTTTGATGGGGGAGGGGTTGGCGGCAGGGAATTCGGATTGGAGGTCTGGATGGACCGCATCCGACAGCCGGCAGCGGCCGTCGGTGCGCGGGGCGGCAAGGAAAAAAGTTCCCCGATCGATTGCGGCGGACAGGACGAATCCTTCATTATAATCCGTATGGTTGCCGAGCACTTCCACTCGACCGGGCGCGAACGCGGCAACCGTGGGGGTTCGGCCGGCGCGTTGAATAAAAAAGGAAAGGGCTTGTTGGAAGAGCGCTTCGTTCGGCATCGCGATTTAGCCCCTTTGGCTGAGCACGTCGTGTTCATAACGGCGGACTTCGGCCAGCCAGGCGTCGCCGACGGGCACGTCGGATTTAAGGCAGTAATAATCCCAGACGGCGCCAAATGGCAGGTTTTTGTATTCTTCTTGTAAGGCGAGTCGGGCGGTGAAATCCCGCTTCTGCTCGGCTTTTTGAAGAGGAGTCGTGGGCGTCAGGAGGGCGGCCAACAGCGCTTTGAGCACATTGCGTGCGCCGATGACCCACGCGGCGATGCGATTGATGCTTGCGTCGAAGAAGTCGGTGGCCAGATGGACGCGATCAAGGGCGTTTCCGACGACGACCTCACGGGCGACCGCCTGGAGTTCATCGGAGAAGGTCACGACATGGTCGCTATCCCATCGGACGCCGCGGCTGACATGGAGGAGCAGTTCGTTCGTGAAGAGAAGAAGAGAGGAGATTTTGTCGGCGATGCTTTCCGTGGGATGAAAGTGGCCGAAATCGAGGCAGAGCATGAGTCCTTTTTTCATTGCGTAGCCCATATAGAACTCATGGGAGCCGACGACATAACTTTCCGAACCGAGGCCAAAGAGCTTGCTTTCCACGGCATCCCGCACAAGCGCGCGGGGCAGGGGACGGGCGTAGATTTCGTCCAGCGATTCGCGCAACCGTTCCCGAGGGCCGAATCGGTCTACGGGAGTGTCTTTGAACCCGTCGGGAATCCACAGGTTGACGATGGAGGGTGTTCCGAGTTTGCGGCCGAAGGCGGCCCCGATTTGGCGGCTGGCAATGCCGTGCGCGATCCAGAAACGGCGAATCGCCTTGTCAGGATGGGAGAGAGTCAAACCGTCCTTTGCCAGGGGATGGGAGAAATAGGAGGGGTTGAAATCCAGACCGAGTCGGCGTTCACGAGCCCAGGCGATCCAGCCGGCGAAATGTTCCGGGCCCAACGAATCCCGGTCCGTGTCCGGTTTGCGGGTATCGGCGTAGAGGGCGTGGAGATTTACGCGGTGGGAGCCGGGGATGAGGCGAAGAGCGAGCGCAAGATCGGATCGGAGTTCCTCGGGGGTGCGTGCGCGTCCGGGGTAGTTGCCTGTTGTGGCGATGCCGCCGTCGAGCGTGCCGATCCGTTCAAAACCGGCGACATCGTCCCCCTGCCAGCAGTGGAGAGAGAGGGAAACGGCGCGGAGGGTTCGAAGAGCTTTGTCCACAGAAACGCCCTGTTCGGCATACTGTTCTTGGGCCAATTCGAAGGCGCGCGTGAGGCGGGCGGTATTCATGACGGCTCCTTGGGGTGAATTGGCGCCCAGCATACCGGAGCCAACCTTCTTCCGTCAATGCTTGGGGAAGAACGTGCGAGTTTCCGATGGGCACGGTTGAGAAGTCCCTGCCGTCCTGTAAAGGAGATTGAGAAACGCGGGTTGACAACAGACGCTTTAATCCAAACGGGATGGCAACGAAAAGGAGGGTGCGTTCGATGGTTCAAAAATGGAAGTTATGGCCCCTAGCAGCGGCTGGAGTTCTCTTTGGGGCGCTTGGGGTTGGAAAGATCCCTCTATCAAGGGGAAACGGGTCTGCCGCCGATCGTCGAGGATTTGCGATTCTATTGGGCGATGACTGTCCGGTCGTTCAACACCGAGATGCCTTGCAACTGGGGGCCGCGCGGGTTGGGCTATTATAATCATGGCGTTTCGTTTTTTTGGAACGTTCAGGAGGATCCGAAGGCGCTTTTGGCCGATTTTTATGAGAAGGCGTTCGGACCGGCAGCGTCTGCAATGGAACACTATTACGTTCGGTGGTAAGAAAGTGGGGGCAGCCGTTCGGGTTTTGCCGGAACCGGTCGAGCCGGATTCGTTCGATTGAGAGAGTCTGAGGGCGGCAGTTCGTAACTTGGACGAAGCGAGGGCTCTGGTACAGGACAATCCTACTGGACGGGCGCGCGTGATGGATCTTCATCGGTATGGCCACTTGCTGTGTCTTCGGTTGGGTGTCGACGACGCGAAGAAGACGAAGGAGCGGCGATTGCGGCTGCGGTTCGGGACGGAACGGTTTAGGCCGCTCGGCTGATGAATGGGGGTTTTGTTCATACGCGGGTGCTGCTTGGCAAAGCGTTTCATCGGTGTTTCTGGGCTCAGGAAACCTTGCGCAAGGGAGTTCCCGAATGACCTGATGGAAATCCGGTCAAGGGATGGGACAAAGGGTTTCGTACCGTTCGCAGCGATATACCGTCCGAGGAAGAAGTCAAGTGCCGACTGGACTGAAGACCAGCGTTTTTTGGGCTTATGAACGGCGGGATGTTGTACGGCTTGCCCCGTCTTGCTTCCCTTTGGTACCATTGTTATATGCAACGGCTTCCCTCGTGGATTCGGGTGCGTTTCGGCGCAAATGGCCTCCTGAACGACGTTGAGCGTCTGCTGCGTCAGGGTGGGCTTCATACGGTATGCGAGGGGGCGCATTGTCCCAATCGTGGGGAATGTTACGGGCGTGGCACCGCAGCTTTTATGATTCTGGGAGCGATTTGCACCCGGAATTGTAGTTTCTGTGCGGTAGAGCATGGTGTTCCGGCGCCACCGGATGCCAGCGAGCCGATCCGGGTTGCCGAGGCAGCGGTACGGCTTCGGCTGCGTCATGTGGTTGTCACTAGTGTGACGCGGGATGATTTACCGGATGGAGGCGCTGGGATGTTTGCCGAGGTCATTCGAGCTATTCATGCGCGGGACGTAGGAATCCGAGTGGAGGTATTGGTGCCCGATTTTAACGGTTCCGTATCTGCCCTGGAAACCGTTTTGAGAGTCGGGCCCGAAGTCCTCAATCATAACGTCGAGACGGTCCGGAGGCTTCAGCGCGTTATACGTCCTCAGGCCGATTACCAGCGTTCGCTCGGTGTGCTGGCCAAGGCCGCACGTTGGAGGGGGCCACGACCGCTCCGGGTGAAATCGGGTTTGATGCTTGGACTGGGCGAGACGCCAGATGAGATAGACGAGACATTAAGGGACCTCCGTGCGGTGGGGTGTCAGGATCTGACGATCGGCCAATATCTTCGCCCCTCTGACCGCCACACGCCCGTCGCTCGTTTCGTAACGCCGGACGAATTTTCCCGATGGAGAGAGCGGGCGTTGGTCCTTGGATTTGCGGCGGTGGCCTCCGGCCCGCTCGTTCGTTCCTCGTACTGGGCCGACCGTCTCTATGAAGGCGCCGAAGTATCTCCCCGGAAGGATGAAAAGAATGTCGGATCGTGACGAACAGGTCGTGTATGGATTGCGAACCTGTCGGGCGATTTTCGAGACCCGGCGGGAGGAGATTTGCCGCATTTATTTTCATGCCGACCGGCTGCGCGCTCTTGCGCCGATGCTGAAATGGGCCGCGGAGACTCGCCGCGTTTATCGTCAGTTGCCGAACGAAGAATTGGCGAAAGTTTCCAAATCCCTTCATCATGAGGGAGTTGTGTTGGTGGTCCGACCGCGGGAATGGAGTCGGTTTGACTCCGCTGCGGCGGTTTCAGACGGATGCTGGCTGGCCCTGGATCGGATTGAAAATCCGCACAGTTTGGGGATGATGATTCGCACGGCGGCCTATTTTGGCGCAACCGGCGTGCTAGCGGGGGGCGTGGCGCCTGGTGTTCGCTTGAGCGGTGCGCTTCTTCGAATGGCGGAGGGCGGGGCGGAGCGGGTTGTGTTGGCCGGAACGCTGGAATTGGCTGCGTCTTTGGGGCAGCTGAGGGAGCGGGGCTATCGGGTCATTGGGTTGGATGCAACGGGCCGGGAGCCCATGGCGAAGCGAGACATCCGGCGTCCTATCTGTTTTGTGGTGGGTTCGGATCCGGAGGGACTTTCCACGGCGGTTCGTCGTGCGTGCAGCGAGCGGGTCTCGATTTCCGGTAAATGGCCGGACGGTTCATTGGCGGTCACGGTTGTCGCAGGCATCGCTCTGGCGGCATGGGCTTGTGGGGAGGCGGAAGCGAATGGAGGGCGATGAACGGGCCTCTTCGCGTGCTGTGCGCGATTCGTGGGTGGGTGTTCCGTGCTTTTCACCCGGGGGTCCGCTTCCGACTGTTTTTGATTTTCTCCGGACGCGATTTCCGCGGGTGAGCGAATCGGAATGGCGTCGACGGTTGGAGGCGGGGCTCGTATGGGACGAAGAGGGGCGGAGTTTGGCGCCGGAGGATCCGTGCCCCAAGGGGCGGATTCGCTATCGGCGGGAGGTTTTTTTCGAAGCGCGTATTCCGTTTGTGGAAACGATTTTGTATGAGGATGATGAAATTCTCGTGGCCGATAAACCCCATTTTCTCCCGGTCACTCCCTCCGGCGCATGGGTCAATGAGTGTCTGCTGTATCGTCTTATCCGACGAACCGGTTGTGCGGTGCTTCAGCCGATTCATCGGTTGGATCGTGAGACGGCCGGGGTAGTCCTTTTTGTGAAAACCCTGCCGGCCCGTCGGCTCTACGGTCAGTGGATGGCGGCGGGAATTTTTCACAAGCGCTATGAGGCGGTTGCCCGCCGGCGTGAGGGGGTGGTCGAACTGGGCAAGGAATGGACCGTAGAGAGCCGGATTGTAAGGGGAGAGCCATGGTTTCGGGTTCGAAGCGATCCGGCGGGGCCGCCGAATGCGCGGACACGGATTCGGATGGTGAAGGGGCTGGATTGTTGGGGGTACTATGAGATTGTTCCGATGACCGGCAAGCAGCATCAGATCCGGTTGCACATGGCGGAGTTGGGGTGTCCGATTCGCCATGACCCTTTTTATCCGGAGCTCCAAGCGGAACCGAAAAACAATTATTTCCGGCCGCTTCAACTTGTGGCGCGTTCGCTGGCTTATCGGGATCCGCGCACGGGGGTCGAGCGGGAGTTTTGCAGTACGGTGTTGCTGGAGTGGCCCGTCAGGGAATCGGTCGGAACCGGCGAGTTGTAATCAACACTCGGGCGGCCAATTTGCGGGGGGATTCCACGAGCAGGATGCGGAGCGCTTCGTGCGTGGAGAGGGCACGGGGTTCGAGAAGCCGCCGACGTGCCAGTTGAGCGAAGAGAAGACCGAGCACGATCGCGGCGTAGAGGAGCGCGAAACGGTTCCATTCCCATCCATGCCCCCGGGGCAGCAGACCGCGGTCTTCCAAGGCTTTCAGGGCATCGAGGGCGGCGCCCCAGAGCAGAGGGGTCAGACCGAGCGACAGGCTGGCGGTGACGCTGTGAATCGCGAAAAAGTGACTGCGACCTGTGGCCGGCACTGTTCCCATGAGGAGGCGAGTTGTCGCGATCCCTTGTATGGAAAAGCCGATGGAGGCGCTGAGAGTGGCAAGGAGAGCGAGGCTTATGGAACGCGGAAGGAGTCCGACGGCGGTGCCGAGCCATCCGACTTGGCTGAGAAGAACCAAGGCGCTGCCGACTGCAATGAGGGGACGGCTTCCAGTGCGGTCGGCCAGGGGTCCTACGAGAAATGAACCGGCGGCGGCCATTACGCTTGAATAGGCCGAAAACGCAAGAATAAGGCTGGACGAGGCGGTCCAGGCGTCGCGCATAAAGGGGACCCATACCACTCCCATGCCGCCGACTGCGATGTTCCAGAGAAGGACGAAGATTAGGATTCGGGTGAAGGGGCCGTATCGAATCATTGCCCCCCAGGGCGGACGGGTGGCATTTCGAAGAGCAGGGGGTGAAGGAGGAGGATCGGGAATTCGCTTCAGAAAATAAAGGCTGATGAGCGCAAAGAGGAAGCTTATCACAAATAAGAAGGCATACGTGCGGGAGGATGGAAACCATCGGAGCACGGCGCTGGATCCGAGCATGGTGACCATCGTGGCTATATAGATGAACAGGGTGTCGATGGCGAGAAAACGTCCGCGCCGGTCTTCGGGGATCAGTTGTGTGAGCCACGGCAGGTAGCCGCACATTGAGAGACCACGGGCTGCAGCAAAGCCGGCAAGCGAGAGAAGCACGAGGCGGATTTTCCAGGGGGACGGAATAACAGTTTCAGGGAGGAGCGGCACGAGGGCGGCGCCCAGAATGAAGTAACTTCGCGTTTTCCAACCTCGGAGAACAAAGGGCTTATATCCGACGCGTTCGGCGATGTTGGCGGCGGGAATCTGCAGGAAGGAAAACAAGGGGTTGAGGGCGACGGTGATGCCAAGGGTCAGACCGGATGCCCCCATTTCTTTCATGAACAGCAGGATCGGCGTCCCAATGATCAGGGACCAGGACATGGAGTTGAATAGTTGGAACCCGTAGGCATTCGAAAGGCCAGTGGGAAGCGGGGAGGGAGAGATCGAAGGCGGGGAGTCGGACATAGGAGTCACGAAGGGGGGCGGTTTATTCTTTCAGCGCGCCATCAATGGCATCGAGTTCCTCGCCGGAAAAGGGGGGCGCGGACAAGGCTTGGACGTTTTCTTCGAGTTGGGAAGGCAGGCTGGCCCCGATCAGGGCGGAGGTTACGGCCGGCCGGCGTAGAACCCATGCGAGGGCCATCTGCGCGAGAGTTTGACCGCGCTGTCGGGCGATCCCGTCGAGTTTTCGAACCTTTTGGAGGAGGTCGGGCGTTAAAGTGTTTTGTTTGAGGAAGGAGTGCGGTTTGCTCGCCCGGGAGCCTATCGGGACTCCTTGGAGATAGCGGCTGGTGAGGACGCCTTGAGCGAGAGGGCAGAAGGCGATGCACCCGATGCCTTCTTGCTCCAACACGTCCAGCAGTTCCTCTTCGATCCATCGGTTCAGCAGGTTGTAACTCGGTTGATGGATGAGACAGGGAGTGCCGAGGCTGCGGAGGATTGCGGCTGCCCGACGCGTTTCCGCTGGTTTATAAGAAGAGACCCCTACGTAGAGTGCTTTGCCCGAACGGACGGCATGATCGAGCGCTGTCATGGTTTCCTCAAGGGGGGTTTCGGGATCCGGGCGGTGGTGGTAGAAGATGTCCACATAATCCAGTTTCATTCGGCGAAGACTTTGGTCAAGGCTGGCAAGGAGGTATTTGCGGGAACCCCAGTCGCCGTACGGGCCTTCCCACATCTTCCATCCCGCTTTGGTGGAGATGATCCATTCATCGCGCCAGGGTTTGAAATCCTGAAGAAGGAGACGGCCGAAGTTTTCCTCGGCGGAACCTGGGGGCGGACCATAATTGTTGGCGAGATCGAAGTGGGTGATGCCCAAATCAAACGCTTTGCGGAGAAGTGCGCGCTGGTTTTCGATGGGATCCACCCCGCCGAAATTGTGCCAGAGGCCGAGGGAAAGGGCGGACAGTTTGAGTCCGCTTTTTCCACAACGGTTGTATCGCATGGGGATATAGCGGTTCGGGTTGGGAAGATACGGCATGGGGACTCCCGCGATCTTTTTTCGGGCGCTATCTTATCGGAGGGAATGGGATTAAAGCAAGCCGGCGCGAACGAAGCGAGCCGGAATTCCTCGAGGGTGGATAGGCTTCGAGCGGCAGTTTGGGGTCTGGCGCGGGGCGGCAAACACACCGTGGGCGGGATAGAGGCTTTCTGGAAACACACTCCTCCCTGCGCCGGCCGGGGAGATTCGCCGTCCGTGCGCAGCTGGAGCTGCTGATCCCGCGCGTGCGGGGCCGCTACGGGTTGGTGATGGGGAACGGGACGTTGGGGAACTGGCGGCTCATCGGGTGATACCGTGTGCGACGCGGGCGTTAAGGATGGCTGTTCCGCAAGCGGGCTTCCTGCTCGCGGCGTTCGCGCAAGGCCAGTTCGAGGGTGAATCGGCGATTCATCCGAGGTCGGTTGGGATCAGGCTTGAAATGGGGGTTTGGCGTCGGAAACTCGGCATCTTGCTCGTGCAATAGCGCGTTCATCCGCTCCCGCATCGCGTGGCGCCGTTCGGGCATCGTATTGGACAAGTCGGTTTGCTCATAGGGGTCACGTGCCAGGTGATAAAGGAGGTCCGCTCCTTCCTCTTCGTTGTAAAAGTGGATGAGTTTCCATTCGTTTTCGATCAACACGGTGACGGGGCCGGTGGCATGCGTATAGTGCGGGAAATGGAAGAGCAACGGCCGCTCCGGCCACGCTTCTGCGCCGCTCCACAAGGGGGTGATGTCCTTGCCGTCCACATGTTGTGCGGGTTGGGGGGGCAAGCCGGCCGCTGCGAGGAGAGTGGGATAGAAATCCATGCCGATTACGCGCGATCGGCATGTTGAACCCGCGGGAATATGCCTCGGCCAACGCATGAGCAACGGCACTTTGATGCCGCCTTCGAACGGGAAACTCTTGCCGCCCATCAAGGGGTAGTTGGAGGTATAGTTGTGGTTCGTCAACCCGCCGTTGTCCGACGTGAACACGACCAGGGTATTTTCCTCCAGTCCCAATGTGCGCAGTTCCGCCATGACCCGGCCCATGCTGTCGTCCACGCTTTCGACGAGAGCGGCGTACTCGGGGTGACACTGGTCGGTGGGCGTTCGGAGCCGATATTTTGGAACCTTTTCGGGCCGTGGGGTGATGGGGACATGAACAATGTAGTGCGAAAGGAAGGCAAAGAAAGGTTGGTCGCGATGCTGACGGATGAACTGAATGCAGTCATCGGTCAGCAGATCCGGGAGGAAATCGTCCGGCTTGAGGTTATATCCCGCACAGTTGCCGGGCGTCCAGGACCTGCCGAAGTGTCCGTCTTCTTCGAGCCCTGCCACCAACCGGTAGCCTTTGGCCCGGTCGAATCCTCGCTGGTCGGGATAGTAACCAGGACACTCGCCGATATGCCATTTGCCGAAAAATGCCGTGGCGTAACCTGCGGCGCGGAACGGCTGGGGCAGGATGGTTTCTGCAAGCGGCAACACATGGCGATGCCGCGCTTCAAGGATCGGATCATGCTCCCCGCGGTAGCGGCTGGTCTCGAACAGGCGCTCATCCGGCCCTTGCGGGCCGTCGAAGACAGTTGTGAGCTTGGTCCGCGCAGGAGATTTGCCTGAGAAAATCGCGCCGCGCGAAGGCGTGCAGACCGGTGCGGCGGAATAGGCGTTGAGAAACCGCATACCGCCGGAGGCCAACGCATCGAGATGCGGCGTGTCATAGTAGGTGCTGCCCGCGCAGCCGAGATCTTTCCATCCCAGGTCATCGATGAGGATGAACACAATATTGGGGGGTTGGCGGTTGTTCATTCGTTTTCCTTTTTGCGTGAGGGTTACCAAGTCACTTCATAGCCGGGCACATTCGCCCGCGCTTCGAAAATCCGCTGGGTCAACAGCCGATAGCCTTCCAGCCGCAGCGATTCCGCCTCTTTTTTCAGGGACAGGTTGCACAGCTGATCAGGGTCGGCGGTCATATCAAAGAGCTCTTCCTTGCCGGTATTGCTGACGGCGAAGAACATGTGCGAAGTTCGCACCGCTTTCCATTGTTCGCCGTTCGGGGGACCGATTTCCATGAACACGGATGGGCGCCCTGCGCTGTTTATTGCGCCGGTCAGCCATGGGACAAGCGAGCGCCCCTGCAGCATGGGATGCCGTTTGATTCCGCAGAATTCGAGGATTGTCGGTGCGACATCCACCAGCTCCACCAATCCCTCGCACCGGCGGCCGGCAGGAATACGGCTGGGCAATTGCCAGAGTAACGGGACGCGGGCACAACTGTCGTAACCGGGTGGACTCTTTCCGCTGATTCCGTGGTTTCCCATGTGATCGCCGTGATCACTTGTAAAGAGGATTAGCGTGTTATGGTTTTGTCCGATCGCTTCCAGATAATCCAGAATTCGCCCGATTTGCTCGTCGATATGGGAGATGAGGGCGTAATAGTGACGTCGCACGAGGCGCCAGTCGTCGTCCGACAATCCGAACCGCTTGCGTTCCTGCTCGGTCATTGTGGGGCGGGGTAACTGGAGGGGGTCATACCATTCCAAGAACCTTTTCGGTGGATTAATGGGATCATGTGGCCCGAAGAAGCCGGCCATAGCGAACCAGGGATGATTGTGGGATTCACCGATGAACTCGCAAACCTGGTCTGCGACGAAACGGGCCTGTGTGGCATCTTCCGGCCCTTGGAAGATGTAGGGGTTGAACGGTCGGTATTGGTTGGGGAACCGGCCCCAGGCGGGAGGGCCGAGCGACCGGCAGCGTTCCGCTTGGCCGGGGTAGCGGCGATCAACCCAGTCATCGTACACGTCGCGGTATCCGGGCGCGATCGTGTCGTTCAGTTGCATTCGGTCGAACCCATAGGCGGGATGCGGGGCGCCATATCGGCGACCCCTGGCATTACGGAAATGGAGTTTGCCGATTTGTGCCGTCCGGTAGCCATAGTCCTTGAGCATCTGGGGCAACACGGGCACGCTTTCAGGCATTTCCTGGCCATTGAACGTCAGTCCCAGAGCGCCGGGATATTGACCGCTTAAAAGGCTTTGCCGGCTGGGCATACAGATCGGGGAATTGCAGAAAGCTTCGGTCATTAATGCGCCGTTGGCCGCGAGACGGTCCAGATTCGGCGTGCGCATGTGGGAAAATCCTGCGGCTGCGAGGGTATCGTAGCTTTGCTGATCGGTCAGCAGCAGCAGCACATTGGGGAGTTGGTTCATCGATTCTCCCAAGGACGCGCATTGAAGCAGGGGATGGGGGGACTAGACGGGTTTGCGGGCACCCTTAGGATGGGGTCGAAATCGGGAAAGGCTCTCGCTCTTTCACGCCATGCCTTGCTTTCCAGGGGCGGACGGGGGAATTGCCGACTCACGTGTACGTCCTTTTTATTGTGCAAGGCGCGCGCGCAACCAAGCAGTATGGCGAGCGATTGGTCTGCTGCGATCGGTCGCAAGGCCGTTCCCGTAGTCGTTTGCCTCCGAAGCGGGCGGTTTGAAATATTCGAGAGAGTGTCTTTGGCTTTGTTTCGTGCGGGCGATGGCTGGGTTATGGCCATGGTTATTGTCTGCCTCCTCGTTTACGGAAGTCGGTTATTCGTTGGAGGTATGCGCCCTGGGCCATTGGGCCATCGAGCAGGGGGTCGCCGGTCTGATGCATCCAGTCATACAGGGCGCGGATCAACTTCTCGTGCATCATGGCATACGTTGGATCTTCAGCGAGATTCCGCTGTTCGTGGGGATCGTTTGCGAGATCGTACAGTTCGAAAGGTGGATGGTAGGGCACGGCGAGCCGGTTGCGCCAGGACCACGAGACTTCGACGTAGCTTTTGGCGTTCATCCAATAATCCGGTGACGTTTCCTGCCAGGGAGCGAACTCGAAGTTGGCGATCAGTTTCCAGCGATCGGAACGCACAGCCCGCATGGGGTCGTAATAGGTGTGGTAGGTTTTTTCGGCGAAGATATACGAACGGGGTTCGTAAGTGCCGCCGGTCAGAAGAGGCAAGAAGCTTTGACCATGCAGGTTGCGAGGCAAGGGCAGGTCGGCGTAATGGAGCAGAGTGGGGAGGAGGTCCACGTTGCTGATGAGTTCCTTGATCACCCGGCCGCTGGGAATACCGGGACCCTGCATCAGGAGCGACACCGCGATTCCGGGATCATAAAGTGTCATTTTAGCATGGGGAAAGGCGATGCCATGGTCGGTGGTGAACACCACCAACGTGCGGTCGGCGATCGGCGAAGATTGAAGAGCATCCCACAGTTGTCCGAAAGCCTTGTCCACGGAAGCGACGGAGGCTTCGAGGTCGGCAAGATCTTCGCGGATTTCCGGGAGATCCGGAAGCCAGGGGGGGACCGCCACCTGGTCATGGGGAAGCGGCTCGGTATCCCGGTGGGGAAACGGCCGGTGCGGTTCGAAAAAACAGATTTCTGCGAACAGCGGTCGGTCGGCGAGGTGGCGTGAGGTCAGCACGTTCGCCACATCGTTGGCGAGGGCGCCACAGGGTTTCTCGGGGTGGTGAAACTCGTGACCGCACCGCTCCGTATTTCGCGCTTCATGCTGGTTGCCGAAGAGATGGGTCTCATAACCGGCCTCCCTAAGGATTTGGGCAAGGTGGCGTTCGCTCGGGTGGAGATCGTTGGCGAATCCGAGATGGGTCAGACCGACCACACCGTTGGCGTGGGGATAGCGGCCGGTCCACAGTGCAGCCCGCGACGGGCTGCACTGTGGCGCGGTGCTAAAGCTGTTTGAAAAGCGCGTTCCCGTGGCTGCGAACGCATCGAGGCGGGGAGAACGGACGTGGGGCACTCCATAGCAGCTGAGATATTGTCCGAGGTCATGGCAGATCACGACGAGGATGTTTGGCTTCATACGCAGCGCGGAGGTCTAAGCGTTCTGTGTGGGGCTGTTTTCATGCGTTCAACCATTAAGGCAGATTAATCGGCGTAGCCTCTTTGTTGGCCGGCATGAAGCGGCCTGTTCCGTCGAGGGCCCAGTTCAGCGCAGCCATGAAGGATTCCTGGCCGGCCAGCGGCTCGTCGTGTTCGCGCACATATTTCAGCAGCCGGTCAGCAAGGATGCGCACGGTGTCGCGCAGGGCGGGGTCAAAGACGACATTGCGCATTTCGAAGGGATCGGCGTCCAAATCGAACAGGCACGGAATCTCACCGGCAGTGACGATGAATTTGTGCTGTCGTGTCACGATTCCGGCCCAGAGGTGGTAACAGCGCAGAAAGACCTCGTCTTGTTCGTCGGAGGGTGGACTCGGGTGGGTGAACCACCGTGAGATATCGCGTCCGTCGCAGGGCGGGGAGGGGACGTTGAGCAGGCGAAGAATGGTCGGCATGAAATCCACGACTCCGAATGGCGCCTGAACCACGGTCCCTGGCGTTACCAGCCCGGCTGCGTAAAGCAGGAACGGAATGCGGGCCGATGCCTCGAAGGGCAATCCTTTGTCATACCGTCCGTGCTCCCCGCAAAGGTCTCCGTGATCGGTGGTGAACACGACCACCGTCTGCTCCAAGATACCTTCGGACTGCAGGGTGGCGAGAAGCCGCCCCACGTTGTCGTCGATACATTTCACCATTCCGAAATAGCCTCGCATGTAGGGCTGGAACGGCCTGTTCGGCCGATAGTTGAACCAATTCGGGGGATTGTACGAACGTTCGCGCGCACTGCGGGGATGCTGAAAATTCAAATCATTGTACATTACATCGTAAGGCGGGCGCACGGTGTTGGGATCATGCGGGTCCGGAATACTGAGCATGAAGCAAAAGGGGCGGTCTTTGTGATCCTGGATGAAGCGAATGGCGCGGTCGGTGAGGAAATCGGTCGTATAGGAAGTCGCATCGGCGCCGTCCACGGCGGCGCTGGGGCTGCCGTCCGGATGGCGGTTCTTCACCTGGGGGCCGGCCGGCGTTTCTTCCAGGACTTTCCAATGTCCGATGTTGAACATATATCGATTTTGCTGGAATCCGAACTTTCGCGTCGGAGCCCATCCGGGACGTGCTTTGCCATCCAGATGCCACTTTCCCGCGTAGCCGGTCGCGTAGCCGGCGTCGGCGAGGATGCTGGCAAAGGTCGCCAATCCATCTCGCAGGGGTTCCTCGTTGAGCAGTGCGCCCGTGTGTTGCGGGTACAGACCGGTGAGAAACGACGCGCGCGAGGGGGTGCAGACGGGCGAGGTGGCATAGCACCGGGCGGCCATGGCGCCATGGGAGGCGAGCCAATCCGTGTGGGGAGTCTCGACGGCGATGCCTTCGCCCCAGACGCAGGCTTGCTCAGGAGGTAACGGCTGGCGGTAGCATCCCAGCGTGCGGAAGCTTTGCTCGTCGGTATGGATGACCAGCAGGTTGCGCGGTCTTTCCGCCTTAGGGGCTTTCGCTGGCACGCGCGTTGTGCATCCCAAGACGGTCAATGCCGCCGTGGAAGCGGCCGCACCGACAAACTCCCGGCGGGTCATCATCCCCCCATCCGGTCCGATCGGTCGCTGCACGGTTTTCTTGTCCATGATCACTCCCTCTTATCCAAATCGCTCGGGACAACATCCGATGTTTCCAACCAATGGCGCAACAACCGCGACTCCAGCTCACGAACAGTCTCGCGACAGGCGGAATCTGCGATTGTATTTCGGCGTTCCTGCGGATCGCTTTGCAGATTGTAGAATTCATCTTCGCCGCTGAGGCGCTTAATCAGTTTGTGGCTTGCCGTTCGGATCATGATGGATTTGCTCATGTATTTTGGATCGGCGGCTTGCAGACTTTGGCGCGGCCAGTAGAGCCTTGAGGGATCGTTCGCCATTTGGGCGTCGGCTCGCAGCACCCACTCTTCGCCCGGCAGGCGTCCTCCTTCGCAAATGACCCACTCCCGGTGGGTCTGTTGTTCGCCGCGCAGCACCGGGCCGAGGGATCGGCCAAAGTGCAGTTGGGGCAAACGGATTCCCGCAAATTCCTCGACGGTGGCCGGGAAGTCAATCAATTCGACCAGGGCGTCCGACACACCCGAATGAACTGGAAACGCCTTGGGGGGTTTGATTATCAGCGGCACCCGCGTCAGGCAATCCTCGAAGCAGGTTTGGGCTTTCTCGACGAACCCGTAATCGCCGGTGAAATCGCCGTGGTCGGAGAAAAAGAACACCGCGGCGTTGTCGTAGCGTCCCTTCTCGCGCAACGCATCGAGCACGAGGCCGAACTGGTGATCCACACGTGCGCACATGCCGTAATAGACTGCTCGGAGTTCGTTCCATCGGCGTTCGTCCCAATGCCGTGTACGAAGCCGGTCGAGATAGGCGTAGGCGAATTCGCTTTTGCCTTCCCCGCCGGTCAGGGTCGGCACGCGGGGGGGCAGGCAGGTCCGGTCAATTTGACTGAACCAGGGGTCCTCGACGGCGTAAGGCGGATGCGGATAGGCAAGCGCGACAAACAGGCAAAGGGGCTGTTCCTTTGGAATTTCCCGAATGGCCTTAAGGGCGCCTTCGATCACCGCCCAATCCCAATCGCGGTAGTAGGGGGCATCGCCTTTCTCGATCTTCCCTGCAAAGAATGAATAGTAGTTATCGCCTTGTGGGCTTCCACGCCAACCTTTCATCCGGTCGCCTTGGTACAGGGGGAGGGGCGGAGGCACTTGATCGTAAATTCGGCTGTAGTGGCTGGCGTAACGGACATGGCAGTAGGGATCGAAATTTCCTTGACCGGGCACAAGATCGTTTTTCCCGCCCCACCATACGTAATAACCCGCTTCCTTGAGGGACTTGAGCAAAACCTGTTCATCCGGCGGGCGGAGCATTCGCGCCATGGAACGGTGGCCGCGGACGTGGGGGTACCAGCCGCTCATGAAGGAACAGCGGCTCGGGGTACAAACGGGGTTCTGGCAGAAGGCGTTGCTGAACGATACGGCCTCGGCGGCGACAAGCCGATCGAGGGTTGGGGTTACTGCGGCGGGGTTTCCCAAGTGACCGAGCACATCGCCGCGCCACTGGTCGGGATTAAAGATGATGATGTCGGGCCGTTTCATTCCCAGACGACTGCTCCATGCAACGTGAATTCGGGCACGATCACCCGCGCTGCGCCGTCGGGAAGCGGCTCGAGGAACAACGGCTGGCGGCCGGGCACGAGAGTGGCCCGTTGCGGTGTGACCGGGAGACGCACGGTGACGGGGATGTTCCGGAGTGGTACGATGTCCTCGATGATCTCGCAACGGCCTCGCTTCATAGGGCAGGCGTAGAGCAAATGGGTCACATGCCGGCGGGCGTGAGGCTGAGCGAGCAAGGTTGCACGGCCCGCGCTGGGCATTGTGACATCCAGCATGGGGTCCGGCAAGAGCAACCGGAGGGCATTGCGGAAGAGTTGCCGATGCACGCGCGCTCCATGGTGATAATACAATTGGTCGAGGGGGTGGGCGAGGGTGAGGACGTTGCCGGCCCGAAATGCGGCGGGGTGCGGTGAGGGATCCAATCGGTTGGGCGTATTTTGATGGGAGCAATACCGCCCGTAGGTGCGGTCGAAATACGGCTCGAAAATCTGCGCCAAGATTGTTGTTCCCGGCCGCGGTGCGAATCGAAGTCCGGCCTTGTAATTACGAAATTCAGCGGGAGGCAAATCGTCTGCCAATTCTTTCCCTACTCGGGTGTAATCTTCCTGATAGGTGGCCGGGCTGACGGAATCCGCTCCATTGCCGGGGGCGCAGACGCCGACGGCGAGGACGCGTCCACCGCCGGCGATAAAGGCTTCCACTCGCGCCGTGTCGGCAACCGACAGTACGGTGGCGCTGGGGAGGATGAGTAATCGGTACCGGGCAAGGTCTTGTCCGTCCTCGGAACGCACGACTTCGAACTCGTGCTGGGTTTCGAGGAGCATCTTGGCGACACCCTCGTCGGATTCCGGTTCGGCGGTGAACCAGAGGGCAATATCCGAGAGGGGACGACCTGGAATGGCGAACTCCTCGATCGCATCGACGTAGGCGAAGGCGTGTGCAATATTCGAATAGGTAGCGGGTTCAAGATAGGCGGCGGGGTGAGCCTGATCGCCGAAATTGACTCGGCATCCGCTGGCGAGCATTGCCGCGGCCTCGTAGCGGAGGGCGTCGCGATGTTTGAACCCTCCGAACTCGCCCCACATCGTGTGAAATTTGCCGCTCATCGCGACGAGCGGTTTTCCCGTCACATGGAACAGTCGGGCGCGCAATGGCAGCTTGTCATAGCCGCCCCAGGTGGTGGGCAAATCTTCGAGGTCGAGTTTGGTGTTGTATCGGAAAACGGCATATTCGAGATTCTGGCGGCGATTGGTGTTGGTGGTTCCGTTGAAAAAGAGAGTCGCGTTGGGGTGACGGGCATGAAGGATCTCGCGGACCCGTGCTTGGTGACGCAGCACCGATTCGGAGCGGTAACGCAATGCGCCCTCTGGATCGTCGGGATCAATCCCTGCTGCCCGCATTCCCCGCAAACAGTCGGCGCAGTAGCACGGACGTTGCACCTGGTAGATATCAAGCCACAACCCGTCCACGGAGTACGCTTCACACAACTCGGCCACATGCGCTTCGACGAGGGCGCCGTAAGGGGTGTTAACGCATAGAAATTTCCACGAACACACTGGGCGGGGCGCCGCGGGGGGCGCGGCAAGGTCGAACGTATTTCCCCCGGTGACGGCGTATCGGCCGTCGCGCTCTCGTTGACACCACTCCGGGTGTTCCTCCGCGTCGCGGGCCGACCACCCCACGGTGAGATAGATCGGGGCGCGGATGTCATTCGCATGGCACGCTTCGATTTGTGCGCCGAGAAGATCAAAGGTAAGGGAGGGATGCATTTTTCCCATCCGGGTTGGATAGTAACACCAGGAATGGTGGCATTTCGCGAAAAGGTTGATTTGGTTAACGCGTGCGGTGCGAAGGCATTCAATAAATTGCCCCTTGTCGAATCGTGCGCCGACGCCTGGGATGTGTTCGGAGGTGTGAAAATCCAGATGGATTTGGCGGGTGGGTTCAACCGATTGGGGCATGATTCGACTCCGTCGTTTGAAGACAAGGACATGAAAACGTTTCGGTCGCACCCTGGTGGACAAAACGAATTCGAGGCATGAGCCGTTCGGCCTCGGGACCACGAAGAATTCCCGTGAGTGAGGCGAGTTGCAGGAGGGTAAAGCGGTCGATTCGAGTGTCCGCGACCTCAATGTCGTGCGGCAAGAAGCCTTCCCGCCAGGGAAGGCTGCATTCGAACACGACCGCTTGATCAATAAAATGACAGCTGCGGATGACGCCACAGCCCGCCTTGCACTTGAAGCCCAGGGCACGATTGTAGCCGAAACGGCTGTTGCGAATGATGAAGCCGCTGTTCAAATAACGCAGATTCACCACCAGATGTTCGAAGGGGGTCTGGAGAGACCGTGCCTTTTCATACGCCTTGCTTCCGCGTTTCCAGTATTCGTGGTAGGGAGACCAAGCGGGACGTCCCAGCGCCTCGCGCGTTCGAATTCCCTCCACCTGGCGGTCAAGCGTTAGCCTCAATGCCCGTTTGCCGTACCGGAGATCTTCGCCCGGCGCCTCCTGCTTCCACGGTGTTGGGCGAGTCGCCTCAATCCGTGCCACGGCCGTGACGTCCCCCGTATGGCTATCCATCAAGGCGATGGGGTCGCCGGCGGAAAAAAATTCGGAAAGGTCGCCGGGGAAATCCACGAGAAGCGTCAGGGCACGTTCATCCGCGTTCCAATCGGCGACCGAGAAGGCAGGGGTGTAGAAATTCATGCAGTCGTCGGCCGAGCCGGCCACCGTCACGTTTTCGAGATAAGGTCCCTTAAAATTACCCGGCACATGAAAGGCATCGGCGTTGACAAGGGCAGGGCGATCCGGGGGGGGGACAAACTCACAGTGAAGGAACTGCACTCCGCCGGAGTATTCCATCCACACACAGGTTGTCTCGGCCGCTCGCATTCGCAAATGCTCGATCTGAATATGGCGACTGTGGCGGAGGTGGAGCCCCTGGCCACAACCTGCGCGGCCGCGGGGGTGCCAGACCGCCGTGTCGCCGATGGCGATGGCCGGCATTCCCGCATTGCGCAGATGCAACCGGTACCGCCGCGTGCCCAAGGGCTCAATGTGCACTGCGGCCAGATTGTTCCCTGCCTCCCGCACATAGTGGCATGTGCCGGCTTTTCGGATCGTCACGGGGCCTGATGAGCCGTAGGAGAAGTCTGGTTTGAGGGAGTTGGCAAGGAGTTCGATCTCGATCCACGTTTTTGCCTCGTCTTTGGCCGTGATACGGCCGAAGACAAAGGGAAGCGGGTCCATATCCAGCGTCAGATTGCGAAGGATCACGTTTCGGCAGCGGGCAATCCGCACACTGTCGCCGGCCATCGCGGCTCCGCTGGTGATGATTCGAGCGCCGTCGCGCCCTTCGAGCAGGAGGTTCTGAACCTCTTCCAGAACGAGGCTGCCGGCCGCCTGGCAGGTTGGATCAGCAAAGAGGTACTCGCCGGCCGGGAAGACCAAACGCAGACCGGTTTCCTGAGGCGATACGCACGGATGGATCCCCCTTGAAAGCGCGGACGCCGTGGGAGCCGGCGTGCGATTATTCCGACGGTGGCTGTTGATCAGCCGATCGAATGCCGGCCGGTTGTTGGTCTTGCCGTCGCCCACCAACCCGGCGTCGGTCACAACAACGGTCTCATAGGCCAACCGCTTCCGCAAGGCGTGGACTTCGAGTTCCTCTTCTAAAAATTCAATCAAACCGGCTGCTTCCAGCGGATACACATTGGATGCCCATGCAGACGTTGCGTCCTTTTTCTTCTCGCTTGTTTCCAGAGCCCAAATCAAACGATCGAGAATCCCGAGGCTTTCCCCAAAGTAAATCGCCATCGGATCCGTCGGAACAACGACTTTCCCGCATAAGATTTTGAGAGACTCCCAGCGCGCCCGCAGCTCATCCACCTTGAATGGCCCTAACCGTTCCAAACTCGAACTACTTCACGATCACGAAGGTTCCGGCCGCTTTTTTCTGGGTAATCGTTACCGTGACTCCTGTGGCCGATTGGGTCAATTCCGCTGCCACCCCGGCGGGCGAAAGCACTTTCGCGCTTGAAAACGTCCCCGTACGCGAGCCGCACGCGATCAACGAATAGGTTGCTGGCAAACTCGGAGGCGTTTCGTTCAGGGTCAATTCAACCGAACAACCCGAACCCACGGTCAAGGCGGCGTCGCTCATCACAAGTCGGGCCGCGTTTTGCGGTGTTTGATTCACATCGATCGCGAAATGAGTCTTCGCTCCGTTTCCCAAGCTCAAGCCGCCCGTACCCGTCAAGGTCAGCGCGTTCACCGGTTCGCTTACATCGACCGTCCCCGTTACGGTCAGGGTGTTGGTTCCCAAGGCCACCGTGCCGTCCCCCGCGAGACCGTTGACCGTTTGATCGAACCCGTTGAGAGCGAAAATACCCAGCGGACGCAGGCGGAGGTCCGTGGACGTTGGCAGGTTGTTCCTGGCTCCGATTTTCAGAGTGCCACACTCGACAACGGTTGGTCCGGTATAGATCATCGCGGCCTCAAAGGCCACGACTCCCGGCCCGGCTTTGACGACCGTCAGAGGGTTTGTTCCGTTATCCTGAATCACCGCCGCGACGAGGCCGAGGTTTTCTGGCGACATGCCGGAATGGAGATAGAGCGTGTTGTTCGCGCTGGAGCCCGCCTGGATAACTCCGTTTGTGAGCCCATTTGTGCGAATGGTACTGTCGCCACCGAAGGCAATGCCGCCGCTGATGAGTGTGATCGTATAGCCGTTCAGGTTGACTGTCGAGCTTTTGGTGGCCTGAAACGCGAGCGAGTTGTAGTTCTTATCGCCGGCGGTAAGGGTGATATTGCCCTGCGCCTGGAAGTTCGCATTGGGATCGTCTGACGATGCTGCCAGCGCCAGGGTCGCCGCCTGAACCACACCAGAGGCCGTGTCATACGCGGCGAATCCCTGGTAGTTGCCAAAGACGGCCCATCCGCCCAGGAACGGCGAATTGGTCGCCGGCGCGCCGTGGATATTGCTGAAGAATACTTGACCGTGCAGCCCTGGATCCCAACCCGCGCCAGAGGCCGTTGTTGGGCCGAATGCGACGGTTGCGCGATTGTTTGCGCCCGTCCGTGTCAGATCGGCGAATGTGAATTGCTTGCCGGCGGTACCGCTCCGCAGGCGGAACTCAAAAGTGCCTTTCCGCAGTTCTAGGCCGCCGACGGATTCGGTGGGAGCCGGTGTCACAGTGGCGGTGCTGTGTGTGAAGACATACACTCCGCCACCGTCCACGACGAATGGGGCGTTGTCATTGAGGATGTTTGTCGCGCCGGCGGGATGGACCGCGGAGAGAGCCCCCCCACGGAACTCGATCGCCGAGGTTTCGAGCAGCGAGCCCGCGCTGCCGGATTGGTTGATCTGCAAGACTCCGGAATTCAGGATCGTCTTGCCCGTGTGTCCGGCCGCACCATTTACTGAGAGTTCATACTTACCCGTAATGCCGAAGGGTCCGGCGCCGCCGGTGGACGGGGCGAGGCCGAACGCGGGATACTTAAGACCGTTCAAGATCAGGTTCCCACTGCCTGTGACCGCGTTACCCAAGACCACCCCATCGGCTGCCACAGTGCTGGACTGGTTGACCGTGAGATTGTAAATGCCGAGGCTTATCGCCCCCACGATGTTGAGGATGCCAACCGATGTCCCAAGGTGATGGATGACCAGGGGATCGTTGAGCGTGATCGCTGGGTTGATCGTGTCCTGAGCTCCAAACGATTTGTTGATAGTGGCGTTGCCGCTGGAGACATCGAAAATGAGCGTACCGCCCGTTGTGGTAAGAGTGAAATTATTGGGATTTCCGTCGCTGTCGCCGATGTAAAGATGACCAATCGTGCGGCTTGTGCTTTCTAATGCAACCCCGCGACCGGATGTGATGGAATTGGTAATGCGGGCTATGTGGTCCACGCCGTCGGGAATGTTGGGATTCGTGTCCCAGCGTGTCGGATTACTCCAGTTGCCGGTGCTATCGCCTTTCCACGAGGCGTCCAATACAGCCTGAACGGCGGAACTGATTCCTAGTCCCTCGGCTACGAGTATGATCATGAGGATGCGCTTTATCGTTTTCATTGTCTTTCTCCTCTGCGTTCAACGGACATTCGAGATTCTAAAGTTTTTGTCGCAGGATCCGCATCCCGATCCCCAACTTCTGTGCGCGTGCCGACCGGTGCGACTGTATTGCCCTCTACCAGGTGACATCCGAACAGCACGCGTCGACCGGGCTGGGCCGGATGGAGCGTTCGAGAGAGCAGGCAGCGCACAAGGGTATAGCCCATTTCACGGGCGGGGGGGCGCATGCTGGTGATGCGAGGGCGACCAGGCTCGGGGGTCATGCCGTCAAACCCGGTGACCGAGAGATTGCCGGGGACGTCGAGTCCCAAAGACTCGAGGCAAACGATGAGGGAGGCCGCTTGCTGATCGTTGCTGCACATGGCAGCCGTCATGCCTGCCGCAAGGGCAGACTCCAATGCGTGCCGCGCCATCGGGGACGGCGTGGCCTGGTTTGGCCATTCGACCACCAGTCGCGCATCGTACGCGAGTTCATGCCGCCGCAACGCAGCGCAGTAGGCGGCGTAACGCTCGTTGACCCAGCCCAAAGGTCGGGGACCGAGCGGTAGAAACCCGATGCGCCGGTGCCCAAGGGCATAGAGGCGGCCGAACAGCTGCAGAATAGGATAAAAGTTGTCGGCATGCACATAATCCACTCGCTCCAATCCTTCCATATAGTCGTTCATCAAACAGGCCACGGAGGTCTGGCGTGCGAGGCGTTCGACAATGGACCGTGAGGGGTTCATCATGAGCGCCACCCCAAGCAAGTGATCGATGTGAGTCACGTCGCAATCCGTTTCCTGCTGGTACGTGCGGATTTCGAGACGGAGTCCTGCAGCGCGTGCCGCGTCGTTCATGCTTGCGAGTGCCACTGCGTGCGGCCAGCGTGACGCCCCGCGGAAATCCTGACGGCGTGGAATCAGCACGACCACCGTTCCTTGATCATTGATCGGTTCCTCTCGACGCGCTCGGCGGCCGTCCGCCGGTACGGAATATCCAAGCTCCGATGCAAGCGCGAGCACACGGGCCCGTGTTTCCGGTGCGATCGGCATGGCCGGGTGAAATGCCCGACTGACCGTGGAAACGGACAACCTTAATTGTTTGGCCAATGTGTACTGGCTGATTCCCACGAATGACCTCCCCAAACCGGTTTCCCTCATAGGGACTTCTTTACTCTAGTCGATAATGAAATAGATTGCAATATTTTAAATGTTTTCATTCAATTTCTCGACTGTCGCCTATCATTCTGCATCAAACAGGCCGGATTCAACCCCTGAGGTGGGGTCCTTTTTTGTCCCTTTTTCCCTTCGAGGGGATACGAGAGACTTGCAGCGACAATGGAGGAGTGTTACCTTGCCCGCGTTCGAGCTTTGGAGGACCCATTCGTTTTATGAAAGTGGAGAACGGCGTTTTCAGGTGGGGGCGGAAACGGATTCCGCTGTTTTCCGGTGAATTTCACTATTGGAGGAATTCGGCCGAACATTGGCCTGCCATATTCAAAGCGTTGCGGGAAATGGGTCTGACGATCGTTGCCAGCTACGTGCCGTGGAATTACCATGAGATCGAGCCGGGGCAATACGATTTTGAAGGCGGGACTTCCCCGCAGCGCAATCTGGTCGGATTTCTTCGGATGGCGGCTTCTGAAGGGTTCCGGGTCTTCATCCGGCCTGGCCCTTACATTTACGCCGAATGGCCTCATGGCGGAGTGCCGGAGCGGGCGGCTCGTTATCATCGTCTCGATCCGGTTTTTCTCGAAATGGCCGGCGACTATATCGAACAGGTTTGCCGCGTGTTGGCGCCCTTTCAAATTACGCGGGGCGGTCCCATCCTTCTCTGTCAGGCGTGCAATGAGCCGTATCCGCCGATCGAGACGTTTGCGGAAACGATGGGCTGCTTCGGCCCCTCCGGGCTGTTTCAGGATTTTCTTCGCCGGAAATACAGGAACGACCTGGGATCGCTCAATCGGCGATGGAAAACATCTTTTGCCTCCTTTGACGAGGCGTATGTTTTTTTCCATGAGATCGTCGTTAACACCCGTTTGCCTTTGGCTCAGCGCCTCCTCCCCCCGGACCCTTATGCGTTTCGCTATGCCGACACTCTTGAATTCATCGGCTGGTACGGCGCGGAAATTGTTCGGAGGGTCGCCGGTTGGATGCGCCGCAGCGGGATCGAAGTGCCGATTGTTGCGAACGGCTGGTCTCCCCTTTACCAGGATTTTTCCCAATTGAATCAGGCGGCGGATCTTGTTGGGAGCGACCTCTATCCGATGCCGTTCATCGAAGGGGATCGTCAAAGCGAGGATGAATGGCTTTCCGTGATGGACATTCTGAAAAGCGCCCAGGCATCGGTGGTCCGTGGAAATGTCTGGTCGGCTGAATTTCAAGCCGGGCTGTACCCCGTATCCACGGTCGGATATCTTCCTCCCGAACATTTCCGGTTTGTTCCCTTGGCACTGATGGCGCGCGGTTTGCGGGGCTGGAACTGGTACATGGCCGTGACCCGCGACAACTGGCCTCATGCCCCGATCAACGAATGGGGTCGGCCGAACGAGTATTTTCCCATCCATCGGCAGGTTCTCGAAACCGTCCGATTTCTCAAACCGTGGGAACTTGAGGAAATTCCGGATGTGTCGGTTCTCCTGTACAAACCGCATCGGGTTGCCGATCCAGGCAATGTATTCGAGATGGTTCGTTCCCTTGAAGAGGCGGACATTGCCTGGGATTACTTTGATCCGGCTGCACATTGTGGGCCAACGAGTTCGCTGCTGATCTATGCGGGCGCCGAGTGGTTAGAACGGGAGATTGCCGAACGGCTGGCGGCTTTTGTTCGGGGTGGTGGGACCCTGATTGCCTTCAGTCGTTTTCCCACCCGCGACGAGGAAGGGAAACCGCTGGATTGTTTTTTGTTCCGGCCACCGGACGGAGCTCGGCCGGTGCTTCTTCCGGTGTCGGTGCGTTATGGGCAAGAGAGTGTTCGCATTGCCAGGGGGGGGCATCTCGGTCGAAAGGTGAACTTTTTCTATTACCGGGATACACCGGGGGAACCTCTTTGGCTGGATATGAACCCCGAGGCGCGGGAAGTATTGGTGGACGTTGGTCGGCGTACGCTCACTTCGTTCCGAATGGGGTATATCCAGCCGTTGGGGAACGGGCGGTTGGTCTTGATCGGCAGCAACCCGTGCCGCGAACTCCTGCACTTGGTGATCGAGCAAGAAGGCGGAATCACCGTGTCAAGCTCGGAACGGGGTGTGAGCACGCATTGGCATCGCGGTCCCCGCGGCGGTGGGGTGCTTTTCGTCATCAATCGTAACGAGAGTTCCCGCCGGGTCTCGGTTTCCTTGCGGTTGGATCGAGCCGGCTTGGATCCGCGTGCCCGGTATCGAGTGACGACGGATTCGGGCGAGGCGGGATCGTGGGCGGGTGGGGAATTGAAGTGCTGGGATATTTGCGTTGGGGGGCATCAGGTTGTTTGGCGCAAGATCGAAAAGAAACTATCGATCAGGGGGAGCCGTACATGAGCCGGCGCATTGGAGAAGACACCCTTTTCTTGAGGCCGACGCCACGGCTGGCGCATACCGAGTATTCCATGGAATATCACACCACCTATTTGAAGCAACTGGGTCAGCCCTTGCGGGATGCGTGGGATTTCGATTTGCTTTGGTGCGTGCATGACGGGCCGATTGTGTGGGAGAAGGCGGGCCGAACGACGGACATGGGTCATGCCGCATATGCCGCGGATGGGAGCGATCGCCGCGCTCCAACGTCTTGTCCTTTTGACGATGTGGAGGAAGTCTATGCGTTCGATCCGTTTCGGGAATATGGCATTCCGGAACATGGGGAATTGGTCCGGTTTTTCGAGGAGTGGTATCAGAAGACGCAAGCCGCAAGCCCTGAGCAGGTGGTGACAGGAGGGCGGTACAAAACGGTGGTTTCGGCCGCGATTGCTATCTTCGGTTGGGAGATGCTTCTCGAGGCGGCGGGGACGGATTCGGTCCGCTTTGCCCGTGTGCTCGAGCGGTTGGGCGAATACAGCATTCGCCATGCCGAAGCGTGGGCGGAGACCTCGATTGTGGGATACATTCAGCATGACGATATGGTCTGGACATCGGGGCCCTTCATGAATCCCGGCCTCTATCGCGACGTGATCTTTCCCCTGTATCGCCGGATGTGGGCGCCGCTCCTGAAAGCGGGAAAACGGGTATTGTTCTGTTCCGATGGGCTGTTCTCGATGTTCATGGAGGATCTAGCGTCTTGTGGCGCCCAAGGGTTCATTTTCGAGCCGAGCAATGAACTCGAATGGATCTGCAATCGGTTTGGTCGCAGCCACGTGATCATCGGCAGCAAAGTGGATTGTCGCACGATGGCCTTTGGAACGTGGGAGGAAGTGAAGGCGCAGATGGATGCGACCTTTCCGCTGGCGCGGCGGTGCCCGGGATTTTTCTGGGCGGTTGGAAATCACATTCCCGCGAATGTTTCGGATGCGATGTGCGACCGTTACATCCACTATCTTAAGGCAAACTGGCATCGTTGAACGGCCGGCGTTACCGCGAAGGGAAAAGAAAAACAGTCCTTCGGCGGGCCATCAATCGCCAGGGGATGTGTGGAGCTCTGCGGGGTGAGGCGTCCTGCCGAATCGGGTCTTTATTCCGATCAGGGGGTCCGCCGCTGCTGGGGATGCTGGGGGTGCGGGCGGGAGACGAGGGAGGGTTCCCCGTTTAGACCACCGCCAATTCGAATTACGCCCCGCTTTCCATGGAAGGCGGGGAGCTGGCGCACGATTCCGTTCTTGTCGTTGGCGACGCCCGTATGACGCCTTCGTCCGTGGTGCCAATCGAACAGGACTGAGAGAAGCCCGGCGCATCGGCTTATCGCGACGCGGCGTCAGGTCTGGAAATTACGCGTTTTCCGTTCATTCCTCCCCGCCGCGGTTAATGAGCGACACGCAGGAATGGCGACCTCTTCCGGCCGAATCTCGCGGCGATCGACACCAGCAGACCCCAATTCCGAGACCATCGGCATCGTATAGGCCAAAGTGTGGAGGTATTCGCTCGGTAGATGGTCGTCGTGTCTGCGGTTACGGCGTACCAAAACAGGGGGGGGCGATAGGCGTGGTCGAGGAGGAAGAACAGAGCGATTCGAATTCCGTTTCGACGGTCAAGAAGCTGACGCGGGTTCGACATGTCGGATCGGTCCCCTCCTGTTCGTTTTGTGCCTGCCCATGCGCCTGGCCGTCGGCCGGAAGGGAGAAGGCGGCTCGGACGTGGATGGGGAGCTGCTGACTTCGGCGACGCAACACCTGAGTGCTTGAATGCGGTAGCGCAGCTTGTCCTGCCTAGAAGCCTCAGAGGTGCAGGAATAGAGACCGGTCCGGGGTGCGCTATTACGGCCGGTGATTGTGCCGGGCGGCCCGCAGGAAGGCGTGAATGTTTTCGAGCGGTGTTTCCTGGGGCAGATCGCAACCGGTACTCAGCACGAAATTGGGAAAAGGGCGCATTTGGTTGAGCAAGGTCTTGACTTCCGCTTCAACCTGCGCAGGACGGCCTGTCAACATTTTTCCCGTGGGATTGATATTGCCCATGATCACGACCTCGGAAGGCACGCGCAGAGCCACTTGGGCAAGGTCCACGCCGGCCTCGGGCGAATCCAGACTGATCGCATTGACGCCCGATGCGGCCATTTCTTCGACGAGGGGCATTGTGTTGCCGCAGGTGTGATAGATGGTGGCGACTCCGGTGTATTTGCAGCTTTCGGTGATATGGCGGACATATTGGGCGGAAAAGGCGGCGAACTGATCGGGACCCAGCATGACGGCCGTGGGCTCCAAGATGACGATAACTTGGGCGCCGGCTGCGATGAGGAGACGGGCATATTTTTGGATAACTTCGGTCGTGAACTGGCAGACCCAATGCAGCTCCTCCGCATGGAGAACTGTTGCCATGGCGGCCTCATCGGCGCCCATCAAGAGGGCGGCGAGGGAATACGGCCCAATGATGTAAGCTCCTTTCAGAATAGAATCCGGCAGTCCGATGCTCATCAGCTTGACCGTTTCGACGTAGCCGAGGATCCGGGTGTCGAACGCGACATTGATGTGACGGATACGGGTGAGCTCATCCAGCGAAAACGGGGTTTTGGGAACGGTGGCCGATTCCGTTTCGGGAAATACGGTAAAACGGCCTAAGGCGTTGGCTTCCACCGCCAGATCCATCAAGGGAAAAATCACATCCGGCGCAAAGGTTTCCGCGATGGCGTGGAGCACTTTATAATGTTCCCCGTAGTTTTGTTGGGCGAGTTTGACGGTGCATCCCGTCATGTTGAGGCCGGGAAAGCCGATTAATGGGGCCACGAGACGGCGCCCTTCGTTTTGGGCTGCGGTTAGTTTGCGTTGGAAAGCATTCGGTGCGAGTGGAAGGGGCATGGAACCTTTTCCCGTGGATGGACCTCAATGGAAAAGGAGCCAATTGAATCATTTTCTTGCCTTCTGTCAATACCCAATGTTAGGGTCTTGGAACGATCAGATTGTGTTTCGGAAGGCTGTGGAAGTTTGTTCGGGCTTTCAGCGGACGCGATCAAATCTTTGACGGATCATGAGTGTGTGTGGCATTATAGTTTCCCCAAACGCTCTCTTTTGCTATGACTTCGAAAAACGTTCTCCATTCCCCGAAGGCTCCTGCCGCCATCGGTCCCTATGTGCAAGCGATTCAGGTGGACGCCTGGATTGTGGGATCCGGCCAGTTAGGAATCGACCCGCGGACCGGTCAACTCGTACCTGGCGGCATCGAGGCTGAAACCCGGCAAGTTCTGAACAATATTGCGGCGATTTTAGACAGCGCGGGGCTTTCGGCCGAAGCCATTGTAAAAACGACGGTTTTTCTTGTGGATTTGAGCGAGTTTGGGGCAATGAATGCCGTTTATGCGGACTTTTTCCGTGATACTCCGCCGGCGCGAAGCACCGTTCAGGTGGCGGCCTTGCCGAAAGGCGCACGGATTGAAATTGATTTCTGGGCCTATCGGAGGTGAGGCAATGTCTAATCCCCGCTTTGAGGCGTTGATCGGAGTGGGCGGAATTGGGACGGGGATCTTTTTTGCTCTCGAAGGCAATCATGATATCGGACGCAATGAAACCCGGCTGGGGCGTCTCCTCGACTATCGCGATGCGTGCAAGCTTCATATTATCAGCCACATGGCGAAGACACTTTCTGGGTCAAGACCTTTTCACGTGGTGCCTGTGGGACGGGTGGGAAATGATGGTCCTGGTGAAGAACTTCTCCGGCAGATGAACCGCGCGGGATTGGACATCCGATGGGTTCGAAAAACAGAAAAAGCGCCCACACTTTTTGCGGTTTGTTTTCAGTTTCCGGACGGCGCGGGGGGCAACCTGACGCCCAACAATTCCGCCTGTTCAACCCTTATGCCTGACGATTTAGAGGAATGCGAGCCCCTTCTTTCCCGCTATGGCAAGCGGGCAATGGTTTTGGCGGCTCCAGAGGTTTCGCTTGCAACTCGGGCGAGTCTTCTGGAACGCGGGACACGTCATGGCTGCTATCGGATTGCCTCGTTTGTCCGGGGAGAGATTCCAGAAGCGCAGCGGATGGGTCTTTTTGGCCAGGTAGATCTGTTGGCGTTCAATGAAGAGGAAGCAGCCGTTTGGGCTGATTATGAAGGGACGCCGCGGTGGGGCGATTCATTTCGGTCGGCGCTTCAGCACCGGTTGGATGAGGCGGCCCAGGATATGAGGCTCGTGGTGACGCTGGGAGCGGAGGGGGCCGTTGGTTATGAAGGGGGGCGATGGGTCCACTTGCCTATCGTTGAGGCGCCTGTGGTCAGTACGGCCGGGGCGGGCGACACGTTTTTGGGGGCGGTGTTGGCATGGCTGTCGGCTGGGGGTTTTTTTCTTCCTCCCACGGATCGAGAGGAAAAGTTTATTTGTTCGGCCTTGGAGTTCGGGAACCTGGCGGCTGCGTTCAGCGTCACCCGACCGGACACGCTCGTTGAGGATCTGAACTGGGAGACTCTTGGAACGTTTGCGAGCGCGCGCGGGCTTCATCTGGCTCAGGAGTGTTTACGAGAACCAAGCGAGGGAGTGAAAACATGCGGAAACGATTGAACGTAACGACCTTGTGCAAAAGGGCGATGGTTTTAGCGGGAGTAATCGGTGGTCTGCAAGCCCAGCAGCTCGAGCAGCGAATTCCCATCCGGCTGATTGCGGAGGCGGAGGATTTCACGGTTCGACGCGGCTGGCAAATTGTTCCCTATCGGGAAAACTACTACGCGTCGACTTTTGCGATCAGTTTCCTTTCGCGCATGGCCTGTTTGGGTGCGCCGGAACAACTTCGGGAGGGTGAAGTAGCGGTTGCGGAACAGGTGGTGGAGGTTCCATATGGTGATTCGTTCGAACTGTTGGTTCGTTACGAGCAACCCTTCAACTTTTCCGCGGAGTTTACCGTGGAGGTGGAGCAGAACAGGCAGGTGGTTGCGCGTTTTTCCTGCGGCCGGCTAGACGATCCGAAATACTGGGCTTTTGTGCGCGAGGCCGTTCCGATGGAGCGATATTGGTGGGGGGGGACGGACAACATCGTCTGGCAGAATCCCGGCGCGGTGAAGTTAGAGAAGGGGAAAGCGACGCTTCGTCTGTTGGCGGCGGCGCAGAGGGAAGGGGACCGCCTTCGGATGAATGCCGCACGCCGCCATTTGGATGTGGTCGTGCTGACGAACGACCGCGAGGGAATGGAGGCGCAGAAGAAAGCCGGGTATCTTCCTTTTGACGGTTGGCTGGTGCAAGATGGCGATATATTTGTTCGGGTCGAGAACAAGGGAACTGCTCCAATCGTTCCGTTGCTTCAGCCGTATGTCTCGGGACAGCATTCTCCCTATTACGTTCATGTCCGGGACTGGGGTGCGATTCGGGTGTTGAACAAGGGGTATGTTGAAGAAATGGTCTCTTATGCGCTGGAGGGGCCGCGGAGGCGGGCGACGAGCGCCCGAACGCTTGCCCCTCGTTTGAATGCCGCTTCGTACTGGACCGTTCCGGATGGGGCGCGTCCGGGAACACGTCCTCGATTTGCGGCGCCCGAGGGGGAGCGACTTCCGCCGGGGCAAATTTCGGGCTGGGTCCCCATAGGGCAGATGCTCGATGCGCTTCATGACTCGAAATGGAGGATCCAAACCGATGGGCCGGTCGAACTCGAATTCGGGGTTCCGGATGGGAAGGGAGGCATTCGAAGCGTTAAAAAAACTGTGGTCGAGAAAGAGGAGACCTTTGAGATTCCGGGAAATATCGCCCCCAATCCCGGGCTGGCAAAGATCCTGTCGGACCGATGGTGGTTGCCGCAAATTCGGACTCAGCGGGAGGCGTTGGTCTGGTTGCGGGAACAAGTGGAGAAATTTCCGAAGGTTGGGAAGAGGCCGGAGCGGTTGCTGATTTACAATATCGGAGGGTTTGGGGGAACCCCCAACACGCCCGAGGGGCAGGCGCTGATGGCCGCTTTGGGGGATAACACGATGGGGGAATTGTTTAACGGCAAAAAAAGGCGATTGGTCGCCCACTGGAGGGACACGCGTCCGGAATTCTACGAGAAGCAGAACCTGGACGATGTTTTGATCGTGAGTTATGGGGATGAAGTTCATCTGCCGACCGCGCCTATGGGTAATGAGGAGTTTGCCGGATGGCTGAAAAACCGGGGTGTGGCAGCGGATGGCCCCGTGGTCTGGACCAACGACCGAAGCAGTCCCCTCTATTACTATGCCAAAGTCGCTGCGGTGGAAAAAGGCGCCGAGTCCTTTGTCAAGGCAACCGCCTTTTATCGGAGCAAGGGTGCATGGACGGGAGTGAACTACAGTCCGCATGCGAACTACCTTGTCACGGACGTTCATTACGTCATGCCCTTCAAGCTGAACGCTCTTTCCATGGCATGGTCGGAAGATTATGTGTGGCAAATTCCGGAGTTTAGCGTTCAGGTGGTGGGTTATCTCGTGACGGCGTTTCGGTGCGGGGTCAAATATCATGGGCAGCCGATTCAGATGTATGTGATGCCGCACAGTCCGGGCAATACTCCTGCGAACTTTCGGCGATCCTTCTATACCTGCTTGGCCCACGGAACCACGATTTTCAATTATTTTTGTGCCTCGCCCCTGGCGACGGGCGGAACGGAAAATTATGTTGCCACTTCCGATCTGGGGATGTGGCGCGAGATTCATCGGTGCACGCATGAAGCGGGGATTTTTGAAGACTACGTGATGGACGCGCGCGTCCGCCCGGCTCAAGTGGGGTTATTGCTTTCGAAAACCGACGAGATTTGGGCGGGGGTGGCTAACAGCACCCTGGCGATGCATAACAATGAGCGGAAGGCCGTGTATTACGCATTGCGGCATGCCCAAATACCGGTGGACATGATCACGGAGGAGGATCTGATCGAAGGGCGCGCCGGCGGCATGCGTCTCATCTATGTGACCCAGCAATGGATGCATTCCCGTGCGGCCGAGGCGTTGAAGCGATGGGTCGAAGAAGGGGGAACTTTGGTGGCGTTTTGCGGGGGAGGCTTTCGCGATGAGTATAACCGGCCTTCTCTGATCGCGGAAAGCCTCTATGGGGTACAGTGCGGCGAGATAACGACCGATCCGAACCTCGTGTCCCGGTATCTGAAAAAAGAGAACACGCCGTTTCTGACCAAACAGGATCTTCCCTTGTATGAACCGATCGGAACCGTGTCATGGGCTCTTCCGGAACGGGGGGAAGGGGCGAAAGCGGAAGGGGTGCCGGTGATCGTGTGGCGGCAGACGCTGCGTCCGACCGATGCGCAAGTGATCGGGACGTTCGAAGATGGGGCACCGGCTGTTGCGTGGAAACGGCATGGGAAAGGGAATATTTATCTTTTTGCCTTTCTGCCGGGGCAAGCGTATTTGAAGAGCGGTTTGCCGGTTCGGCCGGCCGACCGAGGGGGGACGGACGCGGCCTTCACGCATTATCTGCCGACGGGCATGGATCGCGCGTTGCGGGCGCGGCTGACGGAAGATTTTCTGCCCTCCGATTTCCGTCGGCCTGTTCAGTGCGATCGGGAGTATGTGGAATCGTCCTGTCTTGACACGCTGGGTTCGCCGAATGGCGGAATGCGGCGGATGGCTGTTCCGCTTATTAATTATTCCGCCATGCGACACGAGGCGTTGACCGTACGGATTGAGGGAGCCGCTTTGGCCCGTACCGCGCGGAGTGTTCAGCATGAGGCGATCCAGACGAAGACGGATGGGAAGGATCTTCTCGTCACGCTTCCTTTGGATGTGGCGGATGTCGTTCTGATTGACTTCGAAGCAAATGAAGGGAGAAGATGAGGATACGAGGGATGCGGCAACTGCGAGAAATTGAGAATCCTCATTTGCTTCATCGGAATCGGCTTCCACCGCGCGCCGATTTTCTTCCATGGCCGGATGAGTATTCTGCGTCGGATTCGGACTGGGGGATGACTCCCCGTTCCATGTTGTTGAGCGGAAACTGGAAATTTCATTATGCCGAGCGTCCCGATGACGCTCCCGAAAAATCCGAGAATCTTGCTTTTAACGATTCGGACTGGGCAACCCTCTCCGTGCCGCTTTCCTGGCAGATGGCGGGATATGGTCGTCCGCACTACACGAATGTGGCGTATCCTTTTCCCGTGGATCCCCCCTTTGTGCCGGACGAAAACCCAACAGGGACCTACCGGAGGCGGTTTCACCTGCCTCTTGAATGGAAGGGATTTCGGGTATTCTTGCTCTTTCAGGGGGTCGACTCGGCCTTTCACTGCTGGGTGAATGGGCAGCCTGCTGGATTCAGTAAGGGAAGCCGTCTGCCGGCCGAATTCGACATTACCCCTTATCTGGCGTTTGGCAAGGAGAACCTTTTGACGGTCCGCGTTTACCAATGGTCCGACGGGTCTTACCTCGAGGATCAGGACATGTGGTGGTTGAGCGGCATTTTTCGAGATGTCTTTTTGATTGCCCGTCCGCCCGTAATGATTCGCGACGTTTTTGTGAGAGCCAGTTGGGAGGAATCACCTGAGAATGGGAAATTGACGGCGGCTTTTTCGTTGGCTTCTCTTGGGAGGAAAGCGGCGGGGCGGCTGCGGCTTCAGCTGCTTTCTCCCTCCGGTCAACCGGTCTGGAAAGAGTCCCTGATGGCCGACTACATGGTTTCGGGATCCGGGGATTGCGAGATGATCCTGAAAGCGGATGTTTTTCGTCCGGAACTGTGGTCGGCGGATCGGCCGGCGCTCTATCGGGTGCTGGCGACGTTGTCAGACAACCGGGGGAAAACGCTGGAATCGGTTTCCTTCTGGACAGGTTTTCGAAAGATCGAGCGAAGGGACGGTTTATTTCTGGTCAATGGAAAAGCCATCAAGCTCAAGGGGGTGAATCGGCACGAACATCATCCCGATTATGGGCGCACAGTTCCGCTTGCCGCAATGATTCGGGACGTGGAATTGATGAAAACGCACAACATTAATGCGGTCCGGACTTCTCACTATCCCGATGATCCTCGGTTTTACGCACTCTGCGATCGGTATGGGCTTTATGTCATTGATGAATGTGATCTGGAGACTCATGGCTTCTGCCTGACGGGGGCCATCAACCGGTTGACGGACGATCCCGAATGGGAAGCGGCCTGTGTGGACCGCATGCAGCGAATGGTGGAACGCGACAAGAATCATCCCTGTATTCTGATGTGGTCATTGGGCAACGAGGCTGGTTTTGGGCGCAATCACGAAGCGATGGCCCACTGGACGCGCCGGCGCGATCCGACGCGTCTGATTCATTATGAGGGCGACACGGAAGGGCGAGTGGCGGATGTGTACAGCATGATGTACCCTTCCGTGGATTTTCTTGCAGCGGCGGGGGAGGGCGGGGCGGAAACCGACGCGATGAAAGCGCATCGCTACCGTCCCAATCGCCCGGAGTGTTTGGAGCGCCCTGTGATTTGTTGCGAGTATGCCCATGCGATGGGAAACGGACCAGGGAACCTGAAAGAATACTGGGAGGTATTTGAGCGGTACCCGCGGTTGCAGGGAGGGTGCGTA
The DNA here is from genome assembly GCA_938038445.1 of uncultured bacterium. Lineage (GTDB taxonomy): Bacteria > Verrucomicrobiota > Kiritimatiellia > CAIKKV01 > CAIKKV01 > CALHRZ01. The sequence goes on along the minus strand of CALHRZ010000006.1, from coordinate 120,580 downwards.
TGGGAGTGGATGGACCACGGTATTCGGCGCCGGCTATCGGACGGACGTGAATTGTTCGTTTATGGAGGGGATTTTGGCGATGTTCCCAACGACGGCAATTTTGTTATTGATGGGCTGGTTTTTCCCGATCGGACTCCTTCGCCGGGGCTGAGGGAGTACAAAAAAGTTCTCGAGCCCGTCCGGGTTGAAGCGATGGACATCTCGAAAGGAATTTTTCGGATCCGCAACGGATATGATTTCAGCGATCTTCGCCATTTGACGGTTCGGTGGAAAATTGAAAATGAAGAGGGACTTGTCGCTGGGGGGGAAGCCGCCCCGCCGCAGGTTGGTCCGGGTGGATGGGGGCGGTTGGAGATTGCGAACTGGCCGATTGTGAAGCCGGAGCCTGGGGTGGAATATTGGGCGATCCTTTCGTTTGTTCTTGCTGAAGCCTGCCGATGGGCGGATGCCGGTCATGAGGTGGCCTGGGCGCAGTTCTCCTATCCGGAGGTGCCGAAGCTCGGCCGGCGAACGGCGCAAAAGAGGGCGAAGGAGATTCCCGTTGCGGTGGATGCTTCACGGAATCAAGTGCGATGGCGGACGGGGAGCGGGGAGTTATGTTTGGATTCCCGGACGGGGGACTGGTTGAAATGGGAGGTCAAGGGGGTTTCCTTGATCCGCCGGGGGCCGCGAATCAATTTCTGGCGGGCGCCGACGGACAATGACAGGGGATTCGGGATGCCGATTGCCCAGGAGTGGCGAAGGGCGGGGTTGGATCGGCTTCAGCGCCGGGTGGACGTCGTGAAATTTGGTGCGGCTCAGGGGGGAGAAGTGCGTGTTGCCGTACAGTTTCGTCTGGCGGCTTCTTCCTACACACGGGCGTTTCGGTGTGCCATGACGACCCGGATGAAACCCGGTGGGGTGGTTCGAGTTTCCGTTGAAATTGTTCCGGAAGGAGATTGGCCGAAGATGCTCCCCCGTGTTGGCCTTCAGTTGCAGGTGCCGGCTGCGTTCGAACGGGCGGTTTGGTTTGGTTTGGGGCCGGGAGAGGCGTATCCGGACAGTTGTCATGCCGGTCGGTTGGGGGTATTTAGGCGGTCGGTGGATGAACTATACACGCCGTATGTTTTCCCCCAGGAAAACGGGAACCGAATGAACGTCCGGTGGGTTGGGCTTATGGATGGAGAGGGACGCGGCATGCTGGTCCGGGGATGTCCGTTTCTTAATTTCAGCGCCCATCGCTTTACCCCGGAGGATTTTGATCGTGCGGTCCATACCACCGACCTGATTCCACGGGATTTCATCACATGGAATTTGGACTACCGGCAGAACGGGCTAGGCAGCGCGAGTTGCGGACCAGGGCCGTTGGAACCCTACTGGCTCAAGCCCGAGCCTTTCGCCTTCGAATTGATTTTTGCGCCGCTGTTTGAAGCAGAGAATTCCCCGGCAGCGTTGGGACGTCGGTTGACGGAATGAAACGGGCGCATTTGATTGGTATCGGCGGGGTGGGAATGAGCGCCCTTGCGCAGGTGTTATGTGCGCGGGGGTGGAACGTTTGTGGTTCGGATCGGGACTGGGATCGACGGGGGGGGACTTCTTTTTTGAACAAGCTTCGCGCTTCGGGGATAGATCTTTTCCCTCAAGACGGCACCGGCGTTACCGTAGACCTCGATTGTGTCATCGTCAGCACGGCGATCGAAGAGAGCAATCCGGACCTGCAGGCGGCGCGTTTGTTGCGAATTCCTGTTGTGCATCGGGCGGAGATGCTGGCCCGGCTCATGGAGGGGCAACCATCTGCGGCGGTCACGGGGACATCGGGAAAAAGCACGGTCACGGGCATGATAGGGGTGATCCTTGAAGCGGCAGGCGTCGATCCGATGGTCGTCAACGGCGCAGCGGTGCTGAATTGGACGACGGAGACCCGGATTGGCAACGTTCGCGTGGGAGAAGGACCTTGGATATTCGAGGCGGATGAAAGCGATCGTTCGCTTCTGCGGTTTGCTCCCGATTGGGCGGTTGTGACCAACATTTCCAGGGATCATTTCGAGGAGGAGGAGACGCGGGTCCTGTTCGATCGGTTTCGGGGGCGCGTACGGCGCGAGATAATCGGCCCGCTTGGCCGGGACGAGGTTGGGGATTTCCAAATGGGGTTGAGGGGGTCATGTTTTTTGTGGAGGGGGCAGGAGGTGCGTCTTGCGGTTCCGGGGCTTCATAATGTTGAAAATGCCGTTCATGCGCTGGCGATGTGCGAGGCGATGGGGGTTCCGCGTTTGGCGGCGGCAAAGGCGCTTGCGCTGTTCAAGGGAATTGAGCGGCGTCTCCAGTGGGTTGGAACAGTTCGCGGGATGGATATTGTGGACGACTATGCCCATAATCCTGCCAAGATTGCGGCGGCTTGGAGAACGGTTCAACCATTTTACCGTCGGGTTCTCGCCGTTTGGCGTCCCCACGGGTTTGGTCCGTTGGCGGCCATGCGGGATGCCTTGTTGGACCTATTTCCGGCCCTGTGTCGTCCGTCCGACCGTCTCTTTCTTCTTCCGCCGTATTATGCAGGGGGGACCGCGCGACGAGAGGTGACATCCGAGCAAATTGCCGAGCGGTTATCCGCCCGGGGGGTTTGCGTCTGTGTTGTGCCGGAATACCGAATGCTGGAAACGGAATTACGGAGACTGGCCGAACCGGGTGATGTGGCGCTGGTCATGGGGGCGCGGGATCCCGATCTGCCGGTGTTTTGTCGTCAGCTGGCGACGGAGAGTTGAAGAATTGGTGCAGCAAGTCGGGGAAAGCCGCAAGATTCAACAATCTACGGGGCGTTGGCCGTAAGTTGCGTGGGGACCGTGCTTTCGTTCGTAATGTTTGCGTGCGATCCATGAGGGGAGGGGAGGCGTATTGGGTCGGAGCATTTGCGTTCCCCAGGCCATGCGGGCGACTTCTTCGAGAATCAGGCTGTGGTGGACGGATTCCAGAGGTGTTTTTCCCCAGGTAAAGGGCGCGTGCCCTGCGACGAGGACGGCAGGCGTTGCGTGGTAGTCGAGGGCTTTGAATCGTTCGAGAATGATTCGTCCTGTCCACCCTTCATAGTCTTCGTCCACTTCCGTTTCCGTGAGCAGGCGCGTCAGCGGCACTTCGCCGCGGAACGTGTCGGCGTGCGTGGTACCAAGGCATGGAATGGGCGTGCGTGCCTGTGCGAACATGACGGCATAAGGGCTATGCGTGTGGGTGATTCCGCCGATATCGGGGAAAGCCCGATAAAGGTGCCAATGGGTGGGGGTATCGGACGAGGGACGCCAGCGGCTGTCGAGGGGTTTGCCGTCTTCGAGACAGACGGGGACCATATGATCGGGGGTCAGGGCTTCGTAAGGGACCCCACTGGGTTTAATATAGAAGAGGCCATGGGTTCGGTCTACGCCGCTGGTGTTGCCCCAGGTTAGCGTAACCAGACGGAGCCGTGCGAGTTCACGATTGGCTTCGCAGACGGCTTCCCGCAGATCATCGGCCATGGTGGACGCTCTCTGTTCCGGACGAACGCGCCTTTTCTCGAATGGCAATCAATTCTTTCATCACATGGGAGAGATTGCCTTGCCATTCGCGGGTTCCGAATGCGTCATGCATCTGGCGGTATAGGGCGTACAATTTCGCATAGACGCGGTGGGCTACGGGATCCGGTTTGTAAACGGTTTCTCGGACACCGCAAAGAACGGCTTGCGCTTCCGCGACGGAGGCGAAGCCTCCATGCATGGGACCGGCGGCGACGGCTCCGAAAAGTGCGGCACCGAGGGCGCAGGTCTGGTCGCTGCGGGAGATTTTCATCGGCCGGCCGGTCACATCAGCGTAAATCTGCATCAGGAGGGGATTTTTTACGGCGAGGCCGCCGCAGTTGACGATTTCGCGCACGGGAACCTTGAATTCGGCGATCCGGTTGATGATCGTAAGGGCGCCGAAGGCGGTTGCCTCGATAAGCGCCCGGTAGATCTCCGGCGCGGTGGTGTGAAGGGTTTGGCCGACGAGGAGTCCGGAAAGGCGGGCATCCACGAGAATTGTCCGATTGCCGTTGTTCCAATCGAGGGCGAGGAGGCCATGCTCTCCGGGCTTAAGACGGGCCGCGGCATCCGCGAGCGCAGCGAATTTGTCGTCGAACGTTTTTCCGAAGCTTTCGGGTGTCAAGCATCGGATAAGCCAAAGGAAGATGTCGCCGACGGCGGACTGCCCGGCTTCGATGCCGTAGGCATTGGGGAGGATGGAACCTTTGACGATTCCGCAGACGCCGGGGATATCGGCCAGGGAGCGGTTGGCGGGCCAGACCATCATGTCGCACGTGCTGGTTCCCAGAATCTTTACCAGCGTTCCGAGCTTGATTCCGGCACCGACGGCGCCCATGTGGGCGTCGAACGCGCCGACGGCGACCGGGATTTCTGGTTTAAGCCCCAAACGTAGGGCCCATTCGGGGGAGAGACGGCCTGCCGGATGATCGGCGGTGAAGGCTTGGGAATAGAGGCGGCTGCGGAGGGCGGCGAGGTCGGGATCGAGGGAGGCGAGGAATCGCGCATCGGGCAGCCCGCCCCATTCCGCATTAAACATGGCCTTATGGCCGGCCGCACAGACGCTTCGGGCGATCCGATCGGGTCGTGTTTTGCCGCACAGAACCGCGGGGATCCAATCGCAAAGTTCCACCCAGGAATGCGCGGCTTGGAAGACGGCGGGGTCTTCCTTTTTGCAGTGCCAGATTTTGCTCCAGAACCATTCGGAGGAATAAACGCCCCCGCATTTTGCCAGATAATGCGGGCGGAGCCGCGATGCTTTTCGGGTGATGGTTTCGGCTTCTGCGTAGGCGGTATGATCTTTCCAAAGCCACGCCATGGCGGCCAGCCGGTTCTGGAATTTTGGGGTAAGGGCGAGGGGGGTTCCCGTTGCATCAACGGGCAGGGGGGTGCTGCCGGTGGTATCCACGCCGATTCCGATCACGGATTGCGCGTCGAATGCGGCATCGTTGTGGCGGGCTTGTTCAAGTGCGGCGCGGACCGATTGTTCGGCGGCTTGGAGGTAATCGGCGGGGTGTTGGCGGGCGAGGTTGGGATTTTTGGGGTCGAGCAGGATGCCGGCATCGCCGCTGGGGTAGGGGAAAACGGCGTCGGCAATTTCTGTTCCGTCGGTGAGGTCCACAAGAAGACAGCGGCAGGAGTTGGTGCCGTAGTCGAGACCCAAGGCATATCGTTTGTTGGGAGTGGCCATGGCCAATCCTCCAAAGGGGGGGTGGGTTCGGAGATTCAGCGGAAAGGGTTTTCGGTTGGGTAGGCCACGGACGCGGGCCGTGGGGCGTAGATTTCGGGAATTTCCAGCATGCGCAGGGCGTCGAACAGGATGGCGCCGGCGTGTTGGAACCCGACGGCGGTGTGGTGAGGGAACTGCCGTTCGATCAACACATGCCGGTAGAAGCGGGCGAAACCCGGAATGGCAAAAACACCGATGCTGCCGAAGGAGGATGGATCGGCATCCAGTACATGGCCTTCGGCCAGATAGGCTTTCAATTGATTTTCCGGTGTGCTGCCAAGTCGAGCGATTGTGACGGGGCCGGGTTTGATCCGTCCCTCCAGCGTTCCGCACGTGATTTCGGGTTCTCTGCCGGGTTCCATCAAGCGGTGCATGATCAACTGGTATTTCATGCAGAAATCTTGGCAAAGGCAGCAGCTCGGGGTATTGCCGCAGTGGAACCCCATGAACAAGTCGGCCCGTGTGGCGCCACGGAGGTTTTTGATGGGGAGATCCTCGGGCACCGTATTGTTGACATCAAGCAGGGTGACCGGCTTTGCCGTGGCGAGTTGAAGGAGATATTCGGAAACGGCGCCATAAATGTCTGTCTCGCATGCGACCGGGATTCCGCGGGTAGCCAGTCGGCTGTTGACGTAGCAGGGAACGAAACCGAACGCCTTTTCGAAGGCGGGCCAGCATTTATTGGCGAACACGCCGTAAAGGCGGGAACCGAGGTTGTTTTCGAAGAACGACATGAGGGCCAGTTCATACTGGGCCAGCGCTGCCAGTTTTTGGGGCATTCGGTTCCCGGCGCCGAGTTCACGCGCCATATCGGCGGCAACGGCCTCGATCTCTTTTTTCCGGTCTGCCGCGGCACGGAACAGCTCGAAGAGATCCAATTCGGAATTTTCCATCACTTCGATGCCGAGATCGTAGAGCGGCTGAATCGGGGCGTTGCAAGCGTAGAAATCCTGTGGTCGAGGTCCGAAGGCAAACACCTTGAGGTTTCGGATGCCGATCACCACGCGTGCAACCGGAATGAAGTCGGCTATCAGGCGTGCAATCGCTTTGGGGGATCCGACGGGTTGTTCGGGAATGTAGGGGCGCAGCCTGCGCAAACCGCAGTTGAACGAGGCATTCAGAAGGCCGCAAAAAGCATCCCCGCGTCCTTCGATCAAGGTTTTGCGGCTTTCTTCGGCGGCGGCGCAGAGCATAAAGGGAAGGCCGAGTTTCTGCGCGCCGATCGTAATAGGGCCTTCGGGGCCGAAGTTCCCGAGATAGAATACGGCGGCGTGGACACCCTGTTCTTTCATTTCGTTGGCGGCCGCCAGGGCGTCCGTTTCCGTTTCAATGATCCGTTTGCAGGCGACGACGGGCACTTTGATTTTTCGGCATTCCGCCAGCACTTCTTGAAGCCGCCGGCGGGTCAGCTCGAGCGGGAAACAGTCGCGGCTAACTCCGATAAGGCCGATTTTGATTGAAGGCGTATTCCGGAACGTGTTCATGGGATTATCCCTGTTTTTTTCTTGCCAAACCTTTCAATAAAATATGAAATAGGAGACATAAAGGCAAGAGGAGTTGTCTTCGGGAACGGGTGATTCCGCGCCGGTGGCGCGGGAAAGTCCTGACCGGCGGTGATAGCCCGCGACTCCGCCTTGGGCGGACTGATCCGGTGAAAATCCGGAGCCGACCGTACAGTCGGGATGGGAGAAGGTTGGCCCTTGCCGCCGGTCGACATTGCACCGTCGTTCCCGAAACACTCTTGTTTCGGGTTTTTTATGTCCTCTTTGAAAACGAAAGTCGAGCAGGCAACCCACGAGCAAACGCTTGTGGGGGAAATCGAATCGGTCCTGGCTGCTGTCCGCCGTGGGGAGATGGTGGTGGTGACGGACGATGAGAGGCGGGAGAATGAAGGAGACCTCATTTTAGCGGCCGCCAAGGTCAGTGCCCGAGCGATCAACTTCATGTTGAAAAATGGTCGTGGTTTATTGTGTGTGGCGCTTCCTTCGGATCGGGTCATGCGGCTTGGTTTGACACCGATGCCCCGGTTAGGAGGTGGGGATCATCATGGGACGGCTTTTTTGCAGTCGGTGGATGCGCGGAAAGGGGTGACGACCGGAATCAGCGCGCACGATCGGGCGCGGACGATCCAGGTTCTGATGGACCCCAAGGCGACCCGTGATGATTTGGTAAGTCCGGGTCATATTTTTCCGTTGGAGGCGCGCGAGGGAGGGGTTTTACGCCGCGCGGGGCACACGGAGGCAGCAGTGGATTTGTCCCGGTTGGCGGGATTGCCGCCCGGCGGCGTGATTTGTGAAATCTTGCGAGAAGACGGCCACATGGCTCGTTATCCTGAACTGCGTCGATTTGCGCAGCGGCATGGTCTTCGGATGACGACCATCCGCAATCTCATCGCCTATCGGCGGCTGCGGGAGAAGCTGATCGAGCGGGTGGAGTCGGTGGATTTGCCGACGCAGTATGGGGATTTTCGGCTGGTGCTGTACCGTGAGAAGCCTACGGGGGAGAGTCACGTGGCGCTTGTCAAAGGCGATGTGGCGGCAGCCAAGGCGCCGCTGGTCCGGGTTCACAGCGAATGCCTGACGGGAGATGTGTTCGGTTCCTGTCGGTGCGATTGCGGCGAACAGTTGCGCCAAGCATTGCGGCGGGTCAATGCGGAGGGGTGTGGCGCGGTGCTGTACATGCGTCAAGAAGGCCGGGGGATTGGGTTGATCAACAAGATTCACGCCTATGCTCTGCAGCAACGACAGGGGTTGGACACGGTTGAGGCGAATGAACGGCTGGGGTTTCCAGCGGATTTGCGGGATTATGGGATTGGTGCACAGATTTTGGCCGATCTTGGTCTTCGCCGCATTCGGCTTCTGACGAATAATCCCCGAAAGATCATTGGGCTTGAAGGATATGGTCTGCGGGTGGTGGGACGCGAGTCTCTGATCGTGCCGGCGACTCCCCACAATCGGGCCTACCTTCGAACGAAGAAGAAGAAACTGGGTCATCTGTTGTAGTGAACCAGCAGGAAAGGGAATCCCACATGAAGGAAATCAGTGCACATCTCGAGGGCAAAGGGCTTCGGATCGGCGTGGTGGTGAGCCGGTTCAATGATCTGTTTACCCGTCAACTCTTGGCCGGCGCGGAAGATGCGTTGGTCCGGCATGGGGTGGACGCCGATGCCATTACGGTTGCCTGGGTTCCAGGGGCCAATGAATCCCCGCTGGCCGCGCAAAAAATGGCCGGATCGGGTCGGTACGATGCGGTAATCGTATTGGGCTGCGTGATTCAGGGGGCGACCCGGCATGCCGAACTGATCAACGGACAAGTTTCGCGGTCACTGGCCAAGATCGCGTTGGACACGGGGGTTCCGGTGATCAACGGAGTGGTGACGGCAGAAAATTTGGATCAGGCCATCGAGCGGTCGGGGACAAAGGCGGGCAACAAAGGGTGGACGGCAGCTTTGGCGGCGATTGAGATGGCGAATTTGTTCAAGCAACCGGGGATTTCGGGATGAAGTGGCGCCGTCGGGCGCGGGAATGCGCCGTTCAATTTCTATACGCCCTGGAATATCCGCATGATGATCCGACCGTTGCCCTGCGGGATTTTTGGGAGATGCAGGATGAGCCGGTTCCTCCGAAAATGCGAGAGATGGCCGAAGGGCTGATCTGGGGCGTTCTTGAACGTCAAGATCGGTTGGATCTTGCCATCCGAAGTGCGGCGGAAAACTGGGATCTTCGGCGGATGTCCCGAGTGGATCGGAACATTCTTCGTCTGGCGGCGTATGAGATGTTTTATCGAGAGGATATTCCCCCGGTGGTTTCGATTGACGAGGCGGTAGACATGGCGCGCGATTTTTCGGGGGAGATTTCGGCGAAATTCGTCAATGGCGTCTTGGACCGGATCGGCAAAACGCTGATGCGCCCTCTGAGGACGGCTCTTGAGCCGGATATGACTCCGCGGCTTCCCGAGTCGCCGCATGAAAAAGGAGCATCCATCTCATGATGGGGTGGCGAAACGCATTATCTCGGACGCGGCGCGCGATGGCGGAGGGACTTCGGGCGCTTTTTCGAGCGGGGCGGCCGGATGAGCGAACGATGGAAACACTGGAGGAAACGCTGATTAGGGCCGACGTTCCGCCGCGGGTTGCTTCGGCCTTGTTAGAGGAGGCCCGCCAGGTGCGGGAGGGGGAAAGTTTTTCAGATCGTCTTTCGGCTGCGATGAAGCGCGCGTTAGGGGCGCCATCACCGGACCTTCTTTCTGCCCCTCAGGGGGCGATACGGGTAATTCTTTTGGCAGGAGTTAATGGGGCGGGGAAGACCACGACGGCAGCCAAGCTGGCCCGACGGCTTTTGAAGGCGGGCGGAAAACCGTTATTGGCGGCGGCGGATACCTTTCGAGCGGCCGGTTCGCAGCAACTTCAGATATGGGCAGAGCGTGTGCCTTGCGAATGCGTGGGGGGACCGATGGGGGCAGATCCGGCTGCGGTAGCGTTCGATGCCGTACGGGCGTCCGTTTCCCGTGGTGCGCACGCGGTGATCGTGGACACGGCCGGGCGCATGCATACACGCGACGCGCTGATGGCCGAACTTCAGAAAGTGGGTCGTAGTGTGGGGAAGGCATTACCGGGCGCACCGCATGAGGTCTGGCTGGTTTTGGATGCGACGATAGGAGCGAATGCCTTGTCGCAAGCGCGCCATTTTCATGCCACGCTGCCGTTGACGGGGCTGATTGTGGCGAAACTGGACGGTTCGGCTAAAGCGGGTTTTGTGTTGGGAATTCGCCGAGAATTGAATATTCCGGTTCGGTATGCCGGTCTTGGGGAAGGGATGGACGATCTGGTCCCTTTTGATCCTGATGCGTTTGTTCAGGCGATCCTGGGTGCTTCTGAGGGGGAGGTGTAATGGGTGCGAGAGGAGGCGAAAGTGGGGCCGATTGCCGGTGGATGCGAAGGGCGATTGCGTTAGCTCGGAAGGGGGAGGGATGGACGCGGCCCAATCCTCCGGTCGGGGCGGTTGTGGTGCGGAATGACCATCGGGTCGGGGAGGGGTGGCATCGGAAAGCGGGTGCCGCTCATGCGGAAATCGAAGCGTTGAAAGCTGCGGGAGATCGGGCCCGTGGTGCGTGTTTGTATGTGACGTTGGAACCGTGTTCCACGTATGGGCGAACTCCCCCTTGCACAGACGCGATTGTTCGGGCGGGGATACGCCGTGTGGTTTACGGCGCTGAGGACCCGAATCCGAGGCATTCGGGGCGGGCGCGCTCGCTTCTCGATCGCGCGGGAATCGAAGTCCTTTCGGGGGTGTGTGCAGAGGAGTGCGAAGCGCTCATCAGGCCGTTCCGAACATGGGTTCTGAACGGTCGGCCACACGTCACCCTCAAACTGGCCCTGACGCTGGACGGCCGTATTGCGGATGCGAAGGGATGCTCCCGTTGGATTACCGGCGAAGCGGCGCGCCGGTGTGTGCATGCGATACGGCGGCGTGTGGATGCGATTTTGGTGGGGGCCGGTACCATCCGAGCGGATGATCCGACCCTGCTCCCCCGGGACCCCAATGCGCCCCCTGTTTTCCGCGTTGTGGTGGCGGGCGACGGCGATTTGCCGGCGGGCGCCCGAGTGTTTTGCGATACGGCCGCAACGCGGACCATTGTGGCGGCGCCTGGTGATGTTTCTCCCGATTCCGTTAGGGCTTGGAGCGCGAACGGGGCCACGGTATGGAAGTTTAGAAGAAGCCGGTTGGGGATCCATTTGGGAGCGGTGTTGCGGCGGCTGGGGCGGGAAGGTTTTCTCCATGTTTTGTGTGAAGGGGGTGGTCGGTTGGCGGCCAACTTGCTTTGGAGGAAACTGGTGGATGATATGATCCTCTTTTATGCGCCGGCGATTCTGCTGGGCGGAACCAGTGGGTTTCAAGGGGAACCGCTGCCGCTTCAACGCGCGATCCGGGGCCGCATGGGTCCGATGCGCCGGGTCGGCTCCGATTGGATGGTTCACTTCATCCCGGCATGGGGGGAGGACAAATGTTCACGGGATTGATTGAAACAACCGGGCAATTGGTCGTCCGCACATCCCGTTCGGAGGGGGCACGAGTTCGGATTGCTTGCCGGGGATGGTCGTCCTCGCTGGTGCGAGGGGAGAGTGTGTCGGTCGAGGGAGTATGTTTGACGGTTACGGAGTGTGAGGAAGACCAATTTGTCTGCGATTTGCTTCTGGAAACCTGCGAACGAACGACACTCGGTCAGATTGCACCCGGACGGCGTCTCAATTTGGAGCGGGCACTCACACCGTCCTCTCGAATAGGCGGCCATTTTGTGACCGGGCATGTGGACGGGGTCGGTGTCTTGATTGCCCTCCGATGGGCAGGGGCCGACCGAGTTATGGAGATCCAGCCTCCTCCTGAGCTCATGGCGGAGATTGTTCCGAAAGGTTCGATTGCCGTGAACGGGGTGAGCCTCACGGTTGCTCGACTGTTTGACGATCGGTTTGAAGTTCACCTTATTCCCCACACGTGGGAGAACACGTCTTTTCCGGAACTTGCGGTTGGAGATTTGCTCAACTTGGAAACGGACCTTCTGGCCAAGTATGTCCGACGAATGGCGATACGGAAAGGGGAGTTGGGAATTACTTGGGAACGGCTGGGCGATGCGGGGTTTATATAAAATCCCAGACGATCGGTTTCCAGGGCTCGAGTTCAAAGAGGATGAGCCGGATCGAAAAGAGATGGATTTCATTACTCATCCGGCCATAAATTATGCTGCAAAGGCAATGGACTTGTGTTTGAAGTATTTGCGCACTCGCTGAGGCTGCTTGGGGATGCTTCTCATGGGCCGAAGGGCATTGCGCTTCAATTGCCCTTTGTATCGGGCAGCCGGCTTGCTGCCGACCAGCGCCCCGAGGTCGCAATTGAGCTCTTCATCGGGAATTGAGGTCGGGCGAATAACTCGGCAAGTGAAACAGTTCGATGCGCTGGGCGTTCTTCGCCAGCCAACTCTTCACGGGCCGGGCATGATGGACCTTCAGGTTGTCGAAGATCAGAAAGACTTTGCCATCCACTGTGAGAAGCGAGCGGCCGAAGAATCCCGTCAAGGTACGGGCGTTCATGGCGTCTCGATAGAACATGAAGCGGACACGGATCAACAGAATCAAAGTGTACGGGAGGTGGCCATGCAAGAAATACCCTGCGTGCTGAGGTCATGCCTGGTTCTTACCACGGTTCTGGTTCTCACCCAACCGTCAGGTCGCCTACGCGATGACATTTTCCGGCTCTGCCCTCAGTCCCGTTGCATGGCGTCTGCTCGCGCACACGGCCGCGCCAGATCTTAGTCATTTCGCGTCAACCGCCCGTCCGCCTCCCAGCGGAACCTCGTCCGCTTCAGGCCGATAAGCTTCTTCGGCCGCTACTCCACCCACCTGACGAAGCGTTCGGCCTCCAGGAAGACCGTTTCGACGGGAGCGAGGGATAGCACGACTACACCGTCGCCGCTGCGACCTGCCCCCGCCGCCAGGCGAATGGAACGCGCTTCACACGGCAACCCCGGGTGTCAGTCCGGGGAGGAGTCGAGGCCGGGAAGGCGGCGAATTTTGCGGAAGAGCACTTTGGCTTTTCCTTCTGCCGCGGGGCGCCCGTCCTTCCAATACAGGCGAACGGTTCCAACGGGTGTGGAGAGGACGCCTTCCGAGGGTGTGCGGGGGCCGGCCCAGACGGGTTCGCAAACGATTCGGCCGTCGGGCTTCAACCGCGCGTTCCACAAGCGCGCCTGTGTCCAGGGAAGATACTGTCCGTTCTGGGCCGTCGAGTGATCCCCTCCGGAGAGTGTTTCTCGGTCTTCCTTGGATTCCATCGAAGCGCGCTCGCTTTCGGCCCACGCATCGAAGTACGGGGCGTGGTTGAAGCGGAGCGCGCAGAAGGTCATGAACCGGGCGATGTAATTGCTGTGCCAGAGCGTGGGGCCTGGCAATTCGGTCCAGTTGGCCGAAACGGGATTATACATGCGGCGGCTTCCATTGTAGTCATGCTGGTAGCCCCATCCCATGACGCCTTTGTGATCGTATCGTTCCCGCATGAGCCAATCGGCGAACCGTTGGATTGTTTCGACGAAGCGGGGTTCTTCTTCCGGCGCGAGTTCGAGATAATCGAGGAGTCCCCCGACGGCCATAAAACCCATCCAAGGTTTTGTGATATAAGCGCCCCATGCATGAATTCCGGACCCTCCTCCCTGATCGCCGAAACTGCCGTTTGGCCGTTGAGTCGACCAGACATCCAGTCCCGCGTCATGGGCGCGTTCCAGGTCGGTTTGCTGCCCGAAGTAGCGATAGAGCATCATCAGACCTCGGATAAAGCAGGCATCTCGACCGACGCACAACCGGGGCCAGGAGTTTTTGTGAATCCAGTAGGCGTTTTCGATCACCGACCGGGCGGTCTGGAGCAGATAGGGGTCACCGGTTTCGAGGAAACAAGCGACGAGGACGTGGATGCGCTGCATGGGAACCGAGAAAGCGTGCGGCGGATATCCGTGCATTCGGACCTGAAAGGCGGCGTGGTCCACGGCGACGTCCGCAAAGAAATAGGCATTACGCTGCGCGGCGTCCAGAAGAGGGCCGCTGCATGTTCGCCAGGCCTGGAGAAAAACGGCATAGCCGACTTCGCCTTCCCACCCCGGTTCGTGGGGGCCGGGACGGTCGGCTCGTGCTCCGCGGGGGATGGATCCCGTTTCGAAGCCGGTTTGAACCTGTGTGGCGAGGACCCACTGCATCGAACGATTGAGATCGCCGTCGTATTCATTGAAAACGGGTAGAAAGGGGGCTGTGGTCAGTTCTTCGCAGTGTCCGTACCACCAGTTTGGGGCGAGATAGCGAGCGATACGGGGGGAGCGGCGAGGGTTGAGGCTGAAGGAGAAACGGAGAGTTCGCCCCATACCCCTTGGTATGATCTGCTGTTCTGCCTTGAAGATCCATGGGTCGCCCGTTTTGCTGTTTGGGCAAACGCCGCCGAACAGTTCCATTCCGAGATAGGGTTGCCAAACCAAGACTCCCGCAGCGCGGTCAAAACGGAATCTGCCTGGCTTCTCGGGCGTTGCGAGGAAGGCGGATTCAGAAAGGTCGAAGCGCACCTTCCCCGCTTCGCGCAGGGGGAGGTCGCCGGTCCATGTGCCTTCCCAGCTTCCCAGCGACATCGGATCGTCGGGAATACGGATTCCAAGCACAGGAACGGCATCTGAAAGAGGCAGTCCGTCGTCAAAAAATTTCGCGTTGATATGGTGGGCGAACACTTCGCAAATGCCGTTGGCATGCAGACGGAGATACAGGTGCCCATTGAGCCAGTTGTGCCGATGGAGAAAGGGGTTGGTATAGCCCGGAAAGCTTTGGAGTTCCTTGAATCCCGTCTGGACGTGGGGGATGGCTCCGCCGACTTCTACCACGCGACAGAGGTTACTTTCCTCGCGAACGACGAGGTGGCAGGCTTCCCACCAGTGAATTTCGTCGCGGACCCGAAGTCCCATCAGAAATTCCACCGTTTGGTTTTCCCAGCGCAAGCGCACGGCATGGCGTTCCCAAAAAAAGTGGGGTTCCGGGCTTTTTTCAAAAAGAACCAGCTCGGCCGAAGCCGGGCGCTCTGTTCGATTGGTTTTTTGGGCAGCAAGTCGAAGGGGAAGGGCGGAGGGCGCGTGATTCTCGAGGTCCGCAGCGAGAAACGCCCGGCGGGGCAGGGGATGCTTGGCATTCGGCCACTGGCCGATATCCTGACGCCACGTCGGACGCCCACCGATTGAAAGCGTCGAAAGCGTTTCCCGCGGAAGGGGGAGCGAACAGAGGGCGAGTCCCGCATCTTCCGAAGGGGTGACCCGCGACAAGATGAGTTTTCGCAGAAGCGGGGTACAAGATACTGGGCTTGTTTTCATGGCGAGTGAGCATAAGGGTGCAACGTTGGGAGTCAAGCAAAAAGCGACGGGACGGATCGGCGGACAAAATGAAGCTTGAAATAAAAATATAAATGTTCATGATGAAGTATTGTCGTAGGAATTGCGGCAAATATGCGCCAATCGGGAGTGAATGGGAATGTCCATGTTGGTTACCAAAAAAACGCTGGGCGAGCTAGTGGCCTCGCGAATTCGGGATTACATCCTGGAAAACGAATTGAAAACAGGCGATCGGCTGCCAACGGAACAGCAGTTTGCCGAAATGTTTGGAGTCAGTCGGGTGGTGGTTCGGGAAGCCACCAAATCGCTGGGATATTTAGGAATCATTCGTGCGGCGCCCCGGCGGGGGTTGTCGGTGGGGATGATGGACAACGGAAAGCTGGGCGAGCTGCTGACGTTTCATTATGCGCTTTCCCGGATTGAGCCTGCGGCGCTTTTGAAGACGTTGTCGGTTCTTGTGGCGGGAACGCTGCAAGCGGGCCGGGGGGCGGAGGTGAAGGAAGAAGCTTGGACCGAATTGGCCGCGCAAGCGGCGAAGGCGGAGAGCGAGGGGGCGTGGTCGGAAGCCGAGCAGGCCTTCACGCGGATGCTGCTGGAACGATTGGGATGCAGTGGGGTCGCGTTTTATGCGAGCGTGGTGATGGGGTGTCTAAAAAATGCGCTGGGGAAGGGGAAGAAAAAGGGAGAGGGGAAGGGGGGGATGCCGGGCCGGCAAATTCTCGATTTGCTCAGGAAGGGCCAGTATGACGAAGCCCAGTCGGTTTGGCTCGCTTATTTCAATTCCCAGATTGCATAGGGGAGGATACCATGGCACGGTTTCGACGGTTGGATGTGCTGAACCGGATGACCGAAACGGGTCTGGTTCCTGTGTTTTACAGCGCGGATCTTGAGAAGGCGAAACAAGTCGCGGCGGCGTGTGTGGAAGGCGGCTGCGGCATTCTCGAGTTCACGAATCGGGGGGATCACGCGTGGGAGGTGTTCTCGGCGCTGGAACGCTATTGCGCGGCGGCGTTGCCCGATCTGATGCTCGGGGTGGGATCGGTTGTGGACCCTGCGACCGCGGCGTTGTATATCAACTGTGGCGCGGCGTTTGTGGTCGGACCGGTTTTCAATCCGGACGTGGCGCGTGTATGCAATCGTCGTAAGGTCGCCTATTCGCCTGGTTGTGGGAGCGCCTCGGAAATATCGGCGGCTGAGGAGATGGGCTGCGAAATCTGCAAGATTTTTCCCGGTGCTTCGGTGGGCGGCCCCGAATTTGTCCAAGCGGTGTTAGGTCCTTGCCCCTGGACGCTGCTGATGCCGACCGGCGGGGTGGAGTGTACGGAGGAATCGTTGCGGGCCTGGTTTCGTGCCGGAGTGGCCTGTGTGGGGATGGGATCGAATCTGATCACGAAAGAGTTGTTGGGAAAAGAGGATTACAAGGGCTTGGCGGCGCGAATTGCGCAGACCTTGGCTCTTATTCGACGCATACGAGGAGGATGAGGCGATGCCCCTGACGATTCGACCCAAAGAGAGTTGCCGATGGGATGCTTTGGCGCTGGGGGAGGTCATGATTCGTCTTGATCCTGGGGAAGGGCGGATTCGGACGGCCCGATCGTTTCAGGTATGGGAAGGAGGCGGTGAATACAATGTCGTCCGCGGCTTGCGCCGATGTTTTGGGCTGCGGACGGCCGTGGCGACGGCGATTGTAGACAGCGAGGTCGGCCGCCTTCTGGAAGATTTGATGTTGCAGGGCGGTGTGGATCTATCGCTAGTTCGTTGGGTGCCGTTTGACGGGATTGGCCGCTCGGCCCGGGTGGGGTTGAACTTTACCGAGCGGGGATTCGGAATTCGGCCTGCCGTGGGGTGTTCGGATCGAGCCAACAGCGCCGCCTCGCAGATCAAGCCCGGCGATTTTGACTGGAAACGGATTTTTCGTGAAGAAGGGGTTCGGTGGTTTCACACGGGGGGGATTTTTGCGGCCCTTTCGCCGACGACGGCCGACACGATCTTGGAAGCGTGTGCGGAAGCCCGGGCGGCAGGCACCATCGTCTCCTTTGACTTGAATTTTCGCCCTTCGCTATGGAAGGGGCAGGGGGGAACCGCTCGCGCCGTTGAGGTCAACCGGCGGATTGCGCCGCTGGTGGATGTTATGATCGGCAACGAAGAGGATTTTACGGCGGCGCTGGGGTTTGAGGTTCCGGGAATGGATCCCCACCTTTCCAATCTGGATCCCTCGAACTTCCGCAAGATGATTGTCGAGGCGGTGCGGATGTTTCCGAACTTCAAAGCTGTGGCCACCACGCTTCGCAATGCGAAAACAGCCACGCGGAATGACTGGGGGGCGGTTCTTTACTATGATGGAAGTTTTTATGAGGCCACCCCGCGGCCGGATTTGGAGATCTTCGACCGCGTGGGGGGAGGGGATAGTTTCGCGTCCGGCCTCCTTTATGGTTTTCTGGCCGGGAAAACGCCCCGCGAAGCCGTTGAATATGGGGCGGCCCATGGCGCCTTGGCGATGACCACGCCGGGCGACACGAGCATGGCGACTCTGAAAGAGGTTGAGGCCGCCCTTAGCGCCAAGGGTGCTCGGGTAATCCGCTGATCGGAACTGGCGTTCGCGCGAATGCATTCTGATTTTTCCCAACGCCGCTATTCGACGGCAGGTCGGCTGATTACCGAGCGGGACATCCGGCATGGGATGGCGCGGAGCAATCTGGCCGTTGTTTTCGCTTTGTTTTTCATTTCGGCCGGCGGGATGCCGCTGGCCATGTTGATGGAGCGGCTGAACGCCAGTGGCACCCTGGTGGGGCTCCTGTCTACGGTCTCGCTGGGCGCCGGTCTTTTCCAGATTCTCAGTTCTCTTCTTACCGAACGGCTTCCCGCCCGGAAGCCCATGTGGTTCTGGAATGCTTTTATTCATCGGACGCTGTGGCTTGCGATCCCCCTGTTCTTGGTGCTGTCCACCACTTGGATGCCGGTCCTTCGCCCTCATCTTCCGATGCTGTTTGTTGGAACGATCGGCATCAGTTCTTTTTTTGCGAGCATAGGGACGGCGCCGTGGCTGAGTTGGATGTCGGACTTTCTGCCCGATTCCCTTCGGGCCCGGTTCTGGGCGTTTCGGAATGCGTTCATTTACAGTTCCATGTTGACGGCGGTTTTTGTGTATGGGGTGATCCTGGACTTTTTTCCCCGGGGTCGGCTAACTCTTTTCGATTTCACGGGGTTCATTGTGGTTTTTACCATTGCTTCCGTCGCCGGCATTGTGGACCTGTTCATCCACAGCCGGGTTCCGGAACCGATGCCTCGCCGGGAAACGGGAAGGGAATCTTTGTGGACTGTTCTGACGGCATCCTTTCGACACGCGGAATACCGGCGTGTGCTGTACGCCGTTGGCGCCTGGAACTTTGCCATTTATATTATGGCTCCTTTTCATGCCATATTTCTCAAAGAGTCTTTTGCCGTTACCTATACCCATCTTTCGTACACGACGATGGTGGCGGGTGTGGGCGGCATTCTCGGCGCCTTTGTGGCCCGGCTGGTGGTGGATCGAATCGGGGCGCGGACGCTAGCCGCGGTCTGTCTGCTCTTGTACGGTGCTGTGGTCCTGGTGTGGTTTTTCGTGAGGGCCGGCGATGTTCCGTTGGCCTTCCCCGGTTTCGGACGGTTACGCATTCCCCAACCGATCTTTCTTCTGATTCTTGCCAACGTTCCGGCGGGGTTGTTCTCATCCGTCGCCGCCGCATGCCAGACGACGCTGTTGATGGCGAAGACCCCCGAGGTGCATCGAACGGTCGGGATTGCGATCTACCAGGGACTTATCGGGCTGGCGGGAGCTGCAGCCGCCTTCCTGGGCGGATGGTTGGCGGATGCCTGGCGCGGCGTTCTGCCGCCCGACGGCTTGGTGCTCCCTCTTCCCCTATTCGGCCGATTCACCTATTTTCACGTGCTGGTCACGCTTCAAATTCTCTTCATCTGTTTCGTTGTGGTTCCTCTTCATCTTCGAATTCGAGATCCGGAGCGGGGGGTCTCCTTCCGAAATGTGATTCTCGGGTTGATTACCACCAATCCTCTCCGAATGGTGTCCAATATGATGAATCTTCATGTGCTACAGTCGTCTCCGGAACCCGACCGCCGTGCCAAGGCAATCCGTCAGCTGGGCGATGCACGCATCGAGATTGCCGTGGCCGACCTGATTGCGCTTTTGGAAGACCCGGATGCGGATGTCCGGGAGGAGGCGGCCTTGGCGTTGGGTCGAATCGGAACGCCGGACGCTGTGGATGCTTTGCTGGCGCGGCTGCAGGACCCTCTCGTGGACATCGGCCCTGAAATTGTCAAGGGATTACGAAAAGCGGGCGATGCTCGGGCGGTTCCTTTGTTGATCCGTTTACTCAACGTCGGGACTCCCGAAATCCGTGAAGAAGTTGCGCGGACATTGGGAGTCCTGGGGGATTCCGGGTCCATCGGTCCGCTGTTGGACGTTCTTTACGGAACGGACGACGAGCGGGTGGTGGCGGCGGCGGCGGAAGCCCTTGCTCGGCTCGGAGAATTGGATGCGATTTTCCGTGCGATCCCTCGGCTGCGGCAAGCCAAGAGCCGGGTGGTCAAGCGCACGCTGGCTTGTGCGATTGCGGATCTTTTGGGGGATCGCGGCGAATTTTATCAGGTATTAAACGGGGAACTTCAGTCCCATGGGGAACCGGTCGGACAGTTGGTGGACCGGCTCCGCGTCGAACTCCGGATGCTGCCCGACGAGGCGTTTGTCCGTGTCCGGGAG
The DNA here is from genome assembly GCA_938038445.1 of uncultured bacterium. Lineage (GTDB taxonomy): Bacteria > Verrucomicrobiota > Kiritimatiellia > CAIKKV01 > CAIKKV01 > CALHRZ01. Next base: position 100,677 of record CALHRZ010000006.1, on the reverse strand, counting down.
GAACTGTTGATGGACGTGGATCGCGTCGAGCAAGCCTGGCTGCTGCGCGATTATGCGGCCGCTGTTCGAGAGTCTCACGAACTGGCCCGGCGGCTGGCGGCACTCAAGCATAAGCTGCCCCTTGTGGGGGATGGGATGGCTTTTGCGGAAACCGTCTTATGGGCCGAACGTCGCTGGGGTATTGTGCTTTGGTTTATGGCCCTATTGTTGGAACAGCCTCCTCCCGATCCTTTGGAAGCATTGTTGGCCGTTTATCTCCTTTGCAAATGGAAGCCGCCGGCAGTTGAGCATCGGAAAACCGCTCGAGGACAGGGAAGTTTTACGTTGAAAGGAGAGACGACAAGCCCTGCTTTGCCCTAAAGGGAGCGAATGCCCTTTCTTTGGCCGACTTTGCCAGTTGACAGACACGGGGAAGTTCTTGACAATAAGTGTGTGAACTGCCCTAAACAGGAGGTTTTGATATGAAGTCATGTTGGAGCATGGGAATGGTGATCGCGCTGACGCTGGCCATGGGGTGTCGGGGGGGACGAAAAGGGGAAAGCGGTGGTGGATCCAGCCATGAAGGGGCGCACGAACGCCCCGACCCAGCCATGGAACTGGCGCAGAAGGCGGAAGAGGCATTAAATCTTGGCGATGTGGACGGAGCGATTACAATTCTTGAAAATGGAATGGTCTCTCTCTCCGGCGAGAGTCGAGGGAGGGTCTTGTCCTTGCTCCTGGGCATTCTCGTCGGGGAAGGTCGGATCGAGGATGCCCAAAATCGGCTGATCAAAGCTCTTGAAACCGGCGATCAAGCGGCCGCTCTCGAGGCATTCGGAATCATCGAACAAGCGCTCGCCGCCCAAGAAGACGGCCATGAGCGCGTTCTTGCCTGGTGCGAGCGGCTGGACGGGATCCAAACGGGAAAGGAAGCGGCCGGCGTCGTTTTGCGCAACCGCCTGACGGCTCTTCAGGCGCTTCAGCGGCATGAGGAGGCGATGGAGGCGCTGATGGGCGCTTGGGAAATTCTGCTCGAAGACCAGGCGGTGGGTCTTTGGTCCTGGCTGGTTCAGTCCGCGATGGGGGCGAACCGGCTGGAGATCGTGGAACGCGCCCTATCGGAGGCGGAGAGGCGGGGGAAGCCGGCCGCTCTTCTTCGGGCCGCTGCGGTGACCCGAATTGAACTGGCCTTCCATCGTCGGGAGATCCCGACAGCCGTGGAGCTCCTTGTCGGGTCGGCGGATCGGCTGGACGATGCGGCCCTTTCACGGCTGGTGGACGTGGCGGTGCGGGTCGCGCAGGAGGCGGAGGCAATGGCAGGGGTCGAACGCTGGATGGAACAGTTTCTTGCGCAGGGGGCGTTTCGGGACCGAGCGAACGCGCGTCGGCGTGCGGTTCGCTGGTACATTGGCCGATCGCGAGAAGCCGGCGATCTGGCCGGCGGGGTGGAGCGGCTGCGGCGCTTGGAAGCATGGGGGCTTCCTCCGCCGGTTTTGGCGGGCGGTTTGACCCAGCTATCGGATCTGGTCTTGGCGCCCGAGACGCCTGTGCCTGCGGTTGAAGTCGCAATCGCCTTTGCCCGTGATCTTCTGGGGCGGGTGGACTCCGATCTCGACCGGGCACAGGTGGTTGGCGTCATTCTGGATGGGGGGTTTCGCACGGAGAACTATTCCTTGCTGGAGATGTTGCTTCAGGAAGGGGTGCCCGGCCATGACGCCGTCTGGCATGAAACGATGCTTAATAAGGTTCGGGCTCATGCCGCTCTCCAACGGGGGGATACGGAGGAAGCGGTACGGCGGTTTCGCGCCTTTATGAAAGTCATAGAAGCACAGGACGATGGGGGGCATCGCGACCCGGTCACGGACGAACGGGTGACCCGGGAGATGATTCTGGGTTACAATGCGAAGCGGATTGCCGGCCTTCTGGAGAAGGCCGGTCGAATAGAGGAAGCGGCGGAAGCTCGTCGTGAAGCCGTGCGGTATTACCGGAAAGCCCTCGAAGAATTCAAACCCGAGGATCCTGAATATCAGACCATTAAAAAGAACCTTGCGGATCTTCCGCAGGCTTGAAGGCGGGTTACGATGTGGGAATACTCCGATAAGGTACTCGATCATTTTCGTAACCCCCGGAATGTGGGCGTTATCGAAGATGCAGACGGCGTGGGAGAAGTGGGTTCATTGGCCTGCGGCGATGCCCTGAAGCTTACCTTTAAGCTTGGTCCTGATGGACGGATCGCTGATGCGAAGTTTCAGACGTTTGGCTGTGCGAGCGCGATTGCCTCATCCTCCGCCTTGACCGAAATGATCAAGGGAATGACGGTCGAGGAGGCGTCTCGTGTTACGAATCAAGATATTGCCGACTATCTTGGCGGTCTTCCCGAACAAAAGATGCACTGTTCGGTGATGGGCCGGGAGGCGCTCGAAGCGGCCATCGAAAACTACCGAAGCGGAAAAAAGTCCAAACGCATTCTGGAAGGGAAAGTGATTTGCACGTGTTTCGGTGTGACGGAGGAGGAAATCCGGCGTGTGGCGCAGGAGAATCATCTGACCACGGTCGAACAGGTGACCCATTACACGAAGGCGGGGGGAGGATGCGGCCGATGCAAGGAGGACATTGCTCGCATACTGGAATCGCTTAAGCCGCCGGCGGAAGCGCCGCCTTCTTCTGTCGGCCGGTTGACGATGGTAAAAAAGGTTCGGATGATCGAAGAGGTGCTGGATCGGGACATTCGGCCGAAATTGCGCAAGGACGGCGGGGATGTCGAGCTGGTGGATGTGGACGGCGATGTGGTTTATGTGGCCTTGCGGGGGATGTGCGCCAATTGCCAGATGGCGGAGTTCACCCTTCGGGAGTTGGTTGAGAAACCGTTGCGCGAATTCGTGTCCCCTTCTATGGTGGTTAAGGAGGCGCGGCCGTGAGCGTCGTTTATCTGGACAACAACGCCACGACCCAGCCGGACCCGCAAGTGCTTGAGGCGATGGCCCCTTTTCTTCGGGAGCGTTGGGGAAATCCCTCCAGCATGCATGCCTTTGGGGGGAATGTTCGCCGCCATGTGGAACAGGCCCGCGAACAGGTTGCCGCTCTTCTGGGGGCCGACCCATCGGAAATCGTATTCACGAGTGGGGGAACGGAGAGCGACAATGCGGCGATTCGGGGTCTGACGGAAGCGGTACCCGCGGTGAGGACCGTCATTACGAGTCGAGTGGAGCATCCGGCGGTGCTTGAGCCCTGCCGCCATCTCAAAGAGAAGGGTTATACGGAGATCGAACTTGGCGTTGATGAGGAGGGGCGGCTTCGCGAGGAGGAACTGGGCGCAGCGCTGAAATCGGCGCCTGTCTTTGTCAGTCTCATGTGGGCGAACAATGAAACGGGGGTTCTTTTTCCGATCCCTCGCCTGGCGCCCCGTCTCAAGGCCGCCGGGGCCTTTTTTCATACCGATGCCGTGCAGGCGGCGGGAAAAGTTCCGGTGGATGTTTCCCGCGTGCCGGTGGATTTTTTGACGCTTTCTGGGCACAAACTTCATGCGCCCAAAGGGATTGGAGCTCTTTACATCCGGCGTGGCACACCGTTTGCCCCGCTCATTCTTGGTGGGCATCAGGAGCGGAATCGGCGAAGCGGTACGGAAAATGTGCCGGGGATCGTTGCGCTCGGGAAGGCGTGCGAACTGGCTCGTTTGCGAATGGAGGAAGATTCCCGGCGGATGGCGGCTCTCCGGGATCGGTTGGAACAAGGAATTCTGGCCTCCTGTCCAGACAGCCGCCGCAACGGCGATTCCGTGGAACGCCTTCCCAACACGACGAATATCAGCTTTCACTACATCGAAGGCGAAGCCATTCTGTATCATCTCAGCGATCTTCAGATTTGCGCATCCTCCGGGTCGGCTTGCTCCTCCGGTTCCCTGGAGCCTTCGCACGTTTTACGCGCCATGGGAGTGCCGTTTACCGCGGTTCATGGATCTATCCGCCTCAGTCTTAGCCGCTTTACGACAGAGGCTGACATCGAGGCCATCTTGCGCGAATTGCCCCGCATTGTGGCCAAGTTGCGCGCGCTTTCGCCCTTTGTTCCTCGCCCAGCGGCGAAGGGGGGCTGACCGATATGGACACTCTCGGGACGGCTTCGGAGAGTGCCGGACCCCGGCTTTTGGTGATCAAGCTGAGTTCGCTCGGCGATCTTTTTCATGCATTGCCTGCCGTGCAGCGGATTCAGAAGGATTTGGACGCGAGGGTGGATTGGGTAACCCAGCCTGAATATGCGGATCTGGTCGCCTGTTTCGGCGGAGTTCGGCGAGTCCTTATGTTTCCTCGCCGGCACCTTCGTTCGCGCATTGTTCCTTTTTTTCGAGCCCTTCGAGGGGAACGGTACGATGCCATTCTCGATTTTCAGGGGTTGCTGAAGAGCGCTTTGGTGGCGATGCTGGCCCGCGGCAACATCCGGCTTGGTCCTTCCTTTGCTCGGGAAGGCACGCGCCTGTTCTATTCGCGGCTTGCCGCGCGGCCGGCGACGCGGGCCCGTCATGCCGTGGAAGCGTGTCTAGATTTCTGCGAAGCGATGGGGACGGAACGGGGAGACGGTCGGCCGATTCATCCGTTCCGGTTTCCACCCCTTTCTGTTCCGGCGGATGCGTTCCGCCCTCGGATTGCCGTTTCGCCTTTGACGCGTTGGTCCAGCAAAAATTGGCCCTTACGGCATCTGACTGCCGTTCTGACCGCCTTAGGACGGAAGGTGGGCGGTTCCTTTCATCTCATCGGGGGGGCGCAGGATCGGACGCTCTACGAAGGGGTTGTGTCCTCTCTTCAGCCCATGGCGTTTAATTGGGCGGGGGCCGTTACGCTTCCGGAATTGGGGTCGCTTTTGGGACAGATGGATTTGATGATTTCCAGCGATACAGGGCCAATGCACATGGCGGCGGCGCTTGGGGTTCCGGTGGTGGCGGCCTTTGGGCCGACCGATCCCCAACGCACGGGTCCTTTTGGCACGCGGGCTGTTGTGGTGAGCCGAGAGGGGCTTTCGTGTCGGCCATGTTTTCAGCGGACGTGTCGGCTGGAAGAGGACGCCCCGCCCTGTCTGGTGGGGATTGAGCCCGAAGAGGTTGTGGACGCCGTTGTCCGCCTCCTCTCTTCGGGCGCGTGACAGATTTCTCGTGTTACGGTTCTGTCCTTGCTTTTCCGCTTATCCGCAGGTAGTTTTTCCAAGGAGATTGGAGGTTCTCCCCCATGAACGACCGCCAGGTTCTGCAACAATTTCGCGATTCCGGGGCTTTGCTCGAAGGCCATTTTGAGCTGCGCAGTAAATTGCATAGTCCCCATTACTTTCAATGCGCCCTCGTGTTGCGTGATCCGGAAGTGGCGGAGCGGATGGGCCGTGCCCTTGCGGAACAAGTTGTCGGACAACTGGGCGCCGATTCGGTGGAGGAGGTGATTGCTCCGGCGCTGGGCGGGCTCGTCGTTGGGCACGAGGTGGCACGCGCCTTGAAACGACCCTTTATTTTTGCAGAAAAGGAAAACCAGACGCTGGTGTTGCGTCGGGGATTTCGCATTGCATCGGGCCGACGGTATCTCGTGGCCGAGGACGTTGTGACGCGGGGGGGAAGGGTCCAGGAAACCATTGCGATTGTTCGGCAGGCGGGGGGCATTGTGATGGCGGCGGCGGTCTTGGTGGACCGAAGCGCGGGGCAGGCGATGCTCGATGTTCCGCTGTTTCGGTTGTTGGCGATGGCGCCCGTGACGTATTCCCCGGAGGCTTGTCCGCTTTGCCGGCAGGGAATTCCGCTGACCCATCCGGGCTCTTGATTGTTCAGGTGCGCGAGGGAGGTGTCATGGCGTCCCTTCGAGAACGGGGAGGGTGGTTGGCCGCCGGTTTGGCCGGAGTTGGGCTGGTGTTTTTCCATCTTCTCTGGGGTGATTTGAATCAGGATGAGGGGTGGTATCTCTACGCGGCGAATCTGGTGCGAAAGGGGTTTTGGCCCTACCGGGATTTTGCCTTTACCCAGGGGCCTCTCTGGCCGTTCGTTTATTCCTTGTTTGTACCCGTTGTCGATCAGTGGGGTGTGACCGGTGGGCGAGTGGTCACCGCTTTGCTTGGGGGGGCGGCGACTCTTCTGTCGGCCCGTCTGGCCGCGCGGTTGTCGAAGGATTCTTCCGCGGCCTCGGCGGCCGCCTTTGCCACGTTCTGCCTGGCGCTGCTCAATCCGGTTCAGGCGTATTTCATGTCGGTTGTCAAAACGTATGCGCTTTGCGGTCTGTTGCTCACGGGAGGTGTTGCTGTTTTTCCTCGTCCCGTGGAGCCGCGGCGGGCGTTTCGCGCGTTTGCGGCGCTTTTTTTTCTGACGGCCGCGGCTGCGGTGCGGTTGTCGGCGGTGGCGGCCGTTGGGGCTGCTTTGGCGGTTTTGTTTTGGAAGCGGCGGGAATATGGCGGGGCGTTTCGCGCGGGTTGTCTTGGGGTGGCGGTGGGCGCGGGTGCGCTGTTTATTCCCTTTTATCTTGCGGCGCCGGAGGGATTCCGGTTTGGCCTGTTTGCGTATCATGCCGGCCGCGTGACGGGCGGCGTGGGAGCGTCTCTGCTTTTGAAGGCCGGGTTTGCGAGCCGGGTGGTTCAGTCGTTTTATCTTGTCCTTCTGCTGGGCGGCTCGGCCTGGTGGGTGCTCCGGAAGGAGGCCAGGCGGGGGGAGGAGGCGCTTGATCCGTGCAGGATGGTTGTTGGGCTTTCGGTCGCGGGCATGACGGTGATTCATGCGATGGCTCCATTTCCATACGATGACTATCAGGTCCCCGTTTTTCCCCTCGCGGCGGCGTTGGCCGCCGCATTGGCCGCATCCTTCGCCTCGTGGAGGGCATATCTCCGGCCGATTGTGCTGGCCGCAGCGCTTTTGGCGGCGATCTCCTCTCCATTGAATCAGGAATGGATGGTGCGGGAGCGCGACCGGATCTGGTGGCGAATGAAGGATCGGCCGCCGCTTGCGGTGTTACGGGAAGCCGCGAGGGCCGTCGAGCGTTTGGATCCGGGAGGGACTATGTTGTTGACGCAGGATCTTTATCTGGCGGTCGAATCCCGGCGAACGGTTCCTGCGGGTTTGGAATTGGGGCCCTTTTGTATCTTTCCCGGTTTGAAGGAATCGGAGGCGGCTGTACGGCGTGTTCTGACGCCTGCGGGGTTGGAGCGGTTGTTGCGAGAAGGGCCGGCCCCAGTGGCGGCGTTCAGCGGCTATGGGCTGGCCATCGCGGCGCCGGAGATCGCCGAACTTTCCTCAGAGGATCGGCGGAAATTGGAAGAAGCTTTGAGAAGCCGATATCGGTTGGCGGGCGAGATTCCCCGGTTCGGGCAGGCGGGCACGGCGCTGACGCTCTGGCTGCGGTTGGGGGAGCAGGAGCCTTCTTACGGCCGCCGGCCGGATGAGGATTGATGGAGTTGACGCCAGGCTCGGGGGGACATTCCCATGCGGCATCGGAATTGACGGGCGAAGTAGTTGGCATCGGAGAAGCCGCACTCGAAGGCGGCCTCGGTGATTCGGATGCTGGGTTGCCGGAGCAGTTCAGCGGCGTGGGCAAGGCGGACGCGAATTACATGTTCCAGGGGTGGGCATCCCATGATCGCATGGAAGGCTCGGTTGAGCGTGGCATTGGACATGCCGGCCCGGCGGCAGAGGTCGGCCAAGGTGATACGGTCCGGGTAATGCGCTTCGATGTAGCTAAGGAGTTCACTGATGGGTTGGAGAGGTTGTCGTTCCGAACCTCCGGAACGGAAATAACGGCGGGCGAGAAAGAGGAGAAGGCGCATCAATTCCGCCATTGTCGCAAAACGGTAGCCGGGGTTGCGCTTTTCGAGTTCCGAAGAGAGTTCCGCGATCATTGCGGCGGCTCGAGCCAGATCGTGGGGTGGGAGATGGAGACGCGGGGGGATGCGGCGGACGTGGCGCAGGCGAGGCTCCACCCGGAAGAGCGCTTGATAGCCGGGCACTTCAGCCATGGCCTGGATAGGGAGGCGAAGGCGACGGGGGTCGAAGAAGATGTTGACCAACGTCATGCCCTTGGTATCGGCGTACCCGTGGGCCATTTCGCCACGGATGAGGAAGACGTCGCCCGCGGTGATCGGATAGTCTCCTCGTTCGGTCAAGTGGCGGCCACGGCCCGCCAGAATGACGACGAGTTCATGGAAGTCATGGCTGTGAAGCTCCGTCGGTTCATGAGAATCGTGGCGGCGAACGGCCAGCGGAAAGCGGGGATCGGAGAACACCGCTTTGGCCGGGATGGTTTTCATGGATGAAAAAAAAGTGCTAAATAATGAAATGATTGTCAAGGTATTCCCCCTTGGATCGGGATAGGATTGATTCCATCGAATTCAGAAACCCGAGTTTGGAAAGGACGGCGATGCGCGTGGATACGGACAACAAACCTCTCCGGGTGGGAGTCGTGGGGATGGGCGGCATAGGAAACACCCATGCGAAGGCGCTCAAAGCCGATCCGCTTGCCCTACTGTGCGGCGTATGCGATGTAGTGAAAGAAAAAGCCGATCAAGCGGCCCGGGATTACGGGGTAAAAGGCTATTATCGGCTGAGCGAGATGTTGAGGGACTTGGACCTGGACGTGGTGGATGTGACTACAGGGGGCTATGAAAACGGCTCGTGGCATTTTGAGCCCACGATGGAGGCGCTAGCGGCCGGCAAGCACGTTTTGTGTGAAAAGCCTCTTTCCAGCGACATTCGGGAAGCGCGCGAAATGGTCCGTTTTGCGGCGGAGAAGCAACGTTATCTGGGTTGCAATCTGAACCACTATTTCACCCCGACAGCGGAACGGGCGCGGCAATACATGAGCGACGGAGCGGTAGGGGAGTTGATCTATATCCTGTTCAAAATGGGGTTTCAGGGGGGCGAAGCGACCTACGCGTTCAATCCGTCCCCTCGCTTCAATCAACCGTATGCCCATCTGAAAGCGTTTTTGACACATCCCTTCAGCGTGATGCGGTATTTCTGTGGCGACATTACTCATGTACAGGCCTTTTGCCGGACCCCTGGCTTTCGAGCGAACAAAGGGGATCTCCTGCTTTCCGTCAACAGTGTGCACGTCCGGTTTTCCAACGGGGCGATTGGTTATCTGATCAGCCATCGAGGGGACGCCGTATGGGGGTTGGGAGGGTGGTGGAGTTGCGAGGTGGCGGGGAGTCGCGGAACCTTCTGCATCGAGAATTGCATTGAGCGGCTCACCTTCTGGCCGGCGCCGAAGCCGGGCGAGAAGTACGGGTTGGGGGAGAGCCCGAAGCCAGAGGTGTTGGAGACGGGCATTCGGGAGTTTGGCGCGACGTTTCCCCGTCGGATTCATGCCTTTTTGGAGGATGTTTCGAATGGTGTTCCCTTGGAACACCTGCGGGCGTCGGGGCGGGATGCGCTGGCGACCCTTGAAGTTATTCAGGCGGCGGTCGAAAGCTACGAGGCCGGTGGCCAATTGGTTCGGCCGGTGCCTCTTCCGCCGCTCAAGGGTGATCCACTTCGGGAACGGATTTGAGGGAAAGGAGCGCGAGGATGATCGAACTGGGCGTTAATACCGTTCTCTTTCAGAACCAGGATCTGGACACGGCGTTGGCGGTCATCGCTGCGTGTGGTTACGACGGGGTTGAGCTGTCGGCGATCAAGGGGATGTGCGAGCATCTCGAGTTGGATCGGTGGCAAGAGCAGGCGAACCTTATTCGCGCGAAGGCGGAGCAGCGCCGTTTGAAACTGCTGAGCATGGAAGTGGCGGCGCTCGACCCGCAGCGGCTGCGTCCGGCTTTTGCGGCGGCTCGCGCGTTGGGAATTCCTGTGGTCAACGTCGGCCCGGGTGGAAAATCCGGAAGGGAAGAGGATTTTTTCCGCCAGACGGACCTTCTGGCGCAGATGGCCGATGAAGCGGCGGCGACCGGCGTTTCGCTCTGTGTCAAGGCCCATGTGGGGGCATGCATTTACAATACCGACACCACGCTTCGCGCCATGGCTCGAATTTCCTCTCCCGGGTTTGGGATTGACATGGACCCGAGCCACATTTTTCGGGCGGGGGAAAACCCGGAGGATGCCCTTCCCAAAGTGCTGAGCCGGGTGCGCCATATTCATATTCGCGATTGTAAAGGGCGGGGGCCGACTCCCGGGGATGCGCGGGACCAGGCTTGCGGGCGGGGGGACATTAATCTGCCGGGGTATTTCCGGGCGATGGTCGAGGGTGGTTATCGGGGTCCTGTCTGTCTCGAGGTGATCGGTGCGGGGGCTTGTGATTTGACGACGCGCGCGGTGATTGCGGCGGAAAGTTATGGCTATATGAACGCCTGTCTGAAGGCGTTGGGAGCTCGATGACATGAGGCGTCATCGCGTTGGCTTGGCGGTGCTTGGATGTGCGCATTCCCATGCCCGCGCCTATTGCGAGAGTTGGATTCGAAACCCCGCTTTGGGAGTGATTCCCCGCGTGGTCTGGGATCGAGAGGGGGAGCGGGCCCGATCATTTGCCCAACCCTGGGGGCTGGCGACCGTGGGCTCGGCTGCCGAGGCCCTTCGTTTTCCGGAGGTGGAAGCCGTTCTGATCGCTTCCGAAACGGTCTTCCATGCGGAGTTGGTGGAAGAGGCGGCAGCGGCGGGCAAGCCGATTCTGCTCCAGAAGCCTCTTGCCTTGACGATGGAACAAGCGGATCGGATTGTGACGGCCGTTCGCCGGGGGGGCGTACCGTTCACGTTGGTCTGGCAGATGCGGGCAGACCCGCAAAATCTTCGCATGAAGGCGCTCTTGGAAGAAGGGACACTGGGGCGGGTCTACCTCGTGCGTCGCCGCCATTGCCTCAATGCCCACCGATGGCCCGGGTTTGAGACCTCCTGGCATCTTCGACCCGAACTGAACCGCGATCTGTTTGCGGATGATGCGGCGCACCCGATAGATTTCATTTATTGGATGCTTGGGCAGCCGGCGAGTATTTACGCCGAACTGTCCACGATTCGGAGTCCTGCGATTCGGAACGACAACGGGATTGTTCTGTTCCGGTATGATGACGGGCGGTTGGCGGAGGTTTCCTGCACCTTCGTTGCGCCCGCCGGGGAACTGACCACCGAGTTTGTTTGTGAGCGGGGTGTGATCGTGCAGCAGTATGGCGATCTGGTGAGCGCTGCGACCCCTCGCATGAAGGGAAGTGTATCGCTCCGGTGGATTCGTGAAGGCGATCCGCATTGGACGGTGGAAGTTCGTCGAGGCGTTCGTCATCACGGGGAACGCATTGCAGGGCTGGCGAAGCCCCTGGCCGAATTTTTGCACGGTCAACGGCCGGCTCTCGCGAGTGCCGAAGAGGGATCCGCAGTCCTTCGCATGACTCTGGCTTGTTACGAATCGGCGGAAACGGGACGACGAGTCCTTTTGACGGAAACCAACCCACAAAACGGAGCCTAATTATGAAGAGAAAACCCAACCTGATCCTCTTTGGCATTGACAGCCTGCGGGCGGACCACATGAGCCTCTATGGTTATTCCCGCCTGACCACCCCCTACATCGATCGTTATGCGGCAAGGGGGACGGTCTTTGAGAACGTGTTTAGCCCATCGATCCCCACCACGCCGGGGTACGCGACGATGTTCACGGGGATGGACTGCTTCGGGACGGACGTTGTGGCGCTGCGGCACAAGGGGGGGCTCGGGTCTCATGTGACCACGCTGGCTGAGGTGTTGGGACAGGAAGGCTATGCGACGACCTGCGTGGGATTCAGCGGCAATCCGGCGTCCCGGGGATTCCAGAAATACATTGATTACGAAGGCTGGGGTTCATGGGAGAAGGGGCGGAGTCCGAAGGCGGAGAATCTGAACGCCGTCACTCTACCGGAACTGAAACGGCTGGCGGGGGAAGGGAAGCCTTTTTTCCTCTTTCTACGGCATATGGATCCCCATTCGCCTTACCTGCCGCCTCGACCGTATGAGCGGATTTTTTACGGGGACGATGAGTTCGACAAGAACAACCGATCCCTCGATCCGGTGTATGCCTTCAAACCGTTTGCAGATTACTTTGCTTCGTGGTTTCCCCCGGGATGTACGGACAAGGATTACATCATTGCCCAGTATGACGGTGCGGTTGCCTACATGGATGCATGCATTCAGAACCTGTTGACGGCGATTGCCGACCTGGGTCTTGAGGACGATACGCTGGTGGTCATCAATTCCGATCACGGCGAAACCCTCTACGATCACGACTGCTATTTTGACCATCATGGCCTTTACGACTGCACGCTGCGCATTCCGCTAATCTTGGTCCAGCCTGGAGTTGTGCCGGCCGGTCGGCGGCACGGGGAGACGGTATTAATGAAAGATATGATGCCGACGATTCTGGAGATCATGGGGATTCGAACCTCCCTTCGATTTGATGGGCGCAGTTTGGTTCCACTGATGCGGGGGGAGGCGTTTGAAAATCAGGCCGAGTTTTACATTACGGAATGCACCTGGATGCGCAAACACGGCTGGCGGACTCCCCAATGGAAGTTGATCCGGGCGTTAGAGCCTGATTTTCATTTCAAGCCTGCGGTGGAATTGTACGATCTGATTCGCGATCCCGAAGAGAACCGGAATCTGGCGGAAGAGGAAAAAGAGGTGGTCGCCTTTTTGGAAAACCGGATGAATTCTTGGATTGCGCGGCGGGAAAAAGAAACCGGGCGTCGGAATCCGATCTATACCAATCTCGATTGGCACAACAAAGGTTGCGGCCCGTTCCAAAGCGCGCAGCAGGCCTACGACACACTGCACATAGGGTCCGTGGGGGCGGCGAAAGCGCTTCAACAGGAGCTCCAGACGCAACGGGGGCAAAAGACGCTGTGAAACACAATCCGTTTCTGGTCACGATCATCGGTCGCGGCCACTCCGGCACGCGCGCCATTTCTCACACGCTTTCGGCCAGCGGGGTATTTATGGGTACTCCGCTCAATGAGTCGGGGGATTTGCTGCCGCCGCAGCCGATGTATGACGCCTGTCTTGAACTGGCCCCTCATGTCCGGTGGAACGGAGCGCTCGAATGGGATTTTTCCGCTTTGGAAGCGACCCCGATTCCTGCCCGTTTTTGCGATTTGATCCACACGTATCTTCGGACGGTTTTGGAGAGTGACGCTCCATGGCGGGGATGGAAAATTCCCGAAACGACGCTGGTATTTCCTTGGATTCGGCGGATCTTTCCGGACATCCGATACATTTTTTGGATTCGGAATCCCCGGGACTGCATTGTGGGGGGGCATATTACGGATGATCTGCGGCGGTGGGGAATCGCCTATCCGGAAACGGATGATCTTCGTTTGCGGCGGGCGATCTCCTGGAAGTACCAGTATGATTTGGTGCAGGCCACCCCGAAGCCGCGCCACTGGATCGAGGTCCGGTTTGAGGATTTTGTGCTGGATCAGGAACGGACGTTGAAACGGATCGAGGATTTTCTCGGGATTCCGCTTGTACGCATTCCCGTTCGCCCGGATACGGTCGGGCGTTGGAAGAGCGATTCCGGCAACACGTGGTTCGACTTTTTTGAACCGGCGATGCGGCAGTATGGCTACGAATGCCCGAATGGGGCGGAAATGAGCGCGGAGAGGAGAGGATGCTTAGGGTAGCGGTCATTGGCATGGGACCGATCGGGAATCGGCATGCCCGTATTTACCGGGAGGACTCGCTGGCGGAATTGGTTGCGGTCTGCGATCGGATTCGGGAACGGGCGGACACGGCGGCAAAAGCGCTGAACGTCCCCGCTTTTTATGATGCAGAGGAAATGCTTCGAACGATCCGACCCGATGTGTGCAGCGTGGCGACGGGAGGTATCGAGTATGGGAGCGACCATGCCGAGCCGACGATTCAGGCACTGAAGGCAGGCGCCCATGTTTTGTGCGAGAAGCCGATCAGCAATCGGATTGAAGAAGCCGAGGCAATGGTTGCGGCGGCCCGGGAAACGGGCCGCTGTTTGGGCATCAATTTCAACCATCGGTTTACCCCTGCGGCGCGTCTTGCAAAACGGTGGGTTGAGGAGGGTCGGATCGGACATCCCTTATTCATGAATGTCGGCATGTGGATCAAGAATCCCAACGAAAGTTCGCCGTATTTCATGATTAAGGCGCTCAATCCCCACACGGTGGACATCCTGCGTTATTTTTTTGGCGACATTGAAAGGGTCCAATGCTTTGCCACCCGGGCTCCGGGACGAACGATTTGGAGCACGGCCCAATTTCTGATGCAGTTTCAGAGCGGCGCGATAGGGACCCTTACAGGGAGCTACGATATCGAACGGGGCCATCCGATGGAGCGTGTGGAAGCGGCCGGAACGAAGGGTCGTTTTGTTCTGGAAGACATGTGGCGTGAGGTCACGTTGTATCCAGCGGGAAATCCGGAAAAGACGGTTTTCACGAATCCCGTGTTCGGGGGCATGCGGGATTTCGAGGACACGTTTCGGAATCGGATTCATACGTTTCTCGAACAGGTGGCCGCCGGTGTTCTGCCGGATCAGATTGACGGGAGCGGTGCGGACGGCCTTGCGGCGCAGAAAGTTTTGGCGGCGGCGGTAGAATCTCTGGAAACGGGCCGGGCTGTTGTGGTACACTGAGCAAAAAGGGAGTTGTTATGCGGACGGTTTTGTTTAAAGGGGTCCCTATTCCTTTAGGAGGAGATTTTCCGGTTGAAGGGACAAAGGCTCCCGATTTCGAGTTGACGAATGCGGGGTTGGAAGAAGTTTCTTTGGCGGCGTTTCGAGGGGAGTGGAAGGTCTTGAGTGTGGTGCCGAGCCTTGATACGGGGGTTTGCGCTGCATCCGCCCGCCGGTTCAACCGGGAAATTGCGGCGTTCTCGAATGTTCGGTTGATCAATGTTTCGGTGGATCTTCCGTTTGCCCAAAAGCGGTTTTGCGATGTGGAGCAGTTGGATCGCATTCTGACCTTATCGGCCTTCCGCGCGCCTGAATTCGGCTTACGATATGGGGTTCGAATAGAGGGGGGGCCGTTGCGCGGCCTTCTGGCGAGGGCGGTATGGATTTTGGATGCTGACCATATTGTCCAGCACGCCCAGTTGGTTCCGGAAATCACGCAAGAGCCCAATTATGAGGCCGTTCTCCGTGTTCTTCGGCAAAGGAAGGCGTAAAGAACGAAGGGGAACGATGCGGCGATTTCTATGGGGGATTTTTCTGCTGATATGGGCACTAACGGCGGGATGCGCTTCAGGACCGACGCGTTCCGCGCCTTTGAAACCTTATCAGCCCGGGCCGATCAAGATTCCGGAGCGATGAGGGGAGGACCGGCCTCCTCGTCCGCCTCGACTACCCGATTCAGCAGTGCCACAACCTGGGGAAGGCCAGTGGAAGGGATGATGATCGTATCGCGCCGTCCGCCGACATCTTCCGTGATCCGCAGAAAGCGACCGCGAGGATTTTCCCGAAGTGAGAAGGAAAACACCTTACGCTCGATCTGAATCTGCTCGCTGATCAGTTCCCGCTCCTGATTGCCTGATACCCCCCGTGCCATTTCGAACCCTCCCTTTCTGACCCTTGTTATGGATGCTTGTTTATCGTGGAAAAACCGGACCGTTTTGTCAAGACCCGTCGTGCGAAAAACCGGACGCGCTAATGGTGATCGAGTTGTTTGAGTTGATCGCGGATGCGCGCCGCATCCTCGTAACGTTCTTCCTGAATGGCCCGTTTCATTTCTTCTTCCAACTGACGGCGGGGATCGGGTGGAGGGGGTTTTGGTTCTCGTTTCGCCTTGGCCGGTTCGGCGACTTCCATCTCCACAACGATCGCGTTTTTTTCGAAAACTTCTTGCGCGACCCAGATGGGGGCTTGGCAGCGGAGCGCAAGGGCGATCGCATCGCTCGGCCGGGCGTCCACCTCCCATTTCTCTCCCGAATCGCGATGAAGCAGTAGGCGGGCGAAAAAGGTATGTTCCTCCATTCGGGTAATCTCCACGCGGTGAAGGCGGACATCGAGCTGCTCGAGCAGCCGTTTCATGAGGTCATGGGTCATGGGACGCGGGGTGGGTTTTCCGGCGAGCGCGAGCGCAATGGACTGGGCTTCCGGCACGCCGATTAGAATGGGAAGGAGACGATGGGCCGGGCCTTCATTCGGTTTCAGCAGAAGGAGAAAGCCCGTTTTTGTGAGCGAGAGGTTGAAAACCGTCACTTCGATCATGAACCTATTTTAAGGCATTTTCGTCCAGAGATCCAGAAGGGAGTGATAGGCAATTACAGCGCGGCGAACCTCGGCGACCTCGATCCATTCGTCCGCCGTATGAGCCTGGCGGATGGAACCGGGTCCGAAAACGACTGCTGGGATGCCGGATTCGGACAACACGCCGCCATCGGTTCCATAAGCTGCCGTTTCAAATTCTGCGGAACCGAAGGCGCTGCGGCAGGCTTCGGCCATCAACCGGGCGACGGGTGCCGTGGGGTCCGTTTGGAGGGGTGGATATTGTTCGATCAAGCGAATGGCGAACCGCAATCGTGGATCTGCGGTTTGGGCGAAGCGGGCGATCCGCTCTTCCAGTTCCATCCGCACCGAGGGTTCTTTCTCTCCGGGCAAGGTACGGCGATCCACATCGAGAAAGGCCCGATCCGGCACGACATTGACCTGCGTTCCTCCCTGGAGGATGCCGACGGAAACGCGGGCAGCGCCCAAGAGCGGATGAGGCATTGCGGAAAGGGATTCGCGGTACGGGCCTTCGAGATCGAGAAGGAGCCTTGCGGCGGCGTTCAAGGCACTGGTCCCTTTTTCCGGCTCGGAAGAATGAGCCGCGACGCCTTGTACTTCGATGCGGTATCGAAGCGCACCCTTGTGGCGGTTGACAATATGGAGTTGGGTCGGTTCGGCCACGATGGCGCCCCAGAAGGAATGGCCGTAGGTTTTCGCAAGGAGGCGGGCCCCATCGGCACCGGCTTCCTCATTGCAGGTTGCGGCGAACGCGACCGGACGGTCGAATTGTTTTCGTTCGGTTAGGAAGTCCGCAAGGGCGGCGATCATCGCGGCCATTCCTCCTTTCGGGTCACTACTTCCTCGCCCATAGAGGCGACCGTTTCTCAAGACGGGTTCGAAGGGGGGGATGGTCATGCCATCGGCGGGAAGGGTATCGGCATGGGCGGTGAGCAGAAGGGCCGGTCCAGCCTTTCGAGAGGGAAAGTGAACCAGCAGGTTGCAGCGGCCTGGAAAGACCTCCTGGCGATGAGCAATACCGCCGAGAGGCTGAAAAAAGCGCTCGAGCCACTGGAGGAGGGGTTCCTCTCCGGGGCGATCGGGCGTGGGAGCGGTGCCCCGTGGGTTGGGGGAAGGGCATGCCACGAGTTCAGCCAGTAGGGCGATTGGATCGGCCGCCATGAGGGAATTTCTCCCGCAAGTATCAGACTTCGGCGGGCGTGACGACCCGCTTTTCGAGCCGCGCCTTCTCCGCTGCGAAGACGATGAGGTGGGATTCCAGCGTTTCTTCGGGTCCTGAAAGGATGGGAGAACGGTTCTGTTCGGCGACGGCTCGTATAAAGGCGTCCATCAGCCCGTAGTCACCTCCGCCATGGCCGCCGAGAATGGATCCATCGGCTTTGGTTGTTTCGATTGTTTGGAACGAATCGCTCAAAAAATCGAAAATCCGGATTGTTTCGCCGTCGCCGGTGATTTCACCGCGCGTGCCGAACAGGCGGACCTGGCGATGGCGTGCCTGGGTGAAAGCGGTCATGGTGAAAACGGCCGAACGGCGGCCTTCGAATTCCAGGGCGACGACTTGATGGTCCACCACATCGTTGTCGCAGGCATAGACGCAACGCCCATAAGGTCCGGTGCGAAGGGCTTCGCGGAGGGAGGATTCGGTGGGTTCCGGAGCGACGACGTTGACGGGCCAGCCGGTATGGCCGCGTGCCAGTCGGCCGAGGTAAATTTTAAGGGCGGAATAGGGGCAATGAGACTCGACGGCGCAATCGAGGCAGCGGTCGGCGGCACCGTGGGGTCGGTTTTCGGGGCGGAAGTGGAAGAGGGAACCGAACGAGGAGACCTTCCGGCAAGGGACGCCGAAGATATGGCGGAGCCAGTCGAGATCATGGCACGATTTGGCGAGCAGCATGGGGGAGGACTCGAGGGAGTTTCGCCAAGCGCCTCGGACGAAGGAGTGGGCTTGATGCCAATAACCCACTGGTTCCAGCAATTGAACGCTGACAAGGTCGCCGATGGTTCCCGCATCGAGTACTTCGCGGAGCCGGCGGGTAAAGGCGGTATAACGCATGACGTGGCAGACGGCAAAGAGGATGCCGGCGCGCAGGACGGCCTCCGTGATGCGGCGGCAATCGGTTGGATTGGGGGCCATCGGCTTTTCCAGGAGGATGGCGTACCCCTTCTCGGCGAAGGCGATTGCGGGTTCCGCATGCATCGCGTCCTGGGTGCAGATCAGGACGGCGTCTGCGAAACGGGGTTTTTCGGCCGCTTCCTTCCAGTCCGCAAAGACGTGGGAGCGGGGGATGTCATGCTCACGGGCGAGGCGTTCGCGGTAGAAGGGGCGGGGTTCGGCGACGCCGACGACTCGAGCACGATCGGCGTGAGCTTTGGCGAATGCGGCGTAACCCGTTCCACGGCCGCCGGCGCCGATGACGAGCAGCGAGACCGTGCGGTTCACGAATTGTACCCTTTTTCGATGCGTTGGGAGACGTCCTTGAAACCGATATCGACCTGATAGATGTCTTTGAAGAGTTCCAGCGCCTTGTCGTGCCGGCCGAGGGCTTCATAGACAAGCGCCAGCTCGTACATCATCTCTTTTCGAGCGTCGGACATTGTGGGCGTTTCGGCCAGCGCCGCGGCGATTTGTTCGGCGGCCAGATCCCACTGTTTTTTCTCTTTGAAGCAGAGACCGAGGTAGAAGAGGGCGCGGACGTGTTCAGCGGGGTTTCGCTGGGCGATCTGAAATTCCCGGATTGCGTCATTCCACTGCTTGCGTTCGAAGAGCGCCATTCCGTATTCGAAATGAAGTCCGAGGTCATTGGGGTAGCGTGCGACGCGATCCCGGAGGCTTTCGAACCGAAACGCTTCGCGTTGGGTTTCGAGGTTTTGGGCGTCTTCCATCTTACCGGCCGCGCGGGACTGTTCGATCGCATAATCGAATTTCGCGAGCCGGATGTTGGTGATGGCGGCATCCACTTGGGGGTCTCGGCCGCCCGCGACTTTCCGGGCTTCTTCGAGGGTTTCGATGGCTTTGTCGAACTCTTTGCTTTGAGCATAGAGATTGGCCAAGGCACGACGGTAGTTGAGATTGGCGGGTTCGGCTTGAATCTTTCGCAGAGTATCTTCGATCAGAACCGCGGTATCGTCGGTCGTTTGAACCGCCTTGTCTCGTTTTTCGAGAAGGACGGCTTCTTTTTCGTCGCGGATCACCTTGCGGAAGCCTTCGGGTTGGGCGGACGCTTGGGTCCAGCCGTCTTTCATCATGCTATCGAGCGCCATGGCATCTTTGAGTTCTTTAAGAATGCGACCGTCGTTGGGCTTCTGCTCGGCGAGGAATTCGAAAACTTCCCGTGCTTGACGGGCCTGGCCGGCTTTCATCTGGAGTTGGCCGAGCCGTTCGATCATTAAAAGATCCTTAGGACGATATTCGCGAACCATGGCGAGCGTTTGAATGGCGGCTTCGGCGTAGCCGGCCGTTTCCGCCGCATGGGCATAAAGCATCAGAAAATGGTTATGGAGGGGATTGATGCGGAGGAGGGCTTCGGCCGTCAGGAAAGCTTCTTCGGCGCGTCCGCGCTGCAGATTGAGGAGGGTGCGAAGGTAAAGGGGGACCGCGTTGACCAGAGAGGCCAAACGTTTGGCCAAGGGGAGGGAGCGGAATTTTTTGATTTCGGCGGCTCGGAGAAACTTGCGGATTTGAAGGCAATGGGGTTCCTGGCGGAGGGCTTCCGTCAGCATGTCGATTGCGTAGTCCAGATTGCCCCGTTCCAGTGCGGCGAACCCCTTGTTGAAGAGGTCGCGAGCTTGGGACGTTCGAGGTTCCGAGTAGAGCTCCATAGCGATTTCCTGCGGAAAACTTTTGACGTCAACGCACAATTTCATAAGATACTTCTTTTCCGAAGCGAGATAAAGGCAAAAAGTGACGTTGCCCTTTCCTCCAGCCCGGTTTAGGCCAACGATGGGATATTGTTTTTTTCTGATTCTGGCACTGGGTGCGGCGCCGAATCTTTTGGGACAGAGTCGTGTGGCGCTCGAGCCGTATTTGATGGCGGCGGGGCTTCGCGGTGCGACGTTGGCTGGTTCGCCGGCACGCGGGGTTTTCACCAATCGTTGGAACCGGCTGGTGGTGGAGAACAACAGCCGGCTGGCCAGTGTCAATGGGGCCAAGGTTTATCTGAATGACGTCGTGACGTGGGATGGGAGGGGATGGACGATTGCTCCGGTGGACTGGGCGGAGGGACTGGGCTTCCGATGGACGGCCCGATTTCCGCCGCCCCGAAGGGGGCCGCCTGTGGTGCTGTTGGATCCTGGGCATGGGGGGGTGGACAAAGGGGCGGTCAGTGCGCGCCGGGTGGAGGAGAAACGGGTGACGTTGGATGTGGCGCGGCGGGTCGCGCGCCTTCTTCAAGCGCAGGGGGTGATGGTCCATTTGACTCGTGACCGGGATGTGACCTTGAGTCTAGAGTCCCGCGTCGGAATCGCCCAACGGGTCCGGCCGGATGTGTTCGTGAGCCTGCATGTCAATTCGGCGCCCTCCAACCCGTCGGTTCGGGGCGTGGAGACCTTTGTGTTGACCGCTCCCGGGTATGTATCGACGGCGGGGGGCAAGCAAGATTCGACGGTTTATCCGGGTCACCGGTATGGGGGTTTGAGCATGTTGTTGGCCCATGAAATTCAGCGGGGGATGATTCGCCATGCGAAGGTAGAGGATCGGGGTGTCAAACGGGCGCGGTTTTTGCTTCTGAAGCATGTGCCGGCTCCGACGGTTCTGGTGGAACTGGGTTTTCTGACGAACCCTGTGGAGGAGGCGGCTCTGATCGAGCGGGAGCATCGGGAGATGCTTGCGGAAGGGGTAGCGCGCGGGGTATTGTCCTATCTGGCTGCCGCGGCTCGGCCGGCGGTGGCCCAAACGGATTCTGGGAGCCGGTAATCGGCAAAAAGGCGGAAAGGACAAAGTGCGATGCGCACGGCAAAGGTTGTTGGAGCGGGGGGGTATGGAGGCGTGGGCATTACGGAACTATTGCTTCGGCATCCCGAAGTTAAGCTGACGACCCTGGTGGACACGCAGGACGTGGGGAAACCGATGAGCGCGATCTATCCTCACCTGCGAGGTTTTTGCGATCTTCCGCTGCTTGCGCCGGAGGATCCGCGGGCTCAGGAACCCACGGACGTCGTCTTTTTCTCCACACCGGATGGCGTGGGAATGAAGCAGGCACCGGGGGAACTGGCGCGGGGGGCTCGGGTGGTGGACTTTAGCGGCGATTTTCGCTTCAACGTTCTGTCCGACTATGAGGAATATGCCCGTCGGCTGGGGCGCGACCCGCATCATGCGGCGCCCGAACTTTTGGAAAAGACCATTTACGGCTTGCCGGAACTCCGGAGAGCCGAATACGGATTGGATCGCCGGCTGGTTGGGAATCCGGGTTGTTTCGCCATCAGTTGTCTATTGGGACTTTCGCCCGCAGTGGCCTTCGAACTGGTGCAACTCGACAGCCTGA
This sequence comes from uncultured bacterium, assembly GCA_938038445.1. Classification (GTDB taxonomy): domain Bacteria; phylum Verrucomicrobiota; class Kiritimatiellia; order CAIKKV01; family CAIKKV01; genus CALHRZ01. The sequence goes on along the minus strand of CALHRZ010000006.1, from coordinate 79,079 downwards.
TCTGCGACTGCAAAACCGGCGTCTCGGGGGCGGGGAAAAAGGCTTCCCCCCTTCACCACTACCCCGCTCGGTATGATTTCATTAACGCCTATCGCCTGAGCGGTCATCAACATGTTATGGAGGTGGAGCGAGAGTTGGGAAGGCTGGCCGGTCGCCCGGTTTGTGTCACGTTCACCGCGCAGGTGATTCCGGCCTGTCGGGGTATTCTGTCCTGCCTGTACGGCACGTTAAAGGAAGGGCTGAATTTCGCCCAGGTCTGGGAAGCCTACCGGGAGTTCCACCAGAACAATCGCTTTGTTCGGTTGAACAACCGGGATTCCGGCATTGGGACTCAGCATGTACGGGGAAGCAATTTTTGTGACTTAATCGTGGATGTGGACGAACGGACGCGGCGTTTGCGCGTGATCAGTCACATTGATAACCTGATGAAGGGGCAGGCGGGGAATGCGCTACAGAACATGAATCTGCTTCTCGGGCTGCCCGAGGAAACAGGGTTGAAGATGCCGGGCATGTATCCCTAGAGGACGGCCGAGGCGGAATCACCCGGGAGGAGCTGAATGAGCACGCCGAAGAGAGGGTTGGGGAGGGGATTGAAAGTCCTGATGCAACACCCGGCGTCTTCGCCATCCCTGGCCGGCCGGGAGGTCGCTGTGGCGACCGCGATGGGGGGGCGGTCTATTCTCCAAATTCCGGTGGATCAGATTCAACCCAGCGCTTGGCAACCCCGTCGTCAATTCGCCCCTGAGGCGATGGCGGAACTGACATCGTCCATCCGTGAGCGGGGAGTGCTTCAGCCGCTTTTGGTGCGGCGTTCAGGCGAGCGGTATGAGCTGATAGCCGGCGAACGGCGTTGGCGCGCGGCGCGGGACGCGGGGCTGAAAGAGGTCCCGGCCTTGTTGCTCGATGCCGCCGATCAGGATGCCCTGGAAGTTGCCCTGGTCGAGAACGTTCAGCGGCAAGACTTGAACCCCATCGAAGAGGCCGAGGCTTATCAAGCACTGGCCGACAAGTTCGGGTTGACCCAGGAGGCGATTGCGGCCCGGACCGGCCGAGCTCGCGCTTCTGTCGCCAATGCGATCCGCTTATTGCAACTTTCTCCCTCCATCCGGCAACTGATCGCTGAGAATCAACTGAGCGCGGGGCATGCCAAGGTTTTGTTGAGTGTTCCAGACCCGGAAAGGCGGGAGGAACTGGCGCGGGATGCCGTTCGTCGGGGATGGTCCGTCCGGGAATTGGAACAGAAAGTCGCCCGTGGCGGCCAGCCTTCTATGCGGAAGGAATCGCGGAAAATCCGGGCCCTTCATCCCCAGATGACCCATCTGGCGGAGACGCTTCAGCGTCATTTTGGGACTCTCGTTCGGATAGTTCCTTTGGGAGGGGGAGATGCCGGGGATGGAACAGAACGTGGGCGGATCGAAATCGAATATTGCAGCGCGGCCGATTTTAATCGGATTTTGGAACTGATGGGGATTCCCCATCGGGAAGAGGCGGATCTGTCACGGATCTGACAGTTCTTGTTCGAGCGGAAGTCGGGTCAATGATTCGTCCGCCGCTTTTTGAAGAAGCAGTGCGATGCGGGTGGTCCGAAGGACGGTTTCCGTGGTGAGCCCATCGGGATTGGGCCGGCCTTCAATCTCGTCGAGAAAATCGTTCAGATAGCCGCCGGGCGAGGGTTCATCGGGGGGCTGTTCGGTCATTTGTTGCTCCCCTTTGCGTGCCAACCACAATGTGGAACGGGTGGGCACGACTTCCAAGACTCCCTGTGTTCCGAACAAGGTGAGCCGCCAATAGGGTGGAAGGGTATAGCCCTGGGAATCCGGCATAAGGTAAGAGACCTCGCCCAGAACGCCGCCCCCGTTCTTCAAGACCGCCATGAATTGAGCCCCATCCTTCATCCATGGGGTATCGGCGGTTTGGATGTTCCAGGTGCGGGCGGATTCGATGCGATCAAAAGGGAGACCGGTGATCCAGGGGATGAGGTCCACGGCATGGATTGCAATGTCGTTCAGGGTACCGCCGTGGCAGCCGGGTTCGAAGTACCAGGACGGCCTCGAGCCTTTCAGGAGAGGATGTTCGGCGGTTACGACGACCGCATGAACGTCGCCGAGGATCCCTTTTCGCACGATTTGGCGGGCGCGCCGCATCAGACCGTTATCCCGCAGGTCGAGTTGAAGGCCGAGGCTCAATCCCCGGTCTCGGCAAAGGGTTTGAATGGTTTCGAACTCTTCCAGACGGGTGCAGAGAGGTTTGTCGGAAATAACATGGAGACCACGTCGGAGGGCTTCGATGGCCAGTGCGCCACGCTTGGCGTAATAATCCCCAATTGCAACGGCGTCACATTCCGTTTCCTCGAGCATTTGGGCGAAGGAGGAGTGGGAGATGGGCGCGCTGCCTTTTTGGATCGTCTGCTCGCGGGTAGCGGTGTCTTCCTCGCAGGCGGCCACGATAGCGATGCGGGGGGTTTTGCGGGCATGGTTAAGGAGCGAGAAGATATGGCCGTGACGGAATCCGGCAAAGGCGAGGCGAATCATGGAGCATTCTCCTGAGCATCGGGATGCGCAAACGACGGGCTTGATTGGAAAAACTCCTGGACGATTGTGAAGGATTCTTTGGGGAGGCGGTATTCGGTCAGGAGCCCTTTGTTGTTGTATTCCCGGATGCGGCTCAGAAGGCGATCGCTGGTCCGGACACCGCAGAAATGCCAGAGGGCGACGCCGCTGAGTTCCGTCGTGGTCCAGAGGAGGCGAAGGGGGCGGCGGAGCAGTTCGGCCTGATAGGGTTCCGTCCATTTACGGGAATGAGGAGTTGCCATTTCCCATACGCCGGGGACCGGTAACGGTTCGGGGTAGGAGTTTGGGGCGGGCGTGCGGCGGCGAGGGCGTTCTTCAGGGAGGAAATTCCACAGGCCGTCGAGCGGAAAAACGGAGCGAGTAGGATGGAGGGGAAATCTTCGGTTCATGGGGAGTGGGTAAGTTCGATTAGGGTGATTTCAGGGGGAGCAAAAAGGCGAAGAGGTGGACCCCAGAATCCTGCCCCTTGGGAGACATAGAGGCGAAGACGAGGGGGGACGGTGTGCCAGCCGGCAAGGCGGGGATTGAGGAGGCGGACAAAGAAATCGAACGGGAAAATCTGTCCTCCATGGGTGTGTCCGGAGAGCTGGAGATCGGCGCGGGAGGCTGCGGCAGCGGTGGTGGAGGGGCGGTGCTTGAGAAGGATGACGATGCAGCTGCCGGAAGGGCCAACGGGAAGGGCGCGGTTTTCATCGGATGCCGTCGGGTGGCCCAGACGATGGCCATCGCGATCGTCCACACCTGCCAGAAGAAGGCCGGGTGCCGCTTCGATCCATTCGCCTCGCAGAAGGCGGAAGCCGGCGCGTTGGTGGGCGTGGAGTGCTTGATCGAGGCCCTGATAAAACTCGTGATTGCCGAGCACGCCGTATTTTCCGTAAGGGGGTCGCAGGGCGGCGAACCGGTCGAGTTCGGCTGTAATATGGGCTACGGGGGCATCCATGAAATCTCCGGAGCTGAGAACCATGTCTGGGGCGAGGGACTCCAAGGCGCGGACGATCCTGAGGGCATGATTCCGTGGGGCGAGTCCGCCGAGATGCAGGTCGGAGAAATGGGCGATACGGAGGGGGGAGGTGGTGGGGGGAAGCAGGGGGAGGGTGAAGCGCCGGATACGAAGTGTGCGGGCTTCGGCGGAGCTCCACAGAAGGGCTCCGAGGCAGGCGTAACTCATGAAAAGAATCTGGCGACGGGGAGCGAGCGGGGAAACGAGATGGGGAACGATGCGGGCGGATAGGTTCCAGAGTTCTGTGACGGATCCGGCGCAGAAGGCCCAGAAGACTAGGGCCATCCAGAGGAAGGCCAAAGGGAGAACAAAGCGGGCGGTTGGATGATCCGCTCGGAAGAGAGCAAACCCGATGTAAAAGGCGGCCATGAGGGCGAGGATGACCAGTAGAACGGCCATGCGAAGGGGCGGCCATGGGGGAAGGGCGCGGCGGATCCAAGCATAGAGGGCCGCGTGGGGCACTGCATAGAGGAGGATGGCAAGAGAAAGAAACAGGAACATCAGGCTACTTTTATCAGAACATAGGCAAAAGACAACTTCAATGCGCGACCTTGCTCCCCTGAGGTTTTATCGCAGAGTGTACAAGTCTTGCTGTGCGAGTGACTTGGATGTTTTATCGGGGGCCGGAAAAGAAATTCACAAGAAAGCGAATCGTGTCTTGAATATGGCGATCGCAATATTCCCAGGTGTGGCCGCCGGGGTTTTCCCGGTATTCGTGGGCGTAGCCGATCGTCTCGAGATGGCGATGAAAAGCCTGGTTGTCGGCTAGGAGGAAATCTTCCAAACCGCAGTCGAGTCGGAGACGCGGCGGGGAAAGATCCGGATTGGCGGCCGCCCGGCCGGCCAGTTCGAAACAGTCGTATCCCGGTCCTGCGGCGTCTGCGATGGCTTGTAATTCGGGGCGGTACGGCCGATGGCCGAAGCCGAGAGCGCCGGCGTGGGAGGCGGCGGCTCCAAAACGGTCCGAATGTCGTAATGCCAACATGATGGCGCCGTAGCCGCCCATGCTGAACCCCGCAAGTGCGCGTGCACTTCGCTCTCTCCGGAGGGGGAAGATCCGTTCGCAGTAGTCGACGACATCTTCGGCGATGAAATCGGCGTAAGCGGCGCCCTCGACGTGTGGGTTATTGACATAAAAGGAGCGATCGGCGGCGGGCATGACGACGGTGAGGGGAAGTTCCTGAACATAGCGTTCGAGGCTGGTGCGGCGGATCCAAATCGTGTGATCGTCGCTCAAGCCGTGCAAGAGGTAGAGAGTAGGGAACGGCGGATTGCCCTGATCGGGCATCAGAACCGCCAGCGCGGTATTTTTTATGAGCGCTCGGCTGAAAAAATGCACATGAAGAAGCGACAAGGGCAATTCTCCGGATGAAACTGTTTATACTATGATGGGAGAAGAAGACCGTGTCACGACAAAATGGCCGAGGCGGTTATCGAGGGAAAGGATTCAGCGGTAGGAATCAAACAGCGTCTCGAGGAGTGCGGGAGAGGGGAGGCGGACCTTCCATAATCCTTCGTGGACAGCAGGAAAATGGGATTCGAAAGGCGGGCGGTGATCCATCCATAGAACGCCCAGGGGGAGGCGATCCGATTCGAAGGCCATTTTCATTGCCGACGACCAATCGGTTGGATCGTAGTCGGGGGGAAGGGGAAAGGAATGGTCCTTGTACCATTTGAAGGTATTGATTTTGTTGAAAGAAACGCAGGGCTGAAGGATTTCCACAAAGGAAAAGCCGGGATGCATAAGGGCTTGCCGGATGAGGGCGGAGAGACCCTCCGGCTCGCCCGAAAATCCGCGGGCGACGAAATTCGCGCGCATGGCAACGGCAATTCCGACGGGGTTGAAGGGAGCGGAGAACACGCCGTGGGGTTGGGCTTTGGTTACGGTCCCGGGCAGAGAGGTGGGACTGGCTTGTCCTTTGGTCAGCCCGTACACCTGGTTATCATGGACGAGAAGGGTGACGTTGACGTTGCGTCGGATGGCGGCGAGGAAGTGATTTCCTCCTTCTCCGTATACGCAGCCGTCGCCGCTTTCGACGATGATTTCCAGTTCGGGGTTTGCGAGTGCAATACCGGTTGCTACAGGCAGGGCGCGTCCATGGAGACCATTGAAGACGTGAGCGTTCAGATAATGAGGCGTTTTGGCTGCCTGGCCGATGCCGGATACCAGCAGGACGTGGTCAGGAGGAAGCTGCGCTTCGAGCAGAGCTTGTTTGAGGGCTTTGAGGATATGGAAGTTACCGCAGCCGGGGCACCAGGCGGTTTCGTATTGGCCGTAGTCGGCCAGTGCAGGGGCAGGTGACTCATTCATGGCGCAGGGCTCGCAGAAGAGTTTCAGGTGTGAAGGGAAGGCCGTCATAGCGATTGATGCGGGAGGGAAAATCGAGACCGGTTTCCCGTCGTAGAAGGCGGGCGAATTGTCCCGTTGCATTTCCTTCTACGACATGGACATGGCGGGCGTCACGGAGAAGCGGGACGATTGTTTCGGGCGTGAGGGGCCAGACCTGGCTAAAATGAAGAACGGCGGTGGGCTGACCCTGTGCCGTGAGCCGTTCCGCCGCTTCCACGGCAGGGCCGAGGGTGGACCCCCAGCAGACGAAGAGTTGTTCCGCTGTGGATGGACCATACCGGTCGGGCGTAATTGCTTGGGTGGCAAGGCCGCGTGCTTTGGCGAGGCGTTTTTCCACCATTCGGCGGCGGATTTCCAGGTCTTCCGTGATGTGGCCGTCTGGGGTGTGCTCATCGCTATCGGCGACGACGAAACGAATACCCGGCTGTGGGACGGCGCGAGGGGAGATGCCGTTGGGGGTGAAAGCGTATCGTTGGTAGGGGGTTTGAGGCGGAGAAACGCGGGAAGGGAATTCGAAAGGGGCGGTGGGAAAGGGGTCGACGGCACGGTAGGAATCAGCGAGATACTGATCGGTCAATAGAAAAACCGGACCTTGGAACAGTTCCGCCAGGAGCATCGCCTTTTGCGCCAGCGCAAAACACTGTTGGGGATTGCCGGGCGTTAGGATTGCGCGCGGAAATTCGCCGTGTCCTGCGTGGAGGACAAATTCGAGGTCGCCTTGTTCCGTTCGGGTGGGAAGACCTGTTGCGGGAGCCGGGCGTTGGGCGACGACGATCACGATGGGTGTTTCGGTCATGGCCGCAAGGCTTACCCCTTCAGTCATGAGGGCAAAGCCCCCGCCGGAGGTGGCGACAAGGGAGGGTGCGCCTGCAAAGGAAGCGCCGATCGCCATGTTGATTGCGGCGATTTCATCCTCGGCTTGTTCCACGATTAGGCCGGCCGCGTCCGCATGCCGAATCAGGGCAAGAGAAAGAGATGTCGCAGGCGTCATGGGGTAAAAGGCGGCGAAACGAAGGCCGCCGGCAATGGCCCCCAGGGCCAACGCTTCATTTCCGTTGATCATTAACCGGCGTGGAGGGGAAGGCGGAAGAGTCGGGAGGTTGCGAAGAGGGGGAGGTGTAGCATTGGCCCATTCCACGGCCGCGCGAAGGACCGTTTCATTTTCATGGGTCTGAGATTTTTTGCCGAGGAGATCCAGTAGGGTTTCGAGCAGAAGAGACATGGGAAGGCCGAGCCAAGTCCCAAGAACGCCGGCCATCGCCGTATTTTCGAGTGATCGGGGGCCAAAATGGTCCGTTGGGATTGGCGTAAGACGCGGGTGGACAAGGGCAAGGGATGTGGGGGCGATGATGCGGCTTTCGGGGGTTAGGAACGGGGTTTGGGCTGGCAGGGATTCGGTGTCGAAGGCAACGAGCAGATCGCAGGCTTCGCGGTCACTGTGCAGGGGAGCGAGTGAAAATCGGATGGCGAACTCGTTGTGGCCGCCCCGGATGCGGGAGAGATAGGATTGGGTAACGACAAGATGGAAGCCAGCGCGGACGAGGGCACGTGACAGAAGAGCGCCCAGGGTTTGCAGTCCTTGACCTGCTTCTCCGCCGAGGACGATTCGATAGTCGGAAGTGGGCATGGGGCTCCTTAAAATACGAATGATTACAATAAGCCAAAAGGGAAGACAAAGCAAGGGCGAGTCCTTCTACGCGTGGAACACGGAAGGGACATGGTATCCCCATGGCTTGTATCCGGTTGTCCCCAGGGGGGAAGGGGGAAAACACGCGGCCCGCGCAAAAAGAGTGAATACGATGCGAAAACACCCCAGAATCGAAGGTGCCCCGAACACCCGAGGAGTTCCGCATGTGTCCAATCCCATACTACGAGACGATGCGTCACAGTAAAAGTCCAGATGATCGTACGGAGGAGTGTCCGCAGATCTGTTTGCTATCCCTGAATCTAGGCGCGGCATGACCCGCTGTCGCCTGCCTCGCTGCCAATACACCAGCCACCTGAAAGCGTGCGGGGTGGATCCGCAGACTGTCACGATCCAGGCCAACGACGGCAACGAGTTTGTGGGTTCCTGGCTTCCGAATGGCCCCTGCGCGTTCACTCAGCGGGTAAATCACCCTCCTCACGCGACCCATCGTACGATCCCCCCAGCAGCCCACATTTACCCGAGCGATGGGGAGACCTTTCACAGTTTCATCGAGCGCGAGCGCTTCATAATCGAGCTGTTCCACTGCCGCTCCGACTTCCTCGCCCAAGTCACCCTCTATCCGCTCGTCTTCCATTACACCCGCACCAACTTCTACAAGAACCACCAGACGCTTATTCCGATCATCCGCTAATGCGATTTCGCGATCGGTCTGCGGATCGGCCTTCTCCCGCCCCTCTTCCTCGAAAAGTTGCTCCCGAAGACCGACCCCCTATACGCGCCTTACCCCCAAAGGGGATACCATGTCCTTTCCTATCTCTCTCGAAACAACCGGTTGTTCTGTTTGTCATGCTTTTGCATGATTTGGAAATCCCCTCTTTGTTCGATTTCACGACGGTTTGCCAAAATCGCGTTGAAAAACGGCGTCGGCTGCGCCATGATTGGAGCCTATGAGTTCGGACCAAGGGGCTATCGCGATCGGCCTTCTGGGAGGAAGTTTCAATCCCGTTCATTGGGGCCATCTGATTTTGGCCCAAGATGCCCGGGAACTGTTTCATCTCCAGCGCGTGATCTTCATGCCATGCGCCCGTTCCCCTCATAAGCTCCACGATCCGGATCTTGCCCCTGCGGCGGACCGGCTTGAAATGCTTCGCCGGTCTGTTCGGCCGCTCCTTTGGGCGGATGTTTCCGATCTCGAGGTCCAGCGGGGGGGCATCAGCTACACGGTTGAAACGGTGGAAACACTCCGGCATGCCCATCCGGAATGGATTCTTCATTTGATCATTGGTTCGGATTCCCTTCGCGATCTGCCCCGCTGGCATCAGGTGGAGCGTCTGCTCTCTTTGTGCCGTCTTGCCATTCTGGCCCGGCCCGGCTTCGAAGCGGAATCCGTGATGGAAGATCTTCCACAGCGCTGGTCGGAACGGCTGCGCGATGCCATTCGCGTCGGGCATCTCATCGGCATTTCATCAACCGAAATCCGGCAGCGCACGGCTGCGGGGCTGGAGGTTAATCTCTTGATGCCCCGCGAAGCGGCGGAGTATCTTGCTCAACGCGGATTGTACAGCAAGCGTGAGGGAACCGAATGACCGGACTCGAAGTGGCGTTATTGTGCCGTAAGGCGATTGAGGAAAAAAAGGGTGAAAACATCGTGATTCTGGATGTGAGGCGACTTTCGTCCGTTGCGGATTATTTTGTCATTGCCTCCGGAAACAACACCCCTCATTTGCGAGCGCTGCAAGAAGCAGTCAGGGGCCGTCTGAAGGAGCAAGGGGTCCTGGTTTATCGGGACGCCGGTGCACCCGACGGCATATGGTTCTGCCTGGATTTCGTGGACGTCGTGGTCCATCTTTTTCATGATGACGCCCGCCGGTATTACGACCTCGAATCTCTGTGGTCCAAGGCCAATCGGATTTCCTGAGCGTGCCTTCGGGTACAATCGGGTTATGCAAGGATTTTGATTTGTGTTTCCCGTTCCCGCCAGGTCTGAACGGTTCGGGAAACGAGGCGGTCCAGCAGCGTCGGATCAGGGCGGCCAAACATGGCGGGGTATGGGTCGCCGCCGGGTCCTAATGGTTCTGGCGTAACGAAACGCAACCCGTCCGCATATCCGATCACATACAGCGCCATCAACACCGCGTCGACGTCCAGCGAACCGTCACCTAGCGCACAACGATTAGAATCGGCGAGATGGAGGTTGATGAGCTGTTCGCCGGCCTCCTGGATGGCTTCTGCTATGTTGCTTTCCTCCACCTGCATGTGGTAGACGTCTCCATTGATATGCTGAATCCCGGGATGATTGACGGCGGCGATATAACGGCGGGCTTCGGCGACCGTATGGATAAGCGAAACTTCCGCGGAGCGTATGGGTTCTACGGCGCCCCGGACGCCGGCTTGGATGAAATCATCGGCCACGCGCTGGAGCGTTTCCACCGAACGGTCGAATTCGCTTGCGTCGTAGGGGGTTGGCCTTCCTACAGCGCCGGGGACAATCAGAAGATACGAGCCGCCGACTTCATGGCACAATTCGAGCTGACGGCGAATGTAATCCACGGCGGCTTGTCGAACCAGCCCGGAATTGCTTGAGAGATCGTTCTGGGGACCGAACATCCCGCAGACGCCGGCCACTTGGATTTCGTAGGGCGCGAGTGTTTGAAGAACGTCTTGGCTTCGATAGCCCAGATCGGCTCCATAGCGGTTTCCATGGAGTTCGATCCAGCGAATACCGTTTGCGTGAAGGCGGCGTGCAGACTGTTCAAGAGGTTCGAGGCCAAACCCCCAGTTGCTCCACGAGAGTTTGAGCTCCACTTTCCGCCATTCGGGGTGCTCTTGAAGCAAAGCCCGGAAACGCGCCAGGAGACGTTCTCGTTTTTCTTCAAAAATCTGCCGCTTCATATGCATGAATTTCCTTTGTCTTATTCTTGAACGTCCATTCTATCCGCACGATCTTAGCTGCGCAAGACGGGAGGAAACCGGATTTTATATTGGGCTTGGCTTATTGCGGTATTTTGAAATAGCCGCACCATTCGCGAAGCCGTTGTTTGCTGGTTTCGAAGAAAATAGTCGCCAGGACGTCGAGAAAGGGGATTTTCTGGGGTGAAGTTTCGCCCCCTGTGGCGGAGCCTGAACCTTAGAACCTTAAAATATTGGTGAGATGGGTCTTTTCTGGCAGGGAGCGAACAGAACTCCAGAGTTTCATCTATTTGGGCCTATTCGGGTGGGCACGGAGTTCCTGCCCTCGATCCCAAAACAATGGCTGTTTGGCAGGGACGTTGACAACAGCCGTTGTTCAAGCCGTTTCGCCCGGCATCGTCCTAATCCGGATTCTACTTTGATCCGTCATCTTGGAAACATTTCCACCGCGGCAAGTTTGTGCTTGAAGAGAGGAAAGGTCATAGAAGATAATTTTTTATTGTGTTGACGATTTCACGCACGCTTGCATGGTTCTCTGTCGGTCTCTTGGGGGTAGGGATCGTTTATTCAAGCGTCGTTTCGGCTGGTGACGACGATCTTGGCGTTTGGACGGCGCATCCCTATCTTTCTTCATCTTCTGGGACCGATCGCCTTTCCGAATCTCTGCGCGAAGCAATTCGGAAACTTCCAGCTAAGCCTGACCGTCCTGATGTCTTTGCGGAATGGTGCAACGCGCAGCTCTACCTTCGAAAAGCACGGTTTTATCACGATCAACGCGACCATCTTACGTTTGCCTGGGAAGGAATGGCGCGGGAACTGAACCGGTTCGAAGAGGCGTTGATCCGATTGAAAGGGAATGGGCCGATCGAACCGCCCGCTGGTTACCGGGAGGAAGGTTATTGGGCGGACAACGATGGCTCCTTTCAGCCCTTTGTTCGGTTTATTCCGACGGGAAAACCGCGGCAGCTTAAAAGGCCTCTCCTGGTTTTTTTGCACGGTTACTCTCCCGCACTGAACCTGATCAACTGGGCATGGATTCCTTTTTCGATGGTTGCCTTTGCGGAGCAGGATGATTGGCTGGTCGTTGCACCGTTTGGGCGGGGAAACACCGATTATCAAGGCATCGGCGAGCAAGATGTTTTACGTGCCATTGAGGAAATGGTTGCTCGTCATGGAGCCGATACGAATCGAATAGTTTTGACCGGCCATTCGATGGGGGCTATGGGAGTCTGGAGCATTGGAGCTCATTACCCCGACCGGTTTGCCGGACTGCTTCCAGTTTCCGGGAGGGGAGATTTTTATTTTTGGAAACGGCGTCCGGCGACGCAATGGCCCCGCTGGCAGCAACTCCTGATCGATGCGGAGTTTGGCGGTTCGCTGATCGAAAACCTCGCTCGGATTCCTATTTATAGCGTTCATTCTCGGGATGATGATCTTGTGCCAGTGGAGGAGGCGCGGCATATGGCCGAGAAGGTCCGTGCGGTGAATTCTACGATGATTTACCGGGAACTTCCGGAGGGAGGACACCTTATCTTCGAAAAAACACTGGCAGACCCTGAAGTCAGGCAGTGGCTTCGGACTCTTACATCGGCCGCACCGCCGCCTCTCCATTACCGTACCTGGAGCGCACGGTATGCTCGCTCCGGAAACCCTCTGCCCGATGGGTTACCGAAGGGCCCCATCAAGGCGGCGTTTCTCGATCCTTTTGCCTTTATTCTGGCCGGAAACCCACCTTCCTCCAATACCCTTGAACGTTTTCGGAAAGCCGTTCAGGATTGGGCCTTATTCGCCCAGGCAATGCCTCGTCTCGGGCGGGAGACAAGTGGCGATCCCCCTTCCGAATATAGGGATTGGAACCTTTTTCTTTTTGGAGAGCCGGAAGAAAGTTCATGGATTCGGCAGGTTTTGGCCGATTCTCCCGTTCGGATTGAGAACGATTCATTTGTGGTGGGCGAACGCCGCTTTCCTCGTGCTGGAAATGGGCTGTACGTGTTGCGGCCAAACCCCTGGAATTCCAACCGAGTGGTTGTTGTTCAGAGCGGTCTCCATTGGGGGGAACAGATCCCCGCGAACCACAAATACGATTTTTTGCCCGACTTCATCGTTTATTCTTCAGAAACAGAGTTTGAAGGGTTGAACACCGCCCTTGCCGCCGGCTTTTTTGACCCCCAATGGCGAATTCCTCCATGATCCGACCGCTGAACACGTCTCTTCAAATCCTGCTCGTTCTGTATGCCTGGACTGGCGCGGGGGCTGAACCCCTGGCCACCGTCGCTCATTACGGCAACGTCACCTTGTCGCTCCAGAATGCTCCGAACACCCTTTCTCTTCGGTTCGAAGCGGCCGAAAGGGATGCTCGGTTTGACGTGGAGTGGACTCGAGGAGGGGTACGGATAACTGCCATTCGCCCTTTTGAAGTTTTTCCTCCCCAATTTCCCGAAAAAGTTCGTTTCTATTCAATTCCATCTGGATTGGAAGGCAGTTCAGATCGGTTGACGCTCAAATTTCGGCCTGAGTATTGGGCCGTCTACCTCGGAAACCATCGGATTGCCGACATGCCCGCACCGCTTCCTCTTCCTGTACGTGTCACCTTGAAAGGTGCCCCGCTTGCCGAGGAGGGGGATGAATCGGTTCGATATCAACGGACGGAAGCGTTTTTCTTTGCCGACAGCTTCATGCGGCCGGAAGATCCCGACGATCCCCAGGCTGCTTTGGGTGAATGGATGGTGGTGACCGGCGCATGGAAGTTGCATACGGTTGCGGAAACCGCTTTGGAGCTCGGTCAGATACGAACGGGAAACCGACGGGTGCTTCAGCCTGAATTCAGCCCCAACTTTTATAGTCTGGCCGGCTGGGGTGAGCCTGCGGTTCTTGTGACGGGGTATCCCTTTTACGACGATTATACATTTGAAAGCGCCCTTCGTCTCGATCCCGGCGAAATGGGGCTTCTGTTCTATTACGACGAACACAAGGGTTCGTGCTTTGGTTATACGGTGTTGCTGGAGGAGGGGGCATCCGATGCCCAGCTTGTCTTGTGGGAAGGTTGTGCGACCAATCTCGAGTTACGCACCCCTTTGGCGGCGGCTGTCGTTGAAACAAGAGCGGGTCAATGGGTCCATCTCCGCGTGAAAATCCAAGATGACCGGATTCAGTGCTATTTCGACCAGACGTTGGCGTTCGACAAGCGGTTGCCGCTTCCCCTGGGAGGCATGTTCGGCCTCTATGTCCGATCTGCGAATCCGCTTCGTTTTGACGATATTCAGGTTCGATCCAACCGCGATCGGGAATTTGAAAATGCGGCCGAACTGCGACGGTTCGTTCGGCGTCAAGAAGGGGAATGGTTTGGGCCGTCCCGTTGGTGGCGCCGTGCGACGAATCTTACCGACCTTTTTGAGTTGACTCCGCCTTCGTCTCGGGCTTCCCAATGGTTGGTTGCCGGCTCGCCCTGGCAGGCGATTGGCGTACTGGAAGAGGAGTTTGAACTTGAACAGACGGATGTTTCGGCAGGACTGATCTTTGGATGGAAAGGCGATGCGGTTCCCTACTACCGTTTTTTGCGTCGGAAAGAGCCCAAAAGCGAGCTGTTCCGACTCGAGCGGATCGGGGGTGGAGAAGCGGTGGTGCTGGAGGAATTCCGGGCGACGTCACCTTCCGGTGAAACACCTGGGCGACGTTTTCGTTTGATGGTGGATGCCACGCGTTCTGGCGAGTGGCGGCTTTATCGGGACGGCGTAATGGTCTTGGTGCATCATGGGGCGCCTGACGCAACGGGTGCATATGGTCCGTATGCCGAGGAGGGTGCTCGCCTTCGAGCCGGACTGCCGCGCCATCGCACAGTCCGAGAGGATCTTTATCAGAACCGCTATGAAAAGAATGATCGTTTTGCCAATGATCCCTTCATGCGTCACTGGGCCTCCCCGGAAGGGCAGTGGCTGGAGGAGCGAGACAAGAAGATTTGGTACACGGGCGACTTTTTCGGCCGCTTTGCTCTTCGGATGCCGTTCGTATCGGCCGGTGAGATTCACCTTGGCGTTCCAGAAGGAGAATCGGATGGGGAATGGATTGTGGCCATGCAGGGGCAGCGAATTGCCTTGCTTCGCAGCATTGCCGCAGGGGGGCGCACCTCCCTCGCAGAGGCGTCGGCCGAAGACCTGGAACAAGATGGGGGGCTTTCCTGGTTGACGGTGCAATACGACGGCCACTGGCTGTGGATTGAAAGCGGCGGGCGTGTGGTGATCCGAAAGAGCCTTCTTCGACCGATCCGCGGCCGACGGATCCGGGTTGCCGGCTATTCAACCGAACAGCTCAAGCTTACGACGGTTGAACGGTTTCAATGCAAGGATTTTCTATTTTCCGAATCGCTCTATGAGTGGGAAATCCACGGCGGGCGTTGGGAGATCATCAACCGTTTTCAGTGCGATCCCCGCTGGTCCCATCTGAACGGGGAAAGTACAAACGGCCCGGCCTTGCTATGGGCCAAGTACCAATTGGAGGGAGATTTCTGTGTCGAAATGCATGCGGGCCAACGGCATGGCTGGTATGAACGGTGCGGCGATCTGAATCTGACCGTCCTGAACAACGGGCCGACTCCCGCCGAGGGGTATACCGTCACGACGACGGCGTGGGATCCTGACCAATCTCAACTCTACACGATTCTCTACCGCAACGGCCGTGAGATTGCCCGATCGGATCAATACCTCGTTCCCCGCCGGCGAGAAGGGAATCGGCGTATGGGTTATGAGCCCCTGGTTGCACCCGGCCGGGACGTGCATGGCGCATGGTATTACCTCAAGCTTCGTCGGATCGGGGATCGTCTCGAATTCTATTTCGATAATGATCTGGTCTTTACAGTGAACGATCCCGATCCCATTCCGAGGGGAGGCGCGGGCATTTGGACCTTTCTCAATTCGATGATGGTCGCACGGGTCAAACTATCTGCCCAAGCGATTCGTCCGAAGCCGGCCTTCATTCGACCGCTCGATCTCCAGCCCTCTCAATCGAAAGCCGCGCCTGGACCCGTTCCCGCTGCGCTTTCCCTTATGGCCGGCAGCCGGCCCGTTACGCTTACCTGCGAGACCAACTGGTTCGCGGAGGATCCGGTAGGAGGGCTCACGCTGGAATGGGGCGGGTCGGGAGAAGGCGGTCCTTATTTCGCGGCCACGGCGCGAATGGGAGCTTCCTCGATGCAGGTTCGATCGGCGTTGCCGCCGCTTCCCCTGGAACGTTGCGCGGGATGGCGTTTTGAAATTAAGCGTACGCCCGCAGCTCTGCTCGATTTTCACTATTCCGTCGGGCGAACGGAGCCGGACGGAACCTATGTGCCTTTTCGGCGATTCGTCTATCGCCTTTCCGGTCCCGGCGGGATTAAAGGGGGACCAATTGAAACCGGTTATACTCCCCTTGGGTCCGTTTCTTCAAACGAATGGACGGTTGTTGAAAAGGGATGGACCCCTGTGACGGTATGGGTTCCTCGCCACATGTTGCCGATGGATTCGGGGTTTCTGATCCGAGCCGAAGGATTCGGACTTATGAGCCCTTGCACGGAGCTGCAAGGGGTCGCGGGCAATCGGCCGGGCGACGGCTATGCGGTCCGGCGTTTTACCGAGATCCCATATGGCGATCCGCCGGAGCTGACGGCTGCTGCCGGTGTTCCTGAATTCGCCGTGTTTTCCATTGTGGACTGGAAGACCGGGCGTCTGCTGGCCGAGTGTCAGGGAATGGCGGGTCTTCGGCAGGAGATCGCGAGTCTTGGGGACCCAGGTTATTTTGCCCTTCTGATTCGCCGGATGATTCGCGGCCGCCCCGAGTCCTGTGTTCCCATGGCGTGGATTCGGCTTCCACCTGAACCCGCGGTTTCTTTCCGATGGTCGTCCGAGACGCCCGATGCGATCGAGTTTGTCAGGGATGGCGAATATCCAGATCCTCGCTTTTTGACGGCCTCGGTTCTGTTTGACGACGTCGCAATTCGTCCTGAGACCGTCCATATTTCCACCAGGAGGGCTCCAGTTCCCAGGCTGGAACGGTTTCGGAAGGAATCGGTAACGGTTATGATGCGAGGCGCCGGTTGGGAGAAGCGAGAAGCGCTCGCGTGGAGCGAAGCATCAAAAAGAGGCCCGCCTGTTCTGCTGCGTCTGGAAGGAAGTGTTCCCTACCTCCAGAACTTTGAAGCCCGCGAACCCCTGGAGAGGGAAACAGACCCAGCGGGTTTGGAACGCGCCCGTCTCATTTGGCAAGGAACGAACTTTGGACGCTGCTTGGAGGTTCGCAACACGGCGAGCGACAAGCGCCTTCGCGCCGTTCTTCCCGCTGCTTTTTCACTCGCCCGTCATCCCCTACTGCAGTTCTATTATTCCACGCAGGATCCCATGACTCGGATTTCTCTTTCGCTTGGCGGAGGGCGATTTGTCCGTCTGAGCGAACCTCATCCTCAGGCGGTGCCTGTCCGGCTGGCCGAGCCGATTCTATCAGACGGCCGCTGGCGATCGTGGTTGGGGATCATCGCCGATGCCGCCGGAATTCGGCCCTTTTCGCCCCGAACCTTTCTGGTTCAGGATCCGGAATTCGGCTCTTTCCATCCGATCGATCAGACCGGTGTGTTTTCTTCTTGGCGTTTGGATGAACTGGTGGTAGGTCCCGCCGTCTCGGCCGTCCGACCGCTCGCTCTCACTCCGCATTATTTTGACTTCGAGGAGGAAATCGAAGTGCAGGCCGCTGTGGGAGTTGGCGCGGGTTCTTGGCTTGCTCGGCCGGAAGAGGAACGAGAGCATATGAAGTGGACCTCTATTCCCAACGGCGAGCCTTTTAATCCATCCCTCGAAGGGTTGGAGGACGGCGTGCACCATTTGTTTCTTCGGGCACGAAACCGTATGGGACTTGAATCCCCGGTGACGGATATTCCTTTCCTATTGGACCGAAAACCGCTGCGTATCACGTCCGAAATCGCCTCGACCGAAGGTAATGTGCGCAATCAGGCCGAATGGCGAATTGCCTTTGGGCATGACGGGGGCGCGCCTTTGGATCCCGAATCGCTTCGGATCTTCTGCGATGAACATGAGGTTGTCGCCGACGGTCAGAGCGGCCGTTTGACCTATCAGTCCGACGTGACGGTTCTTGCGCTGACATGGCCGTGGCTTTTCCGTGTGCCGCTCAACCAGACGACCAATGGGCAAATTCTGCGGTTTTCCTTGCGCGGGATTCAGGATGGCGCGGGCAACCGTTCGCCGGACTTTGTGACTGAATGGCGTATTGACTATGAAAAAGATCGAATTCCTCCAACGCTTCTTGCCCTTCAGATGCCGAGCAACGTGTTCTGGAGGACCGCCTGGGAAATGCCCACCGAGCGGAACCTGTTTTTTGCGCCCCGCGGCCCGACGGCGTTGCAGATTCAGCGGTCCACCAATGACCCCCCCTATCTGATCGCGCGAGGGGCGAAGGATGCCGGCGTTGTGGCGCGTTTTGATGCCACGCCCTGGAACCTGGAACGCTTTCCCTTTCTTGCCCTTCAACTTCGCCGTCCTTTATTTTCGGACCAGGGTGAGGACGAAACCCTCAGCTTGACTCTTGAATTGGGAACGGGCCAGACCTTGGCCATTCCTCTAACGGCTCGGAAAGGGAAGTCCCGCGCGGGATTTCCCGAACCGCCGTCATGGATCAGCAACCGGTGGACGACCCTGGCTTACAATGTCCGCGATCTGGTTCGCCAGCATCAACCCCCGACCAACGAAGTGGGATATCTCGTCCGGGGCATGACGCTGCGCGCGGTTCAAAAGGATGGGGAGTCGCTCTTCCATCTGCGCGATCTGTACCTATATGGGGCCGGCATGGCGCAGGACGGGGTTCGGATTCAGGCGTATGATGCGAGCGGCATGGCACCCCCCGTTTGGCATTATGAGGATCGGGAGGGGAAGAAGATCGGCGGAGAACAGCCGATGGCCGCCCTGGATGGTGGCCTTTGGGTGGTGGCATCGCCTACGGACAAGGCAGGCAATTCCACCCTACCGATCCGTTTTCCCTGGTGGGGGACTCATCCTCCGGTAAAGCAGGAAGGAGACTGATGCGATGGCCGTACGCGTTAAAGTGCCGCGGCTGAGTGAGAATACAGATGAAGTGACGGTGACCGCCTGGTTCGTTCACGAAGGCGAACGGATCGAGAAAGGGTGTCCGCTCGTGGAGCTGACCACGGACAAAGCCGCCTTCGAGGTCGTCGCACCGGCGACCGGGCATTTGCTCCGGATCTATGCGAAGGTAAAAAGCATAGTCCCCACGGGTTTTGTGCTCGGTCTCATTGGCCATCCAGACGAGGAAGCGCCTGCACAGGATCCTTCCAATGCAAAGCGGTTGGGAGGCGAAAAGCGATCACGTCGGCCTTTGATTCAGGGACTTCCATCTCTTCAACCGCATGCGGCCAGTGGATCGGAGATGCCCAAGGGGGTTCGAGCGACCCCAGCCGCCCGGCGCCTTGCACGGGAGCTCGGCATTGATCTGGCGGAGGTGGCCCGGCATGCACGGGCCGAAATCGTCACGGAAAGCATGGTGCGTGAATGGAAACGCGGACGTTGAACGGAAAAGTGGCGGTTGTGACCGGCGGTTCCCGTGGCATTGGCCGCGCCACCGTCTTGGCGCTTGCCTCGGAGGGGGCACGTGTGGTCTTTACTTGGCATACCCAGCGAAATCAGGGGGAGACCCTTGCCGCTGAAGTTGCCGCGGCGGGAGGCGAGGCGATGGCCTTGCAAGCCGATACCGGGCGACTCGAAGACTGGCAGCATGTGCTGGAGGAGACTCGCCGGAATTTCGGCCCACCCGACATCCTTGTTCATAACGCCGGGTTGGTGCGCGACAACTACTTGATTTTTATGACGGAAGAGGAATGGAATGCCGTTCTGGATCCCATGCTCAAGGGGGCCTTTTTCGGCTTTAAGTTGTTCGGTCGTGAAATGATCCGTCGGCGGTCGGGAAGAATTATGGCGGTTTCTTCCATCGCGGGACTCACGGGGGATTGGAAACGGGCGAATTACGCGGCGGCGAAAGCGGGACTGATCGGTTTGACCCGTACAGCGGCACGCGAATTCGCCTCGGCAGGGGTTACGGTGAATGCGATTGCCCCCGGCTATATTGAAACCGCCATGACGGCAGACATGGAGGAATCGAAACGCCGCCAACTTCTGGAAACCATTCCCCTCCGCCGTTTCGGCCGGCCCGAAGAGGTCGCCCGTCTGATTGTTTTTCTTGCCGGGGAGGGAGGCTCCTACATCACCGGCCAGGTATTCGGCGTGGACGGCGGATTGCGGATGTGAGGGAACAGGCAATGGACGAGCGGATCGTAATTACCGGTTTGGGGGCCGTGACTCCGATTGGCCTTAATACGGAGGAAACATGGAGGGCATTGCTCCGCGGCCGGCCCGACGCTTTTCGACCTCTTCGCAGATTTGACACCCGCGACATGGCCTTTTCCGTGGGCGGAGAGATCCCGAATTTCGAGCCGAATCCAGACGATGTGGCCCTAGCGGGTCCAAGTGACCGGGCGGCTCTTTTGATGATGTCCGCTGCGCGGGAGGCCTTGGAACAGGCAGAATGGCGAGAAAAGGGAGCGACGTCCGGTCTTCGGCTAGGGATCATCCTTTCGACCAATTTTGGCAGCGTGGAATGCGCGGAAGAGTGGTTAGGGGGAAATCCCGCCCCCGGGACGATGGGCAGTGATTTTGACGGATTGTCATTTCAGCGAGCGGCCGATTTTCTTGCGCGCCGTTGGGGAGCAGAGGGACCGGTGATGAATTTGTCCCTTTCCTGCGCTTCGGGAACGGCGGCAATCGCTGCCGCCGCTTCCCTTCTGAAATCCGGTCAGGCCGACGCGATACTGGCGGGGGGGTACGATGCGCTTTCCCGTTTCGCCTGGATCGGTTTAAGTGCCCTACGCACCATGAGTCGGACCGCAGTTCGCCCCTTCGATCGGCGGCGAGACGGAACGATCTTCAGCGAAGGCGCCGGCGCGCTTCTCGTTGAGCGGGAATCCACGGCGAGGAGGCGCGATGCACCGGTCCTTGCCGTATTAGTGGGAACTGCCTTGAACAACAATGCGTTTCACTTGACGGCCCCTGCCCGGGAAGGGGCGGGTACGGTTGCTGTCATGCAACAAGCTCTCCTTCAGGCGGAGCTTGCACCCGAACAGGTGGATCACATCAATGCGCACGGAACAGGGACCATTCCGAATGATCTTACGGAGACCCAGGCGATTCAAGCTGTTTTCGGTTCTCATGCGTCGAAAATTCCCATTACTTCGATCAAGGGGACTGTCGGTCATCTCATGGGGGCCGCTGGAAGTGTGGAAGCGATCGCGTCGGTTCTGACGCTTCGGGATGGGCGGATTCCTCCGGTGGCCAATCTGGAAGAACCCGACCCGGCATGCGCTCTCGATTATGTTCGGGGAGAACCTCGCAAGGGACGGTTCCGGACCGTTCTTTCCAATTCGGCCGGGATTGGTGGGTGCAATGCGGCTGTGATTGTGAGCGTGCCATGAGAAGAGTCGTGATAACAGGGGTTGGTCCTATCAGCGCCATCGGGGTCGGGCGATCGGATTTTTGGCGGGCATTGGAAGAAGGCCGTTCGGGGATCGGAGATGTGGATACCGGTGACGGGAATGAGAGCCGGAAGGCCGCTCTGATCCGGAACTTCAACGTGTCCGATTATCTTGAAACGGCAAAAACCTATCTTGACCGGACTTCTCAATTCACTTTTGCGGCCATGAGCCTGGCGTTGGAAGATGCGAATATGGATCCTGGGGATCAGGCCGTGAAGGAAGCGGGGCTGTCGCTTGGAACGGCGTATGGTCCCCTCAGCACGATGCACCTTTTTTTCTCCGATTATCACAAGAAGGGTGTTCGGCTTGTCAAACCGATCCTTTTCCCCCATGCGTATTCCAATACCCCCATTAGTCTATTGGCGATCGAATATGGCATCGGGGGGTATCATCTTCATCAAGCGTCGGGCTGGACGGCCTCGTCAGCGGCCGTAGCCTTCGCCGTGGAGGCGATTCGGGAAGGGCAGGTGCATCGGATGTTTGCCGGCGGGTTTGAAGCGTTCCA
Organism: uncultured bacterium; assembly: GCA_938038445.1. GTDB lineage: Bacteria > Verrucomicrobiota > Kiritimatiellia > CAIKKV01 > CAIKKV01 > CALHRZ01. The sequence continues at coordinate 57,523 of CALHRZ010000006.1, read as the reverse complement.
TCCGATTTTACTTCAGGCGTTTGACCGAGCGGGAAAAGTCGCTCGGGATGCAGGAGAAGGGGAATGCGCTCGTCCTTACGACTGCCGACGGAACGGGTTCGTTCTGGGAGAAGGCGCTGGAATCGTGGTTTTGGAAGAGGAAGCCCATGCGAGGGCGCGGAACGCCACGATCCTCGCTCGTGTTTCCGGTTTTGGGGCAGCGTGGGGTCCCAGGAGCCGCGAAAAAGCTCTTCGACAGGTTGCGGAGGTCTGGCAGGACGGCGATTGGGTGATCGGGCATGCCAATGGCAGTCGTGAAGGAGACCGCCAGGAAGCTGAAGCGCTGTTGATCTGGGGAGGAGGAACATGCAGGGGGGCCGTGTTTGCTCCTGCATCGCGAATGGGAGAGACATTGGGGGCGGCTGGGGTCTTCCAACTCATTGCGGCAGTTGGAATTCTCTTACAGGGGCGTCGCTATCCCTTTTCCGTTGAAAAGCCTGATCCGGCATGTCCGATTTCGATTCCGTGCGACGGTTTGGATGTGCGGCGGGTCGTTACTCTTTCGTCCGATCCTGGCGGAGCTTCGGTCGCCCTTTGCCTGGAAAGGAGCGAACATGCGGTCTCGACGTGAATTGTATCTGCGGCTGTGGCTCATTCGCCTGTTCGAACAAAAGGTTGAGAACTTGTTTGCAAAAGGGGTGCTTCATGGCACAACCCATACGGCGATTGGTCAGGAAGCCGCCGCCGTGGGCGCTTGTTCGGCACTTGGGCCGCGAGATGTGGTGTTGAGCACGCATCGAGGGCACGGTCATCTGATTGCCCGGGGAGGAGATCCATGCCGGATGATGGCCGAACTCTTTGGGCGGGAAACCGGCTATTCCCGAGGGCGTGGAGGGAGCCAGATGATGGCGGATCCTTCCATCGGTTTTTGGGGTTCGAACGGAATCACCGGCGGGGGGCTGCCCATTGCGGTCGGCGCGGCGCTGGCCTTTCGTTTGCGAAAAGAACGGCGTGTCGCTCTTTGCTTTTTTGGCGATGGAGCTGCCAATCAAGGAATGTTTCATGAGTCCCTCAATATGGCGGGTTTATGGAAGCTTCCGGTCCTGTTTCTTTGCGAAAACAACGGCTATGCGATGTCTACGCCCACGGCCGCGGCGTCCGCTGTGCCTGCTATAGCCGTAAAGGCGGCGGCTTACGGAATGCCTGGGGTGACGGTAGACGGAAACGACCTATTCGCGGTTTTTCGCGCGGTTTCCGAAGCCCGCCGTCGTGCGTTGCGAGGCGAGGGGCCCACATTGATCGAGTGCCGGACCTATCGGCTCTCCGGACACTCCCGTGGTGATCCACGGAGCTACCGAACCCGTGCCGAGGAGGCTGCATGGCGCCGTCGGGACCCTCTACGGCGTTTTCGAGCCGAGTTAAAACGCCAAGGCGAATGGGATGAGGCTACCGAACGGGCCGTACGTCGGGAGGCGGCTCGTCGGATTGCAGAAGCGATCCGATATGCCCGCCGCAGTCCTTTTCCGGACCATGAAGCGATGGAAAAGGGGGTCTTCGCATGAAGACGCTCACCACCGTGGAAGCGCTTCGAGCCGCCCTATGGCATGAAATGCGGCGCGATCGGCGGGTTATTCTTCTAGGCGAGGACATTGGCGTTTATGGAGGGGCGTTTGGCGTCACCCGTGGGCTCCTGGACGAATTCGGGCCGGAACGGGTGATCAATACCCCTATTTCCGAAATGAGTTTCACAGGGGCGGCGATCGGCGCGGCGTTGGCAGGGTTGCGGCCAGTGGTCGAAATCATGTTCATGGATTTCATCACGCTGGCCATGGATCCATTGGTGAATTGGGCGGCCAAACTGCGATATGTGTACGATCGGGCGTGCCCATTGGTGGTGCGAACCCCAGCCGGCGGAGGGCGGGGATATGGGCCGACCCATTCGCAGTGTTTTGAATCCTGGTTTTTCCATGTGCCCGGCCTTTGGATTGCGGTTCCCTCCACGCCTGCCGATGCGGCCGGCCTTCTGAGAACCGCGATTCGGACTGAAAATCCCGTTCTTTTTGTCGAACACAAGCGTCTTTATGGCCGCAAGGGGGGAGTTTCCGATCGCCTTCCGCCCGTTCCATTTGGAAGTGCTCGGATAGTTCGCAAAGGCAAGGATTTGACCCTTGCGGCATGGTCCTGGATGGTCGCTGAGGCGGAAGAAGCGGCCCAAAGGCTGGCGGAAGAGGGGATAGAGGCGGAGGTGTTGGATCTACGCACCTTGGTTCCTCTCGATCTCGAACGGTTGGCGGAATCGGTTCGGCGTACTCATCGTCTCATGATCGTGGAAGAAGGCGTTCGGAGTGGCGGAGCGGCCGCGGAGGTAGCCGCGAGAGTCGGGGAGTCGGTTTTCGAGTATCTCGACGCCCCGATTCAACGGGTCACCACGCCGGAAATTCCGATCCCTGCGAGCCCGTCTCTTGAGCGGGCAGCGATTCCCAATTCGGAACGCATTGTTCGCGAAGCGTTTCGCTTGATGAGGGAGTTTTCCTGAAATGGAATATTCCATCATTGTGCTGACGAGAAACAAGCTGCCGTGGACCCGCCGATGCCTTCCCACCTTGCTGGAATCGTCCGAGCGTAAGTGGGAACTGATTGTGGTAGACAACGGCTCGTCGGATGGGACGGCGGACTGGTTGAACACCTTTCAGAAAGAGGTGTCCGCCCGAGGCTTTTTGGTGCGTATTGTGAACAACCCGTCCAACTTCGGCTGCGCGACGGCGCGCAATCAAGGGGCAGAAATTGCGCAGGGGCGGCGGTTGGTGTTTTTAGATAACGACGTCTCGGTACGGACCCGAAGTTGGATGGAGCGCTTGAGCGCGACGATCGAGGGGATGCCGGGGGTGGCGGTTGTCGGCCCCAAGCTGGTTTATCCGTTTCCGCCTTATCGCATTCAATTTGCCGGAGGAGGAATCACGCGCAGGGGGCGGATTGTGTTTCTTGGGCGGGGGGAGGACCGGCTGGATCCTCGCTTCAATGTTCAGCGGGAAGTGCCGCACGTGATCAGCGCTTGTTTGATGATTCGCTCCGATGTGTTCCGTCGGGCAGGCGGGTTTGACCCTGCCTTCAATCCGGTTCAGTTTGAGGATACCGATCTCTGTTATCGCGTGCGCAATCTGGGGGGGCGAATCGCCTATACGCCATCCGTCGAAATGTATCATTACGAGAGCGTGACCACAGCGGGGTCGCCGGATCTCATCAATGCAGCTCTCGTCGTCCGGCATGGCCTCCTTTTTCGCAACCGATGGAGGGAGATGATCGAGCGGGAATTCGAATGGCGGCCGGAAGAGGAGGCAAACTGGAGGACGATTCCGGTGCCGGCCCTGGAAGCGATACCTCCTCCGCCCGTACTGCCCGATTGATTAGCACCGTTCCTTTGCCCAGGCGTATGCGTTTTGAAAGAAACGGAGCCAGGGTCCTTCTTCGCGGTCCACAAAGGGAGGAGGAACATAGGAGAGCTGAATGCTTCGGAAGGCTCGTTCGGGATGAGGCATCAGAATTGTGGCGCGGCCATCGAGGGACGTAAATCCCGTCATACCGCCCGGAGAGCCGTTCGGATTGAAGGGATATATTTCGGTCGGGTGGTTTCGGTGGTCCAGATACCGGACTGCCACCAGATGGTGGGCGTGCAGGGTTGTTTCATCGCCGGGATTCTCAAACTCGACGCGCCCTTCACCGTGGGCGACGGGGATAGGCAGCCGGGAGCCGGCCATACCTTTGAGGAATAAGGAGGGAGAATCGAGAATCTCGACCTGGACAAGGCGGGCTTCAAACTGTTGGCAACGATTTCGCACGAAGCGGGGCCATGCGCTTGCGCCCGGGATGAGGGATTTTAATTGGGAAAGCATCTGGCAGCCGTTACAGACCCCCAAGGAAAAGGTGTGGGGCCGTGCGAAAAAAGCGGCAAAGATTTCTCGAAGCCGTGGGTTGAAGAGAATGGATCGGGCCCAGCCGGAACCGGCTCCCAGCACGTCACCATAGGAAAAACCTCCGCAGGCAACCAGTCCTGAAAAGTTCTGCAAGTCTTCTTCACCCGAGAGCAGATCGGTCATGTGCACATCGACGGGATCGAAACCGGCCCGCTCAAAGGCAGCGGCCATTTCCAGGTGTCCATTGACTCCCTGTTCACGGAGAATCGCAATCCGTGGGCGAGTCTGGCCAATGACGGCTGGGGCTTCACCGGGGTGAAAGGTCGGTTCCGCAGTCAGACCGGGATCCGCATCGTCCTGGACGGCGATAAACTCTTCGTGGGCGGTTTCCGGATGATCGCGTCGTGACTGCATGTGGAATGTGGTTTCCCACCAAAGCTTTCGCAACGTGCCCACTCGTTCTTGGAAGAGGACCTGATGCCGATTTCGGATGCGGAATATCGGCTCATCGGTCGGTTTGCCGAGGAGGGTGGCACAAGCGCAGAGGTGGTGGCGTCGAAGGATTTCGGAGACATGGGGAAGGTCTCGGTCGGCCACCTGAAAAACGGCGCCCAGTTCTTCGGAAAAAAGGGCTGAGAAAGGATCGGGTCCAAGAGAATCCAACCGAATGTCCACCCCGCGGTTGGAGGCGAAAGCCATTTCCGCGAGAGTCACGAAGAGGCCGCCGTCGGAACGATCGTGGTAGGCGAGGAGGAGTTTTTTTCGCAAAAGTTCTCGCGTGGCGGCGAAGAAGGCGGTCAGATCGGCCGGGGAATCCAGGTCGGGTGGTGGTCCCCCGGGGCGTTGAAAAACTTGGCAGAGAGCGGAACCGCCCATTCGATTGGCTTTTCGTCCGAGATCCACCAGGACAAGCGTTGTATCGGGCCGTGGCGCCAACAGAGGAGTTCGAGCGAGCCGGGCATCCTCGACCGGACCGAAGGCGCTGACGAGAAGGCTCAGAGGAGCGGTCATCCGGTGGGTATTTCCCGCGGGATCGGTCCAAACGGCTCGCATGGAGAGCGAGTCCTTACCCACGGGGATGCAAAGGCCAAGGGCGGGGCAAAGTTCAAGAGCGACCGCGCGAACGGTTTCGAAAAGGGCGGCATCCTCCCCCGGTTCGCCGCAGGCGCACATCCAGTTTGCGGAGAGAACAACGCGGTCGAGAGAGGCAACCGGGGCACAGGCCAGATTGGTCAACGCCTCGCCAACGGCGAGCCGGCCGGAGGCGGCCGGATTGAGCAATGCGACGGGCGTTCGTTCGCCCAAGGCGATTGCTTCGCCGACCGTGTCGCGATAAGAGGCGAGTGTGATTGCGGCATCCGCGACGGGCATTTGCCAGGGGCCGACCATCTGATCCCGGGCGACAAGACCCGTAATCGAGCGATCTGCAATGGTGATCAGAAAGGTTTTGGCCGCAACGGCGGGAAGACGGAGCACGCGATGCACGGCCTCGTCCAGCGATAACCCTTCGGGGTTGAAAGGGGGTGGGGGGGCGAGGCATTCCGTCTTCGCCGTCCGATGCATTCGGGGGGGATTGCCCAGCAAATCCTTCATGGGAAGGTCGATGGGGCGGTTACCGAACTGTTCATCGTCCAAAATGAGCCGGCCATCCCCCCGCGCTTCGCCGATGACGGCGACGGGGCATCGTTCCCGCCGGCAGAGGGCGAGAAAACGCTCGAGATTTTCCGGTGCCACCGCCAGGACATAGCGTTCCTGGGCTTCGCAGCACCAGATCTCCATGGGACTCATGGAAGGTTCTTGATTCGGAATTCGGCGCAACCGGAAAACGGCGCCATGAGGCGCCACCAATTCCGGGCAGGCGTTCGAGAGTCCCCCAGCACCTACGTCATGGATGCTGAGGATGGGATTGTCGGTGCCGAGGGCGATGCACGCATCCAGAACTTCCTGTGCGCGCCGTTGCATTTCCGCGTTGTCCCGCTGGACCGAATCGAAATCGAGATCCAGAAGATTGGCGCCCCCGTCCATGGACGATGCTGCGCCTCCTCCCAGGCCGATTCGAAGGGCCGGTCCGCCGATCTGTAGAATGTAGGCCCCTTGGGGGATCGGCTTTTTTTCGATATGTCCGCGGCGGATGACACCGAGTCCCCCGGCCGCCATGATCGGCTTGTGATATCCCCTCAACTTTCCGTTGTGGACGGTTTCGAACGTTCGAAACAAACCGGTCAAAAGAGGGCGGCCGAACTCGTTGCCGAATCCGGCTCCGCCGATGGGGCCCTCGGTCATGATTTGAAGGGGTGTGGCGAACCGTGTGGGGAAAGGAGCCCACTCGGTTTCCCAGGGTTGTTCGAAGCCGGGGATGCGAAGATTGGAGACGAGAAAGGCGCAAAGGCCGGCTTTTGTTTTTCCGCCAATTCCCGTTGCGCCTTCGTCCCGGATTTCCCCTCCGATGCCGGTGGCGGCGCCTGAATAAGGCGAAATGGCAGTGGGATGGTTGTGGGTTTCGACCTTGACAAGAATATCGAGGTCTTCCGTCTCGTAACCGTAACGCCTGGAACCGTCTACGGCAAGGCGAAACCAGTCGGTTTTCCAGCCGGTCAGGACAGCCGCATTGTCCCGGTAGGCAAGGAGGGTCGGGCCAGGATGAAGGCGGTGCGTATGCCGGATCATGTCGAAGAGGGAGTACGGCTGGGGAATCCCGTCCAGCGTCCAGGAGGCCCGAAAAATCTTATGGCGGCAATGCTCGGAATTGACCTGTGCGAACATCATCAGTTCCACGTCGGTGGGATTCCGTTGGAGACGGCGGCATAGGTCGAAGAGGTACGCGATTTCCGCTTCGTTGAGCGCGAGGCCCATCTCCTGGTTGGCACGGCGAAGGGCTTCAATCCCCTCCTCGAGAACCGGAAGGGTTCGAAGCGGTTGAGGGGGGCGGTGATGAAAGAGGTCTGACACGTCCTGGTAAACCCCTTCCGTCATGCGGTCGTAGAGGAGGAATAGAGTAGGACCCAAATCCGTGGGGGTGAGCGCGGCCCCCTCTGCACTGTAAATTTGGAAATGGATGCCGCGTTCCACCCGACGGATATCGTGCAGCCCGCAGTTATGGAAAATATCGGTCGCTTTTGAGGACCAGGGGGAGATGGTTCCTTTTCGTGGGGTTACGAAGAATCCCTCCGACAGGGAGGGAGAAAAGGTTTCCTTCGCATGGAGGAGGGCACGGACTTTGTCGAGAGTTTCTTCCGAGAGGGGAGATGGGACTTCGAGAATATAAACGGCGTGGGTCTTCAAAAGGGCAGGAAGGGCGGGAGGTTGGGCCGCCTGGAGAGAACGCAATAGCCATTCGCGCCGGAACGGGGCGAGTGCGGGTCCTCCGCGAAGAACAAGCGGCAGGCTCACGACGTGGAAGCTCCCGAATCTTGAGACTTGCTTTGCTTTTCCCGGATGAGGGGACTCGGCTGACGGTTATAGACAGTGGAATGAGGAGGGACGGAATGGGTCAGCCAGACGTTTCCGCCAATGACCGATCCTTCGCCAATCGTGGTTTCTCCCCCCAAAATAGTAGCGCCGGCGTAAATCGTCACATTGTCCTCCACGTTGGGGTGGCGTTTGATTCCTTTGATGGGACGGCCTTTTTCGTCCAGAGGGAAGCTCAATGCTCCGAGGGTGACGCCCTGGTAGATTTTGACATTTTTTCCGATCACGCAGGTTTCGCCGATGACGACGCCCGTGCCGTGGTCAATGAAGAAGGCGGGGCCGATCTTCGCTCCCGGGTGAATATCAATCCCCGTCTGGGAGTGGGCGTATTCGGACAGGATCCGGGGGATGAGGGGAACTTTTTCACGGTAGAGGACATGGGCGATCCGATGTGTCATGATGGCGAAAAGGCCCGGATAACTCATCACGATTTCCATATAAGACTGGGCAGCCGGGTCTCCTGCATAGGCGGCTTCGATATCCTGCTGGAGGATCTCCTTGATTTGCGGCAGTTCGTTGAGCAGCGTATGGACAGCCTTTTCGGCATGGCGCCGGCAATCGCCGCAATTTCGGCATTGGTCGAATTCGCATTGGTAGCGAAAAGCGAGTTCGACCTGCCGGCGGAGGGAGGCGCGGATGGCGTGCAGTTTTTCTTCGATATAGCCGGGCAAATGTTCCGAAGGAACGGCCTCGTAACCGTGGCAACCTGGGAACAGCACGGCGACCAAATCCTCGAGAACTTTATGGACGGCTTGGCGACCGATCAGGCCGAATCCCTTTTTTGACCGGGCGAGGGGACAGGCGGTGCAATGGACAAGAGACTTCGCGATGTGGGCCAAGGCATCATCGGGTTCGGGGGGGCTGGACATTCTGGGTTCTCCCGGAACGGTTGGGTGTTTTTGGAGACGCAAGGGACGGGAGCAAACTGGACAAACGGGCTACATTTCCGAAGGCCAGGCGAATCACTTCCTCGATGGTCCGGACATAATGGACGGTGAATCCGCGGCGGAGATAGTCCGGTAATTCTTCGAAATCTTTTCGATTGTCCTCCGGCAGAAGGAGGGTTCGGACACCGGCCCGGCGAGCGGCGATCGTTTTTTCGCGGATGCCGCCGACAGGCATCACTTGACCGGTCAAGGAGAGTTCTCCCGTCATGGCGATCTTCCGGCGCAGAGGTGTACGGGTCGCCAGGGAGAACAGGGCGGCAGCCATCGTGATGCCCGCAGAAGGGCCATCCTTTGGCGTGGCTCCTGCCGGCACGTGAAGATGGATGATGTTCTCTTCAAAGAAGCGGCGGAACTCTTCGGACTGCGCCAAAAGCCCCCGAATTACACTGTAGGCGATTTCCGAGGACTCGACCATAACCTTGCCGAGTTGACCGGTTTGTTTGAATCCGCCGGTTTTTGAGGGCACGGAGGCCGCCTCCACGTAAAGGGTAGCACCCCCGAGGCTTGTCCAGGCCAGCCCCAGCACGATACCGGGCCGGTTGAGCGAGAAAGGATCGGTTTTGGGAAAACGGCGCTGCCCAAGGAATTCCGGAAGCCGGTCGCGGGCAATCGAGACCGTGCGGCGGTCCCCTTCGACGATTCGACGCGCCACCTTGCGGAAGAGCTTCCGGATTTCGTTTTCAAGTGAACGGACGCCGGGTTCGCGCGCATAGCCGTCAATGATCTCCCCAAGAGCAGGAACCGCGATTCGGACCTGATCGGGCTTTAGACCGTGTTCCGCAAGCTGGCGGGGGATAAGGTGACGACGGGCGATTTCGATCTTTTCTTCGAGGATATAGCCGGAGAGTTTGATGATCTCCATTCGGTCCAAGAGAGGTTCCGGGATGGTGTCTGTTTGGTTTGCCGTGCAGATGAACAGAACGCGGGAGAGATCGAATCGCACATCCAGAAAGTGATCGAGGAAATCTTTGTTCTGGGCAGGATCGAGCACTTCGAGAAGGGCGGAGGCGGGGTCACCTTGAAAACTGGCGCCGATTTTGTCGATTTCGTCCAGCATAATAACAGGGTTGCGGGAATTGCAGACTTTCAGGGACTGAATGAATTTGCCCGGCATGGCGCCGATGTACGTTCGACGGTGCCCCTTGATTTCCGCCTCATCCCGCATGCCGCCGAGCGAAAAGCGGTAAAACTTTCGGCCGATACTTTCCGCGACCGCCTGGCCGATCGAGGTTTTGCCAACGCCGGGGGGGCCGACGAGGCAAAGGATCGAGCCCGAAATTCGGCCCTTGAGGATGCCCACGGCGAGGAATTCGAGGATGCGATCCTTTACATCCTCGAGGCCATAGTGATCGCGGTCGAGGATCATCCGGGCGTGTTTAATGTCGAAAGTGTCGGGGGTTTCGATTCCCCATGGAAGAGAAGTGATCCATTCGAGGTAATTTCGGGATACGGCATATTCGGGGGATGCCGGTTCCGTGACCGCAAGCTTATCGAGTTCTTCCTGCACCCGGGTCCGGGCTTCCTCCGAGAGGGCAAGCGTTTCGAGCCGTTTGCGGAACCGTTCCAGCTCCGTTTCTTTGCCTTCTTTTTCGATGCCGAGTTCTTTTTTGATGGCCTTGAGTTGTTCACGGAGAAAGAATTCCCGCTGTTGTTTCGAGAGTTTTTCCTCGACCTGCTTGCCGATGTTGGCCTTCAGGCGGGAGATTTCCAGTTCCCGGGTGAGCAACAGGTGGGCTTTTTCGATGCGCTCTCGGATACTGATTGTTTCGAGAATCTGTTGCAGTTCCGAACCATCGGCTGTGGTGAGCGCCGCAGCGAAATCGGCAAGGCGACCGGGTTCGTTCAAATTCGAGTGGGAGAGGAACAGGCGCAATTCCTCCTTGAAAAGAGGGTTAAGATTGAGCAATTCCCGCATGAGGGAGATCAAGGACTGGGCATAGGCCTTGAGCTCGTTGTTCTGTTCCATCTCAGGTTCGGGCAGATGATGAACCTGGGCCCGCAGGAAGGGCTCGGTGGCGGTGAACTGTTCGATGCGAAAACGGCTATGGCCGGCTACGACAATGACGAGGGGTCCGTTTTCTTCCGATCGCCCGGCCTGGGTGATTTCCGCGACTGTGCCCACAGCGTAGAGATCGTCAGGCTTGGGGACGCGCCCGGATTCGAGGCGACGGGCGAGGACCAAACCGATGAATTTGGGCCGTTTGTCGTTGCGGATTGTCTCCTCCACGAGGGGGCGATAGGTGTCTTCGATGGGAAGAGGGACAATCATGCCAGGGAAAAGGGGGCGGTGGGGCAAGGGAAGAATCGGCAAAACCGGCGGAAGCAGGAAGCGAGCGGGAATAATCAAGGGGGGTTCGGAGCGGGCCGTTTCCGTTGGAGCTGGTGCCGCTGGTTCGACCACAACATCCGTTCCTTTTTCTTGTTCGGGCATTGCCATTGCCTCTTGGTTTGGAATCTCATTATGACAAAGGGTTTTCGTTGCGGCAAGGCGATTGAAATGAGGGGCGTGTGCTTCCGTGACGCAGGGCGGAGCGAGGGCTTCGCACTCGCGGCGTTTCACGCTAACGGTCCCTTCTTTTTTTTGTGGAGCAAAAGCAGTGAGCGTGGCGTGGCAGACAAACCTCGCGACGAAGGATATCACACTTCCGGAAGTGTGATATCACAGATGTTCATCGAGTTGCCATCGGAACGCCAGTGAGGGGCTCAGGACGCAAAAGGGACTTTGGTATCGAGCAATGTTTACAACTGGGCGACTCGAGGTCGAGTCATTGGAAAAACGCCTCCGACGGATACACCTGCATACCGTTTGTGGCCTACCTCGGCTGAGGAGACCGCGACGGAGTCGTGGCGCGCCCCTTGCCTTTGAGCACCAAGTTCGCCCCGGCGGTGATCGTTTGCGTTGGCCATTTTGCCATCTCGGAATGGATGGTGTGACCCAATCTGGCGATGGGACAGATTGGCGGTCGTCGGTATCGGGATCGGCCGAAAGAACGGCAGAGGCTGTATCATGGGCCTGCATGGCCAAATGGCCCGATAGGGAGGGACGAAACTGAGCTGTTCGGCGTGTTTGCGAAGGGGATGGAGGTGGTTGTGGACGAAACGGACCCACCGCTCCAGTGAGCAGCAGTATTCATGGTGAGTAGGGTTCATCGTGGTTTTTCTTGGGGGGATTTACACCGTTTCCCTACAGGAAAAGCCGGCCGCTAAAAAGAAAGTTTTCATGGCAAGAAATGCATGATAAGGTTAAAAAGGTAATAGGTGGGGCGAGATGAATATCATGCGGGTGCTGAGCCGAATCGGTTGGGCAGGCGTATTGGCGGGTGCTCTGGGGGGTTGGGGCGAAGGGGAAGAGAAGCAGTCTCCGCGAACGATGAACGTGGATTTGGGGGAGGGGGTGACGCTCGAGCTGGTATGGATTGAGCCGGGGCGTTTTGTGCGCGGAAGTCCGCTCCGGGAAGTGGGGCGTAAGGAAGATGAGACGCCCCATGGGGTGATATTAAGTCAGGGGTTTTGGTTAGGGCGCCATGAAATTACTCAGGCGGAATGGGTGCAGGTGATGGGCGATAATCCCGCTTTTTTCGAAGGATCCAACCGGCCGGTGGAATCGGTGAGTTGGGAGGATGCTCAGCTTTTTATTCAGAAGCTGAACGAGAGAGCGGGGGGTGGGTTTCGACTCCCGACGGAGGCCGAATGGGAGTATGCATGCCGTGCGGGGATGACGAACGCGATGGGGAGGGATTTGTCGACGCTGGCGTGGTATCGGGAAACCAGCGAGGGGGCCACCCGTCCGGTGGGGGAGAAAGGGCCGAATGCCTGGGGGCTGATGGACATGCTGGGAAATGTGGCGGAATGGTGCCAAGATTGGTATGGTCCTTACCCCCGCGGCACCGTCCACGATCCGACGGGTCCGGCATCGGGGCATCGGAGGGTGGTGCGCGGCGGGTCTTGGCTCAGCGATGAACGGCAGTGTCGTGCGGCGGCCCGTCAGGCGGAATTTCCCGACACGCGCGAAAATTCGATTGGGTTTCGGGTGGCTCGTGATCCCGAGGCGGGTCGTTTCTGACCGGTTGGTTATTGTGGTTTCGAACCGCCGAAACACCATTTCACGTGAGATTCCGGCATCGGTCGTGTGAGAAGCGAAACCGCAACGGCTGTCAGGAAAGAAAGAGGGAGTGCCACGATCAGGGGATCCACGACAGCCCAGGTCGGGCTGAAAGAGGGGGGGAGAAGAGTGTCTTTGGAAAAGAGGGCTTTGCAAATTCCGAGACCGGTTGCCGTTTTGCTGTTGATAAAAATAGACCAAAGCGCGCTGACCGAGAAGCCGACGAGAAGGGAGGCCAATGCGCCGGGGCGGTTCATGCGTTTCCAAAACAGGGCACCGAGAAAAGCGGGGAGAAATGCAGCGCCGCAGAGACCGAAAAAGATTGCGGTGGCAAGGGCAATGATATTGAAACGGACGGTTTTCCCTAACACGATGGCGGCGGCGAGACCCAAAACGATTCCGAGGCGAGTGATCAGGATGGAACGGGAGGAATGGCGTTCACCGGTGAGCGTTTCAAAAACGTCACGCCCGATGGCGGTTCCCATTGCGTGGAATTGGCTGGACAGCGTGCTCATGGCCGCGGCGAGCAACGTCAGCAGAAAAACAACGCCGAACCATTTAGGGAAGGCACTGGCGACGTAGTGGGGAATGATGGCGTCTGAGTTGCCGGACAGAGGTGTGCCGAGGGTTGCGGTTCGTGCGATGGCGATCAGGCCGGGTCGGATTTCATCGAGTTGGCCCTCCGCTCCGCGGGTGATCTTCATTTCAGGGGTCCACAAAACATAGCGGAGCGCCTGATCAGGGGCATCGTCAGGCATCCGGTAGGCGACGAAGCGTTTTGACCGGCTTTGAATTTCGGGTGGAGCGTCGGATGAAACGAGCGTGAGCTTGGCCTTTCCATCGGGTCCTGGGTCCAGGAGCGCCTGTTCATCGGCGATACGGCATCGAATCACTTCGCGTTTGGCGAAATAGACGTTGGAGAGGGGGCCGACAACAAACGCGACGCCGGTCATGAAAAGAATAAAGATTCCACCGGCCACGACGGCGCGGTTTAAGGCCTGGCGGGAATTGACCGTCATGAATCGCACGATCAGTTGAGGTTGAGCGAGCACCCCGATGCCCACGCCGAGGATAATGGTGGACACCATCGTCCACCAGAGATTGAATTGGATTGCTTCGGGTCCGGAGGTACCGGCTTTGGCCCAGCCGAAAGCGGGTATCATGGTCCAGCCGCGATGGCCGATCGCTTTGAGGGGGGCGGGGACCCGAGGGGCCATATCCGTCAAGGTTTGGTGAGCGGTGGTGAATCCCCCGAGGGTGGTGTAGGTGACCGTAAAAAGGATGATCATGCCGATCAGCATGATGGTGGCTTGGAGGGCGTCGGTGAACATGACGCCTTTCATGCCGCCGGCGATCACGTAGGCCGCGACAATGAACGCGAACAGAAAAAGGGCGGCGTTGAAAGGGATATGGAAGATGGGGCCGATGAATTCAGCCCCACCGATGATGACGGCCATCGCATAAAGCGGCATGAAGCAAAAGATGATCAGCCCGCCGAGGATCTGAAGGGTTCGGCTTTGGAATCGCTTGCCGAGCAGTTCGGGAAAGGTATGGGCGTCGAGATGGTGGCCCATTCGCCGGGTGGGATTTCCGAGAAAGACGAACGCGATGTAAATGCCGACGAAGATGTTCAGAAAGGTGAGCCAGAGAAGCCCCATGCCGAGGTTCGCGGCGACACCGCCAAACCCTACAATGGCAGATGTTGAAATAAACGTTGCGCCGTAGGACAAGGCCATGATGAGAGGATTGATGTTACGACCGGCGACGAGATAATCGGTTGCGGTTTTGGTTTGTCGGTAGCCGCGATATCCAAGGTAGGCGATGGCGAACAGGTAGCACAGGAGAATGATGAGTGTAACGACGTCCATGGTTCTTCCTTATTGCTTTAGAGCGTTTCTTCGATGTCTTCTTTTTCCTCTTTGGCCCACTGGACATCTTCTGTTTGAATCGGCTCATCGCCTTTGTTCCAGTTCGCGACTCCATAGAGTACGCAGAGGAGGGCGCTGAATACCGAGAGAGCGTAGGCGAGAAACACGGCTTTGTCTGGAATTCCGAGCATGTGGCTACTCCCCATTTGAAGATCGCAACATTGTCAATTGGAATATAAAAAAATCAAGTGGAATATTTTTTATGGAATGCCTGAACGGCTCGAAAAAATGGATCGGGTGGTGAAAGAGGAGGGATGGCCGTGCAGAATAGACAATGTTCGTATCGAGCCCGACCGGTCCGGCGGTGAACACCACCACGGATATGTTCCAAAACGCGTCGAAAAGTGTAACGGAGAAGTTGCAGAACAGCAGTCCGGAGAAATTTCGAGAACTTTTGGTGTTATTTGGTCGTTTATTTCGGCATGAAGATCAGGGCAATTGGCGCATGCGGACTTTTAGGAGTGTGTAGTTATGCGGCAGCAGGGACGAACGAAGTGGTAGTGACGGCAACGCGGGTGGAATCTTCCGCAGGTCGCGTTCCGGCATGGGTCACAATTATGCATCGGGACGCCTTGGAGACATGGCATTCCGCGAACCTGGAGGATTTATTTCGACTGATGGCGGGCGTCGATGTGCAAAGCGCAGGACTTCCCGGACAAAGGGTCCGGCTGAACATGCGAGGGCTGACGTCCGGCTATCAGACTCAGCGTGTGTTGGTGCTGGTTGACGGTCGCCGGATCAACGATTCCTACCAGGGAAACGTCGAATTTGGAATGCTCCCTTTGTCTTCTCTTGACCGAGTGGAAGTGGTGAAGGGACCGGCATCGGCCCTCTATGGATCCAATGCGGAGGGGGGTGTTGTGCAGTTTTTTACCCGCCGGGGTACGAAAGGTCCGTTTGGGATTTTGAGCGGCGCCTATGGGACCTATGGCACGCGGGAAGGGCGGTTCGAGTTTGGGGATGGGGATGGGCGCACAGACTATTCGGTGGCATTGGGGGGCGAAGCAACGGACGGTTATCGGCGCCGGGCAAGCGGGGAGCCTTTGGATTGGAACTCCTGGCATGGGGATGTCCAGGGGGGTATTCGGTTGCAGGATGACGTCTTTCTCCGCCTGTACGGGGGGGCGTATGATGGAGAGGGACGGGATGATTCGGCGGACCGGCAGGCGCAACGCAACTATCAGATGGGCGTTTTGGAATGGAAGCCCCAAAGCGAGGGGCGGTGGGAATCCCTGCTTCGGGTGTATCGAAACGGCTCCAGGGACCTCTATGATT
Source organism: uncultured bacterium (assembly GCA_938038445.1). Lineage (GTDB taxonomy): Bacteria > Verrucomicrobiota > Kiritimatiellia > CAIKKV01 > CAIKKV01 > CALHRZ01. Next base: position 41,913 of record CALHRZ010000006.1, on the reverse strand, counting down.
GGGTCTACCCGGGGGCGGGATTATATCGTCAAGAAAGCTGGGTGGGGGAAACGTCGGTTTCCGGTTGGTTGAATCCTTGGAACCAGGTTACAGGGGGTCTGGAATGGCGGGGAGACGCTGTAGATATCGAGGAGGTTACCGGCCCCATCCATCAGTCCAGTGGAAACACAGGGGCTTTTGGGCAACACCGTTTTGCGTACGGGCTATGGGAATGGACGTGGGGCGTTCGTTATGATTATGCGCGGGACTACGGGGGCTTTTGGAGTCCTCGAGCGGGGCTTGCCCTTCACGGGGGAGAGGGATTGGACTTTTTTGTGTCGGCGCATCGGGCTCATCAAGCGCCGTCTTTATCCGATCGGTACGTTCGCGTGGTATACAATGGTTATGAATTTGTGGGCAATCCCGATTTAAAACCCGAGGCTCTGACCTCCTGGGAGGGAGGGATAAAGTGGAGTGGGGCGGCTTTATCGCTGCAGGTATCCACGTTCTATCAAACGCTGAGGGACAGTTTTGATTTTGTTTTGGCGCCGGATGGCGTGTTTCGAAACTACAATGCCGGCCGGGCTTCCCTGTGGGGGATGGAAACGGAGGGGCGATGGATTCTCCCGAAGGGGTTTGCGATTTTGGGGGCCCTTTCGTACACGGAAGGCAAGTATGGGGAGATTCCCCTTCCGGAGGCGGAGGGAAAACGCATTGCGTACCTTGCGCCTTGGAAAGCTTCCTTTGGGCTCGAATACCGGACGACACGCGCGGATGTTCATGCTTTGCGGCTACGTTATGTCGATGCTCGATTTGCCGATGCGCAAAACCGTCTGTTGTTGGACCCCCATCTGGTCGCGGATTTGAGTAGCCGGATTCGTCTGACCCAACGTCTTTTTGGAACGTTGCGGATTTACAATCTGTTTGATGTTGATTATGAGGAATTGCCGGGAATTTCGCAGCCTGGCGTTCGGATGATGGTGGGAATTGAGTCCGTGCTCTTTTAAACGTTTGGCACGCCATCTGCTTTTACAATTATTTATGGCGTTTGAACGTCAAAATCAAGGGTTAGATTCCAGACGGACCATCCCATAACATTCTATGTTTTGCAAAGATAATAACGGCAGGTTATTTCCATGAGCATTCGGATTGTACAATTTGATTCCACGGGTGTGCAGGTTGGTGTTGAGATCGAACACGATCTTTTCCTTGGGATTCGACAAGTGATTTGGCGTGGTCTTCCGCTTCGGGAAGCCAGGGAACCGATTCAACCGATGATTGTGACCGCTGACGGGTGGTGGGTGGAGCGGTTTGAGTTTCAAGGGATAGAAACATTGCCTGGGGGGTCCTTGGTTATTCATACCGTCCCTTGTTTTCGTGTGGCGCCGCAGATGGTTTGGACGGATTCCGCGCTTCATCCCCGAATGAATGTCGGCAGTTGGGGCCATTTCAAACGACCAGCGGGGCATGCCCGATTTGACTGGATTTTGCGGCCACGGTGCGAAACATTAAGTGGCCTGGTTTATGAGGGGTTTTCGTATGGTTTCCGATACAACGCACCGGGATTTCGGATTTTCATGATTCAGGATCGGGCCTCCTGGGAGGTGGGGGGGGATGCTTCGGGCAACACGTTTCTCATGCGGAACTTTTTTTCGGCGCCGGTTCATCATCTCGACCGTACAACAGCCTACGATTCGGGCTGGACGGTGCCTGGCATACCGAATCCATACCTTTTTCAGCATTTGCCGCTGTACGCCCAACTTCAAGGCTTTACGTTTCAATATTCAAAGGATGCGATGCTGCTTACGGTCCATGATCGTCCCAGCCACGTGCGATCGCTTTTTCACAAGGAAGCCCATGATTCCCTCTTCCTGCATTTTCATCAGTTCTGTTTTGATCTGACCGATTCGATTGCGACGCCTGAGCGGCGGATTCTTGCTGCGCGACGGCCGGAAGGGGACGAAACAACGGTTTGGAATCATTTTCTCGAATTGCGTCAGCAGGTTCAGGCGGAACTTCGGACCCAGGCAGGCATTCTACGATTCGACCTTCCGCGTCCATCGGCCCATGTGGAAACCTGGGAGATCGCCCGTTTGGAGCGGCTTCCGGCGATATGGAAAGCCCTTTACGAGTGGCACATACACCGGGCATACTTGATGCCTCTTTGGCGCAGCAACGAGACGGAGATTGTGCCGCGTTTTGCCCACGACCGCAGCCGGTTCAATTTTCTCGGCAACATGTGCTGTCCGCTTGAACTCGAAATTGCTGAATGCTACGGCGGTTGGGAAGGATTGAAGCGGGCGATGAAGACGGCGGTGGAACTTGAGATTGACGTGTACATGTGGTTCGGCTCGCATTTTTCATCGCTCAGTCCATTGGAGCGAGCGATTCCCGGCCTTTTTGCACGTGATATATCCGGCCAGTTCGACCGCAGCCAATACGGTCATCTGCTGTTTGTTGTGAATCAGCGCAATCGGGCCTATCAGGACTATTTGATCAATCGGTTTGAGCGGCTCAAGGAATGTGGGATCAGCGGGGTCTACCGTGACAGTCATTTTACCATGTCGTGCGACACTCTGCACTATGCGCATGACGATCGGGGTTCGTGGGTCTTTTCGATGCATGACGACGAGTTGGCTATTCAACGGCGATTTCAGGAGGAACTCGGCCTTCTTTACTATGTGGATGGGGGCGGCATTTTCGGGACCCCGCTGGTGGGAACGGCTTATGATTTGATTCATGGGCAGGAGCCGTTTTATCAGGATGTCGAGACGGCCGATTTGGATTTGAAACAGGTTCAGGCGCATGGGCGCACGCCGTTCGACGTCTTTTTTCGCGGGCTTTCTTGTCGGCTTTTCTACCAGGTCGGGGTGGACGTCAACGCGTTTCCGGCGCCTTCCTCTTTGCCGCCTTGGTGGGAGCCGGAACAATTCTCGGCGCTCCTGGAAGGGTATGCGCGTGTGGAGCCCCATATGGGGGTCCTCCGGTTGATCGAAGAAGAGGGGGGAACGCAGTGGCGCGATCCCTTGGGGCATTCGGTGGTCTTTCCCTGGAAAACTCTTCCTCTGTCTCGTTTCAGTTCCAGCGGCCGAAATGTGACGGATGTGGTCGTTTGTCGCCGGCTTTCCTCAGACGATTTCCTGGAACCCGGCCATATTTATTTTATTGAAAGTTCCGGATCGGGCCGGGGTTAAAACAGCCAGACGGCCGTCAGGTACCATTCGCGACCTGGAGGGGGCTGGCCCGGGAAGGTCTGAAAATCGGAATCCCAGATGTTTGCCACGCCGGCTTGAAGAAGCGCGTTCAGACGTTCGAGCGTAAGATTCGCCTCAATTCCAGCAGCAGAATCCGTTCGGGTTCCTTGGCGAGCAGGATTGTCCTGATATCGGCCGAGGGTTTGCCGAAACGTCAATCCGATGGGCGAAATAGGGCGCCAATGGAGTGCGGTTCGGAACCAGTGGGGGGCATAATCGAGCGCATACCGGGAAGCAAACGGTTTCGTTTCGGTCTCTTTATTCAGGGCGAGATATTCGGCTGAAAGAGCCAGACGGGGATGGAGGCGAAGCATGCCGTTTACGTGTGCGCCTAGGGTCCGGATGTCGCCAAGATTTTCTGCTGTCCATCGGTCGCCGGGCGCCTTTCGGATCCAGTCCACGGTGCGGCGGGAGTCCTCACAAAAGAGGGTGAAGCGGATGAGTCCTTCCTCGAGGCGAAGACGGTATCCGCCTTCCCACAAGAGGTTTTCCTGGCGTTTCAGGTTCCGGTTGCCGAGACTTCCAGGCGACTCGTAATTCAATTCGGTAAACGACGGTTGCCGAGCCGCGCCTGTCCACGAGGCGAAGATTTGGTGTCTCCTATTCCAGTTCCGCGCGATTCCCAGCGCGGGATGAAAGGCGGGCCGGTCTTTTTCGAACAACGCGGCAGAACCTCCAGCCGAAAATTGCCATGGGCCGAGAGTGTATTCCGGAATGGCGGCACCAGACCAACGGCTTCGTTCATGATGGCCGAGACCGGAGCTCGGAATACGGCCGGTATAATCGCTTCGAATGATTTCGAGTGTCGCGTCGGTGCGTAGCCACAAACGCCATCGGTCCGTGAGGCGGGGGGCCACATCGGCATGGAAGGCCGGAGTATCTGTTCGATGGCGATTTTCATAAAGGGTGGGATCATCGCGGTCCAGGCGATAACGGTCCCGGTGGCGCGTCCAACCGACAAAAACGCGGGCGGGTGTCTGGTCATCGAACCGGGTCCATCCGGCGAGGGTCAGAAAGGTTTGGACGCGTTCCTCCGCGGGAAAAGTCGGCGGAGCCCCGTAAAAGCCCCGGGCGCCGAAGGAGCGGTCGGACCACACGGTGAGAGCATCGAATCGCTGAAAGGTGTTGGAAGAGACGTCCGTTACCATAACGCCGGATGCCCAACGCTCCAGAAAGTTGTCGGGTTGCCCGTCGGTGCGATTCCTGCGATCCCAGTAGGCGAAGGGAGCCCATGCCCGCTGTCGTCCTTCCCCAGGGGGGTAAACGAACGCGAGATCGGCACCAAGGCCGATGCGGCCGGCGTCGCCTCCTTGTAAGGAGAGGAAACGGCGGGGTTCGGGCTCGGCCAAATCCATTTCAATCGTTCCGGAAAGATGACCGTGTGTGCGCCGGAAGGATTCCATGCCCGTTTCAAGGGAGAGGCTGGAAATCCATGAGGCGGGGATAGGAAGATCGGCGTGAAAATGTTCTGTTTGCGGATTGGAAAGTGGAAGTCCCTGGATCGAAAAACCGGCGCTGCTGAAGGGCGAACCGCGGATACGCAAGTCAGTTTGGGGGCCTCCGAATCCTTGTGCCTGGACATGAACGCCCGGTTCAGTGGCGGCGCGGTCGAGCGGGGAGAAGAGAGGCGAGAAGGAAATACCCGCAGGAGGGTTCCATCGGGGAGCATCGACCTGGATTTCGATTGGGGTGCCGCGAATTGGCATGTGGGCGATCGAAGCCAGCAGAAAGGTGAGCGTTATGCTTTTGGTCGTCATAGGGCGAACTTCACAGGTGTTGCGAGAAGATGTGCGTCACCGGAATGTACCAAGGAGAGGGATCCGCTTGCGGTCCGAACCCGCAAGGCGCCGTCTGGTTCGATTCCATCCGCTTGCCCTTCGAGGATCCGGTCGGACTGTCGGATCCGGACCGGGTGACCGAAGAGTGCATCGGCGTACCGGTATTCATCCAAGAACGGCGAAAAACCGATTTGCCGCCATTCCGCGTAAAGCGGCTCCAGGGTGTTCAGAAACAACGCGAGAAGCATCGGTCTTGAATGGGGGGCGCCTGTGACGATTCGAAGGGAGGTCGCAGTGGTCCGAAGTTCCTTTGGAAAGTCGTTGCGTGTCATGTTCACGTTAAAGCCGATGCCGGCGATGAGGTAGAGGATATGGTCGGGTTCCGCTTGCATTTCGCATAGGATGCCCGCGATTTTTCGACCTTGGATCAGGAGATCGTTGGGCCATTTGACGACGGGGTTCTGGAAAGGGAAGAGATTACGGAGAGTTCGACGGAGGGCGAGGGCGAGAAGGAGGGGTAGGGAAGCCGCCTGTTCGAGTGGAATGGCCGGACGGAGGAGCAGGGAAAAGAGGAGGTTGCGGCGTGGAGGCGAGCGCCAAGTGCGTCCCAGTCGCCCCCTGCCGGCCGTCTGGTTTTCCGTGGCCACGATCAATCCTTCCGGAACACCCGCTGCCGCGAACTGGACGGCCACCGTGTTGGTCGAAGGGACCGATGCCCGATAGAGAAATCGACGGCCGAAATTCTGGGTCGTTAGGTGAGGCCAGACCTCAAAAGGCAAGAGAAGGTCAGGCGAGCGGAGAAGGCGATATCCCAAACGGGGAGAGGCCGCGATACGGTAGCCGAACTGGCGAAGCTGCTGGATTTGTTTCCAGATGGCCGCACGGGTGAATCCGGATTCGCGGACGAGCGTTTGGCTCGAAACATAGTGGCCGTTGCCGGCGCGAAGTTTCTGAATGACCCAACCGAGAGCGTCCTCATTCTGCGAAAGAAATCTCATGCGTTTATTCTTTAGCATAAGAAGAATCGAACGTCAACCAGATCTGTAATAATGGTTTACAATTATTGCTCGAGGGATGGGACGTTTCGAGGCATTCATCGCATCCTCTTGACATATCCTGACAATGAAACAATATTGTATCCATGAGTCCAGAAGAGAAATGGCAAGTCGAACGCGTTGAGCCGGTGATTCGACCCGGCCAGCTCAATCCGCCTTGGGACAACCGCCGGGCTGGTGCCGCCCATGTATTGAAAATTGGGGGTCGTTACCGTCTCTACTATTGGGGAACCGACCCGGAGGGATTCCATTGGATCTGCACCGCGGAGGCGGACTCCGTTGCGCCGATCGTCTGGCGGGGGACGGGGCCGATTCTGGGTCCTCAGCGGGATAGTGAGTACAATGCGGTCGGCCCTTCGATGCCCTTTGTGCTTCCGCTCAATGAGCGCGAGTGGCTGTTGTTTTTTTGCGCGTGGGGACGACAGAACAAACGGCTTCCGAACTCCACCGGCGGTGCGATCAGCGAAGATGGTGGCAGGCGTTGGCGTTATCTTGCAGAGAAGCCATTGCTGGCGTTCGATCGGCCGTGGGATCAGGAAGCGACGGGAAGTGTTTGCGCTCTCCATGAACAGGGACGCATTCGGTTGTACTATACGGCCATAGCAGGGTACTTTCCAAAGCCCGAAGGGGTCCGGACGGGCCACGGGGATATGATCCCGCGGATTTCCATCGCTTACGCGGAATCAATCGATGGTGTGCACTGGAGTAAGCCCCATGATGAGCCCGTTGTTCAACCGAGGGGCCATGGGGTGGAACCTTATGAATATGTCTGTTCCAAGCCTTTTATTCTCCCTCGGGCGAGTGGGAAGGGCTATTGGCTCTGGGTCAACACCTTTGGCACGGCATATCGCGTTCATCGTTTGGAGAGTAGCGATGGGCTTCATTGGACCTGGCTGCCGCGTCGTGGGCCGGAAGGGGAGTTGGGAATTGGCCCCTCCGGAGCCTTTGACGACATTCAACGGTCTTATCCCTGCTTTTTGCAGGAAGCAAACGAATGGCGCTGCTGGTTTACAGGGAATGGATTCGGCACCCAGGGGATGGGGTATGCCTGGAAGCCGGCGGAACCTTAATCCTTTCAATATTTGACCGAACAGCCATAGGGTTGGGTGGACGATAGCTTGACGGGTTCTCCGGCCATCGCTGCTTCGAGAACTTCCCGGACATAGTTGCGGGCATCGGGAATGGTTTTTGGATCGGTCGATGGTTTATCATCAATGGCGCCGGCGTAGATCAGAATACCCTCGGGGTTGATGATGTATAGGTGGGGAGTTGTTTTTGCGCCATAAAGGCGTCCGACTTTTCCGTCCGGGTCCAGCAGAACGGCCGTGGGCGCCGCTTTTCGTTCATCCATGATGGCGGGCCAATCGGCCGGCGCGTAATGTCCTTGTTTGCCTGGTGCGGAGGAACAGATCGCAAGCCAGATCACGCCTTTGGCCGTGTATTCGTTTTGCAATGCCTGCATGTTCCCACTGCCGTAATGCTTTTTCACAAAGGGACAATCCACGTTGATCCATTCCAGAACGATGTATTTTCCCTTCTGTGCTGAAAGAGTCCAATTGGTTCCGTGCACGTCCGGCAGCGTAAAGTCGGGGGCGGCTTTGCCCGGTTCGGCTTTGATCGGTTTGTCTTCGGCAGCGAGTGTTGCGGCGGCCAGCATCGCCGCGCACAGGAGGGTGGGGAGTTTCGGTTTCATCGGTTCGTCTCCTCTTCATGCACTCCATGCGTTTTGCGGGGGGCACCGTCCAGGGAGCGCCGCCGGGCGTTGACCCACAGCGAGGTTTTCCAATTGGAAATCTGAAGTATCCCCTCCAACGGTGCGACCGGTGGGAGACCAACGGGACCCTTGCTTAACACAAGGCATAAAACGTTCGAAACGATCTGAAATTCGATCGAAGCGGTGGGATCCACCACACCCGATTGAGAGGAGAAAAAGTGGACATCGTCAGGTACCGGAAGGGAAACGGTGTTCGGATTATGGACCTGGAGAAACCAATGTTCCCCCTGTTCTTCCACGGTAAAGTTCCATGCCGGGTCATAAACCGGAAGGGAGCGTTGAAGAGGATCGAACAGCTTGATAAACTCGCGGTTGCGGGTAGGCGATTGTGCGCAGACCGGCAGCGTCAGAGAGGCCGTGCCTTTTTGAGCCTGGCAAATATCCCGGCAAATCAGCCATTCTGCGGAAAGACGGATGGTTGCGGAATCGCCAGGGTGCAGGGATTGCGGCGCAATCCATTCGGCGAGTATTCGGAGAGGCGAGGGGTGGACATATGTGATCAGTCCGTCGCTTTCGTGTCGCTGAGGAACGGGAAAAATGAGACGCGGGGAAACGCTAAAAGGGGGAAGTTCCCATAAGAATTGTGGAGGGGCTCCGGCATCGCCTGGATTCATCCAATAGGAATGCCATTCATCGGGAAATGAAATTTCCAAAATAAAACGAACCGTTTTACTGCTTTGTAGGGCATTGTATTCGGGAATCAAACGAATGGGATCGGCGGAAACTGACAGGCAGAGCATAGCAAAAGAAAGAAAACTTTTGTAAGGCCACATTGTCTTGTTCATCCATTTAAATACTAACAAAAAAAGGAGAGTTTGACCACTGAAAAGAAAAAAATTATTGAAGGTCTTGCACAGACAGGGGGCGTTCGAACACAACCAAGTGGTGAGGCTCGAATGTTTTGTCGAGGAGGGCTTCGATGCGAAGGGTTCTGGACTCAAGGAAGGCTTTGGCCGGAATGGAAAACGGGATTGCAACAACTCCACGGGGGGGTATGGTTTGGGAAGGGGTTCCGAAAAACGGTTTCTCCTGCCAGCGTGCTTGAATAAACGGCTGAACCATCCGGTCGCTTTTGTTTGTGATTAGTAAGCGGCCGTGAATGGTTCGGCTTTCCGGGATGAAATCTACCTCAGAGTAGTGGTCGAGAAACTGTACGGCGAGTGAAAGAGGGCGATACAATGCAAAGGGCTGGGTTCCGGCAACACCTCCCGGTCCTTGAAGCATTGCGCGAATGTAACGGTGTGCATCAGGATGTTCTGTGGCGCGGAAGAGAGCGCCGGTTGCGATGATTCGGCCTTCCGATATCCACGATATTTCTAAGCAGTGGTCTGCCCTGAGGGTGATGGCGCCAGTGGATTCCTGAACGTGGATTTCTCGGATGGCAGGAGGAGGAGGACCCGTATGCCCTTCGGGCGCGTATACGAACCACGAATGACCCTGAATTAACGCCTCGCGGATGGCGGCGACCGATCGGTTGGTGAGAATCAGAACGTTCCAGTTTCGGCCCAAATGGCCGGCTTCATGCATGTCATCGTTGGAGTACCCCCAAACGGGACGCTGCGGCATCGTTCGGGAAAGGATGGCATCCCATATTTTTCGATCCCCTGGGTACCGATCGCCCTGGTTAAAGATTTCGACGCCGACCAGCTCCCTGAAACTTTCGAAATAGCGAACATACCATTCGGGCGGATGTGTGTACCGGCCGGGATGATAAAACATCGCTAAAAATTCGGGGTTATCCGCCCGAGCGGCCAGGAGAGATTCGCGTTCTGTTTCGCCGCCGGAAAGCGCCGTGAAAAAAGCGCCCATATGGTGATGTTGAGACCATTCGCAGCCTTGGATAGCAATCATTTCCGATTCGGCGGGATCCCGATTTTCCATGCGGGGGCTCCCATCATTTTGTTGCCGAGCTGGGATCAAGCGCCTGGTGTGTCCTTTCGCGGGCAAGGAGGCCAGATTTGTCCATGGCCAGGTCACCTCATTGTGGTCGGTGAGAGATAGAACCGAATATCCCAGAGCCCGATAGCGGTCGATCACTTCGTGAGGGAGGAGTTGACCGTCGCTTTGTGTCGTATGGGTATGCAGGTTGGCTTTGCAGGCAATCCGATTGGTCCAAGGGGGTGGGGGGTAGGGGGAAGAGAGGACGATCCACGGATTGGTCAAACGGCGTGCCCGTTCTCGGGCGATGGGTACCGCAATCAAGCCAAGCGCCAAAAGGTAAAACACCATGTGTACGATTCGGCGCCTCATCATGGCTAATCCTTTCGAAACTGTTACGGCTGCGGAGGCTACGGGACTCTTTCGTCTTGAACAAGGGGAGGGGATTCGCGATACTGCTTCGCGAGGCCGGCATAGCTCAGCTGGCAGAGCGGCTGATTTGTAATCAGCAGGTCGTCGGTTCGATCCCGACTGCCGGCTCCAGCGGTTTTTCGATCTGGGCTCCTCCTCAACGAATCAAGACTTCGCGTCCTCCCTTGGCGGCGGAAGTATAAATTGCGTCCATCATTTTTTGGATCATCAAGCCGGCTTCAGCGGGCGCCTCGGTCGGCTTGCCGTACAGGACGGTATCCACAAAGAATCGGAGTTTGCGGCCAAATCCATCGGGCTGTGGTAGAAATGCAGGGGTTTTATTCACCATATAGCCGTTTTCATCGGTTCGGATTAGCGGCGGCTCGAAATCCGCTCCTCCTTTTTCGCCCATCAGGCTGAAGGTAAAGGCATCCTGGCAATGGGCGGCGAAGGAGGCTTCCAGGTGCATCACCGCGCCGTTTTCGAAGCGGATATGGCCGATGGCGAGATCTTCAACGGTGTAGGTTTTATGATCCCAGTTCGGCCACTGGCAGGCCACATTGCAGGGTTGATCGCCGAGATAGCGGAACGTTTGACCTGAGGCCGCGACGGGGCGTGGGGATCCCATGCAATAGTGAGCGACTTCCATGATATGGACACCAATATCGATCAGGGGTCCGCCGCCTTGGAGTTCTTTCCGTCCGAAAACTCCCCAGTTGGGGATTCCGCGGCGTCGAAGCGCCTGGCAGCGAACGAACAGAATGCGGCCGAAGCGCTCCTCTCCCGCCATCTGCCGAATGAATTGGGCACGGGAATCGAAGCGGTATTGGAATCCGATGATGAGCGACCGGCGGAGGCGCCGTGCGGTTGCCGTCATGGCCGCCGCTTCGCGAGCGTTCATCGCCATCGGCTTTTCGACGAGGACGTGAGCTCCGGTCCGAAGGGCTCCGATTGTATGTTCCGCGTGCAGACCATTCGGGGTGCAGACACTCACGGCCATCGGCTTTTCCTTGCGAAGCATTTCCTTCCAGTCTGTGTAGACGGCGGGTATGCCGTGATCCGCCTTTGCCTGTTCAAGGGCATGTTCATTCACGTCGGCGGCTGCTATGATTTCCACATCGGGGAACCCTTTCATGATCCGCATTTGGGCCCGGGCGATGCCGCCCGATCCGATGAACGCGAGACGCAGTTTTGAATTCGCCATGGGTTTATGCCTTTTTCGAGTTGGGGTTCACGGTTGTTTCGGGTGGTAATGGGTATGGAGAAGACGATGAGCCGTTTCGCTGTTGGGTTTTCCGAGGTATTCACGGTAAATTTGCTGAACGGCGGGATTTTCGTGAGATTTTCGGATCGGCTTGCCTTCATCCTCGGCGTAAATAGCGGCGATGCGCCGCGTTCGGACTTCGTCGTTCGTGAAACGAGGCTGTCCGCCGCCGCCGATGCAGCCGCCGGGACACGTCATGATCTCGATGAAGTGATAGGGCGATCCGTTGTTTTTCAAATGCTCGAGCAGGCGCCGCGTGTTGCCCAGCCCGTGCGAGACGGCGATCTTCAGTTCGACACCCTCCAGAAACGACCACTCCGGCTTGACATTCCGAATCGAAAGAGAAGCTTCCTTGATTCCCGCCAATCCGACGATGGGGGTCACATGCAATTTCTCGAAAGGGAGTTCCCGACCGGTGACGATTTCATAGACTGTTCGTAATGCGGCCTCCATGACGCCTCCGGTGTTGGCGAAAATATCCGCCGCGCCGGAGGAGATGCCGAGCGGGACGTCCATTTCTTCTTCGGGCAAGGAAAGAAAATCCACCCCGCTCTCCCGGATCATCCGGGCCAGCTCCCGCGTGGTCAGCACAAAGTCCACGTCGGGGACGCCGCTGGCGGTCATTTCGGGCCGCTGGGCTTCGAATTTTTTGGCCGTGCAGGGCATCACGGACACGACAGTAATTTGTTGGGGAGATTTTCCGATTTTCGATGCCCAGTACGTTTTGGCGATGGCTCCGAACATTTGCTGAGGGGACTTGCAGGTGGAGATGTTGGGCAGGAATTGGGGGTAATAATATTCTGCAAAATTGATCCAACCCGGCGAACAAGAAGTGAACATCGGCAGCAGCCCTTTTGCTCCGTCCACGAGTGTTCGCCGGAGACGGCCAAGCAGCTCGGTTCCTTCTTCCAGGATCGTCAGGTCGGCAGTGAAGTTCGTATCAAACACCCCATGGAAGCCGAGACGACGAAGAGCCGCGGTCATCTTTCCCGTGACACGAGAACCCGGCGGTAAGCCGAATTCCTCACCCAGCGAGGCCCGGATGGCCGGTGCTGTCTGGATCACCACAACCTGGCCGGGTGTCTCGAGCGCTTTCCAGACGGCTTCCACGTGAGATTTTTCCACAATGGCGCCAACGGGACAAACCGCAGCGCACTGGCCGCATTGGACGCAGGCAACGCCCTCGAGATCCTGTGTAAAGGCCGGACCGATGAGGGTGTCAAATCCCCGATTCTGTGGAAAGAGCGCTCCGACACTCTGAACCTCCGAGCAGACGGCCACGCATCGGCGGCATTTGATACATTTTGCGTTGTCGCGCACTAAGGCAGGGGTGGAACTGTCCACCCGACGACGCGCTTTGGAACCTTCGAAGGGGAGCCGTTCGATTCCGAGAGAATCCGCCAGCGCCCGAAGTTCGCAGGTCCGGTTTCGATCGCAGGTCGGACAATTCCCGTCGTGCTCGGAAAGGAGCAGTTCCACGACACGGCGTCGCGCGGCCCGCGCCCGCGCGCTGTGTGTCCGAACGATCATATTTTCCGCCACCGGAGTGGAACAAGAAGCCATGAGGGTCCGAGCGCCTTCCACTTCTACCAGGCAGACGCGGCACGCGCCGAGGGGAGGGCGACCTTCCAAATAGCAAAGGGTCGGAATCGCGATACCTGCTGAACGGGCCGCTTCCAAAATCGTCGTTCCTTCTGGAACGGTGAGAGGCTTGCCGTTGATGGTCAGGTTGATCATGGTGCGGGGATCTCCTTTTCCTGATCGGCCGCCGTTTTCTTTCCGTAGTCGCATCGCAGACATCGCTTCGCCTGACGAATGGCGGTGGGTTCAGTCCAAGGCTGTTCCACTTCCGTGAAGTTGTGCCGTCGCTTTTCCACCGGGATCGTTGCAAGTTTTTCCCGTGGATCGCGGCTGGGGTCACCGGAGGGGTCGAACCCTGTGGCGGGTGTGCGATAGACGCGCCAAAAGGCATGCGGGGTCCCGGTCAGGTAGGCATCCATGGCGACGGCGGCCCGCTCCCCCGCTGCTATGGCTTCGGCCACGGAAGACGGTCCGGTTACTGCGTCGCCGCCCGCGAACAACCACGGGAGCGACGTCGCCCCCGTCCGGGGATCCGCTTTGATCCATCCTCGGTCGCTCAATTCGACGTCAAAAGGGCGGCAAAGGGTTTTTGCATTAAGGGTTTGACCGATGGCGAGGATCACCTGGTCGGCGGGCACGATTTCATAGGCCGCTTGTTCATCGGTTTCCGGACGGCGGCGTCCGGAACGGTCAAAGGATCCGAGTTTCATATGACGGCATCGAAGACCGGCGACGTGGCCGTCGCGAATCTCGAAGGATTCCGGATGGATCAAGGTGCGGAGAGCCGCGCCTTCTTGGAGCGCCTCTTCGATCTCTTCGGCGTAGGCCGGCATCTCTTCGCGGGTGCGGCGGTAAAGGATCGTGACCTGTTTGGCCCCGAGCCGAATGGCGGTTCGGGCCGCGTCGATGGCCGCATTGCCGCCGCCGATGACGACGACCTGTCGTCCGACCGGCGCGGACCCTCGAATGTTGTATTGACGTAGGAAGGCGATGGCGTCCACAATGCCTCGCGCATCGGCGCCCGGAACGTTATCCAATCCCAGGCCGTTGGGCGCTCCGACCGCGAGGAAAACCACTTCGTACCCGCGATCTCGAAGATCGGCCAGGGTAAAATCCCTGCCTAAAACCCGGTTTGTCTCGATCTGGACTCCCATGTGTTCGATCATGCGAACTTCCCGGGCTAATTCTTCTCGGGGAAGCCGGTAGGCGGGGATCGCCTGAACCAGCATGCCGCCCGGCCGCGGTTCGGCTTCGAATACATCGGGCTTGTACCCCAAACGGGCCAGAAAGTACCCGCAGGAGAGGCCGGCGGGTCCGGCGCCGATGATGGCGATCTTACGGGCTGCGTTCTGAGGGTTTTCGCGGATTTCCGGCATTTGGATCGTGACTTCTTGATCCACCATGAACCGCTTGATTCCGCGAATCGAAACGGGCTCATCCAACGAGGCGCGTCGGCATTTGTCTTCGCAGGTGTGGAAGCAGACACGCGCGCAGACGGACGCGAAGGGGTTTCGTTCCCGGTGGAGTTTCAGAGCTTCGGCATAGCGCTTTTCTCCCACGAGGGCAACGAATCCAGGCACGTCCACGCCGGCGGGACATGCGCTGAGGCAAGGGGCCCGCACCAGGGCGGGGCACACCCCTGCTTCGCAGTGGCGGTTTCGGATATGGTCTTCATACTCATGGCGGAAATGGCGGAGCGTCGAGAGAACCGGATTGGGGGCCGTCTGGCCGAGGCCGCAGAGAGAGGCTTCCTTAATGAAGCGGCCCAACTCCTCAAGACGGCCGAGATCGGCCATTTCGCCTTTCCCCTCGCAGATTCGGTTAAGAATCTCCAACATCCGACGGGTTCCCACCCGACAGGGAACGCATTTGCCGCACGACTCCTCCTGCACGAATTCGATGAAGAACCGCGCCACGTCCACCATACAGGCATCTTCATCCATGACGATCAGGCCGCCGGAACCCATGATCGCCCCGAGTTCGGAAAGGGTTTCATAGTCCAGGGGGACATTCAGGTGTTCCCGTGGAATACAACCGCCGGAAGGGCCGCCGATTTGCGCAGCCTTGAAACGCTTGTTGTTCCGAATCCCTCCGCCGATGTCGTAGATAACTTCCCCGAGGGAAGCCCCAATCGGGACCTCGACCAGACCCGTGTTACGGACAGCGCCCGCGAGGGCAAAAACCTTCGTTCCCTTGCTTCGAGCCGTTCCATACTGGGCATACCAGGCGCCCCCTTTCCATAAAATGATCGGCACATTGGCGTAGGTTTCGACGTTGTTTAGGACAGTAGGTTTGTCCCACAAGCCCTTCTGAGCGGGGAAGGGGGGACGCGGTCGGGGCTCCCCACGTTTCCCTTCGATCGACGCGATCAATGCGGTTTCCTCGCCACAGACAAAGGCACCCGAACCCATACGGATTTCCAGATCGAAGGAAAAGCCGGTGCCCAAGATGTTGGGGCCGAGCAATCCCCAATGGCGAGCCTGGTCAATGGCTTTTCCGAGCCGTTCAACCGCGAGAGGATACTCCGCACGGACGTACACATATCCCTGTTGAGCGCCGACGGCATAGGCCGCGATGATCATTCCTTCAATGACGCTGTGGGGATCGCCCTCAAGGACGCTACGGTCCATATAGGCACCGGGATCTCCTTCATCCGCGTTGCAGAGGACATACTTCCACTCGCCGACGGCATGGCGCGTGAAGTTCCACTTCATCCACGTGGGAAAGCCCGCGCCACCTCGCCCGCGTAGGCCGGAAGTTTTGATCTCCTCGATAACCGCTTCGGGCTTCATCGTTCCCAAAACCCGTGCGAGGGCGGCGTAGCCGTCCCGTGCCACGTATTCCTCAATCCGCTCGGGGTTAATCCAGCCACAATTACGCAGGACGATGGGGGTTTGGCGCCGGAAAAACTCCATTTCGGACCTGCGGGGAAAGGTCCGTCGGCCGGCCGCATCCCGCACGAGAAGACGTTCGACCGGTTTTCCTTCAATCAAGTGCCGGCGGACGATATCGGCGGCATCTTGCGCTTTGACCCCCTGATAAAATATTTGATCTCCATCGATCAGCACCACTGGTCCGATGACGCAGGGTCCCATGCATCCGGTTTCGACGAGTGGAATCTGTTTCTGAAGTCCTTCGGCTTGGAGAGCGTCTTGGAGCGCATCCCGCACCTCCCGGGCTCCCGAGGCGAGACAGCTTCCGCCAAAGCAGACCAACACCCGTTTTCCGGTGACCGCTGCCGCCGGATCGGCCTCTCGCAAAGCGGAACGCCAAGCGTCGAGGGCATCTCTCGAAGATAGAGGCGCTGTCATTTTCATGCCCGTTCCCTTTCAGCCGTGGGATTCTCGCCGGTCAGAACTCGCGTCAGCAATTCACCGATCCGTCCCGGTTTGACCCGTTGGTGAACGGTATCGTTGATCATGACAACCGGCGCCATGCCGCAGGCGCCAAAACAGCGGCCCACATCCAAGGTAAAATTGCGATCGGGCGTCGTTTCGCCCACCTCCACGCCTAATTTTTTCTTGAGCGCTTCCAGGACATCTTTGCCACCCCGAACGTAACATGCGGTTCCCAGGCAAACACGGATCAGGAACTTTCCGCGGGGTCGGGTCGAAAAAAAGGAGTAGAAACTCACGACGCCGGACACTTCGCTGTATGATTTGCCGAATCCGTCTGCGATGGCTTTGACAACGGGTTTCGGGAGGTATCCAAAAAGCGATTGCGCCATCTGAAGCGCGGGAATAAGTCCACCAGGTTTGTCCTTGTATTCCTGGACAATTTCATGGCATCGTGTGACCATTTCCTCTTCGGTCAGGGGGCGATCGCAACAGGCGCAGGGTGCAAAAGAGTCCAGGGATTTCGGCATAGAAGAACTCCCGGTAGAGAAAAAGTCTTCGCTCCGATCAGAGCGAACCCTCGATGTATTTTTCGAGATTCCGAATCATCAGATCCTGTTCGGAGGCTACGAACTTAACCAGGTCTCCGATGGAGATCAGCCCGGCCAGATTGTTGTTTTCCAGCACTGGAAGGTGGCGGATCCGTTTCTGGGTCATGAGCGACATGCAGTCGTCAACGGTGGTCTCGGGTGTGACGTAGATGATTTTCTTGGTCATGGCGTCTTTGACCGGAACTTGCCGAGGATTTTTTTCGAGCAAGATCACTTTGCGGAAACAGTCCCGCTCCGTGAGAATTCCGGCGATTTTTCCGGTTTTGGTTAGGACGACGAGGGAACCGATTCCCTTTTGGTCCATGAGTTGAATGGCGTCGAAGACCGTCGCGTTCGGGCCGATCGTCGCCACATCCCGGCCTTTCCGGTCCAACACTTGGCTGATGGGAGTATTCACGGCGCGCTCCTTTCCGAAATCCATGCCCCGGCACGAAGGAAAATATCACAGCCTGCCGGCCCTGTGCAACCAAAACTCCCTTTCTGAATTTTTTTATGTTCTCGAGGGTATTTGTATGGGGAGAACAACGTCCGGCGGCCAGGACCGGAACATCCGGCTTTTCGAGGTTGGGACGGTCCAGGTTGGATAAGGGGCGTTCGCTCCATTTGCCGGGTCTTGCGGCGCCACGGTCTTTCAGTAATCCGTAATGTCCTGTTTGGATCCGTGGGATTCCAATACTTCCAGCTGGTCATTTCCTTCCCTTCGATTCTTCGTGTTCCAACCGTTCTTCGGAAGTTTATTCGCTCTTGACAAAGGGCAAAAGCCGAATAGAATCGAAGAAATGAATCGTCATTGCGCCTCGTCTTTTGTGTCCAATCGGTCGCCTGCCGACAGCGCCCTAGCGGCCGGGACGCACGTGACGTCCGGGGGAGACGCGCCGGTGTTTTGTGTGATGGGGGCCGGCCATGGAGGGCTGGCCATGGCGGGTTGGCTTGCCCTCAAAGGATGCCGGGTTCAACTGTATAATCGCACGGATGAAAAGCTGAACGGCGTCCGCTGGCATGGCGGCATTCGGCTTTCCGGAGCCGTTCAGGGGTTCGGAGCGATCGAACGGGCGACATCGGATATCGCCGAGGCGATGGAAGGCGCGAAGGTCATCCTGGTGGTTACGCCGGCCACAGCCCACCGTCCTCTTGCGGGGGCGATGGCACCGCATCTTCGGGACGGACAAATCGTCCTGTTGAATCCGGGCCGTACCTTTGGCGCGATTGAGGTGCGGCAGGTTCTCATGGAGCGGGGAATCAAGGCAGATGTCTGCGTGGGAGAAACGCAAACTTTTCTGTTTGCATCGCGGGCGGTTTCGCGGAACGGGGCTCATATTTACCGTGTGAAAAACAAAGTTCCGCTCGCGACGCTACCCGCGCATCGAATTCCCATGGTGTTGGATTTGTTGCAACCGGTGCTCCCTGCTTTCTCCGCGGGAAACAATGTGCTCTGCACCAGTTTGGACAACATCGGCGCGATCTTCCATCCGGCTCTCACGCTGCTCAATGCGGGGTGGATCGAGGCGACCCAGGGGGATTTCGACTACTACCTTCAGGGGATCACCCCATCAACCGCCCGCGTCCTTGAAGCATTGGACGGTGAGCGTGTGTTGCTGGCCCGGGCGCTAGGGGTGGGGACGGTGACGGCCCGTGAGTGGCTTTATCTCACCTATGATTCTTCGGGGCGGAATCTGTATGAGGCGATTCAACGGACCGACGCCTATCGGGGTATTCGGGCGCCCCCAAACATTCAGCATCGCTATGTCTTTGAGGATGTGCCGATGAGTTTGGTGCCGATGGCCAGTTTGGGAAAGCAGGTAGGTGTGACGACGCCCGTCATTGAGTTGGTGATTCAATTGGCGTCCCGGATGCATGAATGTGACTATTGGAAAGTAGGGCGGACCATGGAACGTCTCGGCTTGGCAGGTAAAAGCATCCGGGAAATCCGCCGACTCGCCATCGGCGGAGCGGAAGGAGAATGAAATGACGATCGCACGCTTGTGGGAAGGTTGGGCCGCGCTCCCGAACGGGTGGGCCGCATTGATTTTGGTGGTGATCGGCCGCGCAGCGGCGGGATTTCTCGGACGACTTTTTCGTTGGTTGCTGGATCGGGCGCGTTTCGATGAGGCGTGTGACCGGGTGGGGATCTCCGACTTTCTGCGAAAGGGAGACGTCAGCTATACCCCTTCACGTCTTCTGGCGACAGCCGTGTTTTGGATCATTCTGCTGATTTCCTTGCTTGCGGCGTTTCACCGCTTGGGAGTCGAAGTCGTGGTGACGTTGACCCGCCGGATTCAGGCGTTTCTTCCTTCTCTAATTGGGGCGGCGGGCATTGGTCTGTTCGGTACTCTTGCGGTCATTTTTTGCGCCAAAGTGGTTCGCACCCTGGCCCGAAACGCCGCATTTCCTTTTGCGGATCTGCTTTACCGGGTGATCCGCTGGGTGGGAATTTTTGTTGTTGCAATCATGGCGGTCGAGCAACTCGGCGTGGATGTTCGATTCATCATGGATGTCGTGCGGATTGCTGTGGCCGCAACGGCATTCGGCCTTGCACTGGCCTTCGGGTTGGGGTGCAAGGAGATGGCCCGCGATGCCCTCCGCCGATTTCTCGACAGTTTCCGTGAGGATCAACGCGCCGGCCGAGGCGATTTGGAAGGTTAACAACCCCCCGGGAGAGCGGCATGCCGGTTAAGCAGATTACCCGAGAGGAACGTTTTGGATTGCTTCACCCCGCTCACGATGTCCACACCTTGGGGCTGACGACCGTCGCCCAACTTTTGGAAAGCTGTGGGATTCGGGCGGTTTTGGGACAGGGGGCGATTGCCGAAGCGGCAGGAAATCCCGCTCATCCTCTTTTCAAAGAACGCCTGGCCGCCTGGATTCGGGACCAACGGCTTACGAGGCTCGGGTTCAGTTATCGGCTCGATCCCGACGATGGAGCCCGCCTCATGGGCTTGGTGGCTCAGCTCTTGAAGGATCGCCGTTTGGTGGCTGAAGAAGGGGGGCCGATCCGTGCCGTCTATTTCGCGGGTCTTCCCTCTGCTTGTGAGAAAGTCCGGCGGCAGATCCCCCTTGTGGCCGCTGTTTTTCGGGGGGATGAGACCCAGGAAGAGACCCTTCGTCTTCTCGGCGTTGAAATGGGCGCTGTTCCCTCAGACGTGAAGGCTGGACTCGCCTATGATGAGCAGCGGTTGGCGTTCGGCCGCGACCTTATCCGGAAGGGGGAGTACCTTGCGGTAAAGCCGGTGGATCGCACCGGTTACACGGAATTTGGCACGTCGCAAGATACCGTAATCGCTCGGCTTCAGCATGGGCGTCGCTTCCATCTTCCCCCACTTGTCCGGGCCCATGTCGGCCCCTATCATCCTGACCGTTACGAAGCGGTTCGACTGTTTCTTCGTTGGACACGCGAATTGGCGGAGGGTGGCCTGTTGGATGTGCTTTCCATCGGCGCATCCCAACTTACCCAGTCTCATTTCGGACTGGATTGGACGGGTTTGCCCAATGGGGGGGGAGTTCCCATTCAGACCCCTGAAGAATATGAAGAGGTGTGGAAGGCAGCTCGCCCTATGCTGGTGCGAACGTATGCAGGCACGCGGGGTTTGCGCGCGCTGGCCGCCATGTATGAAGAACGAATTCACATCGCTTGGCATGCGCTTTCCTTTTGGTGGTTTTGCCGGCTGGATGGACGCGGCCCGAATACGGTTCGAGAAAATCTCGACGAACATCTAGCTACGATCCGGGATATTGCCGCACGGGGTAAACCTCTTGAGGCAAACGTCGCGCATCATTTTGCATTTCGGGGATCGGATGATGTGTCCGCCCTTGCGGCGGTTGTATTGGCTGCCCGGACGGCCAAACGACTAGGCATTCGCCATTTTATCCTTCAAATCATGTTGAATACTCCGAAGGCGACGTGGGGGCTTCATGATTTAGCCAAAGCCCGGGCCCTTTTGCGGCTGGTCCGTGAACTCGAAGACGAACGCTTTACTGTGATTCTGCAACCTCGAGGCGGGTTGGACTATTTCAGTCCGGATCTTGAAAAGGCGAAAGCCCAACTTGCGGCCGTCACTGCGCTGATGGACGACATCGAACCGCGCGATCCCAACAGCCCGCCGATTCTTCACGTCGTCAGTTATTCGGAGGCCTCCGATCTTGCGGATCCCGCAATTATCAACGAAAGCATTCGAATTACCAGGAACGCCTTGGAGGAATATCGTCGCCTTCGACAACAGGGGTCGGTTGACGATCTCACGGATCACCCCGAGATTCGCGCCCGCGAAGAAGAACTCCTTCGGGACCTGCGCCTGTTGATTCAACTCATGGAGCATGACATCCCTTCGCTTTATTCCGCCATGGGGCTCTATCGCGCCTTGGCGGGAGGCTATCTGCTCGTGCCCTGGCTGACCGAATGTCGGGACGAGTTTTCTTTAGCGACCCGCTGGACGACTCGGATCATGCAGGGCGCTGTGCGTGCGGTCGATTCTGAAGGAAGGCCACTGTCGGTTTCTCAACGGTTGCATTCGTCCCTTTTGACGCCATCGCGTACTACGATAGGAACGGAATGAATGGAATTGCCGGCATGGCTGCTGCAGGGGCCTCAAATGATGTGGAGCGGATCCTGTCCCGTCTCCGCCATCGGGGTCGTCGTGCTGTTCGCCTTTGGGAAATCGATGGGGTAACATTGGGTGTGGCGGAAGGGGAGCCGCGGGGGGAGGATCCTCGGGTTGTTCGGGACGAGACCGGTCCGGAACGCTTTGTTCGGGTTTGCGTTACGGGGGGGCGATTGGAGTTCCATCGCGATCCCTTTGGCGCCGCGCCGCTTTATTTGGGCGAGGCGAAAGGCGGGGCTCTTTGTTTTGCGTCCGAAATTAAAGCTCTCCGGGCGGTGGGGGTCTCAAAGCCGCGGGAATATTGGCCCGGATGGCATCCCCCCAAGGCATCCCTGTTGTCCGATCCTCCGGAGGTTCTGGCCAGGGAACTTCGTCGCCGCTTAGAAAATGCGGTCGGACAGTCCCTTGTTGCGTATCCGGATGCAGGCACGTGGCTCTCGGGCGGATTGGACTCCACGACCGTGACGGCGTTGGCGATGAAACAGAGAGGAATGCTTCACACGTTTGCGGCGGGCCTTTCCGAATCTCCTGATTTGCGGTTTGCCCGTCAAGCGGCAGAGTTTCTCAAGACGCGCCATCATGAAGTGGCGGTTTCCCTTCCTTTGATTCGCTCTGTGTTGCCCGACGTCATCGAAGCGCTCGAATCATTCGATGGACTGTTGGTTCGGTCCAGCGTGGTCCACTATCTCGCCGCCCGCGAGGCCTCTCAATGGACCTCCCATGTATTTTCGGGCGAAGGCAGCGACGAGTTGTTTGCAGGGTATGCCTGGATCAAAAATATGAAATCGTCCGCCCGGGCCGCAGCAGTGGCCCTTCTTCCCGGACAACTGCATCACACGGCACTGCAACGGGTGGACCGATGCGCAGGGGCATACGGTTTGACGCCTCTTTTGCCCTATCTTCATCCGGAGGTTGCGGCCTATGCGTTGCGCATTCCGTTGTCGTGGAAGATCAAGGACGATTGTGAAAAATGGATCTTGCGGCAGGCTGTTCGCGAATTGTTGCCGACCGCACTGGTTCTGCGCCCGAAGGCCAAGTTTTGGCAGGGATGCGGGATCGGCGGTCTTTTAAGCGAGTGGGCCGAGCGCGCCGTGAGTGACAAAGACTTTTCGCGGGAGCGGGTGCTTCCGAACGGATGGAGCCTACCCGGAAAGGAAGAACTTCTCTATTACCGTCTTTTCCGTGAACGGGTTGGAGATTTCGAGACACTGGAGTGGATGGGGCGCACGCTCGTCCGCCCGGAAGACAAGTCCCCGTAGGGGGCGGCCATCGATTTTGCCTGCTGCCGCTTGCCCGACCGCGCGTGTTGTGTCATACTCCTCTTCGAGGGAACCAACGATGCGATTTGTTGTACTGATTCGAACGCTTGGAATGGCAGTGGTTATCGCGGCACATGCGGCGGAACGTGAGCAAAAGGCGGCGCTGCTTGATGGGGTGGCGGCCTGGGTGGACGGGAAACCGATTACCGTTGGGGAAGTGTACCGGGATGGCGAACGCGAATTCACACGACTCGCCGCGAGGCGGGAAATGGGACGTGAGGAGATGCGTCGGGAGCAGGAGCGTCTTTTTCGGGCGATTCTGGAAGACAAAATTTCTCAGGAACTTGTCCTCGCGTTTTTTCGCAGGCAAAGCGCCGAAACAGGCGTTTCCATCCCCGAGCAGGCGGTGGATCGTCAGGCGGAGGATTTTATTCGGAAACGGTTTGGGGGCGACCGAAGGGCCTTTCTGGAGGCGCTCGGCCAAGCGAGGATGACGTTCGACGAATGGCGTGAAACGATACGCCGTCAGTTGATCGTGGAACAAATTCGGGCGCAGGAGTTGACTGGAAAAGTTCGGATTTCTCCCGAAGCCATCCGTCGCTATTATGAAGAAAACCAATCCGAATTTGAGCATCCGGGTCAGATTCTCCTTCGTCGGATCATTCTGGTCGGTCCGGATGCCGAATCTCGCAGCAACGAATTGATGGATCGGCTTTATCGCAAAGAGGCGGATTTCTCTGCGTTGGCCAGGGAGTATTCGTGGGGACCTGAAGCGGATCAGGGAGGACTGTGGGGATGGAGGGATCCCGAGGATCTCGCAGAACCGCTGGCCCAAAAGCTGGCGCGGGCCCCTGAGGGGGGTATTGTGCGGGTCGAACTCGGCGGCGAATGGCATTTGGTGCGTTTGGAAGCTCGTGATCGCATCGGACTTGATGCGGCTCGGTCCATGATTGAAGCCCGTTTGCGGCGCGAAGAGATCGAACGACTCGCGCGGCAGTGGATCGAAAGCCTGAAAGAACAGTTTCATGTCCAATATGTCGAAGTGTCCTTTGGGAAGGAATGATTGCCGCGCCGCGATCACGTTGGGCGATCCTAACGGCATAGGTCCCGAGGTGGCGGTACGGGCTGCCCTTGGAGGCCGGTGGCCGAAGCGATGGAAACGGATTCTCGTTGGAGATCGCGGTACCGCCGACCGCGTTTGCGCCCTTTTAGGCGTGCCGTGTTTGCCGGCCTTTTGTCTCTCCTCCAGTCCTTCCGGACCCGTTGCCCTGTGGGATCCCGGCAGTCCCTCCTATTCGCCGGCCCCCGGTCGCGTGCGGGTGGATGCGGCTCGGGCCTCCCTTGCTTGGCTCGATGCCGCGGTGGAGGGCGTATTGGGCGGTTGGTTTGATGCCCTTGTGACGGGCCCGATTTGCAAGGAGGGCTGGCAAAAGGCGGGTGTCACCCACGCCGGGCATACGGAACGGTTGGCGGCATTGACAGGTGCGAAACGCTTTGCCATGTTGCTGGTGGGAGGCGGACTTCGGGTCGCTCTTGCCACACGCCATGTTTCGCTGGCCCGTGTTCCCCGGCTGTTGAACCGTGAAACGGTTATGGAAACGGCCACCCTGGTTTGGGAGGCTCTTCCGTGGTTGGGAACGTCCGGAACGATCGCAATCTGCGCGCTCAACCCCCATGGGGGGGAGGGGGGGAGGATCGGCACCGAAGAAAAACGAATTTTACAGCCGGCCATCCAAGCGTTACGAAACCGAGGCGTGGCGGTTGTTGGGCCTGTACCCGCGGATGCCGTATTCTTCCAGGCACTCCGGGGCAACTATGCGGCCATCATTGCCCTTTATCATGATCAAGGTCTGGGGCCTTTGAAAATGCTCGCGTTCGAGAGCGGCGTGAATATCACTTTAGGACTTCCGATGGTTCGAACATCGCCCGATCATGGAACCGCTTTCGACTGCGCCTGGAAGGGAACGGCGAATCCTGCGAGTATGAGGGCCGCGATTCGCATGGCGTTTGAACTGGCCGGACGTCCATCTCCCTGGCTGCTTCCTCGAATTCCGCCATCATGAAAGAGCCGGTGTTCAGCCCGCGTGTGGTTCGCGAACGGCTGGCGGTGTTGGGAGTGGTGCCGAGCCGTGCGATGGGGCAGAACTTTTTGGTCGATGGAAATGTTGCGGAGACCCTCGTGCAGGCGATTGCCCCCTCTTCCGGCGAGTCTCTTCTTGAAATTGGACCGGGACTTGGGGTTTTGACCGATCGGGTTGCGGAAAGGGGGGTGTGGCTGACCGTTGTGGAAAAAGATTCGCGCCTGGCCGGCTATCTCACAGCACGGTACTCGGACTGCCCAAGGGTTGAGGTGGTGCATGCCGATTTTTTCGATCTTGACCTTCCCCGATTTCTAGGGATGCGCCGGATTCGCAAGGTTTTCGGGAATCTCCCGTATCGAAGCGGTTCCCGCATGCTGGTGGATCTGGCGTGTCTCGAGGAACCTCCCTCGTATCTCGTGGTGACCGTCCAGAGTGAAGTGGCCGAGCGTCTTTCCGCACTACCCGGCACGGCGGCTTATGGCTTGTTGACGGTTTGGATCGGTCTTCGCTATAGGATCGAGACGGTGCGCCGGATTCGGCCGTCTTGTTTTTATCCGCGCCCTGCGGTATCTTCCACAACTGTCTGTTTACGCCTGCGTCCCGGGACGGCTCGGCCCTCGCTACGGTTCTACGAATGGACCCGGGGCGCTTTTCAACATCGGCGCAAGCAGCTCGGCGGGTTGCTGGGTAAATGCGGTGGGCTTCCCGCGTGGCCCGAGCCGGTGATCCACGCGGCGCTTCAGGCGGCCGGCGCGGGACCGAGGGATCGGCCCGAAACGCTTTCGCCCGAGCAGTGGAGGGCCCTCACGGAACAATTGGAACTCCTGGGGGGGAACCCCCCGGCAATAGCAAACGAAAGGATCGAGACATGTATCTAACCGGTTTTGCGGATGAAGCAGGGAAAGACCTGGACACTCAGATCCGGGCTACCCAGGAACTGGGCTGGAAGTTCATTGAAGCGCGGAACATCGACGGACGGAACATTCATGACTTGGAAGATGCCGCGTTTGAGGCCGTCTGTGAACACCTGGCCTCCGCCGGCATTTCCATTAATTGTTTCGGTTCGACCATTGCGAACTGGGGCAAACAGATCACGGATCCTTTCGATCTCTCGTTGGCCGAGGCAAAGCGCGCCATTCCCCGAATGAAACGATTGGGGACAAGGCTAATCCGAATCATGAGTTTTGCGGTGCTTAAAGATCGCCCCCCGGAGGATCAAATGGAAGAAGAGCGGTTTCGGCGCGTGAGCGTCCTGACGCGTATGTTTCTTGACGAAGGGCTTCAGCCTGTCCATGAGAACTGCATGAATTACGGGGGGATGGGATGGACGTACACCCTTCGGCTGCTCGAGCACTGTCCCGGTTTAAAGCTGGTGTTCGACACCGGCAATCCGGTCTTTTCCGACGATCGGAGCAAACCGCCTCCCTATCCCAAGCAGTCTTCGTGGGAGTTTTATACCCATGTTCGGGACCATGTGATCTACGTTCACATTAAGGATGGAAAATGGGATCCAGAGACGGGAAAAACGCATTACACCTTTGCGGGAGAAGGAGAGGGGGATGTCCGGCGGATTGTGACCGATCTTCTCCGCCGCGGCTACGATGGGGGATTTTCCATTGAGCCGCACCTAGGCGCGGTCTTTCACGATCCGACGGTCGAGACTGAAGCCGAAACGCGGTATCGTACTTATGTCGAGTACGGCCGCCGCTTTGCCCGGTTGGTGGAAGAATGCCGGCAATCGCTCGCAGGCCGCTGACCGTTGTGTTCCCCTGTTTCGGCCTGCGGCCGAGGCTCGAGGATCTGTCCGATTCTCTGAAGGAGGTCTAACAGTTCCTGGAGACGGCCGTCCGGATCCTTTTTCCCAAAGCGAGGGAGACGGCCTTGGTGCAAATACAGTTCCCCGTTTGGCCGGAAGAGATGAAGTTTGTGTTCCCGGTTTTCCACTTGGGTGAATCCGGCGCGGGCCGCTACGAATCGAACGGCGGCCATGGTCAATAAGCGTTGAGCGGCAGGAGGGAGGGGGCCGAACCGATCCCGCCAATCGCGTTGGATGGCCGCAAGCTCCTGTTCGGACGCCGCAGCGGCTACCCGGCGATACTCGGCAAGTTTCAGGCTTTCCTCCTCGATGTAGGATGAGGGGAGTCCGACGGCGCCGGCATCCGCTTCGTCCGGAATATACCGTAGAAAGTCGAGGGTTACCCGGCATTCCGTTGGAGGGGGGAGCGGGGCATCGGCGCCGCGTTGCAACCGTTCGACCGTCCGGCGCAGGAGCCGGCAATAGAGGGCAAAACCCACCGCCGCAATGTGGCCGCTTTGTTCGCGGCCGAGGATGTTGCCGGCGCCGCGCAGTTCGAGATCGCGCGCCGCGATCCGGAAACCGGCGCCGGGACTGGAGTGGCGGCGAATGGCTGCCAGGCGCGATCGGGCAAGGGAATCCACTTGTCCATGGCGGGGCAACAGCAGATAACAATACCCTCGATGCAACCCCCGCCCCACACGTCCACGCAACTGATACAGTTCCGCTAGACCGAAACGGTCCGCCCGTTCGATCAGGATGGTATTGGCGTTTGGAATATCCATTCCCGATTCAACCAACGTCGTGCAAAGGAGGACATCAAATCGTCCCGTTACGAATTCGCGCATCATGCGGGAGAGCGCCGAAGGCGCCATCCGCCCATGGGCTACGGCCAGACGGGCCTCGGGCACCAGGCGGCGCAACCGTTCCTCGACAAGGTGGATCGAGTGAATCCGGTTGTGAATATAAAAAACCTGTCCTCCGCGGGTCAGTTCGCGCCTTAGGGCGGTTTCGATTACGTCGTCCCGATCTTCCACCACGAGGGTTTCGATTGGTTGTCGCTCCGCAGGAGGGGTGCGAATCAAAGAAAGGTCGCGGAGACCCACGAGACTAAGGTAAAGGGTACGAGGAATGGGGGTTGCCGACAACGTTAACACGTCCACTTCTCGACGGAGCTGTTTCAGCCGTTCCTTATGGGCCACTCCGAAGCGTTGTTCTTCGTCCACGATCACCAGGCCAAGATCGCGGAATGCGACATCGGGATCGAGAAGGCCATGCGTGCCGATGACGATGTCGCAGGCGCCCGCGGCGCAGGCAGCCCGGACGGCTGCACGCCGATCGGGAGGGGTGAGCCGGGAATACATCTCAATTCGAATGGGGAAGGGAGCCATACGATCGGAAAACGTGAAATAATGCTGCTGAACTAAGACCGTCGTCGGTGCCAGCACGGCAACCTGTTTGCCATCCATCACGGCCTTGAAGGCGGCTCGCATGGCGACTTCCGTTTTTCCGTAGCCGGCATCGCCGCAAATCAAGCGGTCCATCGAGCGGGGCGCTTCCATATCTCGCTTGACATGTTCGATGGCCTGCGCTTGGTCCTCGGTTTCGCGATAGGGAAACGCCCGTTCGAATTCGATTTGCCAGGGGCTGTCGGGTGAAAAGGCATGGCCCGGCCGGACCGTGCGCGCGGCTTGGATTTCCAGCATGGACGCGGCGAAATCCGCCACGGCCGCCTCAGCCCGTTTTCGGTCGTTTTGCCAGCGCGTCCCTCCCAGCGAGTGAAGGCGACCCGCACGGCGTCCAACGCCGACGTACCGGCTGACGAGATGGGCGTGGTCCACTGGAACATGAAGGCGGGCTCCTTCGGCATATTCGATAATCAGCACTTCTTGTGGACGGCCGGCCGTGCAAATCGTGGAAAGACCTCGGTAGCGGCCGATCCCGTGATCGATATGAACCACGAGATCTCCGGGTTCGATTTCCGACAAATCGGCGATCGGCGCGGCGAAGCGGGGCGTGCGAAAACGGCGGGCCGATGGCGGTCCTGGGCGGCGTCCGTAGAGATCGTTTTCACACGCGACGACGATTCGCAGGCGTTCGCTTTGAAATCCCTCGGACAGGTGTCCGATCCGGATGGAGGCTCGCGCTTTGAACGCGTGGGGTGCGGATTCGAGAAAACGGTGGAGGGAGCCTTCCGTTTCCAGGAGCATCCACACGCGGAATCCTTCGTCGGCCTGACGGGCCAACCGATCGAGAAATTCCGCCCGTAGCCGAGCCATGCAATCGGGGGAAAGTTCCTCGAAGCGTCTTTTTCCTGCAACGGTCGGAAGAAAGGCAAAGTCCAAAAGGGCGGCGGTTGCGTTCATACGGCTGCGAATCTGCGTGAAACCTCGATTGTCCGCGAGAGTATGGAGGAGCGACAAGGGGAACGGGGTTGTTTCCGGCAGGGTGTTGGGTTGGGGGTGGTCGAGAAATTCGGTCCAGAGGATGACGGCGTTGGGGGGGAGTATTTCAAACAGGTGACGGGGGCGGGTTGATGCCGGGGCCGCCAAAAAACTTTCGCAGGGGGGTAAAAGAACGAGGCTTTCCAGAGGGGTTCTACTTCGCTGGGTTTCGGGGTCAAAGGAACGGATGGAATCCACCCGGGCGCCGAAGAATTCGATACGGATCGGCCATTCTTCGGTCGTCGGCCAAACGTCGATCAGTCCTCCTCGACGGGCGGCCTCTCCCGGTTCATGAATCTCGGTTTCGAAGCGGTAACCCGAACGATTGAGAAAAGCGAGAGTCTCGTCGAAAGAAGGGCGATCGGCTCTGACCGTTACGACAAGACCGGCCTCGCGAAGTGCCACGGGATCTGGAATAGGATGAAGGAGGGCCAGTCGGCTGGTGACGACCAGGACCTGACCTTTTGCCGATGCCAGCTTCCAGGCGGTTTGCAGACGGTCGGCTGCGTTCTCCCCGGGCCGATCGTTTCCGCGGCGAGGGGGGTCGGGAGGCGGGAGTGAAAGCGGGACAAGCGGGGAAGGCGAGAGGGTCACCACGTCACTAGACATCGAATCGAGGTCGCCGGGACTTTCTGCGATCCAGACCACGGGACGGCCGAGTTTTTGATGGAGGGTCAGGGCGAGAAAGGCCCAGGCGGAACGGGGAAGGGGGGAGGTTTCAATGGGTTCCGGCCGGGCGAGCAGCCTTTCCAGCGCGTGTGTCGACTCTTCGGACGTCGCGCCTTCCCACAGCCCGGCGTCGGGCGGAGGAAAGGGAAGCGTCATGAGGATTTTTTACGTTGATGGGAAGGGGGGATTTTGAGAACCATTCTGTATTTGGCCACCGTTCGGCGGGCCACGTCCACACCTTTGGCTTTGAGCCGTTCCGCGATCTCTTGGTCCGAAAGTGGGGCCGCTGAAGATTCGGATGCCACCAACTCCGAAATCATATCCATGACCGCTCGGTTCGATACGGTTCCTCCGTCTGCGGTTTTCAGGGCCGGTGTAAAGAAATACTTCATTTCGAACAGTCCAGCCGGCGTGCTCATATATTTACCGGAAACAGCCCGACTGACCGTTGTTTCATGGACCCCGACGGCCGTAGCCACCTGGGCCATGGTGAGGGGTTTGAGATGGGAAAGACCGTGCTCAAAGAAATCGCGTTGAATGCGCACGATCTCCCGTGCGATGTGGAGGATGGTTTGTTTGCGCTGTTGGATGCTCTTGATGAGAAACGCTCCGGCTCGCACCTTTTCCTGGATATAGGCACGGGTTTCCGCATTCGTGCGGGCATCTTGAAGCAACTCTCGATATTGGCGGCTGATGCGGACATGGGGGATCCGTTCGTCATTAAGAAAAACCTGGTATTCATCGTCCACTTTTCGGACATAGACGTCGGGCGATATATAAGCCGGCGACTCGGGTGAAAAAGCCCGTCCGGGTTTGGGATTGAGCGTGGCGATGAGTTCTGCGGCTTTGCGAATTTCCGACTCCGGAACATTCAGGTCTTCTGCCAACGCGGCATATTGGCGAGAAGCGAGGGCTTCGAGGTGGTCGCGCACAAGGACGGCCGCCAAGCTGTTTCCTTTGTCCAACCGCTGGAGTTGGAGCAGGAGACATTCCGAGATGTCGCGCGCCCCGACGCCGACCGGGTCGAAATCCTGAATCACCTCGAGGACGGACCGGAAAAGTGCCGGGTCGCCATTGACCGCGGCGGCCAATTCCTCTGGGGAGGCCGTGAGGTAACCGTCGTCGTTTAGGCTGCCGATGAGATATTCGCCGATTCGGCGAGATCCTTCATCGAGGTCCGTGAGTTGAAGCTGCTTGAGGAGGTGGCTTTGGAGGGTTTCCGGCTGCGTGATCGAATCGAAAAAGTGCTGTCGGCGTTCGGCCTCTTCGGCCGTCCAGGGCCGGCTTCGCTCTTCCTGGAAAAAGTAGGTCCGCCATTCGTCATCCAGACGGGCCAGCATTTCGAATTCCTTGTTGAAATCCAGTTCCTGGGTATCGGCGGTAGGAGGGGAGTTCTCGTCTCGAGGATTATCCCCTTCGTTTTCTTCCAGCGGAGTATAAGGTTCCGGAAGTTCTTCAAGCGTAGGGTTCTTTTCCAACTCGGCGCGGACGAGAGCGCGCAATTCGAGAAGAGGGGCTTGAAGGAGTTCGAGCGATTGGCGCAATTGAGGCGCCAGCACCATTTGCAGGCGCTGTTCCTGCGACAACGACATACCTTGTGCCACCATCCTCTACTCCGTTTGAAAACATTCTAAACGAATAGGGGGCCGGGTCAAGAACGGGAAAATGGTAAAAACACTCGGGCGAAGGAATAAGGGCAGCGATCAATAGGGTCTTAAAGCAAAGACCGGAAAAATTCTTCCGGTCTTTGAAATTGGTAGCGGGGGTTGGATTTGAACCAACGACCTTCAGGTTATGAGCCTGACGAGCTACCGAGCTGCTCCACCCCGCAGTGTTTTCAAAACACTACGACTCTATCAGAGTGCCCATGGTTGTGCAACATTTTTTTTGCTGGTTATGGAGTTCCTATTTTGCCATGATTCCTCTCCATTGACAAAAGGGAAGGAATCCACCATGCCAATCGTGGACATGCCTCTCGAGCAATTGTACCAATATCAAGGCCGCAATCCAAAACCTCCGGATTTTGATGAATTTTGGGACCGTTCCCTGGCCGAAATGCGCGCTCTCAATCCGCGCGCGGAACGGAAACCTGCCCGTTTCGAAGCCTCCTTTGCCGATTGCTTTCATTTCTTCTTCGAGGGGGTAGGGGGCTCCCGCATCCATGCCAAATTGGCTATTCCGAAGCATCGCAAAGGGCGTTTGCCGGCTGTTCTTCTCTTTCACGGCTATTCGATCAGTTCAGGGGACTGGACCGGCCTTTTGCCATGGGCAGCCGAAGGGTTCGTGACGGCTGCACTCGATTGCCGTGGCCAAGGGGGGCTTTCAGAAGATCGGAGTGCGATCCACGGCCCTACCCTTCGCGGCCATATCATTCGGGGTCTCGATGATGCCCCGGAAAAGCTCGTTTTTCGCAATATTTTTCTTGATACGGCCCAACTCGCGAAGTTGGTCATGGAAATGCCGGAAGTGGATCCCGACCGCGTCGGATGCACCGGTGCGAGCCAGGGCGGCGGTCTTACCCTTGCATGCGCCGCTCTCGAGCCGCGCATCCGCCGCGCGGCACCCATTTATCCCTTCCTCAGCGATTATAAACGCACCTGGGAAATGGATTTGGCCAAGGATGCCTACCAAGAGTTGCGTGACTACTTCCGCCTTTTTGACCCGCGCCATGAACGGGAAAACGAAATTTTCACCCGTCTGGGCTATATCGATGTCCAGTTTCTTGCGCCCCGCATCCGTGGCGAAATTCTTTTGGCCGTAGGGTTAATGGATACCATCTGTCCCCCTTCCACCCAATTTGCTGCCTATAACAAGATTCGGGCGCCCAAATCCGTGGTAATCTATCCTGACTTTGGCCACGAAGGGGTGCCGGGGCATTCGGATATTATCTTCCAGTTCCTGCGAAAGCTGTGAGCGGTCAGATTCTCCGGCATGGTGGGCTCGATCAGATTTTCAAGCGAATGACAGCGGAGCCTTGGAACGGAGGAACGCCGGCTGTTCATAGGGATGGGCCTTTTTTGCTTGCGCCGCGAAAGGGTTCCACGCAACATGGAAGCGGTTGGTAATGCCCGATTATTTGCCAAACATTCTGCTCATTTGCGCCGATCAGCTTGCCCAGCGTGCGATCGGAGCTTACGGCGATCCTTGGGCTCGAACGCCTAATCTCGACCGACTGGCCCAAGAGGGGGTCCGCTTTGCGAACGTTTATACGCCTTGCCCCCTCTGCATGCCGGCGCGGGCTGCCTATTGGACAGGGCGGCTGCCGCACCAGACGGGTGTTCTCTCGAACGGGAGACGACTTCCGGTTCCTCAAATTCCTGATTGCCGGCCGACGCTCGGCTCCCTTTTTTCCTCGATCGGTTATGAATGCGTCCATTTCGGGAAAGCCCATGATGCCGGCGCGCTGCGTGGCTTTCGTCATTACCCCACCGGCCAGATACGGGAACCGGAGCTTCCGCCCCATTTGGGCGCCAACGCCGACACGTTTATAGACCGCCACACCACCCACGCTTGTGTCGAATATCTCCGTCAAAGGCCCCGCTCGCCCTTTCTGATGATCGCGGATCTGAACAATCCGCACAATATTTGCGGTTATGTCGGTGCCAACCGCGGCCCCCACAAGGATCAGCCGATTCCAGGGCCATTGCCCGATCTTCCCCCCAATTTCGAGGTGGAGGACTTTTCGAAACGGCCATTGCCTGTCCAATTCATTTGCTGCTCCCATAACCGCCTGGCGCAGGCGGCGGAGTGGACCCCCGAAAATTACCGGCATTATCTGGCGGCTTATTACTATTATCTTGAAATGGTGGATGCTCAGATCGGCGAGATCCTTTCGGCCCTCGATGCCGGCGGCCATCGCGATCGGACGCGAGTGGTTTTCTATTCCGATCACGGCGACGGTTTGGCGTCGCACCGGCTTGTCACCAAGCAGGTCAGTTTCGCCGAAGAAGCGACCCGTGTGCCGTTGATCGTTAGGGGGCCCGGGGTTGTGGACGATGGCCGTTTGATTCAACGGCCGTTGGTATCGCTCCTGGATTTGCTGCCCACCCTTTGCGATTGGGCGGGTATCCCACCTCCTGAAGGGCTATGGGGGATGTCCCTTCAACCTTGGTTGGAAGGACGAGATCTCGAACCGTTGCGGGATTACGTTGTTTCAGAATGGTATTCCGAATGGGGATACACCATCAGCCCGGGGCGCATGCTGCGTACTTCGCGATATAAATACACGCGATACCTTGAAGGCGATGGGGAAGAGTTGTATGACCTGGAAAGCGATCCGTTCGAGACCCGGACCTTGATCAATGAGGCGTCTCACGCCCAGGTTCTTGCCGACCATCGCCGGCGGCTCGAACTGTTGATTCGACAGAGCGAGGATCCTTTTTTTCTGTATGAAGTCAAGGTGGACCCGCGTTGGCGGAGTCATCCGCCTGGATATTACAACCATCGAGGACCTGCTGCTCCTGAATGGACGGAACAACGCTCAAAGCAAACGGCTCTCGGTTGATTTGTTATGGATCTGTTCCGCCTTCCGTTGGGGGATTATGAATTTCTCGATTCGGGCGACGGCGCTCGACTCGAACGGTTCGGGCCCTACATTCTAAACCGGCCCGCACCCCAAGCGGTCTGGCGGCCGGAACACCCAGACCTTTGGCGAAAAGCGGACGCGATATTCCGTCGCGGGGAAGGGTCTGAGGGACGATGGGGCGGGCTCCGTCCGCTCCCATCGAGCTGGGGTTTACGGCTTGGCCCGTTTCAGTTCGAACTCAAACCGACTGCCTTTGGGCATGTGGGATTGTTTCCCGAGCATGCGGTGCAGTGGGAATGGGTTCGCGCGCAAATAAACCGTGTCCCGTCGCCCTGCCGTGTCCTGCATTTGTTTGCCTATACCGGCGCCCTCACGTTGGCGGCGGCAGCCGCCAGCGCGTCGGTCTGTCATGTGGATGCGGTCGAAGATATTGTTCATTGGGCCAAACGCAATGCGGAACGGAGCGGACTTTTGGATCGTCCGATCCGATGGATTGTGGACGATGCGGTCAAGTTTACGGCTCGGGAAGTCCGGCGGCAGAGGCAATACGAAGGGATTATTCTGGACCCCCCGACCTACGGCAAAGGGCCAAGGGGAGAACGGTGGTTTCTCGAGGAGGGGATTGTCCCGCTCCTCGATCATCTTCGTGCGCTCATGGCGGCACGTCCGGTGTTTGTTCTTTTCACCTGTCATACGCCCGGTTTTTCTCCGCCGGTTTTGGAAAATCTCCTGCGTCCGTGGTACAGGGACTTCGGGGGCCGGATGGAAAGCGGCCACATGTTGCTGGCCAAACCCGCAGCCTCTTGTCCCTTCCCGGCGGGTGTGTTTGTCCGATGGACATCCTTTTCCGTGCAGGAAGCCAAGGAATGAATCGTCGGCTCATTCTGAAACCGCGACGTGAAATCTCCATTCGAAGGGGGCATCCTTGGGTGTTTTCGGGGGCCATTGCGCGGGAAGAAGGGGATTCGGAATCTGAAGAAGCGGACATTGTATCCTCTTCGGGGGAGTTTCTCGGGCGGGCGACTTATCACGGCCGTTCGGAGATCCGCGCCCGCCTTTACGACACGCATCCGTCGGCCAGGCTTGATGAGCAGGGCATTCACGCACGGCTATGCGCGGCGCGCGACCGACGGCGGAACTGGTTGGGGCTGCCGGAAGAGCCGGCGGGGGAACGGCTGGTCTTTTCCGAGAGCGACGGTCTTCCCGGTTTGATTGTGGATCGGTACGGCGCGGCTCTTGTCGTTCAGCTTCTCACGGGGTTCATGGACCGGCGGCGGGAGATGATTTTCCGGATTATGGAGCGGGAATGGCCTTCGGCCCTCTTGCTTGAGCGATCGGAAGGCGACCTGCTCGTCCATGAGGGGGTGACGCCTCGTACGGCGGTATGGAAAGGAGAAGCGCCGGAGGAGCTGGAATTTTGTGAAAACGGGTTGCGATTTCATGCCGATTGGCGCACCGGGCACAAGACGGGCTTTTATCTGGATCAACGGACGGCGCGGGCGGCGGTGGCGCGATGGATTGCGGCCGGCGGAACGAAGCGGTTGTTGGATGTTTGCGCATATACGGGAGCCTTTTCGCTGGTGGCGCGCCGCGCCGGGGCGCAGGAGATCGTGGCGATGGACTCTTCGGCCCACGCGAAGGAGGGTGCCCTGCGGCATTGGCATGCCAACGCGTTGGGAGAGGGGTTGAGCTATCGGGTTGAAAACGCCTTTGAGGCATTGCGGGCGATGGGGCGGTTGGGCGAACGATTTGATGCGATCGTCCTCGATCCCCCTAAATTGGCTCCGAACCGCGCGTCGCTGGCGCGCGCCCTTCGGGCTTACAAAGATTTGAACCTTCATGCCTGTCGTTTGCTCAAACCGGGGGGTTTGCTTTTCTCGTTTTGCTGCAGCGGTCTCGTCAGCCGAGAATTGTTTTTGAAAGTGTTGGAAGGAGCCGCCCGCGATGCAGGCCGTCCGCTCCGGCTTTTGGAACATCTCTCGCAGTCTCCCGATCATCCTGTGAAACCCGGTTTTGAAGAGTCCGAATACCTGAAGGGCTTTGTGATGGGCGCCTGAAGAATCTTTCCAAGAGTCCTGGAGGGACTCTTTTTCCCCAGCGGCTCTCAATTTGCTTGTTAGGATTCGGCGATGGAGATATCGTATGCTTTTATCATAAGATCGAAAAGGCCGCAATGAAGCTGGCGTTTGCGTCATTGGGATGTCCGGAATGGACGGTGGAACGAATTGCCGTTCAGGCCCGCACGATGGGATATGACGGGGTGGAACTGCGAGGGGTTTCGGGGGAACATCTTGGACCTGACGAACCTCCGGAGCGGCGTGCGGCGATCCGGCGGCTTTTTCAGGCGCAGCGCGTGGAAATCGCGGCGGTCATGGGTTATACGAATTTTACGGCAGGGGACCCTGCAGTACGGATGCAGACAATTGCGGTTACCGAGGCGATGATTCGTCTCTGTGCGGATCTCGGTTGCCCGATTCTTCGCGTCTTCGGCGGAAAACAGCCCGATGGGATCGATCGTGCCCAAGCGATTGCTTGGGTTGCGGAAGGCCTTGAACAGGTGGCCGAGATGGCGGCGCGACACCGCGTGATCATCGCCATTGAGACGCACGACGATTGGTGTCGTGGCGAGCGGCTTCGGGAGGTGTTGGAACGTGTTGGCCGACCGCAGATTGGCGTCTGTTGGGACGTGGCAAATTCCTGGTTCGAGGAACCACCGGAACAAACGTGGGAGCGATTGGGCCGTTGGGTTCGCCACGTCCATTTCAAGGATGCAAAACGGGGGCCAGACAACCGCATCCGCAGTGTGTGGCCGGGGGAAGGAGAGGTGGACCTTGCGGCTGCTCTGCGGCTGTTACGCCGCGACGGTTATACGGGGTATCTTTCCTTTGAGTGGGAAAAGAAGTGGCAACCGGAACTTCCCGGCCCGGAGGCCGCATTTCCATATTTCCTTCAATATGTCCGTTCGATGTTGGAAAGGTTGAACTGAACCGGTATCGGGTGGAAAAGGAGTTTTATGAAGATTACAATGATTGGGGCGGGATCGGCGGTATTTGGACGGAATCTGGTTGCAGACATTCTTTGGCATGACGCGTTGCGTGCTTCGGAAATCCGGCTGATGGATATTCATTCCGAGCGTTTGAAAACCGCCGAGGGAATGGCGCGGCTTCTGGCGCGGGATTTTGGAGCGAAACAATTTCGGATTCTGGCGACGCGGGACCGGCGTCGCGCGCTCGAGGGCGCCGATGTGGTGATCAATACGATGGGTGTGGGGGGATTGGATGCGGTCCGTGACGATTTGACCATTCCGGCTCGATATGGCGTTCGGCAGACGGTGGGGGACACGCTGGGACCTGGGGGCATTTTTCGAGCGTTGCGGAGTGTGCCAGAATTATTGCGGGTGTGCAACGAAATGGCGGAACTGTGCCCGGAAGCCTGGCTGCTCAACTATTCCAATCCGATGGCGATCCATTGCCTGGCGGTGGAGAGGGCGACGCGCATTCGGCACGTCGGTCTCTGCCATGGCGTTCAGGGAACAGCGCGCACCATGCGGATGATCGTGGCGATTGCCGACGAATCGCCTCGAGCGATCTGGCGCCACTTTCGGCGACCGTACGACAGTCCGGCGCGTGTCGAGGAATGGAAGCGATGGTGGGATCAAGGCGACGATCCTGACTTGCAGTACCTCTGCGCCGGGATCAATCATATGGCGTTTTTTCTGACGTTTCGTAGCGGCGGGCGCGACTTGTATCCTGCCCTGTGGAGGGCGGCCCGAATTCCTCATTTGAGGCGGTTCGATCCTGTCCGATTCGCGCTTATGGAGCGGTTGGGTCACTTCATGACGGAAACGAACGATCACACGGCCGAGTACACGCCCTACTTTCTCAAAAAGCCCGAAGAAGTGGCGCGCTATCATCTCCGGGTCGGGGGATATCTCGAGACCTGTCGGAAACTGGAGCGGGAATATCGCCGGTTGCGGCAAACCGTCCGCCGGGGACGTCCGATCGTTCCTCTGCCTTATGTCCCGAGTCAGGAATATGCCGCGCGAATCCTCAATGCGCTGGCGACGGGTCGGCCGTTCGTGTTCAACGGAAATGTGCACAATCAAGGGGGCGCGCTCATTTCGAATCTGCCGGGGGATTGTTGTGTGGAAGTGCCTTGCGTAGCGGACGGTAACGGTATTCGGCCTATGACGGTGGGCGATCTCCCACCGGCCTGTGCGGCGTTGATTCGGACGAATGTGAACGTCCAGGACCTGACGGTCCGCGCAATCCTCGAAGGGAACCGCCGGTATGTGCGGCAGGCGTTGATGCTCGATCCTAATACCGCGGGGACCCTGACGCTGACCCAGATGGATCGGTTGCTCGATGCCCTGTTCCGGGCCCATTCCCGGCGGCTCCCGCCCGATCTACGGTGATCCGGGCATTTCGTCTTTGTTTCGTCACCGATGCCGTTGCCGTTCAGCGAACCAAGTGGTCCAGATGGACAATTCATAGAGCAGTGCCAAGGGAAGGGCAAGGAAGAAGAGGCTGAAGGGATCCGTCGTTGGAGTGACAACCGCAGCAAGCACCATGATGCCAACCAAGGCATGGCGGCGCATGGCTCGGAGCCGGTGGGACGTGATAACACCCAGCCAACCGAGGATCATGAGCCCCAGAGGAATTTCAAAGGCAATCCCAAACGAAGCCATTACGAGCAGGGCAAATCGGGTATAATCCTGAGCGAGAAATCCCTGCACAGGCACCTCCATCCAATCGTTGAACCACATCATGACGCGTAGGGCCGCTGGAAGCATCAGGAAGTAGGCGAGACCTGCCCCTGCCGCAAAGAGAAGGCCGGCGCCCGCAAAGCCAATGGTCGCGACCCGTCGTTCCCGAGGCGTCAACCCGGGATATATGAAGCCGGCCGCGGCCAGCACAAGAAAGGGGAGCGCCATAACGAACGCGCTCCACAGGGCGATGGTCATTGCGACCGAAAGCCCCCCGGTTACATGAAAGGTGAGGAGGAAATGCTGGGGATCCAGTCCGGCGATGCGCAAGGGACGTTTAAGGGCCTTAAGGATATGCGGTGCGAGAGGGAAGGCAATCGCCAACGCAAGCCCGTATGCCACTGCCGCCTGGATGATGGCGCGCCGTAGGTCGGCCAAGTGTTCCCAAAATGACATTTCGCGTTCCATGATGGGGTTCAACCGGCCGGAGGCGGTTGCTCAGGCGGGTGGGGGATATCCTGTTCATTTTCCGACTCCCGGTCATCGAATTGATCGATGTGGGGGAGTTCGGCCATCAGTTGCTGCTGGAATTCGTTCAAAGCCCGCTGAAGGCGGGAGTACCAGCGGCCAATGGTTCGCGCGATTTCCGGGAGTCGGCGAGGACCGAAAAGAACAAGCGCCACCACGAAGATTGCCACCACTTCGCCTCCGCCAAGGGAGGCGAGGAAAGCCATGGAAAAGTATTCCGGCATGTTCGAAGGGGCGGAGCCGGTCCCGCCACCTGTCTCTTCAATAAGGCTTAAGGATAAACAACGAATTCCGCGCGACGGTTCAACCGCCAGTGTTCTTCAGAATGGCCGAGGCTGGCGGGACGTTCCTCCCCGTAACTGACGGTTTGAATACGAGCCGCGTCAATGCCGAGACGAATCAATTCGGCCCGGACGGCTTGGGCGCGGCGTTCGCCGAGTGCCATGTTGTAAGCCGCCGTTCCGCGCTCGTCGCAATGGCCTTCGATGACAAGAGTGTAACTGGGGTTCCGTTTCAAGTAATCCGCTACCGTTTGGATCTTTGTCAATTCGGGGCTGTCCACTTTTGCGCTGTCGAAGCGAAATCGGACCGGTTCGAACTGTACGTCGCGAATGGGTTGTCCGATCCCGATATCTGAGCGTTCTTCGGGGGTATAAACTCCGCCTGCCGCGATTTCTTCCGGTGTCAACACATCGGTTCCGGCGGCTGTCTTGGGTTTTCCGGGACGCAGACGGCATGAGGCGGTCAGGATCGCAAGGACGACAAGCGTTGCGATTTTGAAGGTTGGTTTCAGCATGGCGGGTTTGTCCTTTCGGTGCACAGAGTCACGGGAGGAGGGGTGACCAAGCGGGGGACCGCCACTCTCCCTGGATTTCCAATAACCGTACCCAACTTTGTGTGAGCGTGTCAAGGAGAACAACCGTCATTCGATTGTCGCTGATCCGTGTGCATGCCAAATGACGGCCGTTGGGTGCCCAGCAGGGGTCTTCATAATTGGCGTCGTCATTCGTGAGGACTTGAACATTGCCGTTCTCGGGGGAATAGACGGCTATCCGGTATACGCCGGCCCGTCGTGTGACAAAGGCGATTCGTCCATCGGGTCCCCAGCTGGGAGAGACATTTTCGGTCCCGCTGAGGGGGAGTGGCGAACGCTCACCCCCGCGAGCATCCAGGATATAGAGTTGAGGGGCACCGCTTGAGTCGGAAACAAAAACAATTCGATTTCCATCGGG
Source organism: uncultured bacterium (assembly GCA_938038445.1). Lineage (GTDB taxonomy): Bacteria > Verrucomicrobiota > Kiritimatiellia > CAIKKV01 > CAIKKV01 > CALHRZ01. Next base: position 1,160 of record CALHRZ010000006.1, on the reverse strand, counting down.
CGACCAGGAGGGAGAGGTTTCCGCGGCGTGAGGCGTCTGGGTGAGACGAAAGAGGCGCCCGTCGCGGAGGGGAGGTCGGAGGACATAAAGTTCAGGATTTCCTGTAAAGGATAGCGAAACGGCGACGGCCTGACCGTCGGGCGAAAACGCGCCGCCGGTGTTGAGTCCATTGAATCGGGCTAGCGGTTCCAGTTTCCAGGAGCCGATGTGGAGAAGATAAAGGTCGGGAAACCGGTTGCGATAGGAGGTGAACACCAGGCGGCTTCCATCGGGCGACCAGAAGGGATAGAGGGCCATACTGCGGTCGCGGGTGATTTGTTGAAGATTTTCCCCATCGGCATCGCAGAGATAGAGTTCCCACTGGCCGGTCCGATTGCCCGCAAGAGCGATTTGCGTGCGTGCGATCCCTTTTTTGCCGGTCAGCGCTTCCACCAGAGCATCGGCGGTCTCATGGGCAAGACGACGAACGTCCCCATCCCGGCGGGTCAAGGATCGGCGAAAACCGGCAGATCGAACCTCGACAAATGCTGTCGCAGGTAGAGCAAAGGACCCGGTAATGGGATAGGACGCGTCCTGAGCCATCAAGTGAAGCCAACCGGAGCGGGCGAGATTTTTCTCCAATGTACGTCGGAACAAAAGCCCTTCCGAGGAAGCCGGAGTCACAAAACCGGTTAGGTCAACCGACATTCCTGCGGGTTTTGCGATTGTAATTTGAGAGTGAACAGCTCCTGCAAAAAAGCACAAGCATCCGAGGAAAACAAAGAACCGTCGCATCCCATTCCTTTTTTTTATTAATAACCAGGGTCTCGTCTTTTTGTCAACCGAAGTTCCTGAAGGTACCCCTCCGGCAACCGACTTTGGCGGAGGCACAATCGGAATCTGAACTGCGGTGCCGGCGTGCCTGCTTCTCTTAACGAATCATGATCAGTGCGCCGGCCCGATTGAAGCCGGCAGGGCCGTAGGTGGCGAAAACGGTATTCGATGCCGCGTTTAAATAACAGGCCCAAATCCAGTTTGAAGATCGGGCGACCGTTTCGATGCGGACTTCGTCCAGGATACCGGCGAACCATTCGGCCCCGTTGTTATACGCGCCCTGCCGACCGAACCACAGCTCGGTGAGGCCGGTGTACGATAACGGACTCCCCTTTGCCGCTTTCAGT
>CALHRZ010000005.1 GCA_938038445.1 uncultured bacterium | reverse complement strand
GACGGTGGGCTGGTATCTGCAACGATGGGGCTTGACGCTGCGGAAGCCGATTTGACGGGTTACGAGTGTAACGAGGCGGCGGTACGCCGATGGATGGAGGAGCAATACGACGAGAGCCAGGCGCGTGCGCGCCAGGAGGGCCGTAGCCCGGTGCGCCGGTTGAAGGGGACCGTCGAAAAGGGCAACGTTATTTGCCCGACCTTAATCCCGATGAAGCGCTCAATTGCGATCTCGGGGCACTGGTCGGCAGCCAGCCGGATGCCCGAAACAAAGGGCGATTGAAGCGCAATGCCCTTCGGCCCATGAGAAGCATCCCCAAGCAGCCTCAGCGAGTGCGCAAATAGTTCAAACACACGTCCATTGCCTATGCAGCATCATTGATGGCCGGATGAGTAAAAAGGCTCGAAATGGTTTGATGGAAAACACAAGGTCTTTTAGGATATACACATGCTTATCGCTGTGGTTCAGAATGCCGCGGGGGCGGACGTTTCCACGAATCTCAACCGACTGGATCTTCTGTTGGCTCCGCTCGAGGGGGTTGATCTCGTTGTGCTGCCCGAAGTCTTTGCCCTCCGGGGCGACCCGGAGGATTACCGGCTTGCGGCCGAACCCGTGGGAGGATCCTTGACCGAATGGCTGGCAAGGCGCGCGCGGGCGTTGAACGCGTGGTTGCTGGGGGGGAGTGTGATCGAACGGGGGGAAGACGGAAATTTTTATAACACCTCGATTCTTTTGGATCGGGCCGGCTCGGTTCGCGCGACCTATCGAAAAATCCATCTCTTCGAAGCGACGCTCGATGACGGCTCGGTGATTCGAGAGGAGGAAATCTACACGGCCGGGTCTCAGCCGGTTCTGGTGGAGATCGAAGGATGGCGGTGCGGACTTTCGATCTGTTACGACCTCCGCTTTCCGGAACTTTATCGCTGGCATTCGGCTCGTGGAGCCGATCTGCTGCTTGTTCCATCCAATTTTACCCAGAGTACCGGAAAAGCCCATTGGGAAACCCTGCTGCGGGCCCGAGCGATCGAAAACCAATGTTATGTCGTGGGCGCCAACCAGTGTGGGGAAAATCCTATGACCCACGTGGCGAGTTATGGCCACAGCCGGATTATTGACCCGTGGGGTGAGACTTTGGCTGAAACCGAAGCGGAAGAGGGTATCCTTTCCGCCCCAATCAGCCGGCATCGGCTTAGGGAGGTGCGAAACCGCGTGCCGGCGCTTCGACACCGTCGTCTCTTATGAGGGAAAATGCCATGTCGGAATGTCCCGATCGCGATATCGTCTATGGAGTGACCCCCCTGGAACTTCGTTTTTGGGGCGTTCATCCCCGGTTGTACATCCGAGAAGAGACGATTCCGGAATTAAAAGAGCGAATCGGCCGCGCCCCATGGTCGGCCTATTGGGAGCGAATGCTTCCGCTTGCGGAGAAGGGGCGATTGCCGGAGGCGGCTTTTGCCTGGAAACTTACTGGGGACCGGCAGTATCTCGAAAGGGCTGTCAAAAGTTTGGAGAAGATGGCGGGCGGGGACACGCAAGGTTCACACTGGGAACAGTGGCATACGGTGGCCATCGGGTATGACTGGTTGTATGCCGATCTTCCCGATCCATTGCGCCGGAAGGTTCGGAAGGTTTTGGAAGAAAACGGCCGCGCCATCTATCGGGAGTTGGCGCTTCATGAGACCTACTGGGCGGGCTGTTACGTCAACAACATTGCGATGTACACGTTTCTTCAAGCGGCGCTACCCGGACTTGCCCTTTACGGGGATGTGGAAGGGACGGCCTCCTGGGTTCGATGGATCCTCGACAAAATGAGAGTGGTGACGGCCGCACTGGGTCCCGACGGCGTTTCGGCCGAGGGGATTTCTTATGGGAGTTTTTTTCTGACCTCTTTTATGAATGTGGCGGTTCCGGTTCGCGAACTTCTAGGATGGAATCCCTTTGAAGACAACCTCTATATGCGGAATCTGTACCGGTTCTATCTTTACAGCCACATTCCCCACCGGCATTTTCAGGCACGTCAAGTGCATCTTCATTTTGGCGATTCGGTCCGTTGGCACTGGTATGGGCCATCTCCGTCTCTTCACTATCTTGCCGCCGCCTATCGCGAACCGCACGCTCAGTGGATTGCAAATCTCGAAGCCGGCCCGGAGATATCCCCGCCGGAGAGTGCGTTATTTGATTTTCTCTGGCACGATCCCTCCGTTCCGGAGGAGTTCCCCGATCGTCTTTGCCCAGACGGTTACTTCGAGGATAAGGGACTTGTTTATCTGCGGTCGGGTTGGGAGGGGGAGGGATCGGTGATGGGATTTCTCTGCGGCGCGCATGCGGGGTGGCATGCCTTGGAGCATTATCCTCAGTGCATCGCAGGGGGGCACATGTCGCCGGCTGCCGGCAACCTTCAGCTTTTTGCGCACGGCGACTGGTTGCTGAACCACGGCGCTTATGCTCGGAAATGGAGCGCCTATCACAATGTCGCGCTCATCGATGGGAAAGGGCAGACGGGGGAAGGGGGAGAATGGTTCGAGTGCCGGCGGCTCCGGCTGGAGAAGCGGGGGCCGCGGATTCGTCGGTTCGAATCCCATGCTGAGTGGGCGGCGGTTTCCGCCGAGATCGCCCCGGCGTATGATCCGGAACTGGGGCTGCGGCGATGGAACCGGCATCTGCTTATGATCCGACCGGACGTGTGGATCATCGCCGATGACTTGGAAGCCGATCATTCCGCCCGATTCGACATCCTTTTCCACAGCTGGGGGGAAGAGTTCGAGACCGATCGGCCCTTCGACTCGAAGGGTGTCGGGGCATGGGAGACGGGAGGGAAGCGGGGACAGCTTCGGATTACGCTCTTGTCGCAAGAGGGGGTGGAGGGAGTTGCGGAAATTCAATTCCAGCATGGGATTGGTGCGCACCGCGATCGTTCGATGAACCTGCTCCGATTTTCGAATCCTCAACCTTCGCCCCGCCTGGAGTGTCGGGTTCTGCTTGAGGCATTTCCGGCCGGTGCGGCGCCTCGGGTCACTTCGGCCCGTTGGGAGGGTGGAGAGGCGACGATCGAAATCGGCGGGCGCCGATGGCGTTGGCGCCCTGGCGGCGTGCCGGTTTGACGTTGTCAACCGAGCGCGTCTGTGCTAAGCATTGCAGCATGAAAACATCTTTGCGGTACCGGCAGGGTTTGCCGGAGGCGCGACGGGTCGTTTTTAAATTCGGTAGTCGGGTTCTCGTCCAGGCGGATGGTCGGCCGCACCGGGCTCGCATTCAGGAGCTGGTGCGGCATGTTGCGGCCTTTCAAAACCGGGGGGGAGAGGCAATCATTATCACTTCGGGGGCGGTGGGGACTGGAATGGCGGCCCTCGGCATGAAAGAAAAACCGACCCAGTTGCCCGACCTTCAAATGGCGGCGGGGGTCGGCCAGGCCCGGCTAATGGCCCTCTACGATACGCTTTTTTCGAAATACGGCTGCCGAGTGGGACAAGTGCTTCTGACGCATGACGACTTTCACCATACCATCCGCCAGAACAACGCCCGGCGAACGATGGAGAACATGCTTCGCCATCGGGTCATTCCGATTGTCAATGAGAACGACGTGGTAGCGGTCGAAGAGTTGCAGGCAGATTTAAAGAAACTGGGCGATAACGACCTGTTGGCCGCGTTGGTGACCAAGCTGCTGCACGCCGATCTGCTCATTATGTTGACGCAGGCGGATGGTTTGCGGGAGTTTCAACCGAATGGCCGGTCGCGTCGCCTGCGGGTGGTGGAGCGGATTACGCCTCGCGTTTTGGAACTGGCGAAGCCGAAGGAAAGCGGCATTTCGACAGGAGGGATGGTGAGCAAGTTGAAGACGGCTCGCGGCGTCGTGGAAGCGGGCATTCCCGTGGTGATCGCAGACGGGCGGAAGCCCTGCAATCTCAGGCGGATTTTGGCGGGCGATGACGTGGGGACTTTCATTCCCCCCGCGATTGTGGACTAACCCCATGACGACGTTGCGCGAGCAGATGGTTGCGTTGGGAGACCGGGCGGTGGCGGCCGCCCGGAGACTTGCCGGAGCGGAAACCGATCGAAAAAATGCCGCGCTTCAGGCGATGGCCCGATCACTCCGCCGATGCCAAGCGGAGATTCTCACGGCGAATCGGCGGGACATCGAGGCCGGCCGTGCTGCAGGGCTCAACCGGGCGCTGCTCGATCGGTTGTCGCTCAACGAGAGCCGGATCGAAGCCATGGCAGGCGGGATTGAAGAGGTGGCGGCGTTGCGCGATCCGGTGGGCGCGACCATCGCGGCTTGGGAGCGGCCGAATGGACTTAAGATCCGCAAAATCCGCGTTCCCATCGGCGTGATCGCCGTCATTTACGAGGCGCGTCCCAATGTCACTGCGGATGCCGCGGCATTATGCCTCAAGAGCTCCAACGCCGTTATTCTCCGGGGAGGGCGGGAAGCCCTTCATAGTAATCGCGCCATTTCAGACGTTATGCGGGCGTCTCTGGAGGGGGCCGGACTTCCGGCGGATGCCATTCTTTTTGTGGACACCCCGGAACGGGAGGCGGTACGGGAGCTTGTGCAGCTGGTCGGGCGCGTGGACCTGGTGATTCCCCGGGGCGGGGAGGGCTTGATCCAGGCGGTCACGGAAATGGCGCGCGTACCCGTGATCAAGCACTATAAGGGGGTCTGCCATGTGTATGTGGACGAAGCCGCCGACCTCGAGATGGCCCTGACAATTGCGGAGAACGCCAAATGCCAGCGGCCGGGCGTCTGCAACGCCATGGAATGCCTCCTGGTGCATCAGGCGGTGGCATCGCGTTTTCTTCCCCGGCTTGCGGAACGGCTGACATCGCAGGGCTGCCGGCTGAAGGGCGATCCGGCAGCACGCGCGATCGTTGCGGCGATGGAACCGGCCACGGAAGCCGACTGGTCCACGGAATATCTCGACTTGATCCTGAACGTTCGAGTGGTCGGCTCGGTTGACGAGGCCATCACGCACATCGAACGATATGGCTCCCATCATTCCGATGCCATTGTCACGGAAAACCTGGAAACGGCGGAACGGTTCACGCGCGGCGTGGATTCGGCGGCGGTCTATGTCAATGCATCCACCCGGTTCACCGATGGCGGCGAATTTGGCATGGGGGCAGAGATGGGGATCAGTACCGACAAGATTCACGCGCGGGGACCGATGGGGCTGGAAGAATTGACGAGCTACAAATATGTCGTTTGGGGTAATGGACAAATCCGCTGTTAATTCGCATCCCCCTCAGGCGTTCGTTCCGCTGTCCGGTTCGGGTTCGTTTATTTCGGCGGACCCGTGCCACACGCCCCGGCGGAGTGCATCGTTTCCGAATTGTCGGCGGACGGTATCCACCACCCGGTCGAGCCGTTGGTCCTTTCGCCGCTGGGTGGGCGCAGGCTTGGGCGAAAACAGGTCCGGTTGAAACGGCGTCGGGACCTGGGTGTCGGTCAGATTCTGGACGCCAAATCCGATCAGTCGAATCGGCTCTGTTCCGGCGGCTTTCTCGAAAAGGCGGAGGGCGGTCTGAATCAGAAGGCGGTCGGAATCCGTGGGTTCGGGAATCGGTCTTTGGCGGGTGATGGTCCGAAAGTCGGGGAAACGGATTTTCAGGAAAGCCGTGCGAGCGAAACGGCCATGGGAACGGAGACGCCGGCCAACGGACTCAACCAGCGCGATAAGGGTTTCCCGAAGAAGCGTTCGGTCGGCGCAGTCTGTATCGAATGTGGTTTCGCGTGAGAGGCTTTTATCCTCCCATTCCCGCGCGACGGGACGTTCATCCTGGCCAAACGCCAGGGCTCGCATGGAACGCGCCGCGGCCTCGCCGACACAGGAGGCCAAAGCCGATTCGGAAACAGCCTGCACATCGCCGATCGTGTGAAGGCCAGCCTTCTCGAGATGCGCACGGGTGATCTTGCCGACTCCGAAGAGCCGCGAAACCGGAAGGGGGGCCAGAAAAGCTCGAATTGCGGCGGGGTCGCTGGGAACCACAAGCAGTCCATTCGGTTTGCAAAGGTCGCTCGCAACCTTAGCGAGAAATTTGTTGGGTGCGACGCCGATCGAGGCGGTCAAGCCCAGCTCTTGAGGGATGCGTTCGTGCAGTGAACGAGCGAGGGTTTTCGCATCTGGCCAGAAATGGAGGACACCTGTCACATCAAGAAACGCTTCATCCACGGAGACCGCTTCCACGTCGGGCGTATAGCCGTCAAGGAGGGCCATCAGCCGTTCGGATTCCCGCTGATAGACGGCCATGCGGGGGCGAACGAAGAGAGCGTGCGGGCACAGACGGCCTGCGGTGCGGGAGGGCATGGCGGAATGGATGCCGAATGCGCGTGCCTCATACGAGGCGGTGGATACCACCCCCCGGCGGTCCGGAGGTGCACCCACGATGACGGGTTTTCCACGCCATTCGGGGTGGTCGCGCTGTTCGATGGCAGCGAAGAACGCGTCCATATCCACATGCAGGATCGTCCGCATGGCGGCTTATCGGAGGGGCGGGTAGTGGAACACCTCGGGAGCATCGGGCCAGACCAGGTCCGGCGGTGCGGACCGTTGCCAGCGGAGAAGGCGCCCTTCATCGAGCAGAGAAACGTAACTCATGAGCGTATAGCCAATCAGCCCTTGGCGGGGATGGACGCGAAGACCGTCCTTGCGGAGCCCCTCAGGCCATGGGCGGAGGAAGAGCTGCAGGAGGCCGTCAAGGGTGGGCCGTAAGGCGAGGGTGGCAAGACCGGCGGCGAGTTTTTCCTCGAACTGACGGCAGGCATTCCAGAAGGCCATGTCGGGTCCGTCGAGCGGCTGGCGATGGAGCCGGAGATATTTTTCGCGTTGGGCGCGTTGATAACGGCCCTGAGGGGAATCGGGGTTGCGGCAGGTCATCCCGCTCACATGGCTGATACCGTCGGGTCCCGGCTCAAACGACTCAAAGAAGTTAAAACTGCATTTTTCAATGGCTACGGACCGACCTTTGCGATCGTAGAGAAGGAGATTGGCGCGTCCCCAGAAATAGCGGTAGCGGTCGAGAAATTCGACGGCGGAAGGGACATCCTCGGCATAGGCGTGAAGCATTGCGGATCGGATGGGAAGGGGAAAAAGTTCCGGGGGTTCCTCGTCGAGGTGGAGTCCGCTGCCGACCCCGTCGGAAAAAAGGGTTTGATCCTCCCGGGGGTACAGCCAGACCGGTTCCGGCTCGGGTCTCCACCATGTGGGGGGGTCGTCGAGGTTCTTCATGTGGAGACGACCGTGATCGGAATGAGGAAGAAAGGCGACCCGGCATCGTTCGTCTCCGGCGAGATGAACGTGGCCGACGCCTCGGAACGAGAGGTAATCGTGCAGGCTGCGAAGGACGGCCAGATCGAAATCGGAGAGACCGGCTAGCCGTTGTAGTTCTTGATCGCAGCGGAGAACGTAGTCAACCCACGGCGAGGATTCCGGGTAACGGGTGGGAGAGGGGATGCGGGCCATCCGTTCCCGGTGGAACGCGACCAGTCCCTCCAAGAGCGCACGGCGTTCCAACCAGGGGGCATCGGCGAGGACACGGAAGACTGGGGCTTCGAGAAAGGCGTCGCGGTTCTGTCGGATCGCATGGGCTTCACGGGCGGCGTCGGCCAAAGGGTCGGGAGTTGGCGGCTTCATCGTAAAAAGACTATCATAATCGTATCAGAATAACCAACCCCATTCGGCGGGCATAACGGGGCGAAGGACGGAGCGGCAATACCGGCGCGAAGGATTTCTGGACAGAGCGGATGGAACAAGAGAACAAATAAAGAAGATCACGAAGGCTGAAATGTTGAATGTTGAGGTCTGACCCCAGGAGGAGGAAGGCGATGGGAAAAACGGAAAAAAGGACAAACATTCTGTTGGTCACCAGCGATCAGCATCATTACGGCGTACTGGGGGCGGTCAACCCCATCCTTCAAACGCCGGCGCTCGACCGGTTATGTGCCGAGGGCGTGCGCTTCGACCGCGCCTATACCTGCAATCCGACCTGCACGCCGGCTCGGGCGAGCATTCTGACCGGTCTCTACCCTTCCCAGCACGGGGCCTGGAGTCTTGGTGCCAAGCTGTTTGAAGACGTCCCGACCGTCAGCGGAATGCTGAGGGCGGTGGGCTACTACACCGCCCTGATCGGGAAGGCTCATTTTCAGCCCCTTGCCTCCCGCCCCGGCATGGAATCTCTCGAATGTCAACCTCTCCTTCGCGATCTCGATTTCTGGCGGAAGTTTCACGGACCCTGGTACGGCTTCGAATGGGTTGAAACGGCCCGGATGCATGCGGCGGAAAGCCATGCGGGACAGCACTACGCGATTTGGATGGAGGAAAAGGGCCTCGTCAACTGGCGGGACTATTTTGAAGACTGGCCGCCCAACCCCGAAAAAAAGAGACGGCTGTATGCCTCGCGCCGATGGGCACTCCCCGAACCGTTCCACTACACCGTCTGGACTGCCGAAAAAACGATTGAACAAATTCAGAAAGCCGTTACGGCGGACAAACCCTTTTTCATCTGGGCCAGCTTTCACGATCCTCATCCTCCCTACCTCGTTCCGCCTCCGTGGTCGGAGTTGTACGATCCCGCGCGGGTTGCGGTGGGTCGGATGATTCCCGGCGAGCATGAGGGAAACCCCGAACACTTTCGCAAAGCGGCCCTGGGCCACGACGTGGAGTGGTGGAAACGGGTCGCGGAGGGAGAGGGCGCAGTGCACGGAGGCCATCCTCAGCATCGTGAGGAAGAAGAACTGCGAAAAGACATCGCCTGCTATTATGGGATGGTCAGTTTCATGGATCGGCATATCGGCCGGATTCTCGACGCCCTCGACCACGTCGGAATCGCCGAAGAAACCCTTGTCGTATTCACAACCGACCATGGGCATTTTTTGGGGCAGCATGGTTTGACCGCGAAAGCTATCCACCACTACGAAGATTTGATCCGCGTGCCGTTCCTCGTCCGATGGCCCGGTCATATTCCCGCGGGGCGCATCAACCGCCATTTGCAGAACCTGGTGGACCTTGCGCCCACGTTTTTGGCTGTCGCAGGTCTTGAGATTCCGCCGGCCATGACGGGGCTCAATCTCCTTCCCGACTGGCTGGAGGGGAAAAAGGTCCGAACGTGGTCGGTGACGGAAAATCATCACGGTAACCGTCGCTTTCACCTGCGCACCTATGTGAACGAGCGGTACAAGATCACCGTCTATCGGGAGTGGAAGAAGGGCGAACTGTTCGATCTTGAGGCGGATCCTGGAGAAACTCGCAATCTGTGGGACACTCCTTCCGCTGCCTCCCTCAAAACCGAACTGCTCCAGGACTTTCTTCAGGCGACGATGCAATACGAGTCTGTCCCCATGCCCCGCATTGCGGGTGCCTGAGGAAGATTCCGATTTGATTGATTACGGTTGCCAGGGTATTATTATTACGGTTCAGTAAGGAAACTGCCATGCGCCCGCTTTCGTTCCTTTTCCTCTTGCTTCTGGTTGCCGGGGGGACGGCGGGGGGGGAAGACTGGCCGATGTATCGCCATGATCCGGCCCGGAGCGGCTGGACGGCGGAGACGCTTCCGTTTCCCCTGACCGAATTGTGGAATGTCGGGGCAACCGCACCTCCGACTCCGGCCTGGCCGGTGCCACAGCCCGGTTGGGCGGAATTACCCAAGCTAGATTTTGATCACGCCCATCATGCGATTTTGGTGGGGAATACGCTTTTTTTCGGTTCCAGCGTGGACCATGGGATTCATGCGCACGATGCCGCAACGGGCGCGCGAAAATGGACGTTTTTCACTGGAGCGCCGGTACGCCTGGCGCCCTCGTGGGCGGAGGGGAAGATTTACGCGGGATCGGATGACGGTTGGGTGTATTGTTTGGACGCGGCGAGCGGACGACGAATATGGGCCCATCGTCCTTTTCCGAATGCCGACCATATTTTGGGCGCTGGGCGGGTCATGTCGCTCTGGCCCGTCCGAACCGATGTGTTGGTTGAGGGCGGTATCGCCTATTGTGCCGCGGGGATCTTTCCCACGCGCGAGACGGCAGTTTTTGCTTTCGATGCTCGGTCGGGTCAACCCTTCTGGCGCGCAACGGCGGTTCCGAAGGAGTTGAACGTCACGCTCACTCCGCAGGGGTATTTGCTGGCCGATGCGGATCAGCTGTTCGTTCTCAATGGCCGAACGGTTCCGATTCGTTATCGGCGATCGGACGGGACGGTTCTGGGAACCCTGGTTCGGGATTACGACATTGTGAAGGCGAAGGGAGTGGTCAGCGGAGGCTATGGAACCCTTGCCGAGGGGCGTCTTTTCTTCGGTTCTCAGAACATTCTGCACACGTACGATGCGGAGGGAAAGCATCAAGGGGCTGTGCGCGACGCACGTCAGATTGTCGTGACGTCCAACCGCATCTACCAATTGACCGGTCTTCCGCTGCCCCGAACGGGGGAAAAGGGCGGGCGGAATACCGTTCTGGCATTTGCGCGCACGGGGGGAACGGACCTACTTCCCAGCGGCACTCCTCTTTGGCGCTTCACGGCCGATCGAATACAGACCCTCATTGTGGCGGGCCGTCATGTTGTGGTGGGGGGGGACGGCGAGGTGACGGCTCTTGAGGCGGATTCGGGCCGAGCGATCTGGTCCGCGAACGTCGAGGGGCGCGCCCTGGGGCTTGCGGCGGCCAATGGCCGTTTGGTAGTGAGCACGGATACGGGGCGCCTCCACATGTTTGGGCGTGGGGCTCGTGCGGCGGCACTCCCCCCGCTGGATCTTTCTCCTCTGCTGGCTTCTGCGGCTCCTCTCAGGCCGTTGGCCGATGGACTGGTGCGGGACAGCGGACTTTCGCGCGGCTATGTCTTGCTTGTCGGGGGGAACCGCATGCCGCTGGCTCTGCTTCTGAGCCAACGGACGGGCTGGACTATTCACATTGCCGAACCCGATGCAGCAAAGGCGGAAGCCGCACGCCATGCCCTGTTTTCTGCGGGATTGTACGGCGGACGGATTGTGGTGGACGATCTTTCGACATGGAATCCGACCAATCCGCTTCCTTATCCGCCGTTTTTTGCCAATCTTGTTGTCGGGCAACCAGAGCTGGATGGTGGGGAGGTCCTATCCCCCTCCCTTTTGTTCCGCTACGTCAAGCCGTGCGGGGGATTATTTTATCTGGCGGGCACTTCGGCTCCTCCTCGGGAGTGGAGCGGGGAAGGGGAGGTTCACAGTGTGACGCTGGCGGGCACTCACTGGCTCAAGCTGCTTCGGGGACGGCTGCCGGGGAGCGGGGATTGGACCCACCAATGGGCGGATGCGGGCAACACGAGCTGTTCGGGGGATCGGCTGATGAAGGGAAAACCCGACGTGTTGTGGTATGGGGAGCCCGGACCCGACAAGATGCCGGACCGTCACCGCCGCAATGAAGCGCCGCTCATGCTGGACGGTCGCGTGTATGCGGAGGGGTTCCGAACGGCTGATTCCATGCCGATTCTCATGTGTTTTGATGCCTACAATGGCCTGATGCACTGGGAGCGGCCTTTTCCACAGGCGGGTCGTCTAGACGTGATGAACGATTGCGGCAATCTGGCCGTCAGTTCCAACGGCCTTTTCGTCGCAGCGACGGATGCATGTCACCGGTTGGACCTTTGGAACGGTCAAACCCGTTATGTGTATCGAACGCCAGGGGGCGGGGAGTGGGCGTGGGTGGCTACGGTGGGCGACACGTTGTACGGCAGCGAGTATGAGGGCTATCAGTTCAGTCGGAGCGTGTTTGCATACGACGTTGAGACCGGTCGCTTAAAATGGCGTTATGGAGGGGGCGTGATTCGGAATGCGACGTTGGCGGTTTACGATGGGAGGGTCTACTTCGTCGAACATCGGGGGCAGAAAACGGCGCCCCGTATTTTGCGTCCTCTGGAGAGGATCGCCGCGCAGGCAGCCGAACGGCGAGGTCAGACGCCGGCTGAGGAAAATCCAGCCGATCGAACCGTGGAACCGCGCCTTCGGGAGACTGCGTATATTCGGACGGTTACAGCGCTCGATGCAGAGACCGGGCAGGAACGCTGGAGTCGGAATGAGGACTTGACGGATTGCGGTACTTGGGCAGGCAGTCTCTCCCTCATGGCGGGGAACGGGGCCGTTGTTCTTTGCGGGACCTATTCGGCGTATGGAAAACGGACCGGAGAAGAGCCCAAGCGGCGCGCGCTGGTTCTGAGCGCGAAGGATGGAACCGTCTTATGGAACCGGCCTATCGGCAATCTTGTTCGGCCGCTTCTGATCGGGGATTGGCTTGTCAGTCGTCCTCGGTCCTTTCAGCTTAAAACGGGGGATCCCGTCATGGTGCCGGTAGGGAACCGACAGAAACCATGGTCCATCATGCCGCTGGGGGCTTGTGGCCAGATGTCGGCCTCGATGTTCAATCTCTTTTACCGCTATGGCGTGACCGTGGCCATGAGCGTGGAAACGGGCGGGTCTTTGATGTCCTTTCTGGGCATGCGGCCGGGTTGTTTGATCAACATTATTCCCGCTGGGGGAGTTGCGGTTCAGGTGGAGGCCAGTTCGGGCTGTACGTGTTATCATGCCCTTCAGGCGACAGTGGTTTTCATTCCCGCTGGTTTTCGCTGAGGAGGAGTCGGCTGCCCAAGCCGGGAGGCGAAGGGTTGGGCAGACGGTGGAAACCTCCGCGGGGGTCAAATAAGCCGGGCAGCTGTTTTCGGAAGGGTTCGTTTGCGGTGGGGGTGAATTGGGGTGAATTGAGTTCGGCATCGTTGAGCGTCGGCACATGAGCGGCGAACAGGGCGGCGTGAAGGAGGGCGAACCCCGGGTTGGTCAGGTCTTGCAGAGAAATGAGAAGTCCGTTTTCGTGGGCCCACGCTGCAGCGGTTAAGGCGAAGCTATGCCCTTTGCAGGTTTTGAGGGCGAATCCGCTCCATCCCTGATTGCGCGCCAGGATCATTCGCTCGAGCGAGGTCAGCCCTTCGTCCAAAAGAACCGGCTTGAGGCGAACGATTTCGTGCCAGTCAAAGGCGCACGGCTCGATTTCGCGGGAGGTGGGTTGTTCGGCGTAGAGAAGCGCATCGAAGGCGGCCGCATCGCGCCGTTGGAGGTGGTGGAAGAAGTCGAGAACATGCCGGGCCGATGGACTGGCTTCGTTGGCGTCGGCGGTTAGACGGACATGCCGGGCGCCGAGGCGGAGGACCATCCGGAAGAGTGCGGCTGTCTGAGCGGCGTCGGCCTCCGGATCGCGGCCCATGATTTTGACCTTAAAGCAACGGTAACCGCGCTCTCGCACCCAGGGCGCCAGGGTGTCGGGAGTTTCTTTCACGCCTGCAACATACCAAGCGAGCAGTCGGTGTTTGGGGCGTTGCCGGAGGAGGGCGCGGATGGCACGGACGGTACCCGTTCTGAAAAAGCGGTCCGCCGTTGGGATGGGGACATTCTTCCCGTAGAATGCAAAGGCGCTTCGGTTCAACACCTGGCCGGCCGCATCGTGAATGGCGGCATCGAAGGGGCTGGCCGCCATCAAGCGGGCGAGAATGGGGGCGGGGTGATTGTGCCGGGCGATTCGCTCATGAAGGTGCAATCCCAGTTCTAGGGGATGGGCAGGCGCTCCGCCGCACCAATCGGGTAAACGGTCGGCCAGGGTGCGACAGAATGCCCGCAACACGGCATCACGCTGGGCATGGGGCCGTGACGGATCGGGCCAGGCCCAGAGGTCCGAGAGGTAAGTTGCCCCCACACCGCGCGCGCGGCGGCCGGCGATTTCGACGGTAACAGCCGCTTTGGCCTGCGTCAGGGCGGTAACGGCACCGCTCGAAAGAAGGAGGGGAGAGGTGAACGGCTGTTCGCAAAAGGAGACTTCCGCGTCAAGAATCCGGGTGTTCATACCCGGAGGGAATTAGGAAAAAGCGCAACAAGGGATTCGACAAAGCGCGCAATCTCCGTTTCTCCTTCCCCGCGGTCCACGATGCGATCCTGCAACGACAGAACGGGTACGGCAAGAGGAGATCCGAGAAGGGACTCGACCTCAGCCGGCGCCCGCGCAGCGCCCCCGCCGCCGTGTGTGCAGAAGAAAGCGGCCCGTCGAATTGCAGGGGCGTGTTGCTCCAGGAAGGTTCGGACAGCGGAACAGATCGTGAAAGCCCAAATGGGAGATCCGAGAACGACCAAGTCGTAGTCGGCCGGGGCATGAGCCAAGGGCTGAAGGATTGCGGGTCGTTTGAGAATCGCGTCACGCCCCGATCGGACATAACCGAGAAATCCGCGACGGTCGTCCTGATCGTGTAAAGGCTCGAGGTCTGCTTTGAGCAGCGCGGACAATCGTTCGGCAACTTTTTTTGTGCGGCCTGTTCGAGAATAATAAAGGGCCAGAATACTCATCATTTTCAAAGTAGCATAGAAAAATTCCGTCGCCAACCATAAAAAAGTTCACACTGCAAAAAACTTGTAAAAAGTTTAACATCTATAATAGAATAATCAACTGTGGCTACCGGTAGCGAGTGGAGGGGCCGATGAAAAAGACGGGGAACGATCGGATTGCTTTAGTAGGAGTCGTGATCGGGCTGTTAGGCTTTTTCTGCAACGCCCGAGGAGCGGTATTCGTCTGGGATAACGACAGCGGAGATAACGAGTGGACGAATCCGCTCAACTGGAGTCCGGACAGTGGAGTTCCAGGACCCGCAGACACCGTAGTGTTCGATAATCGAAAAACGGGGGCGGTCCGGGTGGGGGCCGATGCGCAGATTCGATACCTCATCTTTTCGAACACCACGGGAACGATCGAATTGGATATTCCAAGCGGCTATCGGCTCGCGCCGGGTTTCTACTGGCAGACGTACAACATTTCAGCGGATATCAGCGTCCGGATGAGCGGAGGCGGAACCTTTTCCCCTACTGGCAGCTGTTACATTGCATTTCAGAATTCCGCTGCAGGCAGTGCACGATATCAGCGGAGTGAATTGATCGTTTCCAATATTACCTTTGACTGTTCAGAGCTCAACGAACTGGCGGTTTCCTACAACAATTGGAGTGTTGGCGCTCTGACCGCCCGGTTGGATCTCAGCCAAGCCTCCGTGGTCTGGAAAGGCGAGTCGGACATCCTTCGGACCAAAGGGCTTTTGTTGGTGGGGGGGGGGAATGGGTCGTCACTGGGCGAATTGCGGCTTCCGAAAACCTTGACCAATATCACTGTGGGAACGGCCGCGTACCTGGGCGCCAATTCAGGAGGGACCAATCTCCTCCATTTCGGAACCAATTCTGCGCTTAAAACCCTCCAGGTTGGGACCCTTCTTTCCTCCCGCAGCATCGCATACCTGTGGGGAGAAGACGGCCATGTGACCACCACGTTTCCCAAAAACATCGAAGTGGTGATCGGCAGTTCCAACGCGCCGGCTGCCTTTTATGCGGGGTACTATTATGGGAACTTTACGCCGTTCATCGTTACGAATTTCGCCCGTTTCGAAGGATGGCTTTCTGCGCTGTGGGTGGGGAGAACGGCCAACAATTTGGCGGGAACGACGTATGCGGAACTGGATCTTTCAGAGAATGCGGTGTCCAATCTTTCCGGCAGTATTTCCGGAGGGAAACTCAACATCCCGGACGTTTTCGTCGGAGGGCAAGCCGGTAGTGCGGTGGGTGTATTGAAACTCCCATCGGGGATCACAAACTTTATGTGCCGCAGTCTTTCCATCAGCCCCCAGAACGAATTGAGCAACATCTCCAACAGTATCGTTCATCTGGGGATTGCCACCAATCCCCTTGTTTTGATGGTTTCGAACGCGCTGGCGCTCGGCTATGCGGAATTTCAGTACTTGGACGGAGAGGGAACGACCAATCGCTTTCGATTGCCCACCGGAAGCCGCCTGCAGGTGGGGACTTCCCAAGCGCCGACTTCTTCGGTTCGACTTTCCTGGTTTTCGGCGTTGAATCGGTCCGGTCTGTTTGGCGGGGGGCTAAGCGACGTGGCCATATACGCGACCAACATGATCGTCGGCAAAGGGGGATGGGCTAATAATACGCATTACGGCACGAACGACTTTCGGGAGGCGACCAATTTTTCTGTAAGTGTCTTCGGTGATTTTCGCATCGGCGAGGGGCTTGGATGTCTCACCTATTTATTATGCCCGCCTGGAGCGATTCTGTGCTCGAATCTTTTTCTCGGCCGAGATGACCATGCCACATACAACTATCGGGCTTATCTCGAATTGAGCAATACGGTAGTCGAAGTGTTTGATACGGCCCAAATTAGGGAGACAGGAGTCATCACCAATTACGTGAGCGGGACATCGTCAGGGATTGCTTTGGCGACAACTAATTTGTTTGTCGAGGACCCGAACAAGGGGGCCGGCCTGCATGATTATGGACGGATGCATCTGGTGTTTGTACGGGATCCGGGAAACGTCTCTGAGCCCTATTGGGGGTTGCGGCTGAGGGGAAACGTCACCAATTTTCTCAATGAACTTACGCAAACGAATGCCGACTTTCCTTATGTTCGTTTGACATGGAACACGAACGGCCTTTCTCCCAAGGCGGCCGCTCGGTTTGGCATTCATTACGATGCCGCGCGCGACTGGTCCTACGTGGGAGTACAGCCGCTGATCAAGGGCTCGTTGCTGATCATCCGATAGGGGGTTCTTACATTTCCGGGCTTTTGAAACGGCGATCAAAACCGTCTGGGGCGGGGGTCATTTCCGATCGAGAAATGGTTTTTGGGAGCGAACAGAGATTTTTCGATTTTTCTGTTGGCGGCCGGGAACGGGTAGTGGCGGAGTTCATTTGCGTGGACCCATCGAACCTCATCTGCAGCGAGGGGGTGAGGGGTCCCGCGGATGTGCCGGCACAGGAAGGGATGGAGTTCCACGGCGAAGTGAGAGTAGGCATGGCGCACAACAGGCAAGGGTTTTTCCACGGCCACCTCGACTCCGGTTTCCTCCCGAACTTCCCGTCGGACCGTTTCCTCGAGGGGTTCTTCTCCCTGGCGGCGGCCGCCGGGGAACTCCCAAAGACCACCGAGCAGCCGATTGGCAGGCCGTCGTGCGATCAGAATGTGGCCGTGGCGATCGAACACAATTCCTACACCGACCGTCTCCCGTCGTTTGGGCGTTGGCCGGCGTCCGACCGGCAAGCGTGCGACCGTTCCCGCCCGGTACGCCTTGCACTCGGAATTCAGGGGGCACTCCGCGCAGTGTGGATTGCGCGGAGTGCAGATGCGTGCCCCGAGTTCCATCATGGCCTGATTGAAGGACCCGGGGTCGCTGGCGGAGGCGACTGGCGACTGAAGTTTACGGAAAAAATCGGATTGGACGCGGGGGTTTCGTATATTTTTCCTAACGCCCCAGAGGCGGGAAAGGAGGCGGAGCACGTTGCCATCCACCACGGGGACGGACTCCCCGAAGGCGATGGACGCGATGGCGGCGGCCGTATAGCGGCCGATGCCGGGCAGCATTTGCCATTCCATGAAGGTTCGAGGCCATCGGCCTTTTCGGTCATGCGCGATGATTTGAGCCGTTCGATGGAGGTTGCGGGCCCGGGCGTAATAACCCAAGCCCTCCCAGAGACGGAGGACTTCTTCCAACGGCGAAGTCGCGAGAGAGGGGAGTGAAGGAAAACGCTTGAGGAATCGGCGGAAATAAGGGATTGCGGTAGGCACTTGGGTCTGTTGGAGCATAACTTCACTGATCCAGACCCGGTAAGGGGTGGGCTGATTTCGCCAGGGCAACGCGCGACGGTGTTTCGAGTACCAGGCAAGGAGAGCAGCGACCCAGGGAATCGGAGAAAGGGGTTGCATGGTTTCAAACAAATCCTACCATCCCAGCCTTGACGCGGGAAGTCCTCAACGAAATAATCACAAAGAAGAGAAGAGCAGTCCGATGTTCGATCGAACCCGCCGGTTTATTTTCATTCTTTTTTGGGCGACGTATCTAAGAAGCAGTCTCTCGGTGGCCCAAACGGGGCCGCTCTATTTTGCTCAAATCACCGATGTTCATCTCGGGGTACTCGATCACGCGCATGTTTTGGAACAGGCGATTGAGGCGGTCAACCGTGCCCCGTTTCCTTTGGCTTGCGTGGTGGTGACAGGAGATCTTTTTGCCGACACGATCGGGAAACCGGAGGTGTTCGCGGCGGCGACCGCCCTGCTGGCGCGGATTCGGGCGCCGGTCCATGTGCTGGCGGGCAACCATGATATTTTGGAAAAAAGCGCCGAACGGGACATGGCGCTTTGGACGAATGCTTTCGGTCCTTTCGGCCAGACGGCGGAGTACGAAGGGGTGCGATTGATTTTTGTCTATACGGAGGGGTTGTTTCGTCGTTCGGCGGACCGGTCCTTTGACGCGGAGGGATTTCTCATCCGGGCATTGCAGGAGGCGGGAGGGCGGCCTGCGCTCGTTTTTCATCATAGTGTGTGGCCGGAGAGTTATTACAACAATGCCCTGTGGCCGAGCTGGCCACCGGATGCTGCGGCGCGGTGGGTGAAGATATTGAAGACCAGCGGGCGTGTTAAAGCGGTCATTACGGGGCACAGCCATCGGGACGAATTGCATTGGGAGGGGGAGATTCCGATTTTCGTTGGGACGCCGCTGGCCCGTTTTTGGGGGCGGCAGCCGATGTTTCGAATTTACGTGTATCGCGAGGGAAGAGTGAGTTATCGGACGTGGACTCTTTCTGACGCGCCGCGCGGGGCCACGATTGCCGAGCAACCTTGAGGGGAAACGCGTGCTGAACGTTGAGCCGGTTCGTATGGCGGTTGTGGGCTGTGGGAGCCTTGCGCAGGCAACCCATCTTCCCATGCTGGCGCGATCGTCGAAAGCGATTCTTCATACGTGTTGCGATGTGTCGGAGGCGGCGCTTGCCCTTTGTCGCGAACGGTTTCGACCTCTGAAAACCTGCCCGCGCTGGGAGGACGTGGTGGCGGATCCGGAGGTGGAGGGCATTTGCCTGGCGACCACCGAGAAACTGCGAGAACCGGTCATAGCGGCGGCGGCGGAAGCTGGCAAGGCGGTGTATGTCGAAAAGCCTCTCGCTCAAACGCTGGAGGAAATGGTCCGGATCCGGCGAGTGGTCGAGGCCGCAGGTATTCCGTTTTGCGTCGGCCACAATCGGCGTGCGGCGCCGGCGCTTCTTTTGGCGCACTGCCTTTTCCGTCATCACATGGAACAGCCGGCGCCGTGTTCCTGGCGCTGGGATCGGGAAGGGGCGGAACGGCCGAGGCTTGCGGAAGACGGAAGGCCATCCATAGCCCTGCGGATTAACGACGATTGGCACTCGTGGAAGAAGTGGGTTTTTGACGGAACGCAGGCGCCTTACGGACCGATGCTTTTCGAGATGTCCCATTTTACCGACATTTGCAACTGGATGATGGCGGAAGAGCCCGTCGAAGTGATCGCCCTGGAAACCGGCATGTTGAATCATGCCGTGATTGTGCGGTATCGGCAAGGGGGGCTTGCGACGATCACGATGTGTGCCAACGGATCATGGGGCTATCCGAAAGAGCTTTACGAGATGATGGGAAATGGCGGGATGGTAGCGGTTTATGATTTCGTCGAGATTGTGACGGCCGGATTGGGGGGGCGTGTCAATGAGCGGCACGTTGTGCCGTTGGCGCGTGACCCCTGTCCCGAAATTGGCCAGGAAGGAGGACTGGCGGGTTGGCTGGCTAAGCGACGGTGGTGTGCGGAGCAAGGCATGCGGGAAGGGCGGCCCGAACGGATCCTGGATGTGGGGGTGGACAAGGGGCATTCGCGCCTTATGGAGGCGTTTCTTGAGGAGGTTCGCGGTCAGGGTTCGTCTCCCTGCGGGGTCGGTTCCGCCATCCTGGCCACGCGGGTCTGTTTTGCCGCAATTCGTTCCGCGGTTGAGCGGCGGCCGGTTTTGTTGAGTGAAGTTCCTGCCTGAGTATATGTCATCATTTGTTTGTCGTACGGCTGGCGCTGTTGTGGGTTCAGGGTTCTTTTTTCCGTCTCTTGCTCCTTTCTCTTCGAGTAGGGGGTGGACGGGGCGTCATTTCCATGGCAAGCCGATTCCTCTTCCTCGATTTTTCTTGTTTTCTTTTGCATTGTCGTTTCCAGCTTCAGATGTCTCACACTTTCGAAAGTGTGAGACAGAGAATAAAAAGGAATCGGTTGTCGAGTTTTTTGGGGGGGAAACTGTTCAATTTGAAAAAACAATTTGGCTTGGTTGGGAATTCATCGCACCGGTGCCGAGTGAAACGGAAATGGGAAGCCAAAGGAGGGCGACCCCCAGTGGAACAGGAAAATGAACTGCCGCCCCAATGAAGGGTCACGCACGTATTTTCCTAACCTCCGCACACGCCGATCCGGATGTCATTCTTCCCATTCCTCCCTTCGCGATCGCCGTATCCATGCCGTTGGCATAAACATACTCGACAGAAGCCGCAATTTTCGTATTCTTGAGGGCATTCGAACAGCACCTTGAAGGAGTCTGGCATGAACGAATTCAGCTTAGTGGCCAATACGTTGCGCGGCCTTGCCATGGACGCGGTTCAAAAGGCCAAATCCGGCCATCCCGGAATGCCGATGGGGATGGCGGATGTGGCGACGGTTCTTTGGCTGAAGCATCTGAACTATTCCCCCGTGGAGACGGACTGGCCGGATCGCGATCGGTTTGTTCTTTCGGCCGGCCACGGTTCCATGCTGCTCTACGGGATGCTCCATTTGGCCGGATACGCCCTGCCGATCGAGGAGGTGAAACAGTTTCGACAGTGGGGAAGTCAAACGCCCGGCCATCCGGAATATGGGCACACTCCGGGCGTCGAGACGACGACAGGTCCTTTGGGACAGGGAATCGCCAACGCGGTCGGTATGGCCATTGCGGAAAAGATGCTGGAGGCTCGTTTTAATGAATCCGACTGTACCCTGGTGGAGCACCGGGTCTATGCGTTGTGCGGGGACGGCTGCCTCATGGAGGGCATATCGCACGAGGCGGCTTCGTTGGCAGGGCATCTTGGTCTTTCCAACCTGGTTCTTCTTTATGACGACAATCACATCACGATCGAAGGGAAGACCGACCTTGCGTGGAGCGACGACGTCCGGCGGCGGTTTGAGGCGTATCGTTGGAATGTGCTCGAGACCGATGCCCATGACATGGCGCAGGTGGATCAGACGCTGGAGGAGGCGAAAAAGGAAAAGGAGCGGCCCACTCTGATAATCTGTCACTCCGTGATCGGAAAAGGCGCCCCCAAGCTGGCCGGCAGCCACAAATGCCACGGCGAACCGCTGGGAGAGGAGGAAGTGGCGGCTGCGAAAGCGGCGTTGGGCCTTCCTCCGGACCGGTTTTTTTATGTGCCCGAGGAGGTGCGGGCGGTTTTCGCTCGTCGGGCGGAGGAGATGGCCAAACGGCTGGCCCGGTGGAAGGACCTCTTCCGAGTCTATCGGGAGAAGTATCCGGAGAAAGCAAAGCTCTGGGATGTCTTTCAATCGGGACGCCTTCCCTCCAATCTCGACGCTCGTCTGCCGGTTTTTGATCCGGCCAAGCCGGTTGCCACACGCAATGCCTCCGGCACGATTCTCCAGAAGCTGAGCAAAGCCGTTCCGTTTCTCGTGGGCGGTGCCGCCGATCTGGCGCCGAGCACCAAGACCTATATCGAGGGGGGGGGCGACATTTCACGGAACGCTTTTGAAGGGGTCAACTTTCATTTTGGCGTGCGGGAACATGCAATGGCTGCCATTCTAAACGGCGTGGCGCTTCATGGCGGTTTCCGCATTTTTGGCGCCACGTTCTTTTCGTTCCTCGATTACTGCAAATCGGCGGTCCGGCTTTCCGCGCTGATGAAGGTGCCGGTGATTTATGTCTTCACGCATGACAGCTTTTACGTGGGGGAGGATGGGCCGACCCATCAACCGGTCGAACAGACGATGACGCTTCGCCTCATTCCGGGGATGACCACCATTCGGCCGGCGGATGCAACGGAAACGGGGGCGGCGTGGATTGCGGCGCTGAAGCATCGTGAAGGGCCGGTGGCGCTCCTCCTGACGCGCCAGAACGTCCCGGTGCTTGACCGGTCGGTATTCCCGCCTGCCGGTGAGGTTGAAAAGGGCGCCTATGTCCTGTGGGAGAACCGGCCGGGAGAGACACCCGATCTCATTTTTCTGGCGACCGGTTCGGAGGTTCATCTGGCGCTCGAGGCGGGGCGTCAATTGGCCCCTCACGGCCGCATCCGGGTCGTCAGTATGCCCTCATGGGAACTTTTCGAACGTCAACCATCAGGCTATCGAGAAGCCGTGCTTCCTTCCGGATGTCGGAAACGGGTGGCGATTGAAGCGGGGTCCACCTTGGGTTGGCAGAAGTACACGGGACTCGAAGGGCGCATTGTGGGGCTGGACCACTTTGGGGCCTCGGCGCCTTATCCGGTGTTGGCCGAGCAATACGGGTTTACAGCCGACCGGATTGCGGCGGTGGCGAGAGAACTGCTGGCGGGATCATAAAACCCGGATGACGCAATGGCCCGGTATCTCATCCAGGGAGGACGAAGGCTAACCGGAACGCTGAGGCCGAGCGGCAACAAGAATGCCGTGTTGCCCATGTTGGCGGCCACCCTTCTCACGGATGAACCGGTCCGATTGAAATCCGTTCCCGCCATCGCCGATGTGCGGGTGATGTTGGATCTTCTGCGCGGGCTGGGTGCTTGCGTCGAGCAGACGGACGATTCGGTGACGGTTTGCGCCCGCGGGGTGCGGCGCGGACGGTTAGACGCTGCTCTGTGTGCGAAATTGCGGGCTTCCATCCTTTTTGCGGGGCCCTTATGCGCCCGGGTGGGGAGGGCCACGCTCGCCCCCCCCGGTGGCGACGTCATTGGGCGTCGCCGGCTGGATACCCATTTTCTGGGATTGGGCGCGTTGGGGGTTTCGATCGCAGGGGGCAAGAATTATCAGTTGCGGGTTGGGCGACTCAAGGGGGCCGACATTCTCCTCGACGAGGCCAGTGTGACGGCCACGGAAAACATTGTGATGGCTGCGGTACGGGCCGAGGGACGGACGGTGCTTTTCAATGCGGCCTGCGAGCCCCACGTACAGGCGCTTTGTCGGATGCTCATTGGGATGGGGGCGCGAATCGCAGGAATTGGGACCAACCGGCTGGAGATCGAAGGGGTCTCAGAACTTCGGGGCGGCGAATGGGCGGTTCCGCCGGACTTTGTGGAAATTGGGAGTTTTGTTGCTGCGGCTGCCATTACGGGAGGGGAATTGACGGTGCCGGGTGTTTCCGGCGAAGAGATGCGCCCCATTGCTCAAACCTTTGCAAAGCTGGGAGCGGGATTTGTTGTGGACGATGGGGGGCTCCGGCTTCCCGCGCGCCGCCGCCTCCGGGTCATGCATGACTACGGCCTTGCGGTGCCGCGCATCGAGGATGGGGTATGGCCTTCCTTTCCGACGGATTTGATGAGTGTGGCGATTGTCATGGCCGTTCGAGCGTCGGGAACCGTTCTTTTCTTTGAAAAGCTATACGAGAGTCGTCTCTATTTTGTGGACCGGCTTATCGAAATGGGGGCGCGAATTATTCAGTGCGATCCCCATCGGGTTGTGGTGGTCGGGCCGTCTCCCCTCCACGGTCTTCATTTGAACAGCCCTGATATCCGGGCCGGCATGGCGTTGATTCTGGCGGCGTTGTGTGCGCGCGGCGATAGTGTGGTGGAAAATGCGCAGATCGTGGAACGAGGGTATGAGCGGGTGGAAGAGAAACTCCGAGCGTTGGGAGCGGAAATTCATCGAGAGGAGTCGGCCGTATGAAGCGGGTGGGTTTGGACGGGGATTGGCGGTTTATGTTGGGAGAAAACAAGGGCAGTGCCGTCCGGGATTTTGACGATTCCGGATGGAGGCGGCTCGATCTTCCGCATGATTGGAGCATCGAAATGCCCAGGCGACCAGAGGCTCCGACAGGAGCTTCCGGGGGATACGCGCAGGAAGGTGTCGGCTGGTATCGTAAACATTTTCATGTCCCCGTGGAATGGAAAGAGAAGCGCGTTCTTGTTGAATTCGAAGGGGTATATCGCGATGCCGAAGTTTGGTTGAACGGCCATACGTTGGGCGTCCATCCTTACGGGTACACCTCCTTTGTCATGGAGTTGACCCCGTTTCTCGAGGCGGGGAGCGAGAATGTGCTCGCGGTTCAGGTTTGCAACACGCCCCACGGCCATACCCGGTGGTATTCGGGCTCCGGCCTCTATCGCCATGTTTGGCTACGGGTAGGGGACCCGATTCATTTCGCGCCGTGGGGGTTGTGGGGGACGACCCGTTTGCTGGAAAAACGGGAGGCACGTTTGGAAGTGGCAGCTCCGATTGAAAACCATTCGGAACGCGATCAATCCGTTACCGTCCGGTGGCGACTCTTCGATTCGCGGGGACGGCCGGCCGCGGAGGCGTCCGGCGAGGCGGTCGTGCCGGCCGGGGGTAGGGCGGAAGCGCGGAGCACGATGAACGTCCGTACGCCTCAGCCGTGGTCGCCGGAGCGTCCAATTCTTTATCGTCTGGAAGCGGAACTGAGCGCCTCTCGGCGGCGGCTGGACCGTGAAGAGACGGGGGTGGGGCTGCGCATGATCGCCCTCGAACCTGACCGTGGATTTCTTTTGAACGGATCGGCCATTAAAATGCGGGGAGGATGTGTGCACCATGATTGCGGCCCGTTGGGTTCGGCTGCGATTGACCGTGCCGAGTTCCGCAAAGTGGAACGGCTGAAGGCGAATGGGTTTAACGCCGTCCGTTGTGCGCATAATCCGCCGTCTCCGGCATTTTTGGACGCTTGCGACCGCCTGGGAATGTTGGTCATCAATGAAGCCTTCGACTGCTGGCGGGCGGGAAAGAACCCGTTCGATTACCATCGGTGGTTCGAGCGGTGGTGGAAGACGGACCTTGACAGCATGGTGCTGCGCGATCGTCATCACCCTTCGGTTATTGCGTGGAGCATTGGGAATGAGTTGATCGAGCGCGACAAACCGGAAGGGGCCCCCCTGGCACGAATGTTGGCGGACCGCATTCGTGAACTGGATAAAACCCGGCCGATAACGGCCGGCATTTGCAACGTGTGGGGGACGGAAAGGAAATGGGAAGATACCGATCCGGTCTTTGAGGTCCTGGACCTTTGCGGCTACAACTACCGGCTCGACGTGTATGAACGCGACCATCAGCGCTTTCCGAAACGGCTTATCGCGGCTACGGAATCATTTCCTCCCCAGCAATTCGAGTATTGGAAAGCGGTGGAACGATATCCGTGGGTCGTCGGCGATTTCGTGTGGACAGCTTGGGACTATTTGGGCGAATCAGGAATCGGCCATGTCCGATTCGAGGATGAGAAGAGTTCGTCGTTTCTTCCGGGATGGCCCTACACGGTGGCCAACTGTGGAGACATTGATCTTTGCGGGAACAAGCGGCCGCAATCGTATTATCGGGACGTGCTGTGGGGTCGGGCCAAACACCCCGTGATCGTGGTACACCCCCCGGTTCCTGAGGGGAAGAAAGTGGTCGTTTCCGGCTGGGGGTGGGAGGACGTTCGGTTCTCCTGGAACTGGCCTGGAATGGAAGGAAAACCGCTAAAGGTGGAGGTTTATTTTGAGAGCGAGGCGATCGAACTCTTGCTGAATGGACGATCAATTGGGCGGGCGCGTGCCGATGAGTCGGTCCGCTATCGCGCGGTGTTCGAGGTGCCCTATGAACCGGGCGAACTTCGGGCGGTTGCCTGGCGGGGAGAGAAAGCAGTTGCCGAAGGGCGTTTGCAAACCGCCGGGATCCCTTCCCGGCTGCGATTGAGGCCGGACCGACAGCGCCTGCGGCCGGACCGAAACGATCTATCCTTCGTGCAGGTGGAACTGACGGATCGAAAAGGGGTCGTGGTTCCCGATGCGGATGCGGAGGTCTGTTTTACAGTTTGCGGGCCGGGACGGTTGGCGGCAGTGGCCAATGCGGACCCGAAAAATGCCGAGCCGTTTCGGGGGCATATCCACCGGCTGTGGCGAGGACGGGCTCTAGCGGTCGTTCAACCGACCGGTCGGGCCGGGGTGGTCAAACTGATGGCGGCCGTGGATGGTTTGGCGCCGGCTGTGGTGGCGATCCAGATTCGGCCATGAGTCTGCCGCCGATCTCACGTTCTACCGGAGGGGTGATACCTTGGCCCCTGCCGGTTTTCGTTGCGCCCTTTCCCCTTTATGGATTGCGCGTCAACGGGGTTCCGGTTCCGATCGGGAAAGCGCGGGTTCGGGAAGCGATTGTCAAGTCCGAGAACGCCTCCTGGACGCATATCGGACAAGAAAGGAGAAAACCTGATGGTGCCCTTCGCCCAGAGTCCACTTTTTACGCTGTTTCAGAATCCCGCGACAGGTGCCCGGTTTTTCATTCTGACGCGGAAGGTTGCACCGGTTCAGCAGGGGTTTTAATTCGTCAACGATTCCATGAGTGCGGACGGGCGGTATCTGTGGTTCTATGCCGCCTTTCCGCCCAATCGGAAGCGGGTACTGGCCGTTGCGGATCTTTTCCGCAACGAAGTCCGTCTGTTTCCTGAGACGGGGTTTGGCGAAGGGGACCCTTATGTGGAACCTGAAACGGGCGCGGTTTATTGGATGGAAGGTTGTGTCCTTTGGCGGGGGGGGCCGGGATCGGATGCCTCTGTTGAGGCGGTCAATTCCTTGCCAGAAGAGCTGGTCAAGAATAAAACCGTTAGCCGTTCCGTGACGCATTTGACCCGCTCGGCGGATGGGCGGGAGTTTTTCGTGGATTTCTGCATTGGGCTCGGGTATTACTTCGGAAGCCTGACGTTAAACGGCGAGCCGTGGCGGTTCTGGTGGCGATTTGACCGGAACTATAATCATGCGCAGTTCAGCCCGACGGAACCCGATCTGGTGCTTTTTGCCGAGGAACATCATCATGACCCGATTACGGGCTTGACGTTTCCCATTGTGAACCGCATGTGGCGAATACGGCGGGGAGAAGCGCCGATGCCGGCATTTTCCAAGCCGACGCGCGTGTCACACGAATGGTGGGATGCAGATGGTGCGCATGTCTGGTGCGTCTGGGGGAACGAAACGTGGCGGGTCCGGCTCGCGGATGAAACGGTCGAAAAAATCGCGTTTCCACGCCCTTGTTGGCATTCACACAGCAGCCGAAACGGGCAGTGGATTGTCGGTGATTCGACCGCTCGGTTTTATCGGGGATGTCCTTCCACCGTGCATTTCTTGAATCGCGAGACCGGGCGAGAGATTGTTCTTGCGGACAATCCGGAAAGGGCGAACGATGTGGGAAGAAACTATCACAATGACCCGCATCCCCGGTTTTGCAGCGGGGACCGATATGTGGTGTTCACCACAACGGTCCGGGGCGAGGTGGATGTGGCGGTCGCCTTGACGACAGAGCTCGTTGCTTTGACTTTCTAAAGGCGGCTGATATCCACTCGCCAACAAATGGCCTATCCTGAAGGGTCTTGCCCGATTACCTAAACGGGGGCGAAACGCAAGGACTGGCCGGCGAATGATTAGTGCGACGGCGGGAGAAAAGGGGAGGAGTCGTAGAGGAGATAAAGACCGTGCGTGCCGAGATTTTCGCCGCCGGGTCGGGAGGCGAGGGCTTCGTAACGGGCGAGGACGGTCCGGAGGCCGGGAAGGTCGAGCCCCTTTTGTTTGGCCCATTCCATTGCGAGGCGTAAATCTTTGATGAAATGTTTGACATAGAAGCCTGGGCCGAAGTTTTGGGCGAGAATGCGGGGGGCGAGATTCTGAAGCGTCCAACTTGCTGCCGCTCCGCTGCCAATGCTTTGGAGCATGCGGTCGAGATTCAGGCCGGAGCGGCGGGCGAAGGCCAACGCTTCGCACACTCCGATCATGGTACCCGCGATCACGATCTGGTTGCACAGTTTACAGGACTGTCCGCTTCCGGCCGGTCCTTGGTGTACGATGTTTTTTCCCATGAGGCGCATAAGAGGAAGGACCCGGTTGAAGGCGGTAGGGTCGCCTCCGACCATTATGGAAAGGGTTCCTTCTCGGGCGCCTTTGTCGCCCCCCGAGACGGGCGCGTCGAGGGATACAGCGCCGCGGACAGCCGCGGCCTCTGCAATCCGAACGGCCAGCGCGGGGCTTGAGGTCGTCATGTCGACGAACAGCATGCCGGAGCGGGCGTTGGAAATTAGACCGTTCGGCCCCAGGTAGACTTCTTCGACATCGTGGGGAAAGCCCACGATGGTAAAGACCACGGCGCAACGGGCGGCCACGTCGGCGGGGGAAGAAGCCCATGTTGCGCCGCGATCCAAGAGAGGGAGAGCTTTTTGGCGCGTTCGGTTATACACGACGAGCGAATGCCCCCCCTCGAGGAGATGGAGGGCCATCGAACGGCCCATGATTCCGAGACCGATAAAACCGACGGGTTCCGTTTCCGTCATGGGATTCCTTGGGCTATCGACGGAGCGGGATGGCATTCAAACGCCGGGGAAACCCTGGCTTTTCCAGATTTTTCGGGCAAGGCGGATCCCTTCGCGTGTGGGCTTGACGAAGCCAAGAATGCTGGGAGGAGGCTGATGGGGTGCGAGATGCGCGTGATCGGGGAACGGGGACCAGTGGTCGTTTTCGTAAGCTTTTCGTTTTTCCTCGTTTTTGAAATCGGGCACTTCAAAGGGGCGGCCGTTTTCGAGCGCGCTTTTCCAGGCGAGAATCCCGACGCTGCTCATGGTGACGCCCCGATAAACGTCGAGATAAGGAGGGCTACCGGAGCGGATGGCGTTTGCGAATTCGAAGTTGGTCCAGAAAT
This sequence comes from uncultured bacterium, assembly GCA_938038445.1. Classification (GTDB taxonomy): domain Bacteria; phylum Verrucomicrobiota; class Kiritimatiellia; order CAIKKV01; family CAIKKV01; genus CALHRZ01. Next base: position 134,679 of record CALHRZ010000005.1, on the reverse strand, counting down.
CGCCGCCGCCATGGCCTGCACGGCGCGCGAGGTCGCCATGTTCCGGCCAATCCGGAACGTAGGTGCGGTCCGCAGGCTGACCGGGCGTTCGAAGCCAATCCTCATGCCAGACACGGATCTGTTGGGAACCGAAATAGCCGGAGCCGCGGAGAATTTCCATGGCTCCGCGGGTTCCGTGAATGCGGGTCCAGCAGCTGTGGCCGGGGAGGAGGAGGCCAAAGATGCGGAAAACGGCGCCGTTGTCCATTCGGCATAGGATGCAGCTACCGGGGTCGCCCACTCGCACGGTTTGGGCATCAATTTCCCGATTGGCGATGGAAAGCGCATTGACGGAAATCGGCATGCGGTCTGTGATCATCATCAAAGGGGCCAGCGCATGGGTGCAGTAGTACGTAGAGGGCAACCAATTGCGCCAATGGTTCATTCCCTGGGAAATACTGAGGCGGCCTTCCGGCGACATCGGGTGGTTGTATTCGCCTTCCGCGTAAGTTACTTCCCCGATTTCGCCGGTGCGGTAAAGGCGGCGCATTTCCAGATGAAAGGCGGTATACGGGTAGTTTTCCGCCAGCATATAGATTTTGCCGCTCTTTTCCACGGCGCGGCAGAGCGCAACGCCTTCGGCGAGTGTTGCGTTGGAGGAGGTTTCACTCATCACGTGGAACCCGGCTTCGAGGGCTTTTATGGCGAAGGGGGCATGCTGATGGAAGTAGTTGGCGAGAATGACGGCATCCATCTCGTGCTCAAGAAATTTATCGTAATCGGTATAGACCGTGACGTTGTAGCGTTTGCCGGCCTCTCGGAGCCTGGCTTCCCACGTGTCGCAAAGAGCGACCAACTTCATTCCGACAATTTCATTAGCCCCAGAGGCGAAACTACAGCCTCGGCCAACCCCCACGACTCCGACGCGAATGAACTTGCCTGAGGTCCCCATCTTCAAACTCTTTGAGCGCCGCATGAAATTCCTCCTCCTTGTAAATCGCGGACACTATAGCCGAGGCGTTATTTCGCTTTCAATCCCAAAAGTGGAACACGAGGCCGATTTTCCCCTTGATGTTAATCCCATTTGATCTTCCTGTTTCTGACGTGGCGTTCCTATCGGCGAATTCTTGTCGTTCTTGTCCGTCGGTGCCGGAGCCCGATTTTTCCGTTCCCGAGCGACAAAACGAAAAAATCAGTTTTCCATATTTCCCGGACTCTATTTCTCACTGAGTCGAACGTCGAAACCAAACCGGGAAACCTGGCCCCAGAGCAGTTTTAGCCTTTTTCACGGTTCATCCGCTTGATATATATGCGCGCGAGGAAGGAAAAAATGAAAAGGGGCTGGACCGTTCTGCCAAGCAAGCGGCAGGTTTGTTTTGAACTGGTGAACGTGGTTATTGGTTGGGAGCATCGGCGATGAAAGGCGTTTTTATTCACGTCAGTCCGGCTGGAAATGATGGAAATTCCGGCACCGCCCGGCAGCCCGTTGCCACTCTAGCCGCTGCGCTGGCGAAGAGCCGGCAGGTTGGAATCGGTCGGTGGAGACGGATCGTGGTTCACGAAGGCCGCTATTTCAATACGGAAGTCACGTTGGGGCCGGGTGACAGCGGGCTCACGATTGAATCGGCTCCCGGGGAACGACCGATCCTATACGGCGGGCGGCCTATTACGGGCTGGATACGTGAACCCAATGGTTGGTTTTCGGCCGCCGTTCCGGAGGTTTCCGAAGGGATTTGGGATTTTCGGAGCCTACTGGTCAATGGAAGGTTTGCACCCAGAAGTCGTTATCCCGAAGAGGGTGCCTTATCCCATGAGAGCGTGTTTGACGTCCGTTGGATGAGCTCTTCGAAAGGGGGTTGGGAACGCAAGCCGACGCTCGAAGAACGGACCACTCTGCGTGTCCGGCCGGAAATTCTTCCATCCGGCTTTGATCCCCGGAATGCCGAGCTGACGATCTATCATGCATGGGATGAAACCCTTGTCGGGGTCAAAACGGCGGATCGCGCGACCGGCACGATTTTTTTTGCGAATCCCGCGGGCCATCCCCCTGGGGCGTTTGGGGGATGGGTTAAGCAGGCCCGAACGTTTGTCATTTGGAATATCCGAGAAGGGATGACGCGCCCCGGCCAGTGGTATTTGGACCGCGCGCAGGGACGGCTCTTTTATTGGCCGTTACCGGGCGAGAACCTGGAATCGCTGACCGTGATCGCGCCCAGCCGTTTTTCGATCCTTAGAATTGCCGGGACGGAGGGTGAACCGGTTCAAGAGGTTTGTCTCCGCGGGCTCACGCTTTCCTCGACCAACACGCCTCTTAAGGCCGGCGGTTTTGGAGCCTGTGCCTTTGAAGGGAGTGTGGAAGCGGAGCACACCCGGGGGCTGCGCCTGGAATCGCTTGTCCTGCATGGCGTGGGGGGATGGGGGGCGCGTCTTCTGAAGAGCGAGGAGGTTCGATGTGAAGGATGCGAGGTCATTGAGGCGGGAGCAGGGGGGGTCCAATTGGACGGCAGTCGTTGGACCGTTCGGAATACGTTGTTTCTGAAGCCGGGGCGAACGTACCCCAGCGCGATTGCCCTGCACGCGAAGGGCTGCGGCGGGCAAATTCTCCACAATGAATTCCGGCATACGCCCTACTCGGCCGTTAGCGCCGGCGGTGAAACGCTGCAGATCGGCCACAATTTCTTTTCGAGCGTAATGGAGGAACTGGTGGACGGCGCCTGCATTTATGTGTTCGCGGGGAAGAACTGCCGGGCATGGGGAAACCACGCGCGCGCCATCCGCGATGTTCGAGCGCATGCTTGGTATCTGGATGAACAAAGCGAGGACTGCCGGGTCGAAGGCAATCTGGCGGTGGATGTCCCCTGGGCTCTTCACATGCACATGGCCCGGCGTTGCGTGCTGCGCAACAACATCTGCCTTAGTCGGGGGTCGGCGCGGTTTTCACTAGTAAATTGCGAAGGGTTCATGGTGGAGCGGAACCTATGGAACGCGGCCGACGAAGTGCGCTTTAACACCGCCTGGTCCGCCATCCGCGCGATGCGGGACAACGTGATGGGAAGCGCGACCGGCCAGTTTACCTGGGACCTTCACGATCGTCTTTCGTCGCTGGAACGACATTCCGGTCCGGTGATCTATCCCCCTGCCGCTCGAGGGAACTTGTTGTTGGCCGACGCGCGCGTGGAGGCCGATACGGAAGGCCGAGTTCGTTTTTGCGAGGGATCTCCCGCTGGGGCTTTAGGCATACGGCCCTTGGACCTTTCCCTTGCGGGCCGTCGGAAAGGAAATTTTATTTAGTGTTCCGGCTGCTGAAGGGGAAGAGAAACCACGTGGAACACGAGTCCGTTTTGCAACCGATGGGCATCCACGATGGGGTTTTCGACGGGGGAGAGAAAACGCCGATTGCGTTTATTGTTTTCGTCGAGCGTGATCCAGGTTCTCAGTGTGTTGGCGATGAAGAACGTTCCGTGCGGGGGAGATGCGATTCGGCCGAAAAGGTCCCAGGGGATGAGATATTCGATGGTGAAGGTTTCCCCCAGCAAGCGGGACGCGGATTGCCAGGGTCCTGTCCAGGAGACGTCGTGATCGGTTCGCCACCCATTGATTCCGTCATAGCGGGTTCCGAGGAGCGAGACGTTGAGTTCGTAATAGGTTTGGAACTGGAGGTCGCGGGCAATCAAGACTTCGATCGCGTTGTCGTCCCAGACCGGAGAGTCGGGAGCGAGGCCGCAGACGAATTTGACATTGGGATCGAAGGTTCCCTCGAACAGAAGCGCCAGGCCGTTCGGGGCTGCGGCGGCTCGGAGAGAGGCGATTCCCCCTTCGACGGTTTCGTTGGTGCCCATGATGTGGCGCAGGGGAATGGAAGGGCAATGGGGCCAGAAGGGTTCATCCGCGATGCCATCGGCTCGAACCGGTTGATGGACGATCGGGGTTGAGAGAATCGGCCGTTCAGGAGGGGGCGGCTGTTTGTCGCGAGCGGCCAGAAGGGCGCGCGCAAGATCGCCCCAGACGCCCGGTGCTTCAGCGAGGGCTGAGCGGAGGGCCGCTTCCGGAAGGGGGGGAGAACCTGTTGCGATCCCAGCAGCCAGTAATCGGTAGAGCACCTCGGAGCGGGAGGGGAAATCGGAACTGGTTTCCAGGCTTTGTCGGAATTTTACGATGGCTGTTTCGAGCGGAACACCCGGGGTGGTGGCATCCGCAATTCCAAGGGCCGCGATCAATTCGGCCTTTTCCACGTCGGGCATTTCCCCGGTCATCAAGAGGTGTTCGTACCGCGCACGTTCCGCGGGGCTTTTCCGTAGAATCAGATAGGCAGGCATGGGGAGGAGCAATTCGTTGAACTCCACGGAATCGGCGGCGGTTTCCAGCGTGGAAAGCTGAAAGGTTGCCCATGAGTGACCGTTGACGAGTCGGACGGTATTAACGGGTTTTTTGGGCAGATCGGAGATGTCCAGCTGAATAAAGGGGCCGACATGGTGGGTGGCATAGCGTTCGCGAAAGAAGAAGGGCGTCCACGGGCCGTTGTTCAGAAGGTCATCTGCATCTTGTTTGAATGCGAAGGCCATCCGGCGGGGGCAGAAGCGGGGAAAGATGACGGTATAATCCACGGGCATGAGGGGGGTGGTCACTTCGGCGGGGCCGATGAGACGGCGGTCATCCAGAAGGGTTCCGTTGAACCAAATTTGAATCTCGTTGCAAACCGGCCCCTCGGCCGAGCTGACGAAACGGCCTCCGACTCGCAGGAAGCGGGCTTCGGGTTTGAGAAGGACCTCGAATTCCCGCATGTAACGGGGCGGAACCTGAAGAGGAGGGGTTTCCTCGTTTTGGGCTCGCGAGAAGGCCACGAGCAATGAAAGCAGAACTGCAAGGCCGGGGGAGGGAAGGAAAAGAAGGGGCTTACGTTTCATGAGAGCTTTCGAATTTGAGGGATGAGCCGCCGGAGACGGGAAGAAGCGGGGAAATCGTTGCAGACATGAACCGCCTATGAGAGTTTCGGGTCATTCCATTCAACCGAGACGGCCTGCTGCTCTTTTGCGCTGAGGCGGATATGATCGATCAGATTGTCCACCTCCCAGCCGGTCAGGGCGGATTGTTCCCCCTGGATGCCGGCTTCGATCGAGGGGGCGAATCGGGCAATGGCGCGCTCGAAGGGAGAGGCTGGGGCGAAACGATATTCGGCGGCCGTTTGGGAGCGGTTATCGTAGTGGACGAGAAGGCTGGCCTTATGCGTGACGTCGTTCCATGGCGCGCTGTAGAATTCGAGGCGGCCGTGCAGACCGTTGATCTCGAATCGTTCGTCCCATCCATCCTTCCAATATCCGATCCGATCCAACGGATGGGCGAGGGCTTCAAAGTGCACGATGCCGTTTGGGGTTTCCATGAGCGCGGTGGCCTGGAGATCGTAGTCCCGATCCGCTGGGGTTTGCATACAGGACCATACGCGCTGAGGGCGGCCAAGCAGAAAGAGAATGAGATCCAGAATGTGGCTGCCTCCCATCGGGAGGATACCGCCTCCATAGCGACGGATGACATCCGAAGGGCCATTCGGCGGTTTGTGGAAAAAGCCCGAAGGAGGATTGGATCCCCAGAGGGCCCCCCATTTCTGGTAGGTCCGAAAGTAGGATGAGAGGATGGGACTGATCGCGGGCAACAGTTCGCGGGCTTTTTCCACGGCGGGGATGAAGCGCTTCATGTAACAGGTGTAAAACGGCACGCCTTTCCGGAGTGCGGCTGAAACGATTTCATGGGCTTCTGTTCCGTTCAGGGCGAGTGTTTTTTCGCAGAGAACCGCCTTGCCCGCGGCGATGGCCGCCAGACAAAGTTCGCGGTGGGTCCCGGTGAAGGTGAGAACGTGAACAACCTGTACGGAAGGGTCGGCGAGAATTTCCTGGTAATTTTTCGTGTAGCGGGCGTCGAACCGGGCGACCCACGGGGCGGCGGCCTGCTCGTTCAGGTCGCAGATCCAGCGAACGGAGGCGCCGATTTTTTCGAGACCGGAGAAATGAAAGGGGGCGATCATTCCGCAACCGATCACGCCAACGGTCAGAGGCATAAGGGGACTCCTTATGGGTTGGGTTGTACGACGACTTTTATGGCCGTTGCCTTATTTCGCGCGGCGGCGAAAGCCTCCGCGATGCGGGAGAGGGGAAAGCGGTGGGAGATCAACTCTTCGCCGTTCACGACGCCTTCCCGCAGGTACTGGAGAGCGAGGGGGGTAAAAAGGGCAGGACTGGCGAAGGAGGCGCGCAGTTGGAGCTTTTTGAAGTGAAAGGCGTTGATATCCAACGTGGCCCACGTGCCTTCGCCCCAACGGATGCCAATAAAGGAAATAATGCCGCCCCGGCCGAGGGCTTGGCAAACGGAGGGTAGCGTAGCGGGCGGTGTTGTAACGAGCGCGCGGTCGAGGGGGCCGCCGTAATCGAACTGGTCCAGGGGCGTCACGTCAGGATCAACGATGGCATCCGCTCCCCATCGTTTGGCAAGCGCGATTCGGGCAGAGGAGGAGGAGTGAGCGGCGACGAAAACGCGCCGAGCGCCCATCCGTCGAACGAGGGCGAGTGCCATCAAGCCGATTGGGCCGGGTCCGGTGATTAGGACGTTGGAGTCGGGATGAATCTCGGCGAGGCGGACCATGTCAATGGCCACGCCGAGGGGTTCGCTGAGGCAGGCGATTTCGGGGCTGAGTCCTTCGTAGGGCACGGCGCTGACGGCGGGAGCGATCATCTGTTCCGCCATGCCGAACTGGCCGAGTTTTCCAAAATGGCGGAGATCGGTGCAGAGTTCCTGTTGGGCGTTGCGGCAGTGTGAGCAGAGGCCGCAGGCGCTTGAGGATTCGAGGGCGATTTTCTGTCCGGGGTGGAGATGGAGGACGGCGGATCCGGTCTCGAGGATTTCGCCGGCGATTTCGTGACCGAATCCGGTTTCCTTAATAGCTCCGGGAGGGGGCTCGAGAAGATCGGTTCCACAGATTCCGCAGGCGTCCACCTTGAGGCGAATTTCGTCGGGGGCAAGCGGCCGAAGGGAAATTTCTTTCAGTTCGACGCCTTTTGTTGTTTGGAAAGCTGCGCGCATTGGAACCCTTTTTTGGTAAGGAATTGTAACGGGTGCCTTTTCCTGGGTCAACGTCCGGAGCAGAAGAGAATTGAACACGAGGGAGCAGGCTACGATTCAGCGAGAAGTGAATTTATTCAACCGACGTTTTTTTTATGCTTGATCTTGGGCGTGGAAACGGCTTAACTTTCCTTAACATGTTTGGAGGATGTGGAATGAAAAGGCGGGAGTTTATCCGGAGTGTCGGGGTTGGAACCCTGGCGGTATTGGGGGGATCGCTTTTGCGGGTGTGGGCGGAGGAAAAACCGAAGGCGCCTCCGTCCCCCAAGCCGCGTCCGCCGGGGGCATGCGGAGGCTGGACCGATTCGGATGGGGATGGCTGTTGCGATCGGTCGGTTCAGGAGATCAAGCCGTGTGGGCGTACGGCCTGTCCGGGGCATGCGAAAAATCCTTCGCGCGAAAAACTGGTTGAGGCGGGTGCGCCGCAAGGCGTTTGCGCCCTATGGAAAGATTCCGAAAAGACGGGGCAATGCGAATGGAGCCGGAAGATCGGCAAGAGCGCTTGTTCGTACCTTCGCTGTCCTGCCCATAAGGATTATCGGCCACCCGTTTTAGAAACGCCGCCGGCTTCTGAAAAGCCGCCTTCCTGATCCTTAGAGCGCCAGATTTCGAGGAGCCGCTGGATCGCCGCAGCGGGATTCGGGTTCTCGCATACGGCGCGGACGACGGCGAAATTGGTGGCGCCTGCATAGAGCACATCCGCCAGATTGGCCTCGTTAATGCCGCCGATGGCCACGGCCGGAATGGGCGTAGAACGGATGATGCGGCCCATGCGCTCCAGGCCGAGGACGGGATCTGGGGTCGTTTTCGTTGGCGTGGCAAAGATCGGCCCGACCCCGATGTAAGTGGGTTGGATTGCGAGAGCCGCAGCTGCTTGATGTTCATCGTGGGTGGAGAGACCCCAGATCGGCAATTGAGGATGGCGCATTCGGGTCTGGGGTAGGGGCGCATCGTTTTGGCCGAGATGAACTCCATCGGCGCCGATTTCGGCAGCCAGTTCCGGATCATCGTTCAGGATGAAGCGGGTTTCTGTTCCGAGCGTCAGGGCGCGGATTCGTCGGGCGGTTTCGAGGATATGGGCACGCGGTTCTCCCTTCATGCGGAGTTGGAGGAAGCGAACACCCGCTGCGACGGCCGCTTCGGCGCACCGGTCGTATCCGGCGGCGGGCCGTGTGAGGATGAGGTAGAGGCCGAACCGTTTGGGAAGGTCCTTCACGGCGTGAAATCCTGGGCAATCAACGCGGCCACTTTACGACCGCTTTTAAGCATCCCGCCGAAGATCGGTCCCATGCGGAACCCTCCCTGGACGTTGTTTGCAGCCATCCCGCAGACATAGAGGCCGGGGCAGAGGCGTTTGGTGTTTTCGACCGTTTCATTTTCCGCGCGTTCCATCCACATCGGTTTTTCGCCCGCAATGCGACCGGTGGGTGTGTCGAGGCGGAGTCCTGCTTTGCGGGAGGTCAGGACGGCGATTTCGGATGGGTGGCCCGTGGCATCCACTACGGCGCGCGCGGAAACCGTCAGCGGATCCACATGCATCTCCAATCGCACGACTGGGGTCCAGTTGATGACGAGGCCGGCGACTCGTTCTTCGCGGACCAGGACATCTTCCACTTTGATGCTGTTGAACAGAACAGCGCCTGCACGGCGCGCACCGTAGAGGAGGCCGGCGGCCAGCTCGATGGCATCGCACGTGTAAAACCCGTCGCCGGCCGATTCGCTTGCGATGCCGAAATCCTGGAGAATGGGGAGCGCGTCGTCCTGGACGACCACCTCGTTAAAGAGCATTCCCCCTCCCCAAATGCCGCCGCCTGGGGCGAGCTTGCTTTCGAAGAGGGCGGTTCGAAATCCTTTTTTGGCCAGGTCATGGGCGGCCACGAGTGCCGAAGGGCCCGCGCCGACAAAGGCCACATCGAGCGTAAAAGCGCGGGTCAATTTTTCCAAATAGCGACGAACGATGAAGGTCGAGATACGATTTTCCATCATCAGTTTCCTCCGCCGGCATTATCCGGATCAGGTTCCTGGGTCTATTCTCAGCCGCGCCATCGTTTGGCGCAGCACCCCAACTGAACTGTTTAATTATAACCGAAAGCAAACGACTCGTTCAAGTGTTCTTAGGAGAAACCGGGTTTATAGCCAGGCTCCCATGGCTTTCAGGCGGGACCGGATGACGGTTCCCTCCAGTTCCGCGGGTTTGCGTCCGGTTTGCGCAGCCAGAGCGGCGGCCACGCCGGCGGCCTGGCCGACGGAAATTGCGGGGGGCATGACCCGCATGCTGGAATGGACGGCGTGATCGACGGAGATCGGCCGGCCGGCGATCAGGAGGTTATTGCAACCCTGGGGGACAATGCAGCCGTAGGGGATTTCATAAAAATCGCCCTCTGGGACGTGAAGAATCTCTGTCCCTCCGCCGAGGGGGTTGTGGATGTCGATGGGGTAGGAGACCCGGGCGATTCCATCGGGGAATTTGGCGCAGCGGAGGAAATCATCCCGTGTGAGGTAGGCTTGGCCGAGAATTCTCCGCGATTCCCGGACCCCGATATGGTGAGCCATCGAATGAAGGCGGGCCTGCTCATACCCTGGGACATCCCGGCGAAGCCACGCGAGAATTTCCCTCAGCTGGCGGCGACCTTCGATTTCGGCATCCGACAGTTCCACGCCGTTGGTGGCATCCTTTTGAACCACCCGGGTCGTGTTAAAGTGGACGATATCGGGTTCAAACCACTCGAACTGAAGGACGTTTTCCCGTGGGCAATGAATGCGGCCTTCGGCCTTGGCGGCGAGGAAAAGCTGATGACGTTCGGCGGGAGGGGGGGTCCGGTTCTTATCCACGCCGGACAGCTTGAAACAGAGGGTCATGGGTTGGCAATAACCGCTGGGTCCTCCTTTTTCGAAAGGGGATCCCGCCCGGGCCGCGACATCGCCGTCGCCGGTCGCATCCACCCAGAGGGTGGCCCGGGCGGCCACGAGTCCCGATTTCGAGAGGAAGATGCCGGCCGCGATACGGCCATTGGACTGGAGGACATCGGCAAAGGCGTGATGATACAGAAGGCGGACACCTGCTTCGAGGCAGAGGTCTTCGGCGGCGAGAGCGGCGAGTTCCTTGCTGATCATCCGGGAGGACCCTCCCGCACCGGCGATATAGGCGTCTTGTTCCGCGGGAGGGAGATAGCGGCCCATGGCACGAATCCATTCGAGGTAAACGGGGCGGTCGAGGCATTCGGCTCCCGCGTGGTTCCGCATGAAGGGGTGGACTTCGCCGATACTGGCCATACCGCCCAGAAGGCCGTATCGTTCCATGAGGGTGACGCGGGCGCCTGCGCGGGCGGCCATGACGGCGGCGCCCAGTCCGCCGGGTCCTCCTCCGACCACGATCACATCGGATTCGGCGATTACCGGAAGGGGTGTGGAGGGCCGATAGGTCACGGTGGTCATACAAGTTCTCCTGTACCGACACAATGTAGTGGGCCGGCCCGCCGATTTCAAGCGTTTGGAACCACGAGGGAGGTTCGCGTTTCCGCTCTTTACACCATCTTAGGGTGCTGCGTTTTGCATGGTCCTCTGCGCCGCGTCGAGCAGAGCCTGGGCTTCGATGTCATCGGGCGTGATGGCGAGCAAGCGGGTGAGCAGACGGATGCAAGCGGGATATTGTTTTTCCCTGTAGTTGCACAACGCTAGGTTGAAAAGAGCTTTCGGATGACTCGGCATTCGTGCCAACGCCTGTTGATAGGCCGCAACGGCTTCTGGTGTACGCCCCAACCGCTCCAATGCCACGCCGAGGTTGTAAAGGGATTGTCCGTCGCGGGGGTCGAGTTCGGCTGCCCGTTCGAACAAGGGGATGGCGTCGGCGAGGCGGCCGTTTTCAGCCAGGAGAAGGCCAAGGTTGTAATGGGCATCCGAATGGCGGGGGTTTCGGACGATGGCGGCCTGATAGTGGCGGATCGCCTCGTTGGTGTGGCCGTTGGCGGCAAGCGCCACGGCAAGATTGTAATGGGCTTCGGCGATGGGTTTGAGCGTGAGCGCCCGTTGATAGGCGGTGAGGGCTTGATCCGTCCTTCCCAGCCGGTCAAGTGTAACGCCAAGGTTATACCAGGCGTATTCGAGGTCGGGCGCCAATTCGACCGCGCGAGCGGCCGCGCGGCGCGCTTCTTCGTAACGGCCGGCATCGATTTGATATTTGGCGTAATTGAGGAGGGCATTATGGGAGTTAGGGTTGACATGGAGCCAGTGTGCGGCAAACGTGGCATCATCCTTGAAATAGCGCGATCGGTGCAGCGTGATGGATACCCACGCGATGGCGGCGGACGCAACGAGGGCGGGGACGGCGATGGTTCGAACTGGTCCGGGTAACGCGGCGCATGCGGAAGCTCCGATGGCGAAGAAGGCGAGGGAAGGAAGGAGGAGGTATCGTTCGTCGAAGGGGGTTTCTTGTTTGAGAATATTGGCCGTGGGGGCCAGGAGGAGAAGGAACCAGAAGGTCCAGAAGAGAAGGGGATGAAGGCCTGTGCGTTGGCGAAGAGCGAGCGCGATAAGAACGGCGGTAAAAATCAGGGATGGAACAAGGCGGGTCCAAGACCACCAGAGGGGGAGCGGGGGTTCGTACACGAGCATGCGAAAAGGGAAAAAGAAAGTTTGAAGGGCGTAAAGGATGGAAAAGAGGGGACCCCACGGATTTTCGAGGAGTGCGATGTGAAATTCCGCCCCGTGGAACAATTGTTTTCGCACCATGAGGTAGCCGATGATTGCGAGCGCCATGACGCCATACGGGGCGAAGGCTTTCCAGGGGGAAACAACGGTCTTTTGATTGCGGTGGTCGTTCAGGCGCAGATAATCGGCCGTGCCAAAGAGGAGGGGGAGAACCAGAGCTTGTTCCCGTGCGAAGAGGGCGAGAATGAAGAGGAGAGCCGCACGAAGGGTTCTCTGGCGGAACCAGGATTCCATGGCGAGAAGGGTTAAGAAGGCCGGCAAAAGCGTTTCGCGACCGGAACAGATGGGATACACAGCGGAGGACATAATCGGGTGCACTGCCCAAAGGAGAGCGCCAGCCGATGCGGCAAGGGGGGAGAGGCCGAAACACGGCACACGAAGAAGGCGGAAGGCGGCCAGAGCGGCCAGAATACCGTTCGCGAGATGGTAGGGGACGGGGTTGAGGCCGTGCCAGCGGCGTTGGAGGAGGAAGGTGAGGCGGGTGACGGGCCGGTAGTAGGGGACGGTGGGAAAATGGCGTTCGCGGAAGGCGCGGAACAGATCGCCGGCCGAAGCCGGTGGCTGCTCTTTGACGATCAGCGTGATATCGTCGTAGACAAAGTCGTTTCGAATCGAGGGTAAGTAGAGCGCCAGCACCAGCAACGGCCAGAGGCCGAGCGCAATCCGGGCACTCCACGGGAATGAGCGGGTATCCATAACAAACCCACTTGCACCTTACTCCCAGGTCTGGGGCCGGTCAAGCCCGGCTGTACGGAAGGAGGGAGAGGCAGAGGACGCTGCTTGCGAATTTGCCCACCGCAAGGTTTCAGGAAAAGGCAGACAATTCGCGGACGAGGTCCGTATAGAGCCGTACGCGCTCAACGGGCGTTCCGGGCGTAATGGGGCTACCCGTACTCATGATGAATCGGTGACGATTTTTTCGACCGGTGCGGAGTTGCCTTTGGATTTCTTCCCGGAGCCGATGTTCGGACCCATCCTGGAGGACACCAATGGCGTCGAGATTACCGAAAACAACGCATCGGCCGGCGACGGCTTCGACGAGCATCTCCAAGGGGATGGAAAAGTTTTTTTTGCTCTCTTCGAAGTGGAGTCCATCGGCTCCGGTGTCGAGAATCGCGTGGAACCGAGTCCAAGGATTACCGCTGAAGTAGTAGATGCTTTTCATCCCGTGGGCTCGAATCACGTCGGTTAGTTGGCGGAGGAGGGGAAGGTTAATCCGACGGTAGATGTCTGGGCTGAACTGATCCGTCAAGCATTCTTCGATCCAGACCGCGTCCACTTCGAGCGCTGCAATTTGAGCGATTCGCTGGAGGGTGTTTTCCAGGATTCGCTGGGCCGCGAACTGAGCGAGCGCGGGTTGTTCTGCCAGCAACATCATCATGCCTTCGTATCCAAAGAGGCTGTAAAGCGACCAGACGGGAGAATTCACGGCGCTGTAGGTGAAGAGGATCCCGATTTCGCGGATGGCGGCGGCCGTGTCATGTCGGCCTTCCCTGAGAAACGACGGGCGGTCAAAAGGAGGGTCAAGGGGGATCAACGCCGCGATTTGTTCCCGGCTTGTCGGCCACGCATCAGGGCTAAGATGACGCGAGCGCGCGCAGGCGGTATTCGTGCCGCTTACCGAGGGTTCCGGAATCCGGCAGGACTCACCAGACACGGGATCGATTCGCCATATCCCATCGGCGCGAATTTCAAATTGCGCACGGCTGCGCTTTTCACGGGGCTCGCAGGCGTCTGCCCCGATCCATTCCAGGCCACTTCGGGTGAAGAAATCCATGGCGCGTTGTTTTGCAGCTTTTGGCGAGGGATCCCACCACGGGATGCCGGTGAGTGCGGCATAATGGTCGCGAAAAAAAAGGCTGTCGTAGCAGGCGACGACCCCAGGGGTCGGCGTGCCTTCTGGATCGAAGGCCGCCAGCAGTTTTTCTCTTCCTGTCATTTGTTTGTTTCGGTTCGCTTATTGGAAACCGTACTCCATTTTGGTTCGCGCAGGCAAGACGATTGCTATTGACAAACCTTTTTTTGTGCGATAGAGTTAAAGCTTAATTCACTTTTATATTTTCCGGAATCAGTCCCAACACGTTTGGGAGGTCCTCGTATGTTGGAAGTCCGAAATCTGGAGAAGTGGTTTGGTCCTATTCACGCGGTCCGCAGTGTCTCCTTCCAATGCGCGAAAGGAGAAGTCCTGGGTTTTCTCGGTCCGAACGGTGCCGGGAAATCCACGACCATGCGTATGATCACGGGTTTTCTTCCTCCCTCGGACGGGACGGCGCTGTTGGGAGGGTATGACATTCGAGAAGCGCCGGTGGAAGCCAAGCGGCGGCTGGGCTATCTTCCGGAGAATGCGCCGGCTTACGAGGACATGACCGTTGAGGAATTTTTATTGTTCATTGCTGAAATGCGGGGGTTTCGCGGGCGGCGGGCGCGCGAGCGGGCGGGCGAAACGATGAAACGTTGTTTTCTGGACAAGGTTCGGCACCAACCGATCGAGACGCTATCGAAGGGGTATAAGCAACGGGTCTGTTTCGCGCAAGCTGTGCTCCACGATCCGCCTATTCTGATCATGGATGAACCGACTGACGGCCTAGATCCCAATCAGAAGCGGACGGTTCGGCAGATGATCCGGGATATGGCGGCGGAAAAGGCGATCGTGCTTTCCACTCACATTCTGGAGGAAGTGGAAGCGGTCTGTACGCGGGCCATTATCATTCATGAAGGGCGGATCGTCGCGGACGGGACTCCGGAGGCGCTGAAGGCGCGCCATCCCAGCGGGCGGCTTGACGAGGTGTTTCGGATTCTAACGGTCGGAGACGAAGCGCAATAGAGGGAGGATTCGGGATATGGGACTCTGGACAGCGGCAGGGATCATCCTTCGGCGGGAACTTAAATCCTATTTTCAATCGCCGATTGCCTATGTGTTTCTGGTCGGCTTCTTGCTTCTTGTCGGTTTTTTGACGTTCATGGTGGGGGGCTTTTTTGAGATGGGGCAGGCGGACTTGCGGTTTTTTTTCTTCTGGCATCCCTGGGTTTATTTGCTGCTGGTACCGGCCGCTTCGATGCGGCTATGGGCTGAGGAACGGAAAAGCGGCACGATCGAACTGCTTTTGACCCTTCCGGTGACGCTTCCGCAGACGATCGTCGCCAAATTTCTTGCGGCTTGGCTGTTTCTGATTTTGGCGCTTGTCTTAACGGGGCCGATTGTGTTGACCGTGCTTTATCTTGGGAACCCGGATGTTGGAGTTATCGTTGCGGGGTATATCGGCAGCGCTCTTCTGGCGGGGGCCTATCTTTCGGTGGGCCTTTTTGCCTCGGCCCTTACCCGGAACCAGGTCATCAGTTTTGTCGTGGCGCTTCTGATCTGTCTCTTTCTGCTGCTTGCCGGCTGGCCTCCGGTTGTGTCCATGTTCACCCGTTGGGCGCCGGATTGGCTGGTTCGGACGGTGGCGGCTTTTGGGGTGATGCCCTATTTCGAGTCCGCCACGCGAGGGGTTTTGGATATTCGCGATATGGCCTATTTCGTTTCCGTCATGATCGTGATGCTTTTGGCCACGCATTGGACGGTTGAAAATCGGAAAGGCTCCTGAGGGAAAGGAGGCAAGCGCGATGAAACTGGACCGGAATATCATGACGTGGAGTGGGCGGACTGTGGCGTTTCTATTGGCGCTGGTCATTGTAATTGCAGCGAATGTGATCCTGGGTCGGTTCCGGTGGCGGTTGGATTTGACGGAAGAGAAGGTGCATACCCTTTCGCCCGGGACGATCAAAATCCTGCATTCGCTCGATCAGCCGGTTACGTTGCTCTTCTTTTTCAACGAATCGGATCCCCGCATTCCGATTGGGTTTAAGAATTATGCCCGACGTGTGCAGGATCTCCTGGCGGAATACGCGCTTCGTTCTGGCGGAAAGGTTACGGTGGAGGTTCATGATCCAAAACCGGATTCCGACGCTGAAGAGTGGGCACAGCGCTATGGACTTTCGGGGCAAGCCCTTGATTTTATGGGGCCCACACTGTATTTGGGGCTTGTGGCGGTGCGGGCCGATAGAGAAGCGGTGATTCCCCTTCTGGATCCTGAGCAGGAAACCGTACTCGAATATCAAATCACTCGGTTGATCGCCCGGGTCAGTCAGGCACGAAAACCCTCTCTGGGAATTTTAAGCAGCCTGCCGGTGCTGGGGGAATCCCGTCCGTCTTTCCCGATGGCGGGGATGCCGGAGCCTTCGAAACCGTGGTTTGCCTTTTCGGAACTCCAGCAGGATTATGAAGTTCGAAATCTCGAGAAAGACGTTCGAGCGTTGGATACCAATCTGGATGCTGTTGTGGTATTTCATCCCAAGGATTTACCGGACGCTACGTTGTTCGCTCTGGATCAGTATCTGCTTCAGGGGGGACGGTTGCTGGTTTTTCTCGATCCTCTTTCCCTGGCGGAAAGCCGCAGCATGGCGGGAGGGCCGATGATGTTCGGTCCCCGTTCCTCCAATTTGGAATCCCTGCTTGAAACATGGGGGGTTTCGTTTGACGCCGGGAAAGTGGTGGCGGATTTAGAGTCTTCCACCCGGTTGCAAGGGGCGGGCGGACAGATCATGGACAGTCCGGTGTGGTTAACCCTTCGGCGGGAAGAGAACTTCAACCGAAAGGATCCCTTGACGGCCCGTCTGAACCATTTACTGCTGCCTCAGGCGGGCGCGTTCGAGGTTAACCCGAAACCGGGTATCACTGCCACCCCGCTTTTCACTTCATCGGAAAACGTGATGCGTACGGATGCGATGTCGGCCCAATTTGGGGCGGAGGGGTTGCGGCGTCGTTTTGTCAGCGAGATGAAGTCCTTTCCTCTCGCTTTGCGTCTGCAAGGGACTTTTGCCACGGCATTTCCTGATGGAATGCCGGTTTCTGGGAGCGAGTCGAACCGGGCGGAGGCAAGCGAAGCGGAGGCACTGAAGGAAAGCCTTCGGCCGGGTGTTGTGGTGCTTGTGGCCGATACCGATCTTTTGTTTGATGATTACTGTGTACAAGAGACCCGATTTCTCAATTTCAGGGCGTACCAGCCGATCAACGATAATTTGTCATTCTTCTTGAATGCTGTGGAGCAAATTACGGGTGGACCTGCGCTGGCCGAAGTCCGGGTGCGGGCCCGAGCGGACCGGCCGTTCGAGAGGGTTCTGGAACTGCAGCGGCGCGCGCAAGAGCGTTTTTTAGCCGAGGAGCGTCGGCTTTCGGACATGCTGGAGAACGCGGAACGTCGGCTGCGGGAATTGCAGCGGGAGAAAGACAAATCCCAGATGTTTATTTTGAGTCCCAAGCAAAAGGAAGAAATCGAAAAATTTGAGGAGCAGGTGCGGAAAACGAAGGGGGAGCTGAAAGAGGTGAGGAAAAAACTCCGGGCAGACATCGAGAATCTCGGGTTCAAGGTGAAGATGGTCAACATTCTGCTCATGCCCGTGATTGTGGCGGCGGCGGGGACGCTTTTTGGTATCCGCCGTCGGCGGCTGCAGCGGGGATGAGAAACAAGGGGAGTTCGCCATGAAATCGGGAAAACTGGTCGTTTTGGCAATTGTTGCGCTTGTATTGATTGGGGTTGCGGTCTGGACATCCCATCGGCCGGCACCGGGGCGGACGCCGGTGTCCGAGGAAGGGTCGCCCGTCCTAAAGGCTCTGCAGGATGTGGATCGACTCAACAGTGTGGCGGAAATCCTGTTCAAAAAACCGACGGGTGAACGGTGGCGTTTTGTGCGGGAGGAGGGGAAATGGAAAGCGGCCGATCGGTACGGATATCCCGCGGATTTCGAGAAGATCAGCAATTTTCTTCTCGCCTTGCGCCGTCTCAAGATGGGCCGGCGGATGCCCGATGATCCCATTTCTCTAGCCCGGTTTGGACTGGCTGCGGTGGAGGAAGGGGAAGAAAAGGGCGCCATTGAAGTGGAGATGAGGAATACGGAGGGGAAGGAAGTGGCGACCCTGCGGGTGGGTAAGGAGCGGTACCGTCCGCGTCCGGGAGGTGAGGATTCATGGGGGGGAATTCCGGAAGGCCGTTATCTTTGGGCCGAAGGGCGGGCGGTGTTGGTGATGGATCCGCTTTCGGAGATGCCGGTTTCCGTGCGGGACTGGTTGGTGACCGAGGTCGCCAATGTAGCCTCCTATGACATCCGTTCGATCGAGGTGGCGGATGGGGAGGGGCGGAAACTTTTGCTTCGTCGTCCGGAAGCGAGTGGAGCGCTGTCCGTTCCCGACCTGGCCCCCGAAGAGGAGATGGACAGTTCGAAGGTCAACAGCTTGGCCAACGCGTTGAGCTGGCTTCATTTCGAGGATGTCGCCGATCCGGCTGTAACGGACGAGGCGATGGGGTTTGATCGACCCACGGTCGCGGTAATGACCTTGACCAACGGGGTGGTCTATACTCTGACGATGGGAGAGCAGAAAGAGAAAGGGGGTGGGCGTTATATTCGCGTTCACGCTTCGTATTCGCCTTTGGGGGATATTGGGGAAGGAGAGGGGGAGGGGGTAAAAGAGGCCGAACAGGCGAAAGAGGAGAAGAAGAAAGAGGAGAAGAAGCGGACGGACGAGGTTAAAGCGTTCAACGCACGGCATGAAGGTTGGACCTACGTTGTCTCGGCCTACAAAATGGAAGCGGTTTCAGCCGACCGAGCCCAATTTGTGAAACCCAAACCCCCCCCTCCGGAACAGGAGAAAGCGGAAAAGCAAGAGGCAACACTTCCTCTTCCGGCTGGCGAAGCCGAAGGGCACGGGGAGGAAGCCGCACTTGCGGAATAACCCTTTTGGATCAGCGGATCAAAATGAAGGTACCTTTTTGAGGCGGCAATTCGTAGCAGCCCATATCTACTCGGCCGCTCAGCACCCGGGGGCGGCCCTCGAGGTCGAAAGTCGTGACGAGCGCCGGATCCAGAGAACCGGAATTCCGGCAGGGGGAAGAGAGGGTCAGGTGGCAATCGGTATAGCGGTTGGTCAATCCGAAGCCTTCGCCAATGACCACAAAAAGAGGGTCGTTGGTTATATTGCCCGTTCCTTCCGGGTTGTGAACCAGACCCGGAGAGCAGGAGTAGGAAATGCCTGTTTCGGGGACTGTGGAGTAAATATCCTCGATGTCTGAAACTCCGAGGTTATACCGGATAATGCCGTTTTCGATCGTGCTCCCCGCATGGGAGCGGTAGATTCCCCCGCCATAGGTGGCGGTACCGTTGGCCTTTTGGATCATATTTCGGACGACCGTGCAGTTGACCAAGCGGCCTGGGCCACCCAGAAAGACCCCTCCGCCCTTGCTATTTCCGGCGTAACCGGCAGCGGTATAGGCGATATTTCCAATAATGAGTGTATTGCTGATTGTTCCGCCCGTCATGTAAACACCCCCTCCATCCGCGCTGCCGTTGGCGGTATTGTAAGCGATATTGCTGGCGACGATACAACGCTCGACCAAACCGCCCGACATCAGGATGCCGCCTCCCCCCTGTGACGGGTAGACGCCAGTGGTTGGAGCAACAGAAATATTTCGAGTGTTTTGGCAGTTGGTAATGATGCAATCGGAGACCACACCCTGTGACAATTGAATGCCGCGGCTGAAGGTTACCGTAACGCCTCTGAGCGCGGCGTTTGAATGCACAACCTCAATGCGCCTTCCCCCCCTGAGGATCGTGAACCCAGGGCCGTTCAGACTTTTGACTTCGATTCCCTTGGCCAGAACGAGGGGCGGCGAGTTGGAAATCACAAACGTTCCGTTGTGGAGTGTGATCGTTCCACCATCCGCTACCGCGACGATCGCGCTGTACAGATTCGGAGTGGCTTTGGCCCATGAGTTGTAAGGGAAGATCGCAGCGCCATTTGTCGCCACAAAGACCGCTGAAGGGAAAACTCGGATGTACTTGGGCTTTTGGAGATAAACCGTCTCGCCGACCGAATTGCTGACGAAAAGAGCGGGGGAATAGATTCCCGCCTCATACGTAGCGGGATAGGGATTCAGCGCAAAATCATTGCTGTCCACCGTGCCGTCGCCGTTCCAATCCCACTGGAGCAGGGTGATATTGGTCTGAGCGCCTGCCACGATCGGAATGAGATTTACCCCAAGCGCGTCCACCGATTCGTTGGTTGCCGTAAGGAAGTTGCAGCGAAGTGGGCCGGAATCCATTGGCTGGGACTCGAAGGCGCCCATGTCGGGAAGGGCGATCGAATCCCCGTTGCCATCCAGGGAGCGCGGGTTCTCCGCCCCATCCGTGGCGAGGTTGGCGAGCCAGGCGGCTGCATCGATGCAAGGCGAACCCGGAAGAAGGGCAAAGTCATTTGCGTCGGGATTGGTCCAATCCGGTTCCGATGAAATGTTTCCGGTTCCGGCTGCTAGCGGCCATGTGCAGGAGTAGGCGATCGTTCCACCGGTTTGGCGGATGTTGACATGGGCGTCGTCACAATAGCGACTGTTGTAGTAAATGATGGAGTTTGAAACGGCGCCTCCACCCAGAAAGAGACCGGCACTGTTGGTCAACCGTGTCCGGTTGAAGGCTACCGTGCAGTGGATCATGCGTCCACCGGTCATATGGACACCGCCCCCTTCTGCGTGGGTCCAGTTTCGAGCTACGACCGTATTGAGCAGTTCGCCACTGGTCATCGCAATTCCCCCGCCGATGCCGTCGCCGGTCCCACCATACGGATGGGTAACGCCCCCTGCCGCGTAATTATCGGTGATGAAGGAATTGACGATCCGGCCGCCCGTCATGTAAACGCCGCCGCCGTCGGGGCGTCCGGCATAGGCCGGAAGAGGATCGGCCCAGTTGAAACGGATCGTGCAGTTACTTATCAGCCCTCCTGAGAGATAAACGCCGCCCCCAAACACTTTATGTCCCGAACCGTTGGCATAGACGCGGTTTGACTGAACGACACAGTGGAGCAAGGACCCGGCGTAGAGGCGGACGCCGCCTCCCGCTGCGTTTTGAGCCCAGACGAAGCCGTTTGTGAGTGTAAAGCCGCTGACAACCGCGAATTGATTCGAAAGAACGACCAGGCGGTTGGTCGAAACGGCGGGACGGTATATCACGGTGGAAGAAGCGCCGTTTTCGCTTCGAAGCTGGACGCTTTTCTCAACAGTGAGTTCCCGCCGGATGGGGTAACTTCCATCGGCCACGCGGATGAGAGGTCCCCATTCGTCTTGGGTGTCCAACGCGGCGTCGATAGCCGATTGAATGTTGGTGGCCGCATCGGACCACGAGCGGAACGGAAAGACATGATGACCATCGGGGGCAACATAGTGGACGGCGGCGCCGACTTCGATGTAATTGGTCTTGGTGACGGTCGCCCACCCCGACGCGTTGCTCACGATCAGGCTGACAGTGTAGAAAACGCGGTTGCTACCTTCCGGTAGGCTGAAGGCATTGGAGACCACTCCCAGGTTAAACCCTTCCCCCGTTGTCGTTTCGAAGTCCCAGATGAAATAGAGGTCATTGGTGTCTCCGCCTGCGATCAAGGTGGTGAACCGGAGTGGACGATTTTCTACGACCCGGACATTGTCGGCGGTGAAATCGAAACGGAGAGGGCCTTCATCGATAAGATAGGCCTCGTAAGCGCCCATGTCGTGCATGGCACTCGGGGGGAGGGCATAGCCGGGCAATGGGCGCGGCCGGCCGTCCAAGTCGAGTAAAACGGGGACCGAAGTTCCGGTATCGATGCAGGGCGAACCATAGGCGAGGCGGTAATTGCCTGAACCGATGAACTGGGGATTGTTGGTAATGTTGCCGGTTCCGGAAACGGGGTCTCCGGAACATGTATAGACAACGGTGCCGGCTTTGAAAGCAAGGTCATTTGTTCCGCCAGCTCCTGTCGCCGTATTGCCCCAAACGATTCCATTGGTAAGGGCCCCGCCATTGAGCACCAGACCGCCCCCATTATTGGTTGCGACGTTATCGGCAATGGTGGAAGAAACAATCACGCCGGCTGCTTGAAAAATTCCGCCGCCGTGAGCGGTCGTGTTGGACACGATGAGAGAGCTGAATACGCCCCCTGCCGCGAGATAAATGCCCCCTCCGTTCAAGGTGGCCTGATTGCCGCCAATGCGGCAACGTTCCACCCGAGCGGCCGCCCCATTGAGGTAAATTCCGCCCCCTTGACCGCGACCCGTGTAGAGAGCGACGTTGTTTTCGATCTGACTCTCCACGATCGTTCCCCCCGTCATATAAACTCCGCCAGCTCGGTTGGTCGTCGCGTTGCCTTCGATCACGCAGTTGGAGATTACCCCGCCGGACATATGGACGCCCCCTCCTGAGCCTTGTCCGACGTTGGTTGAAGCATAATTGCAACGGTTTCGGACGATACGGCAATTTCGAACGAGACCGGCGCTCATTGAGAGACCCGCTCCTGCCGCCGACGTATTGAGGTAACCGTTCGAAATCGTGAACCCGTCCACAATAGCTCCAGCAGCCGAAATGTTGAGGATGCGGTTTGTGGAAGCGGGAAAGCCTCCTGCGAGAATGGTGTTTTCCGCGCCGCCCAACCCGATCAAGGAGACCGTTTTGTTGACAACTATTTCGGCGTTAACGACGTATAGGCCGTTCGAAACCAGAATGGTATCGCCATTGGTTGCTCTGGCCAACGCATTGGACAAGGACGCCACGGCCTCCTCCCAATTGAGGCCGGAAGCCGCGTCGTCCCCGTCTATCCGCACGAACCATGTTGTTTGAGCCCAAACCGAAGAAAGAGCAGAGGCTAGAAGGAATATCCCGAAAACCCTCGTTCGAGAGATCATAAAAAAACCCTCCTTTTCAGATCGTTATAATATATATCAGCAAGCATAGGGTTGTTGTCAACATCCGAAAAAACGGCAGCCCTCGGCGTTGTTTGGCGAAAAGGTCTCGGACGGTTCGGTCTTCCAGTTGACGGGATAGGTGGGGCGGGGTAGAGTTCCAAACAGAGGGGAGAAAAAGCGGAGGAAAAAACAGATGCTTCGCCTGCTGGCTCAATGGGGGACGTCGTGGTTCGGGCCGTTGCGATTGTTCGGATCGTATTTGGTTTTAATTGGGCTAGGGGGCTTCTTGGCTGCGGTGGGAACTTGGCTCGTTCTCGGGGGCGACTTTTGGCATTCCTGGATGCCGCGGGATCGCGGCAAAGCGCTTGTGCAAGGAGGGCATTTGAGTGCAGGCAAGCCGACGGGGGTGGGTCTGATGCTTCTCCTGGTGACGCTGCCGGTCTGGTTTCTGGTGCTTCCGTTTTCCTTCCGCCTCTGGGGAGTCGTCGCCTGTCTTTTTCTCGCCTCACTGACCGGCTATCTTGACGACCGTTCCGACCGCCCGTGGGGGGAATGGAGAAAAGGACTGCTGGATCTGGTCATTTGTCTGGCTTGCAGCGTGATTCTCTGCGGTTGGGAACTGGTCCGGGTTTGGCTGCCCCTCGTGAAAGGGGAGTTTTTTTGGAGTCCTTGGATTTTTATTCCCGTTTCCACCGCTGTTCTTTGGTTTTCCATCAATGCGACGAACTGTTCGGACGGCGTGGATGGACTTGCCGGTTCTCTTTCCCTGCTTTCGCTGCTTTATCTGGGGGTGCTTTTGTATGTGGGTGTAGGCCATCGGGATGTGGCGCGGTATCTGCTCCTCAGCCATCAGCCCGAGGGTGCGATGTGGGCCTTGCTGGTTTTCACCTTTTTGGGGACCCTTGCCGCCTATCTCTGGTACAATGCGGAGCCAAGTGCGCTTTTGATGGGCGACGCGGGCTCTCGTCCGCTCGGACTTCTGACCGGCGTGGCCGTTGTGGCGACGGGAAATCCGTTTTTGATTCTTGTGGTAGCCCCTATTCTGATCATCAATGGGGGCGCGGGACTTGTCAAACTGGCTCTTCTGCGTTTCTTCCGGCGGCTGGGTTTTGAAACGACCGTTGAGAAAGCGAGGGGGCCCCTTCGGCTTCTGCATTGCATTCGGCTACCCCTGCACGACCATTGCCGTCGGCACTTGGGTTGGTCGAACGCTCAGGTCCTGATGCGGTTTACCCTTCTGCAGGCGCTCCTGATTCCTCTTCTTTTGGTATTGCTGGTCAAACTGCGCTAATCCGGAGAAAACTCGGAATTAGTCTTTGGCTCATGAAGTCCTAACATCGGAAGGATGAAATTGGAACCGCTCACATGGAGGAAAGGGAATGGCAAATCCCTGCGCCCTGATCATCGAGGATGAAGCCGACATCGCCGATTTGATTCGGTATCATTTGGAAAAGGCTGGCTACAAAGCCCTTGTGGCTTTGCGCGGCGATGAAGGTCTTGCGTTGGCTTTGAAGGAACCGCCGGATGTGCTGGTTCTGGACCTTATGCTTCCCGGGATGGATGGGATTGAGGTTTGCCGCCAGTTGAGGCGGGACGACCGCACGGCGCACATTCCGATTCTCATGGTGACCGCCAAAGGGGAAGAGAGTGATGTCATCACGGGGCTCGAGCTGGGCGCGGATGATTACGTGGTCAAACCGTTCAGTCCGAAGGTTCTGCTTGCACGAATTCGGGCCGTGCTTCGTCGGAAACGGATGGAGGCGCCGCAGGGGACCGAGCCGATCAAAATTCGGGATTTGGTGATTCATCCGGGGCGTCATGAAGTTCTGGCGG
Source organism: uncultured bacterium (assembly GCA_938038445.1). GTDB lineage: Bacteria > Verrucomicrobiota > Kiritimatiellia > CAIKKV01 > CAIKKV01 > CALHRZ01. The sequence goes on along the minus strand of CALHRZ010000005.1, from coordinate 110,320 downwards.
GCGGCAAGCCGCTTGATTTGACCTTTTCCGAACTACGAATTCTTCAACTTCTGGCGAGTCGGCCGGGCTGGGTGTTCACACGGGATCAGATCGTCAACGCCATTCATGGGGAAACCTATCCGGTTACCGATCGTGCGGTGGATGTGCAGATTGTGGGGTTGCGCAAGAAACTCGGGTCTCGCGCCCATTACATTGAAACGGTCCGGGGGGTCGGGTACCGGTTTCGGGAGCGCGGATGAAACGGCGCCTCCTTTCCCAGCTTTTGCCCTGGTTTTTGGCGCTCAGTCTGATGCCGATTGTGGCGATTGTGTTGGCCACGTGGGGAACGTTGGAAGAATTTCTCAGCGAACGCGTCCTTCTTGACCTGCGCGCGCGAGTGGAACTGATCCGGCCGTTTCTGGCTGGGCCGATTCGGTCCGGCGATCGCGAAGCCCTTCAAGCGATATTGTCCTCGGGGTTGGATTCCAGTATCGGAACGCGCCTGACGGTGATTGGGCCGGATGGGACGGTTTGGGCGGAGACGCACGAAGCCGTCGAAGCGATGGCCAATCATTCCGATCGTCCGGAAATCCAAGCGGCGTTACGAGGGGGGGTGGGGGAAAGTCGGCGGTACAGTCGTACGTTAGGCCGAGAGGTCTGGTACGTGGCGATACCCGTGGTGGACGGCGAGGGGCGTCCGATGGCGGTAATTCGGGCCGCGCTGCCGGATGAGGCGGTGCGGCCTTTGCGCATACGTGGGTTGCTCCGCATTCTGCTATTGGGGTTGGCGGCGATGGGCGTTGCGGCGGGGTTTGGTCTTTATGCCACGCGGCTGGTTTCGGATCCTCTCGAGGCGATGCGGCAGATCGCCCGCCGTTTTGGAGAAGGGGAGTTTCATCTCCGGGTGCCGGAACCGGACACGGTGGAACTCGCGGAACTGTCTCGCACCCTGAACCGGATGGCGGAGCAGCTTGAAGACCGGATCACGCGAGAAATCCGACTGCGGCGGGAACACGAAGCGATTATTGCGAGCATGAAGGATGGGGTGCTGGCCTTGGACCGGGAGGGATCCGTTCTCGGATTGAACGGGGCGGCGGCCCAAATGCTTGGGCTTTCCCGGGAAGATTCTCCGGGGTATCGGCTGCTCGATCGTGTTCGCCTTCCGGCGCTCGAACATTTTGTTGAAGATGCGCTTGGATCGGAAGGGGTGGTGGAGGCGGAACTGACCTTTCCGGGACCTGCCGACCGCATTTATCAGATTCGCTCTGCACCGCTGATGGGGGAGCACGATCGCCGGATCGGCTCGGTGATCGTGCTTCATGATGCGACAGAGGTGCGACGGCATGAACGGGCTCGCCGAGATTTCGTGGCGAATGCCTCGCACGAGTTGCGGACGCCGATTACCGCCATTCGTGGTTATGCGGAAACGCTGGAAGAGGAAGCGGCAGACGATCCCGAAACCGTGCGCCGGTTCGCCCGTGTTATCCGAAACCATGCGGCGAGACTGGAGAACCTGGCGGCCGACTTGACCCTGCTGGCCCGCCTTGAGCATCTTGAGGAAAAGGGAACACTGGACCGGGAGATTGTTTTGGTGGGCGATCTTCTGGATGCGGCGGTTTCCTTGATCGAACCGAAGGCTCACGAACGCCGACAGCGGATCGAAAAAGTCTGCCCCCAGGACTTACGGCTTTTCGTTTCCGGTTCCCTGGTCGAACAGGCGGTGGCCAATCTGCTCGATAATGCCGTCAAATACAGTCCTGAGGGCGGACGGATTCTGGTGGAGGCCGGTCGAACGGACCAGGATGTTTTCATTCGCGTGCAGGACTGGGGGTGTGGGATAGAAGCGCGGCATTTGTCCAGGCTGTTCGAGCGGTTTTATCGTGTGGATACAGCCCGGAGTCGTGTGGAGGGGGGAACGGGGCTTGGTCTTTCCATTGTCAAGCATGTCGCCCAGGTTCACGGCGGTCGCGTCACCGTGGAAAGCGCCCCTGGGGAAGGCTCCGTTTTCACTCTTTTGTTTCCTATCAATTTCTGATACTTGGCTCATCATCCTCTAACATGCTTTCCGGATGCTGTGAGCGTTCAGTTTTTCCCGATGCCTCTGCAGGTGCAGGATGCATCAGAGGAAAAGCGCAAAAGGAGACACAGAGGAACCACAATGAAAACCGTTACAATGATCGGAACCGTAGCTGCCATGGCCGGCCTTGCGCTGGCTCCCGAACTCCGCGCCGCGTGGACCGACACGATCAAAATCGGAGGCGATGTGCGCATTCGCCTCCAGCGGGACATGGAGGATGACAAGGATGACCGGGATCGCGTTCGAGTGCGGGCGCGCATTGGGTTCGACTCTCAGGTCAACGAATATGTCAAGGCCAACGTTCGTCTGGCCTCTGCGATGGATCGGGACCCGATTTCGGATAATCAGACCCTGACGGGCAAGTTTGACAAGAAAGACTTCAACATTAATCGGGCCTACATTCAGGTGACGCCGGTTCAAGGACTGGATCTGATCGGCGGAAAAATGGACCAGCCTTGGATCGCGGTGAATGACCTTGTGATGAGCAGTGATGCAATGCCCGAAGGTCTGGCGGCGAAATGGAAGGTCGCGTTGGCGGAGAATCTGGAACTGTTTGCAAACGCGTCTTACATGATATACGAAGAGAACAAGACCGATACCGATGTCACGCTCAGCACCGGCCAGGGCGCGTTCAGAATCAAGCCTTTCGAGGGCAAGGATGCGCAACTGCTCATCGGGGGTTCTGTATTCATGTGGGATGGTTTGACGGTTGCGAATCCAAACGCCCAGGAATATACCTCCGTCGAAGGGTTTGCGGAACTTCGGCTTCCGACGGCCATTCCGGTTTCGGTAATGGGGCAGTATGTGGTCAACACGGATGCGGACAAGGATGACATCGGCTATTTGGGGGGATTTCTGGTCGGCAAGGCCAAGGATCCCGGCACGATGGAGGTCGGCTATCAGTACCGTTATCTGGAAAAAAACTGTGTGTTGCCTGCGTTGGCAGAAAACACCGATACGGGCGCCGGGACGGATGTGCGCGCGCATATCGGATTCATTCGGTATGTGTTGGCGAAGAACTTTGATGCGAAGTTGAACGTTGCCCTTTGCGAAAAAGGGCTTGACAATGGCGTGGATCGCAATGTCGTGAAGCTGGACTTCACGGCGAAGTTCTGATCCGAATGGAAAAAACCAGGGCGGCGGTGCCGGAGTGAAATGGGCACCGCCGTCTCCTTCACCCGGGGGGGAATCGAATATGACCTGGTGGATCAGTGTTTCAACAAGACGGTCGGAACTCGAGGAACGGATCCGTCGGCTCCTGGCCGAGGGAGGCGCCATGCAAGATCGAACGATCGCCCGGCGTTTGCAGGAAGATCCCGAGGAAGTTCGGAGCATTCTGGAACGGTGGGTTGAGGCAGGGATCGTGCGCCGCCTGAGACCGGTGCATTATGAAGGTCGGGATCTCGATTATTTCCGCCTTGTGCGCCCGGAGGATTCCCGCTATGAATGGGAGCAGAAAGTTCTGAACGTCGGACCGTATCGGGGAGAATCCGCGAAAAGGTTTCGTCGGCTTGCCTGGTCGTTTTGATTTGGGCAGCGAAAGGGAAGCAAATGCCGGTGCATTGGGAACGCGCGGTGGAGTCGCTTAAGCGGCAGATTTTGTCGCTCGGCGGCCGCGTGGAGGAAAGTCTTCGACTGGCGGTCCATGCGTTTCTGCACCGGGATGCCGACGCGTCTCGCCGCTTGATAGAAGGTGACACGGAACTTGATTTGAGGGAAGTGGAGATCGAGGAAGAGTGTCTGAAGCTGCTTGCCCTCTATCATCCGGTTGCCGGCGACATGCGTTTCGTGGTTGCCATCCTGAAGCTGAACAACGATCTCGAACGGATTGGGGATCTGGCCGTGAACATCGCGGAACTGACGTTGGAATGGGACCGGACTTCCGGCGCCTATTCAGCGGAACTGGCGCGCATGGCCGAACAGGTCCAAAGTCTTCTGAAAAAGGCGCTGGACGCGTTGGTGCACCGCAATGCGATCCTGGCGCACGAAGTTCGGCAAGCGGACGACGTGATTGACGATTTTCAGCGCCGGGCAGAGGAGCGATTGCATGAAGCCGTTCGGGAAGGCCGCGCCGATCGCGTGGAAACGCTTGTGGCCGAATGGAACGCGGCCCATCAATTGGAACGGGTGGCCGATCACGCCACAAACATCGCCGAAGACGTGATCTATCTGGTCGAAGGGCGGATTGTCCGTCACCATCCCGAACCGCGCTAAGGCGACTCGTTCGGCGCTAACCTTTTCCTAACGTTAGTCTCAAGCGGACTGAATACCGCTCTGTAAAGAAAGGTCAGAATACTGTGATGTTGGACAAAAACGAAAAATAGAAGAACGAAAGATAAAAGGAGAACGAGGATGAACTGGAAGTCCATCGGGACTGCAACCGTATTTGCCGCTGCGCTTGTGGGGGGCCGCGCCCATGCTCAGGAGAAGATTGTCATTGACGGCTCCACGACCGTAGGGCCAGTGGCGAAAGCGTTTGCGGAGTACTATATGCAACGGAATCCCGGCGTGGCGATTTCCGTCAGCGAATCGGGAAGCGGCAATGGGGCCAAGAGCCTCATTAATGGAGCGTGCCACATTGCGACCATGTCTCGAGCTATGAAGGAGAACGAGTTGGCCGCTGCCAAGGAAAAGGGGGTGGATCCAATCGCGCATATTGTATGCATGGATGGGATCGCTCTGATTGTTCATCCTTCGAATCCGGTCAAAGAGATGACGGTCGAGCAGGTTCGGGCTCTTTACAAGGGCGAAATTACGAACTGGAAGGAACTGGGCGGCCCCGATCGTCCCGTTGTCGTCATCAGCCGCGACACGAACAGCGGGACGTACGAGGCGTTCGAGGAGCTGGTGATGAAGAAAGAGAAGATGGGGGAGAAGACCGAATACGTTGGAAGCAACGGTGCGATTCGGCAGCGGGTCCTCACAACGCCGGCAGCGATCGGCTACGTCGGTTTGGCATTCCTCGAAGGCGTCAAGGCGCTTCGGATCAACGGGGTGGAACCCACCGCGGAATCCGTGAATGACAAAAGCTATCCCGTGGCTCGTCCGCTGTTTATGTACACGAACGGGAAGCCGGCCGGCCATGTGGCGGCGTACATCGGCTTAAAGGATACCGACGACGGCTGCCGCCTTATCGAGGACATCGGATATGTGCCTCTGAAGGTTAAGGCCGTGGAGAAGAAGTAGGCGGACCGAACCCTCATGACACAGACCGGGAAAAACCGCAGCTTGCGCATGAGTGCGCGGGCGATGCGGTGGCAGGACGCGACCCGCTGGATGGGCACGACGCTTCTTCTGGGGGTCGCGTCTCTTTCGGTTCTCGCGGTTCTTTTCATTTTTTATTTTATCGCGCGCGAAGCGATTCCTTTTTTTCTCGCCCGAGGATTTCGCGAATTCTTCACCTCGACGGCCTGGTATCCCTCGGCACATCCGCCCCAGTTTGGCGTATTGGCGATTTTGGCCGGGAGCGCTCTGGTTACGGTCGGAGCCGTGACCGTGGCGGTTCCGTTGGGAATCGCGGCTGCGATTTGTCTCAGTGATCTGCTGCCCTTTTCCGTTCGGCAGGGGGTCAAGCCCGTCATTGAGTTGTTGGCGGCCATTCCCTCCGTTGCCTATGGTTTTTTTGCGTTGGTGGTTTTGGCTCCTCTTCTTCAGGAACGAGGGGGCGCGCTATTTCGGGGATTCGTATGGGGGATCGGGATTCCACTTGGGGCATTGGCTGTGGTGATGGGGAGCGGTCTGATGGCGGCCCGATTGCCTCCGGCCTGGCGGAAGAGGGGGTCCGTGGGGATTGGGTTTTTGTTGGCCATGGCGATCGGGTGGTTTTTGCGTGCCCTCGCCGCGCGGGCGGGCGGAATCCGTGTGGACAGTGGAACGAATGCGTTGAATGCCTCGCTCATTTTGGGCATCATGGCCTTGCCGACGGTCGTGAGCGTTTCGGAGGATGCCTTGCAAGCCGCCGGGCGCGAAATCCGCGAAGGGAGTTATGCCCTTGGGGCGACGCGGTCCGAAACGCTTTTGCGGGTCGTTCTGCCTGCCGCGGGGAGCGGGATAGCCGCGGCCGTGATTTTGGGTGTCATGCGGGCGGTCGGAGAGACCATGGTGGTTTGGATGGCCTCAGGGAATGCGGCGCAGATTCCCCGACCTTGGTACAACCTGCTTCAGCCAGTCCGGACCCTCACGGCGACAATTGCGGGCGACATGGGGGAGGCAGACCATGTGACAGGGTCGGAACGATATGCCGTTCTTTTTGCCATGGCGCTGGTTCTGCTGGTGTTTTCTTTTCTATGCAACTTGGCGGGCGAGTGGGCGGTCCGCCGTTCGCGGCGGCGAATGTCGGGGGAGTAAGCGGTGCGGGCCTATTATAGTACGCGTCATGTGTTGGACCGTGCTTTTTCGGGACTCGGTTATGGGTCGGTCGCCCTCATGGCGTTGGCGTTGGTGGCGTTGCTGGGGCCGATCATCGGAAAGGGTTTGGGCGCCTATTGGTTTCGCGGGACGGTGGAGTTTCGTCTCTTTGTGTTGGAACGATTTCACCGGGGGAACGCCAAGAAGATTGGGATCGAACATCGCGAAGCGATGCGGGCCCGGGAACCTTTTTGGGCGGTTCTTCGTGCTTTTGAGGCGGAGATGGAAAGCGATTCCGCCCTTCGTCGGCGGGTTGGGAAAGATTATCATCGTTTCCAATCCCATATCCGGGAACTGCTGGGACCGATTCCCGGGGATTCGCCTCCTCTTCTCATGCGGCAACAATATGGCCAGACTCGCTGGGATCGTGCGTTGGTCAAGCGGCATCAGGCTCTTCACATCGAGGAGTGGGATTATGGAGACGGGACGGGAATGGGAGTGCGCGTGTGGAAACCCCGCCGGCTGCTCTATGCGGGGACCGCGCTCGAGCCTGCCTTTGATCTTTTGGAAAACCATCTCGAGGCCATGTTGCGGCCGCGTTGGACGTGGTATGGGCGGTTTTTGACCGACGAGTCCTTTGATGCCCATTTTTTTGGGGGGATTTGGGCGGAAATGTTGGGGACGCTTTGTCTGACGGTTTTCGCGATGCTTGTGGCGACACCGATTGGCGTTCTGTCGGCAATCTATCTATCGGAATATGCTCCCGAGGGGAAACTGATCCATCTGTTGCGTCTATTCATTAACACGTTGGCAGGGGTTCCGAGCATCGTGTTCGGCCTTTTTGGCATGGCGTTTTTCATTCACGCCTTGAATGTAACGCCCTCGAAGAGCGTGCTGGCGGGATCGTTCACCCTGGCCTTGCTCGTTCTTCCGACGCTGATTCGCGCATCCGAGGAGGCGATTCGGGCGGTTCCCCAGGCCTATCGGGAAGCGGCCTTTAGTCTTGGGGCAAGCCGCTGGCACACAGTGGCCACGATTCTGCTGCCCGCCGCCTTGCCGGGGATCCTGACCGGAACGGTGATCAGTTTAGGACGAGCGGCTGGGGAAACGGCTCCGATTATTTTTACGGCGGCCGTAAGCATGGGCGAACCCCTGCGCTGGGGGCGGCTGCTGACGGCTCCCACTCCGGCGCTTCCATGGAATCTTTACAACCTGTGTACGGAACATGCGGCCGTTGACGAAATTCGTCACGTTCAGTTCGGCATGGCGCTGACTCTGGTGGCGTTGGTTTTGCTGCTGAATATGGCGGGGATTTTTCTTCGCGCCCGCGTTTCGCGACAATTGAAGGTCTGAGCGTATGAGCGAGGAAAATCCACACGTTAAAGCCCGAGAATTCTCCGTTTTATACCGGGACCGGCCTGCCGTGAAGAAGGTGACGCTTTCCATTGTTCGAGGGGCCGTTACGGCCATTATTGGGCCGAGCGGTTGCGGTAAAAGCACCCTGCTGCGCGCGGTCAACCGGATGAATGATCTCATTCCGGGATGTCGAACGGAGGGCGAACTGCTGTTGGACGGCGAAAACATTTATGCTCCGGGCATTGACGTTGTGGCCCTTCGCCGGCGGATCGGCATGGTCTTTCAAAAGCCCAATCCTTTCCCAAAATCCATTTTCGACAATGTCGCCTATGGACCCCGCCTACACGGGCGGCTGACCCGGCAGGAATTGGCGGAGCGGGTTGAGCAAAGCCTTCGTCGGGCGGCTCTCTGGGAGGAGGTCAGCGATCGGCTGCATACGAACGCGTTGGGTCTTTCAGGGGGGCAGCAACAGCGGTTGTGCATTGCGCGCGCCCTTGCCGTGGAACCCGAGATGCTTTTGATGGACGAACCCACCTCGGCACTCGATCCTCGGGCGACCACCCGGATTGAAGATTTGATTGCGGAGTTGCGGGGAAGCTATACGATCCTGATCGTGACGCATAATATGCAGCAAGCCGCCCGGGTTTCGGACTATACAGCCTTTTTGTACGAAGGGGATCTGATCGAATTCGGCCCGACGCGCGACCTGTTTACGAGACCCCGGGAAAAGCAGACCGAAGATTATCTGACGGGGCGTTTCGGATAGATTTTTGCCTTGTCTGAAGAGGGCGAGCGCATTATTCTCAAAGACTGAAAGAAGAGTTGTTGGAGTCAGCATGCCCCGGGAACTAGGCTTTGCCATCATTAATCCATATACGATTGCCAAATCGCGAACCGGGGGTGTGATTGGGCGGTTGTTGAGCCGAACGGGGCTCAATCTTGCAGCGGCGCGAATGTTCGGGCCGAGCGAAGAACTGGTTCATCGGTATGCCGATTCTTTGGAGAAGGCGGACGACCGGGAACCTGAAATCTGCCGCATGTTGGCGCAGTACGTCCGCCTCAACTATGCGCCGGATCCCGTGACCGGACGGCGTCGGCGCGTTATTTTTCTCCTGCTCGAAGGGGAGAACGCGATTCAGCGCATTCGGGATGCAACGGGGCACGTCAAGTCCTGCTGGCTTGGGGGCGAGACCATTCGTGACACGTATGGCGATCTGATCACGGACGAGAATGGCCAAGTAAAGTATTTTGAGCCGGCCATTTTGGTGGCTCCTTCCGTCGAACGGTCCGCTGCAGTCTGCCGTCTCTGGGCGGAATATTCCGAACGGGACGGTGGAATTATTGAGGAGGCGGTGGATGTTCCGGAGACCGAAGGAGTCCAGAAGACGCTGGTTCTTCTGAAACCGGAAAATTTTCGGATGCCGACGGCGAGACCTGGGCATATCATTGACCTCTTGTCGAGGAGTGGGCTTCGGATTATCGGGTTGCGAAGGATTCAGATGACCGTTGCTCAGGCCGAGGAATTTTACGGACCGGTTGTTGCTCCGCTTGAGGAGCGATTTCGTTCGGTGGCGGGCATCCAAGCGGGGGAATTTTTGGAAAAGGGTTTGGATCTTGAACTGCCGGAGGAGCTCAAAGCGGCGATCGGGCATCAACTGGCGCCGCTTCTGGCTCGGCGGCAATTTGAGCGAATTGTCGAGTTCATGACCGGGTTCAAGCCCTCGGCTCTGGCCGAGTCGGAAAAGCAGAAAGCCGGCTCGGAGAGTTGTTTGGCCCTGATCTACAAAGGAATGAGTGCCGTCCAAAAGATTCGGTATCTGTTGGGCGCCACGGATCCGGCCAAAGCGGAACCGGGCTCAGTCCGTCGAGAATTTGGCAGTGATGTCATGAAAAACGCGGCCCATGCTTCCGATTCGCCGGAAAATGCGATCCGTGAAATCAACATCGTCAAGGTGGAAGAGGACAACATTCGGGAATGGGTGGATCGCTATTACGGCACCTAAGCGGGTCTCGAGGCGATGGGCGAGGCGGGAGTCGAACCCGCACGCCTTTCGGCACAAGATCCTAAGTCTTGCGTGTCTGCCGATTCCACCACTCGCCCGAATGGTGAGTGCCAGCCTACCACAAGGGAAGGGAAGAAACCAGTGCCTTTTCAGACCTTGAATCTCGATGAGGCGGCCGGCTATCTGCATGTGCCGCGGGAAGCCTTGGAACGCCTGGTTAAAAAAGAGGAAATTCCATTTCACCGCATGGGAGGTCGGATTCTTTTTCGGCGGGGCGAACTGGACGCCTGGGCCTCGCAGCGAATTTTGCGTCTGACGGGTGATGGGCTTGAGGAATACCATCGCGCGGCCAGTCGAAGCGTTTCTCCGGAAGAGTCCGGACCTGACCGTTTGATGGCGCGTCTGACGCGCCCGGAATGGATGGAGCCCAGTCTTTCCTCTCGGACGGCGGGAGCCGTTCTTCGCGATATGGTCCGATTGGCCGAACGGACCGAACAGGTATGCGATCCGCGGGAACTGCTGGAACGGATTCAAGAGCGGGAGGAGCTTTGTTCGACGGCTCTCCCTGGCGGACTGGCCGTCCTCCACCCTCGCCATCATTCGCCCCACCTGGTTCTGAGTTCCATTTTAGTGGTGGGTCGGACCATCCAGGGCATTCCGTTCGGCGCACCGGATGGGACGGCGACTTATCTTTTTTTCTTGCTTTGCTGCCAAGAAGACCGGCTTCATCTTCGAACCCTCGCCCGCTTGTGTGCGATGTGCCAAAAGACGTTCCTGCTGGAACGATTAAAAACTGCAGCGGACGGTCGGGAAATGGTTGCCGCGCTGCTGGAATCGGAAGAGGCGCTTCTGAAAAGTATGTGAACCGTTTCAAAGAGGAGGAACTCATGAGTCTCCATCTCGACAAGGACCTTCAAAAGAAAAGCGAATCGCCGCGAAGGTATGCCGCTTGGGAGCGGCCGTGGGTCGGCGCGGTTCCCACCATTGCCATTACGCCGGTTGCGGACGGAAGAACGGGAGCTTACGAAGCCAACGTGGCCGGCACCTGGCGAATGGTGCAAAAGGTGAGGGATCTCATTCAAAGCCGGGTTCGGCTTCCGGATGGGACTCCCATCCGTGTGGTTACGGCGCCTGAGATTGTATACGGGCCCCGCACCGCAGCTCTTGCCCAGGCGTTCTACGCCCGCGAAGGGGTGGGGGCCAACATTTGGGTTAGCCGGTCTTGGGCTTACAGCGACGAGTTAATGGGGGCGGCGATGGGCATTGGGTCTTCGGAATGGCCACAAGCCGCCTATGGTCTAAACCAAACCGACCGTCCGGGGGCGGTTTGGCTGAAGGCATTTACGGCGGCAATGGATGAGAAAAAGCGCCCGATCTTCTGCATCTACAATCCCGATCTCGAAGATGAAAACGGCCCTTTGGCACCTTATGTGGAAGATCGGATTCTCCGATTCGCTCGGGCGGCGGCGGCCGTTCTCGAACTGCGGGGCAAGAACTACCTCTCGATTGGGGCGGTTTCGATGGGCATTATCGGCTCGGATGTCCGCAGAAATCTGATGCTGCACTATCTCGGTATGGGTACGGTGTCGTTTGACATGGTCGGCATCCGTGGTCGAATGGAGCGAGGCTTTTACGACCATGAGGAATTGGACAAGGCCTTTGCCTTCATGAAGAGCCGGTTTCGATTCGATTTCGGACAAGGCCGGCGACCGCAGCCTCCGGACGATCTTTTGCGCGAATGTCTGAAGATGACCCTGATCACCCGGGATCTGATGATCGGCAATCCACGGTTGGCAGATCCGGCGGTGGGCCACGCCCAAGGGTTCCAAGCCGATGTGGAGTACGCCCAGGGCTGCAACGCGATCGCAGCGGGAACGCAGGGTCAGCGGCAATGGACCGATCTTTATCCCAATTTCGACATGACGGAGTCCCTGCTCTGTAGTTCCTTCGATTGGAATGGGTGGCGGACGCCGTTCGTCGTCGCAACGGAAAACGACAGCAAAAACGCGATCGGCATGCTGGCCGCCTGGCTGCTCACGGGAGCCCCGCAGCTTTTTGCTGATATTCGGACGAACTGGACTCCGGCCAGCATAAAAAAAGCCACCGGCCGCAACGTGGAAAAAATTTGTCCTGGCGGACTGATCGACAAACGAAATTCCGGTGCCGGTGCGCTCGACTATGCGGTGGACCTTTTCCGAATTGCCGGCGGGCGGAAAATGTCGGTTCAGGAAGCGGTCGCGGCCATCCGGGCCGATCCTCGACGGCAACAGAAACTGATGGATGCGGCGATTTCGCGTACCTTGTATATGGCCGCTTCTCTTGAATATTTCCCAGGCGACGGCCTGTCCAGCCATTACCGCACGCCGGGCGGCATCCCCATGACGGCCTATCGTTACAACTGCATCGGTGATCAACTGACCTGTTCGGTGGTGGAAGGGGAAACTATTGAATTACCGCGCCCGGTGGCGGATCACATCAGCCGCGTGACCGACCGCACATGGCCTGAAACCTTCTGGGCGCCCCGGGATATGAGTTCCTTTGAATACATGTCGCGGATCGGTCCCAATCACGACGCCAACTCCTTCGGTTTAATTGGGGCCGACTTGATCACCTTCAACGCGATTCTCCGCATTCCGGTGGACATGCATAACGTACCGAAAGAGGCGATTTTCCGGCCGACCTTCTGGGACCGGTGTGGAGGGGACGATTACCGTGCTTGTGCGGCACTCGGCCCGCTATACGCCTAAAGGCAAAAAAGAGGCCGGCATCCCTAGGGGTTTTGGGCGGGGGGTAGGGATAGCCGGCCAGAAGAAAATCAATTGACGGTCCCAATTATTGAAAAAACAGCGGGTTTTGTCAACCCCCTCCTGCGATTTTTTTTCGAATAAATTCCTTCTCCTTCGCGTCTTATATTCAGAAGGAATTCATGCGAAAGGAGTTGGTCATGAGAATCGGCAAAACGGTCAGTTGGAGTTTGGGAGTGGCGGTTTCTGTCGCAATGGCACTGCCGGCCCCCCTTCGGGCCGGCGACAAGGAATGGGCGCGGGTTGGGAAAGTGTTGACAGGACTGGCGGCGGTCGGGGCGGTGGCCTACGCGGTGCGTCCTCCCCCTCCTCCTTCCGTTTACGTTCCTTGTTATCCCTCTGCGTCGGAACGGGTTATTTACGTGGAGCGGGAGCCTGTGATTATTCGGGAGCGGGTCGCGGTTGTTCTTCCCTCCACGCCTTCCCGCCGTTGGGGCTATTCGGAATGGGGACGATCTTCTTGCGAAGACGGAACGCGGGAAATCGTGATTCAAACTGAACCCGGCCGACGTCTTTATCAGCCCGCCGTGCGCGGCCATATTGCTTTTGTGCAGGAATGGGATTCCTGCCGCCGGGAATGGGTGACAAAAGGTTCTCATCCCAGCATTTGGCGATAGAGTGACGGGCTTCGGGAAAAACATTGACCCCCTCGATTCCCGTGTTACAATGGACATGTGACAACTGGGGTTCCAAAATCTCTCCGATTTTGTCTCTTGTTTGCGAACGTTTTTTTTTTGTTGGAAGTCTGTAGGGGGGAAGAGCCGAGCGAACCGAGTCGAACCCAGCTTTTGAGGGAGATGCAGGTTGCGGGGCCGACGCTTGATCATATCGGCCGGCTTTTTCGGTCACGGGAAATGATCGGAAACGCCGCAGCCCGACAGGCGATTTTGAAGGTTTGTGCCGCGGGCCTGATTCGAATGAATCGGCTGGCGGACTATCGAAATCAAATCCGACCTGAATTGGAAGATGCGGAGACCTTTGAACGTTCTTTTGTTGTCCCCTGTTCGGCCTGTGGGGGAACGGGGAAAAGCAGCGTTCCGTGCAAGGAGTGTGGGGGAACGGGCACTTGTCCTGCGAAAAATTGCGTGGGGGGACGGATACCCGTTTCGGGGTTCAGTCAGAGCCGTGTTCCATCGGGGCGCACATTGGGAGGTTCGGCGGAGGCGGGCGGTTACCGAAAGTGTCTTGTGTGTAATGGGACGGGAAAATGTCCCAAATGTCAGGGGACTGGCCGGATCGAGGTCAATTGCACGGTCTGTGAAGGGCAGGGAAAGGTTTGGGATGCGGCGCCAGCGGCGGCGATTTTCGATCGTCTGCTTGCGGATGCGCTTCGTCTTCTTCCTCCTGAGGTGCCTGTTGCACCGCCGCCTCCCGCGGGGTCGGGACGCTCTTCGGAAACGAATCAAGAAACTCAGACGGGCGATGGGCCTTTTTCGGATGCAAAAGTCTGGTACTATGCGGGTCTTATTGTGCTGGCGGCCATTGGTGTTGCGGGACTTCGCCTAATCCGGGTCAGCCACAGCTAAGCCGGCTGTGTATTTTGGGAAGAGTTTTTTTAGGAAGCCGGGGCCAGGGAAACCGTCAGCTGCTTTTCATTTCTTCTCGCGTATAGGACGATTGTTTTCGGCGTCCGCCGACGATCTTCCTCGTTGGGGCTCCTATGCATACTGATGAACGCGAACCATTTTCCCTTCGGGCATCGTTTTCCAAGTGTCGGGAACTTTGCTGGTGGGGACATTCCTTGTTTTGGCCTTGTCTCCCTTCAGCCCACCCCGAGGGAATCCGTTCCTTATCTGCTGCCCGGTCTAACAAAAACGTAAAATCGTTTTGAACGATAAAACAAAAATGGCATCACCAAGCACTTGTTTCTTTCGGTCTGGCGAAGATTCTTTTGATTTTTAGAACCGGCTTTTCTTTTTCGTGCTTGCATGGTTCGAATGGCACGGCGCCTGCTTGGATGGGCGCTCGAGAGTTCGAATAAACATTCGGACAACGCGAGAGGAACCGCAACAGAAAACGACAGAAGGATGCCTCGGGAAAAAGGAAAAAACCAATGAGTCGAAATGGGACGGAAAAAAAATGGAGTATGAGGATCGGGATATTCGCCGCCTTACTGGTCCTGGCGGTTGGCAGCATTGCACGAGGGGCGGAGGAAGCGGCGGGAGCATCGGAAATGAGCGTGGCTCATTCTCCACCACTTCCTTCGAACGTAATGTTTACGATCCACAATACGTGGATGATGGTGGCCGCGTTTCTGGTTTTTATCATGCATTTGGGTTTTGCGACGGTGGAGTCGGGGCTCAATCGCGCAAAGAATGCGGTGAACATTTTGTTTAAGAACACGATGATTCCGGCCATCGGACTTCTGACGTATGCGGTTGTCGGATTTAATCTCATGTATCCGGGAGAGGGAAATTGGCTTCTGGGAAAAATTTTAGGTTTCAGCGGCTTTGGGATTCGCACCGATGCAGTCGGGCTGACCCCTGCCTATAATCCCGGCTACACTTATTGGACGGATTTTCTTTTCCAGGGGATGTTTGCGGCGACAGCAGCCACGATTGTTTCAGGCGCTGTGTGCGAACGGATCAAGTTGAAGAGTTTTTTGGTGTTTTCCACGCTATACGTTGCGATCGTTTATCCGTGGGTCGGCTCGTGGAAGTGGGGGGGCGGTTGGTTGGATGCGAAAGGGTTCCACGATTTTGCCGGTTCGACCCTTGTTCATTCGGTGGGCGGTTGGGCGGCGCTTGTAGGGGCGATCCTGGTGGGTCCACGGCTGGGAAAATATACGAACGGCGGTGTTCGACCGATTATGGGGCATAATATTCCGATGGTGGTGATTGGCGTGTTTCTTTTGTGGTTGGGGTGGTTCGGTTTTAATGGCGGGTCCGTGCTGTCCGCAGACCCTGGAATCGTTTCCTATGTGTTGGTGACCACTTCACTTGCCGCGTCCGCCGGTGCCGTCGGTGCCATGTTGACCTCCTGGTGGTTGCAAAGGAAGCCGGATCTGACGATGGTATTGAACGGTATTCTCGCGGGGTTGGTGGGGATTACCGCCGGGGCGGATGTCGTATCGGTGCCGGCGTCGGTAGTGATCGGACTGCTCGCAGGAATTCTCGTGGTGATTTCTGTGTTGGTCATGGATCGGTTTCGGGTGGATGACCCTGTGGGAGCGGTGTCGGTTCATCTGGTTTGCGGCGTGTGGGGCACATTGGCGGTGGGAATTTGGGGCGAAGGGAAGAGTTTTTGGACCCAGCTGGTGGGTGTGCTGGCTTGCGGATTCGCGTGCGTTATCGCGGCGTGGGTTCTCTTTCGTGCCGTTCGTGCTCTCATAGGGCTGCGTGTGTCGCCCGAGGAGGAACTTGCAGGGCTCGACATCGGCGAGCACGGCATGGAGGCTTATCCCGACTTCCAAGGATTCCTGACCAAGTAACCGATACGGATATCTTTTCACCAAAAGGAAATACGAAAGAAGAAAGGATCCCTTCCATGAAACTGATCACGGCCATCATCCAGCCCGAGAAACTGCCGGATGTCAAAGCAGCGCTTTTCGAGGCAAAAGTTTACAAGATGACGGTCAGCAACGTCATCGGCTGCGGCCAACAAATGGGCTATCAAGAAACGTACCGGGGCACTATTGCGGAAGTTAATCTGCTCAAAAAAGTCCGGATTGACATTGCGGTCAACGAGGGCTTCGTCCGCCCGACCATTGACGCCATCATTCGTGGGGCGCGAACCGGAAAAATTGGCGATGGGAAGATTTTTGTGTCGGATTTGTTGGAATGCATCCGGATTCGAACCGGGGAAACCGGTTCGGAGGCGATCGGATAAACAAAACGAGTTTAAATGAGAATCATGAGAAATTGGGGATTATCCGTTGTTTGGGTGATTTGTGTTGCGCCGGCTGTCATGGGAGAGGAGGAATCGTCTGTTCGAGGTTCTTTTAACGTGGAGTTGGCTTCGGCATATGTATTCCGCGGGGTGACCGTGAACGATCGTCCGGTTGGACAACCTTCCCTTCAATTGCCGCTGTTTTCTGGTTTTTCTTTGAGCGTTTGGGGCAACTTCGACCTCGATCGAAAGGAAGGGTCGGAACAGCAGTTTTCGGAAGTGGACATTTCGGGTGCTTACGACGTCACGTGGGACGGGGTGGATCTTGCCGTATCCTATACGGAGTACCTATATCCCGGTGCCGAAACGCCGGCGGATCGTGAAATCATGCTGTCTCTTTCCTATGCTTTGCCCGTTCAGCCCTCTTTTCGGTTCGCCTATGGCGTGGACGGGGGGATCCAGAACGACTTCTATCTGGAGGGAGGGCTGGAGTATCAGCGGGCGATAAGAGAAGATTTATCTTTCGGCCTGGGCGCGTTGGTTGCCTATGATGTGCCGGATGGGGGGGGAAGCGGATTCCGCCATTATGAATGCAGGGGGTCGGCAGAATATTCCTTCATTTCCGCTTGTCTCTCCTATATCGGGCGATGGAATTCCGATCTTTTGACGGATGAGGCATACCGGAAGAAATGGTTGTTTTCTCTCGCGTTCACCTTTCCGTTCTGAAGTGGGATGAAGCAGGAGGGGAAATCACCGGTGTGGAAAAAGTCCCGGGGAATCCATGAGCGGCGATGTTGGGGTAGATTCTTGCCTTTTCGAACTTCCTTGGTGCGGATCGTGCTTGCCAGTGAAAAGGAAAAAAAGTATATTAGACTGACAAGGAGTGAGAAAGCCATGAAAAAGGAAGGACATCCGCCCTACGGTGAGGCCCATGTGACCTGCGCCTGTGGCGCGGTTCGGACCTTGCGTTCGTCGGTCAAGACGATTCACGTCAACACGTGTTCCGCCTGCCATCCCTATTATACGGGGAAATCCACTTTTGTGGACGCTACGGGGCGTGTGGATCAGTTCAACAAACGGTATCGCCGCGACGCGCGTTAGTTCCGACCTCGTCAGAAGACCGGCATGGTTTCCCCGTCCGGTCTTTCTTTTTTAAGTTTCGTTCTCGAATTCTTTTCAATGATCACGCCGGATTTGGTTGAACCCTTTCGGGTAAAGTTACGGGCGATCGAAGGCCGGATGAGCGATCCGTCCGCAACCGCTCAGCCGGGGCGCTTCCGCGCGCTTCTTCAGGAACATCGCCGCTTGAATCGTCTGGTGGAGAAGGCGGATGCCTATCTATCCGCCCGGCGGCGCCTGGGGGAGTATCAGGCGATGCTGGAGGATCCGGCCACAGAGCCCGAACTGAAGACGCTGGTCCGCGAGGAACTGTCTTTGCTCGAATCCACGCTTCCGGCGCTGGAAGAGGAGGCGTTGGAAACTTTTCTTCCCCCGAATCCGGAGGATGAGCGTAATGCGATTGTTGAAATCCGTGCGGGGACGGGCGGGGAAGAAGCGGCCCTGTTCGCTGCCGATCTGCTTCGCATGTACAACCGGTTTGCCCAGGAAAGGGGCTGGCGGGTTTCGCTTTTGGATGCTTCTGCGGCGGAAGCGGGAGGATTCAAGGAAGCCATTCTCGCCATCGAAGGGGAGAATGTGTTTAAAACTTTGAAGTTCGAGTCGGGAGTCCATCGTGTCCAGCGGGTTCCTGCTACCGAGGCTCAGGG
Organism: uncultured bacterium; assembly: GCA_938038445.1. Taxonomy (GTDB): domain Bacteria; phylum Verrucomicrobiota; class Kiritimatiellia; order CAIKKV01; family CAIKKV01; genus CALHRZ01. The sequence continues at coordinate 92,160 of CALHRZ010000005.1, read as the reverse complement.
CCGCATTCACACGTCCGCTGCCAGCGTGGTCGTGTTGCCTGAAGCCGATTCTGAGACAGAGGATATGGAGATCCCGGACAAGGATCTCCGCATGGACACCTATCGGGCCAGTGGCGCCGGGGGTCAATATGTGAATCGGACGGATTCCGCTGTTCGGTTGACTCATCTTCCGACGGGCCTCACGGCGGCCTGTCAGTCGGAACGTTCTCAGGCGCGCAATCGGGAGCGAGCGCTTGCCATGCTGAAAGCCCGTCTTCTGGATCTCCAGCGTCAGGAAGAGGCGGCCCGAACAGGGCAGGTGCGCCGCATTGCGATTGGGACGGGAGATCGGAGCGAGAAAATCCGGACGTACAATTTTCCTCAAAATCGAGTCACCGACCATCGCATTGGCCGTTCATGGCACAGTCTTGAGCAAATTTTGGACGGGAAACTCGACGAGGTGCTTCGCGCGCTGGCATCGCACGATGTGCGCGTTCGGATCGAATCGTTGGCCAGGAACGGGAAAATCGCGGGGACGTTGATTGATGCAGAATCAGAATGAGGACCATAGCGGATCTGATCGCACAGGGGATCGCGACGCTTGAGCAGGCGGGGGTTTCGGAACCGAGGGCGAAGTGGGAATGGCTTGTAGCGTGCCGTCTCGGAGTCGGCCGTCTGGACTGGCGATTGATCGCGAGTCAAGAAGTTCCATCTTTTTTGGACGAATCACTCTGGCGCCACGACTTGGAACGCCTGGCGGCTGGGGAACCGCTGGCCTATGTGCTGGGCGAAACCATCTTTCACGGGCGTAAGATACGCTGCGACCGCCGCGCATTGATTCCCCGGCCTGAGACGGAACAATTGGTCGAAGAAGTCCTTTATGATGCAACGTTGTGGCATTCGGATTTTCCTTTTCTGGCTGATGCGGGCACCGGCACGGGATGCATTGCGTGTACGTTGGCGGTGGAACGGCTCCAATGCCGTGTGATTGCGCTGGACTGCAGGGCGGAGATTCTTGCCCTTGCCGCGGAAAACTGCAGCCTTCATGGGGTGAGGGACCGCGTGGTGTTGATGGCCGGCGACTGGTTGGAGCCCCTGGCGGACCGTTCCCTTGATGGGGTGATTTCCAACCCTCCTTACATTGCCGATGGGGAATGGAAAAATTTGGATCGGGAAGTACGGGATTTTGAACCTCGCGAAGCGCTGGCGGGGGGAGAAGATGGACTGGCCGCGATTCGGAGGCTGGCCGCTGATGCGCGCCGATGTTTGAAGCCCGGCGGTTCCTTTTGGATGGAAATGGGCATAGGGCAAGGCGAGTCGGTGCGGAGGCTGCTGACGTCCCTCGGCTTCCAAGCGATCGAAATTCGGCCCGACTGGACCGGCCGGCCTCGGTTTGCTTCTGCCCGTGCGCCCGAATGATTTGTTGCATTCCGTTTCGTTTCTATCTATTCTGAATAAACGTTCCAAACGTTTGGAAAATTCGGAAAGGAGAATTGGCGATAGCCATGGCGCACCGAAAAGGAAAGGAACGTCCCAATTTATTATTCATTCTTTCGGACGATCAGGGGTCTTGGGCGTTGGGGTGTTCCGGCAATTCGGAGATCCGGACGCCGAACTTGGATCGGCTAGCGGCCACGGGGCTTCGGTTTGAGAATTTCTTCTGCGCGTCCCCCGTATGTTCCCCGGCCCGAGCCACACTTTTCACGGGAAAGATACCGTCCTGTCATGGGGTCCATGATTGGATTAGCGCGGGCAATGCCCACTTGAAGGCAGAACGGCGTTCGCCGATTGAATATCTGGCCGGCCATCGGGGGTATACCGAGCTGTTGAGCCGTCACGGTTACCGGTGCGCCTTGTTTGGAAAGTGGCATTTGGGATATGCTGTTCGTCCTCAGATGGGCTTCACGACTTGGTTTACCCATGCGCAGGGGGGTGGGCCGTATTACGGTGCGCCTTTGTATCGCAAGGGTCGCCTCTACCGCGAGCCGCGCTACGTGACGGATGTGATTACCGAAGAGGCGTTGGCTTTTTTAGAGCGTTCCGCGGTTTCGAGCCGCCCCTTCCATCTCAACGTCCACTACACGGCGCCGCACAGCCCTTGGAATCGCGAGAATCATCCGTCGGTTCTCTACGACGCCTATTTCCGTGGTTGCGACTTTCGTTCCGTTCCGAGGCATCCCGTCCATCCCTGGCAGAGTTCTTCGCTCCATTGGGATACGGAAGAGAAACGGCGTGCGGCGCTCAGCGGATATTTTGCGGCCGTCACCGCCATGGATGCGAATATCGGCCGATTGTTGGATACGTTGGAACGGCTTGGACTTCGGGAACGAACTCTTGTGATCTTCATGAGCGACAACGGCATGAATATGGGCCATCACGGCGTGGTAGGGAAAGGGAACGGCACTTTTCCCATGAACATGTACGACACGTCCGTAAAGGTTCCGATGATCGTTTCTCAGCCCGGGACGGTGCCCCAGGGTGTTGAGAAGGGGCTTTGGAGTCAGTACGACATCTATCCGACGTTGTTGGAGATGGCTGGGGTCAAGAATCCGGATGCCGACCGCCTTCCTGGCCGTTCGTTTGCCTCGCTTTTGAGGGGGCATTCCGTGCGTCAGCCGCGGGAGTTTGTTGTTGTGGCGGCTGAATATGGGCCGGTTCGGATGTGGCGATCGAGGGATTGGAAATATGTTCATCGGTACCCATACGGACCGAATGAATTATACAACGTGCGGGAAGATCCTGACGAAGCGCACAATCGGGTAGGGGAAAAGGGAGCGGCGCGTCGGGTTTTCGAGATGAAAGCGGCGCTTGAGGAGTGGTTTGGCCGCTATTCGGATCCTGAGCTCGACGGCAGCCGGTTGCCGGTTATTGGGCGTGGGCAGTCGGGGCCGGCAGGATCCGGCGGACGGGGAAGAAATCCTTTTGGAGAGAGCTGGGAGGTATTATTACCCGAGCGGGTTCGGGGGTCTGATGGGAATTCATAAAAATGGTAGAAGTGGAGGGACTCGAACCCACGACCCGCTGATTAAGAGTCAGCTGCTCTACCAACTGAGCTACACTTCCACCTCAAATTGGAGCGAGCGAAGGGATTTGAACCCTCGACATCCACCTTGGCAAGGTGGAGCTCTACCACTGAGCTACGCTCGCGTTGATTGCTTCTCAAATAGAAAGGTAGCAAAACCGACAGGAAAAGCAAGTATTTTCATATCTCAGGACCATTCCCGGGAGTCGGGAACAGGAAGCCAGCGGCCGCCTTCTGCGATGGACTGCTGGCTGACGAGACCCGGGAGGGTCATATCCATTGCCTCATGGATGCCGATGGGGCAGGGAGCGCGTCCGGTGATGGCGTTAAGAAAATCGAGCAATTCGAAATAGTCCCCGCCGCCGTGGCCGGCGAAATGTGCGGCTTTCATGTTCTCTTTCCAGAAAGCGGGGAGATAACGATCGGCCAAATCATTGAGGTCCATCCAAGTGTTCGGGTCCTTCGCGAAGGCGCGGAGCCAGATGCGGTTTTTTTCGCCCGGGGCCCGCGCCGACTCGTAACACCCGTCGGTGCCCTGCAGTTGGTAATTGGTCATCGCATGGGGACGATCGGAGAGCATGTCCACGCGGATTTTGACAAGCCCTCCTTTTTTCATTTTACAAAGCATCACGCAGGACGCCTCGTTTTCGTAAAAATCGCCGCGGGGATCTCGGTGCCAGCGGCCTGAGCCGGCGCAACAGACGGAGACGACCCGGTCCCCCGGCATCCACTGGAGAATGGGTCCCAAGCTATGGGTGCCGTAAGTGATTCCATTGATGCCCGTCTGCCATTTCCGGCGCCAACGGGTAATTTCATTGAGCCCCTTGAGCTCATGGATGTATTCCCCTTCCGCGTAATAAGGGGTTCCCATAAGGCCTTCAGCGACCAGCGTACGGACGATGACATTCGGCTGCATGTAGGTGTAATTTTCGGCCATCATATAGATGGCGCCGGACTGGCGGCAGACCCGGACGAGGTCTCGACACTCCTCAACCGAGACGCCGGCGGGCACTTCCGATAGAACATGGCGACCGCTTTCCAGAGCCAAGATGGCCTGGGGGACATGGAGGGGCATCGGGGTTCCGATAATCACCGCGTCGAGCGGTGATTTTTTAAGCATGGTTTCGTAGTCGGTGTATTGTTCGGGGGCGCCGAGGAGCGCCGCCGCTTCTGGAAGCTTATCTGCATGGATGTCGCAAACCGCCTGGACGGTGAAATGCTTGAGAGCTTCACATGCCGATTTGAAACTTCCGCCGCGCCCGCAGGCGCCGACGATACCGAGACGAATTTTGGTTGTGGATGACATGGGGATTGCCCTTTATTTTTTTCGGTAGAGTGGAAACGAACCAATGGCTCAAGCAGAAACGGATGAACGGCGCGGGATTAATTTGGGTACAGACAGCCGTTGAGCAGGCGGTCCTTCTGTCCGCTTTTCGATCCGGTCCACGAGCATTTGAAACGCTTCGCGGCCGATCCATTCGTCATCCAGGGAGACACTGGTTAGTGGCACCACGCCATACAGTGCAATCGGCAGATTACCTGTTCCCACCACGGCGACATCCGCCGGAACCTGGAGGCCGAGCTCGGCCAGAATCCGGATCGCCACGGAGCAGGTGTAATCGCAACCGATGAGGGCGTCGAACTGTCCTTTTCGCTCGGTGAGGACTCGGCGGAGTTCCGCTTCGAGGCTTTGGTGGTCGGGCAGTTCGCAATCCGGTGCGACGTTCAAATCGAGCACAAGGGGAGGCGGTGCGCCGCCCTGTTCCAGCGTTCGCCGGATTGCCTCTTGCCGCAATGCGTGGGAAAAGTGGGGGAAAAGAGAGTTACAAATCGCGATGCGCTTACGGCCCATGGTGAGAAGATGTTCCGCCTGCAAGCGGCCGGCTGCTGCGTAATCGGCGCTTACGTCGTTGCAAGGAAAAGGAAGCCGGCCCGCACCATCCATTGTGACAATGGGGTATCCGATGTTCACCAGGCGTTGGAGTTCCTTGTGATCTCCCTGTTCGCAGGGGGTCACGATCATACCGTCCACGCCGCGGTCCCAGTGGAGCTGGATCAGGGAAGTCTCATGCTCGCTCACATTCCCGTGAACGCTGAAGAGCACCACATAGTGTGCATTACGGGCGCTTTCGAACACGCCCGTTGCTTGGTTATGATGGGTTCCTAAGTAGAATGCGGGCGAGATTTTGGCAATTGAACGGGACATACCCGCTCGTAAGGACCGAGCAGCCAGATTCGGGCGATAGCCCAGTCGCTTTGCCGTTTCGATGATCCGCTGCCGCGTTTCCGTCGAAGCCCAGCAATTCGGCCGATTGTTCAAAACTTGACTGGCCGTGGCTGGACTGACATCCGCTTCCCTCGCCACATCGGATAGCGTAACCCTCATCTTTTTGCTCGAGTTAGCCGAAGAGGATTCGTTCATAACGGTTCTCGAATAAACTTTCTTTTTAATACGATACCACAAACAGACGAAAAGGCAAGTCCCTTATTCGTTAGGGTCCAAAGGCGCCGCCAGAATTGTTGATCAGGTCCTCCGATCTCTGTCAGAACGGCGCGGATACGACCAACCACCGGAATTGAAACTTCCAGCCGTATGACAAGACAGGGGGCTCCCTCGCTAATGTAAAGTGTGGCAGGACCTTTCCAGACAAACAATCCCTCAAACTGAGCTCGCGGGGTGATAGGGATACAGGGAATCGCATCGAAATCGGCAGCGGCACAACGCATCGTCTCGGAGGCTGTGATCAGTTCGAGGTCATAGATTTTGTCATCCGCCATGACTTGCATGGTCAAATTTGTTCCCCGGGGAATCCCTTCGCGCCGGATCCAATAGGCCAGGCTTGGAATGTCCCGCAAGGTCGGTTCGATTGGAAGTTCATAATCCTTTTGGTTTCCCACCAGTCGGCGCCAACGGGCCCGGCCTGCCGCGTGGTCGAAATCGGTGATGTCATGCCGGCGATGACGTCCCTCTTGTTGATCCTTTATGAATCGAAGGGGAAGAAAAGTCTTCGGGTCAATAAAGCTGTCATGTCGGTCGTCAACGGGATAGATCGTTGAGATCACGCGGTTGCTTCGGGTTAGATACCGGATACGAAGAACGGGGCGTCCATCAGGCCATCGAACCCAGGCCGTGGTGATTCGCGTTTGGGCCACATGCAGGAACTTCCAGTAGATGTTGTAGGTCAGTTCTTCGCCGACCGGGAACCAGAAGTCGAAAGAGGGGGTGGGGCCATCCCACGGTTCGGGGTCCCACGCCGGGTCCTCCGGAAGGGCCGCCCAGCGGGGGGGAGGAACAGCATCGTCCCCTCCGGCAGTGGGGAGAAAAGAGGCCAGAATCAAGACAATTAGCGAAAAAAACATGATCCAGTATGGACTTATTCCACCTGTCATGGCAAGTTAAGACCGTGGTCGAAAAGCCCAATCTTTTGATTCTGATGGCCGATCAATTCCGCTGGGGTTGTCTCGGCTGCGCCGGAAATCCCGTGATTCGGACGCCTCATCTCGACGCTCTGGCGGCCGGGGGCATTCGTTTTAGGGATGCCTTTACTCCGGATCCCATTTGTGTTCCGGCTCGTGCCAGTCTCATGACCGGCAACTATCCCCATCCGATGCACGGGGGTTAAGGCCAACGGTGGGCGGATCTGCGAGGATCAACCGCTTTCTGACAAGGATTCTCAAATCCGCGGGATACCGGACGTACGCAGTGAGAAAACTCCATTTTCTTCCCTATTCGCCCCCTGGACAGCCCCGGTTGGTTCATGGATTCGAGCACGTGGACCTTCACGAGAGCGGACGGATCATTGCCCAATTTGATCCCGAAGGCCGTACCCGAGGGCTGGAAGATTATTTTGATTTTCTTTTGGACATCGGCTGGCATGATTACAGTCGGGCACATGGGGTTGGAAACAATGGCGTACGGACTTGTCCGTCTCCGCTGCCGAAGGAAGTGGCGGTTGATCATTGGATCGCGGACCGGACGATTCAGAGGCTGGAGCATCATTTGACCAAAAAACCTCATCGGCCTTTTTTCATGTTCATGAGTTCGCCGAAACCGCATTCGCCCTATGATACGCCCCGTCCTTACGATGTGTTGTACGATCCGCGGGAGATATCGCCGCCGTTGGGTTCCGTCTTCGATCGGCGCGATCGAAACCCGGCGCTGCTTCGGAACCGTTATACCCATGCGGCGGACACCCTGAGTCCCCAAGCGTGGCAAGTCATTCGCGCCTACTATTACAGTTTGATTACATGGCTCGACGAACAGTTTGGGCGCGTGTTGAATTGGCTGGAGCAAAAGCGAATCACCGATCGGACACTGGTGGTGTTTACGGCGGACCATGGAGATTTGGTGGGCGATTTCGGGTTGATTCGGGCGGCTCGGGAATTGGGAGACAACACCCTTCTGGACGGGGATCGTTTCCGAGCGAGTACCGCCTTCTCGGACGATCCGGCGCAATGCCGGATCCGCGGCGCTATGGGATGGCGATGGTATTGATGAGGGGGGGGACCCGCCGTTCGATGGGGTTCTGAGGTTTTTCAACGGTTCTGAACGGCTTGAGGTTTTCATTCCGATCAGAACCCGGCTATGGGAAAGAGGGATGAGAATGCTTCGCTATCTTTCTCGCACTTTTGGAGAGGAGAAAATCTCCTTTTTTGTTATTTCCGGCCTTGTGGAGTCTTACAAAAACGAAGGGCGAAAAGAATTCAGTCCTGTTCTTCCAACTTTTTGGGAGAGTGACGCGGCGCCCGGTGTGCAGGCATGATCTGTTGTATCACACTTCCGGAAGTGTGATAATGAGAGACGGGAACGCATGGGGGCAAACCAGGGAACGAAACGCCCGAGAAATCGCCGAGCGTTTGACGGACGAGTTCTCGGCCCGTTGCGTCATACGGTGCACTTCTAGCGTAAAGGCGACCAGGGTGCAGATGAGCAACAGGGCGACCGACCCAATGCAATCAGCTTCGAGGGCAAAGAACCCTTGTCGATTGGAGACGCAGCGTGATGGGATAATGGAAGAGCGCCGGGTAGGAGTTCCAGGATCTGTTTAGACGTCTAGCCATTCGGCTTCCCTACCTGTAGTTCCAGTACGCTGTTCGAGAAACCGATTGTAGCGAACGATAAAAAGGAGGCTTTCCCGAAGAGTGAACCCTGCCCAGAACGGAAGCCGGGGACGGCGCTTCTCCCGGAGAGAGGCAGGGCCAACGCCGAAAGAGTAGATCCCGCCTGTCCGAGAAGGGGAAAGGTTCATGCTGCTATTCCCCTCCCCTCAATCCGGTTGGGGAACCTTTTCCTGACGGCCGCGCGCATCCGTCAATCATCCCCACTGGCAAATTGAGCGGAGTATCCGTGATTCCGGAGGGAAAAAAAGGTTGAAAGGCAACGTTTTCCTTGCCAACATCCCCTATTTCATTGGGATTTTGTTATGAGCTTGAGTCCTGAGTGGCGTCAAAAGGTCGAGCAGTGGCGAAATGCCATCAGCCGGATGATTTTTGAGCCGGTAGCTCCCGTTGCTTTTGTCGGATTTCGAACGCGTCAACAACTGAGTGTTGAAGAAGCACGGCGGAAGCCGACGAGTCCCATGCCGTCTGGCATGCCGTGGGGCGCAAAGTGGGAATATGCTTGGCTGCGAACTCGAATCGTCACGCCGCCCAATGCCGTCGGCCATCGTCTTGTTCTTCGGCTCGGCCCTTTGGGCGCTTTTTCCGATAATCGCGCGGGCGAAGGCCGCTTTATTGTGGACGGGCGCGACGCCGGGGGGTACGACCCCAATCATCCCCACGCGACCCTATCCCGACGTGCGGAAGCAGGTCGGGAATATGAAGTTCTGATTGAACTTTACGCGGGGCATGGGCCGGCCCCTTGCGGAAACGGACCGATTCTCGACGGCGAGGCGGCCATTCCCGAAACTCCGGAAACCCAACGCGTCATTCCCCCTGCCCACGTGGGTCTTTGGCATGAGGACGCCTATCAGGCATGGCTTGATTTTCAAACTTTGCTCGAACTACGGGACAACCTGGAGGCCGATTCACTCCGTGTGGCGAAAATAGACGAGGGGCTTAAAACGTTTTGTGAAACCTTCGACCCGGAAGGGCCGGTTGGGTCGCGTCTTGGGTGCCTTGCCGAAGCGCGTCGGCAAGTTCTCGCGCCTCTTCTACGCTGCCGCAATGGAAGCACCGCTCCACGATTCTACTGTTTCGGCCATTCCCATATTGACTTGGCATGGCTCTGGCCTCTTGCGGAAACGGAGCGCAAAGTCGCCCGCACCTTCGGCACCCAACTTGCGCTGATGGAAGAGTACCCCGAGTTTCGCTTTCTCCAAAGCCAGCCCGTGCTTTATGAAATGGCCCGGCGTCTCTACCCTGAACTCTATGGGCGGATTCGGGAGGCAGCCCGAAGGGGGCAGTGGCTGCCGGAAGGGGGCATGTGGGTCGAATGCGACACCAATATTACTGGGGGGGAGGCCATGATCCGACAGCTTCTCTACGGGCTAGCCTGGTTCCGGGAGCAATTTGGCGTTGATTGCCGTCTCCTCTGGCTTCCGGACGTATTCGGCTATTCCGGCGCCTTGCCCCAAATTCTCCATGGGTTTGGCCTGCCCTACTTTTCCACGCAGAAAATTTTCTGGAATTACAACGGGGAGGCGGCGATTCCTTATCAGAATTTCTGGTGGGAAGGAATTGACGGATCCCGTATTCTCACCCATCTCCATCACGATTACAATTCGCATACGAATCCGGCCACGCTCATCGGCCGTTGGAAACGTCGGGTGCAGAAGGAAGGGATGGACAGCCGACTCATTCCCTTCGGCCATGGCGACGGTGGCGGCGGCCCTACGCGCGAGCACCTTGAGTTTTTGCGTCGTCAAAAAGACCTTGAAGGCGCGCCCCGGTGTCGAATCGCCTCTCCCCTCGAATTTTTTCGGGAATTGGAACGACAGGCTCGGCGCCGGCCGCTGCCAATTTTCGTCGGGGAGCTCTATTATCAGGCCCATCGGGGAACCTATACGTCGCAAGCCCGGACCAAACGCGGGAACCGGAGGGGCGAATTTGCCCTCCGCGAACTCGAGCTTTGGGGCACCTTGGCCCGGCGTGAAGGGTGGAACTATCCCCGTGAAACGATCGAAAAGCTTTGGAAACTTCTGCTACTGAACCAATTTCACGACATTTTGCCCGGTTCCTCGATTCGGCGCGTGTACGAAGAGGCTGAGGCGGCTTACGAAAAATTGCTCCGTGAAACGGCCGTTCTGGCCGACCAAGCCCGCGATGCGCTTCTTCGGAAAGAGGCGAACGCCTGTGCGGTATTCAACTCCCTGGGTTGGCCTCGGTCGGCGCTCGTGCCGCTGCCGAGGGGATGGAAAGGGGCCTCAAACCGGGAGGGACCTTGCCCGGTTCAGACCGTCGGTACTGTTCGGTACGTTGAACTTGCCGTGCCCTCTTGCGGTTGGACCACCGTTCGGAAAGAGGCTGCGACGGGATTGCTCTCCCAGGAAAAAGGGGCAACGGCCGGTTCCAGAACCCTTGAAAATGAATACCTCAAAGTGGTGTTCAACTCCCGGGGCGAGATTGTGTCCCTCCTCGATCGGACAACGGGCCAGGAATGGGCCGCTGCACCGATGAACCGGTTTCGCCTCTTTCGCGATGTGCCTCGTGCATATGATGCCTGGGACCTTGATTCAAATTATGAGCGTTTTGAGGAGGCGATCGAAGGGGAGGCCCGGTTGGAACCTGTTGCCACGGGACCTCTGGTGGCCGTGCTCCGCATCACTCGCTCCCTCGGCCGATCCGCGCTGACGCAGGAAGTCTGGCTGCGCCGGAAATCCCGCCGCCTGGATTTCCGGACCGTCGTGGATTGGCGTGAGAAACATCGACTGCTCAAAGTTGCTTTTCCGACGGATATTCGCACTTCCGAAGCTCTTCACGAGATTCAGTTTGGCCATCTCGCGCGCCCAACCCATCGGTCTCTTCCGTACGATGCCGATCGTTTCGAAGTGGTCCAGCACAAATGGACGGCCGTTCGCGAGGAAGACCGCGGTGCGGCGGTTCTCAACGATTGTAAGTACGGAGTCAATGTTCTTGGGGGCAATATCCAGTTGACACTGCTTCGTGCGCCGCTGGCCCCCGATCCGCTGGCGGATCAAGGGCTTCACGAGTTTACCTATTCTTTTTACTGTTGGAATGGGTCGTTCTTCGGGTCGGATCTTATTCGCGAAGGATATGATCTGAATGTGCCCTTCGCGGTGCGCGAAGGGCGTTCGGGGGATGGGTCTTGCCTTGAGATTCGCGGCCATCCGGCCGTTTTGGAAACAATCAAACCCGCCGAGGACGGTTCGAAGGCGTGGATTGTTCGCCTGTACGAGCCATTGAGAGCGACGGGCCAATGTCTCCTGAAAGTGGACCGTCCGCTTCGGGCCGCCTGGTTTACCGATCTAAGGGAACGGCCTTTGAAACGGGCGGAAGTGACGAAAGAGGGCGTAAGGGTTTCGCTTCGCCCCTTTCAGATTGTGACGCTGCGATTGGAATGGACGGAATCCAAAGAATCGTGAGGAAAGGGATCAGACGATGAGCATCAAGGTGGCGTTCATTGGAGCGGGCAGCATTGGGTTTACCCGGGGGCTTTTCCGCGACATTCTCTGTGTGCCCGAGTTGCAGGACACGCGGTTTGCCTTCACCGACATCAATCCCCGCAATCTTGAAATGGTCACCCAGCTCTGCCTCAAGGACCTCCGCGAAAACAAACTGCCGGCCACTCTTCAATCAACGGCGGACCGCCGGAAAGCCTTGGAGGGGGCGGATTACGTCATCAATTGCACTCGAATCGGGGGACTTGAGGCGTTTGAAACGGATATCGAAATTCCTCTCAAATACGGGGTCGACCAGTGTGTGGGCGATACCCTCTGTGCCGGAGGAATCATGTACGGCCAGCGCAATATTCCAGCGATCCTCGACTTTTGCCGCGATATTCGGGAGGTTGCGAAGCCCGGGGCTCTCTTCCTCAACTACGCTAATCCGAACGCGATCAACACCTGGGCGGCCAACCAATATGGGGGGGTTCGAACGATTGGCCTGTGTCATGGCGTTATGGCGGGCCATCATCAAATCGCCGAAGTGATCCAACTCCTCGTCAACGGCTCGAAAAAGCCTGGGGATCGAGGGTTTGTGCCGGTTACGGCGAAGGACGTGGACATTATCTGCGCGGGCATCAACCATCAAACGTGGTACATTCGCGCATGGTACCGCGGGGAGGACTGGACTCCTCGCCTTTTGGAAGGATTCGAACGCCATCCGGTTTTTTCCCAGACTGAAAAAGTGCGGATCGATATTCTTCGCCGGTTCGGGTACTACTCCACCGAAAGCAATGGTCATCTTTCCGAATACGTGCCGTGGTATCGGAAACGCCATGGGGAGATCGCCCGATGGATTTCGCTCTCCTCCTGGATTTATGGGGAGACGGGCGGCTATTTGCGGGTTTGCCGGGAGGGCCGGTACTGGTTCCGTACGGAATTTCCGAAATGGATGAAACTGCCCTCGCGACCGATCCGGCCGGAGAATCGGGGCCACGAACACGGAAGCTACATCATCGAAGGACTCGAAACCGGCCGTGTCTATCGAGGGCATTTCAATGTTCCGAATCAGGGGGCGATCTCCAACTTGCCCGATGATGCTGTGGTTGAGGTGCCCGGTTATGTGGACCGGAATGGCATCAGCATTCCGAAAGTTGGTCCTCTTCCTCTTGGCTGCGCGGCGGTGTGCACCGCTTCCATTTCCGTTCAGCGGCTCGCCGTTGAAGCGGGGGTTCGGGGTGATGTGAATTTGCTCAAACAGGCGATGATGATGGATCCGCTCGTGGGGGCGGCATGCGACACGGAAGAGATTTCTCAGATGACCGACGAGATGTTGGTTGCGCAGTCCCGCTGGCTACCGCAGTATCGAGCGGCGATTCCAGCGGCCCGTGCTCGCCTGGCGGCGGCTCGCCGTCGAGGCCGCTATCGGGGGACGTGCACGTGGAAGGGCATCCGAAACGAGAAGGGCAGTGCGCGCAAAGAGTTCTGGGCGGATGTCATCCTCGCGAAACCTCTGGTGAGCAATCTGGAAGCACCGGTCGCCGATGTGCGGGCGCTGACGTTGCCCTCCGATTCCCTTTGCCGCGAGGATATCGAGGGCCGTGTTTCGACCATGCCCGATGGCTTCCATGACATTCGGGGGGTGCACGGCGGACGGGACGGGATCATCTATATTGCCTTTCAATACCGGACTTCGTCCGGTGGGCGCAGCGCGCTGGTCTATGGGGCCGATGGGCCGGTCAAAGTGTGGGTCAATGGCCAGGAGATGGATTGCCATCCGGAGGCGACCAATCCGGCCGTCAAAGGGCAGTATTCGGTATTGGTTCCTTGGAAGAAAGGGGTCAATCGAATCCTTTTTGCGCTATGCACGAACAAAGGAAAAGCGTGGGGCGTGTACGCGGGGATCAAAAAACCGTTACGAAAAGCGCAGGACGGGTGAATAGCAACCGGACGGCAATACGGGCTTGTGGAAGCCCGAGCAGCCCTGCGAGCGCGCGGCGATAAAGACGCATCTGAGGAATATAGGATTCCGAAGCGCGGGTAGCCTCTGCTTCGGTTTCGATGCGGGCGCTTTTGAAGTCGAGAATTTCCGCCTCGCGTGGGTATCCTGCCTGGTCCAATTTGACCACGACGCGGTCGAAGATTCCGCTAATCCATTCCTGAGATTCCATCCATTCAAACGATTTTTCCCGCCAGAGCCAAGCCGGCTCCGTGGGACGGCGAAAGGCAGACCGGATTTCGGGTTTCTCGAAAAGAGCCAGGAACTGGCGGGTTGCATCGAGGCGAATGGCCTTGCTCCACGAGGGATCTGGCTGCCAGTTTTCGGCAATCCGAGCGGGATCGCTTTCTTCCAACCAGGAAACCTTGGCCAGGAGCGTATGGATTGCATTGCCAAACTGCCGCATGGCTTCGGCCTCTGGGCTGAGCAGACAGCGGACGCCCCACGCCCGCGTTTCCTCTTCGGAAGGCTCGATCAGACGGATTCTTTTTCGCGTTTGCGCTTCACGGTCTCCTGCTATGAAGGAGAGGGGGGTCGGAATCTTTTCTTCAGGGGGCGCTTTCTTGGGAAAACTTTCAAACCACGTCCAATCCCCCTGCAAGAAAAGGCGCCGAAGGGGCTGACCGCCGGCGGAAATCCTTTCTCCGCCGACCTCTCCCGGTTCGGGGTGGCCGAGGAGGCCAAGCGCAGCCAGCCGAACCGCGGTAAAAGCAGGCTCTTTTACCGGCCGTTTTTTGTCGGGCGCTATTTCCCCGAAGTCGCTAAAAAGGTAAAGTCCGCTTCGGGCGCGGGTCAAAGCGACATAGAGAAGGCAGAGGTTTTCGAACGCCGTTCGGCTTTCCGCTTCTTCGAGAGTTGCGCGGAGAATCGGGTCCATCCGGCGCCAGGGGGGGCTGGGGCATTTCAACACCCATCCTGTTTCGCCTTGGGCGTGTGTAAGGAAGAGCGGCATGCCTCTCGCTGCGGACGCGAGTCCCAGGGGGTGAGACTGGAAAGGCGCCAGCACCCCATCGAACCCCAGTCCCTTGGATTGGTGAATCGTCATGACCCGGACGACGCCCGGCCGATCGTCCAGATCGCGCCGCTGCCGGGTCTCCACCGTTTCTAAAAAGCGGTCCACCGAATCCGTTCCGGTTTGGTCGGCCTGGAGGGCGAGGGTCTTGAAGGCGGTCAGCGATTCGGCGTCGTAGGCCGAAAGACCGTCGGGAATGGCGGTATGCAAGCGATTTTCCCATTCTGCGATGAACCGGCAAAACCCGCGGTTTTGGAGAGTTTCGAGCAGTTGTGCGGGGAGAGATGTATTTGGGGGATCAAAATGAGATTTCAACGGGCTCATACGCAGATGTCCCAACGCCAGGGTATCCCCCGGATGGGCCGCATATCGAAGAACCGCGCACAACAGGGCCACGGCTGGATTGTCGGCGATTTCGGAGGCGCCCTCATTTGCGATGGGGATTCCTGTATCGTTCAAGAGAAGCCGGAGCGCATCGGTTGTGTTCCGGCACTCCTTGTTGGTCCGCAGCAGGACCGCGACGGAAAGGTTGCGTTCGGCCGGCGATAGTTCTCGGATCACCGCCGCCATTGCCCGATGGATGCCTTCCCTTTTCTCCTCGTTATCATCCTCTTCGGAGGGGTTGCCGGAGGAATCCGTTGTGGGGCCGGCCCATTCCAGCCAGCAAGCGCAGCCGGGACGGTGAGGGGTGGAGCTTTGATGGGGTTTCCAATACTGTTTCCAGAAAGCGCGCGCGGGTTCGGGCAGACGGGTTTCCTCTGCGATGTGGTTAAAGATTGCGTTGACTGCATCGAGTACCGGCTGGGCGGAACGGAACGATTCGGAAAGGATCTTTTGTCGGAAGGCACGCGGGTGGCCGTAGCCGTAGCGGCCGATGATTTCCCCCATCAGGCGCGCGTTACCCTGCCTCCAGCCATAGATCGCCTGTTTGACATCGCCGACGAGGAAGAAGGAGCGAGTTCCGGAGTTGTCTTGAATGATTTCATCCGCCAGGTTTTCGAGCACGGACCACTGGAGATCGCTCGTGTCCTGGAATTCATCGAGCAACCAATGGTCGAGGCGGGCATCCAGACGGTAGTCGAGATAAAGGCGGTTTGGAACCTCTGGCTGACGGCTGAGGGAGGCGTCGGCTGCATGGCGGGGCGAGAGGAAGCGTTGGACGTCATCGAACGTAAAAATGCCTCCCTGACGGGCGGCCTCGTCGTAGCGCTGTTCGAACCAGTCGAGCAGCCGTCCCAGACCGCGCGTCTGCTTTCGAACCCTCAAGATTTCGAAAAGGAGGGGACGGCTTAAAAGCCGTTGAAATGCCTCACCCAAGGAGGGGGGAATGGTAACCAAACTGCGTCCATATTCAAGCTCCAGGCCGGCATGGAGGGTTTCCCAGTGGCACACCAACGCCTCCACCACTTTGGACTTCTGGCGGATTTCCAAGGATTGGTAGGGGCGGAATTCCGAGAGGGTGTGGACGAACTCGCGGAGTATCGCGCGAATCTTTTCCGGAAGCGGGAGGGCGGCGATCTCCCCCCGTGCGCGTTCCGCTTCTCCGCGCCATTCCGCAAGTCCTTGTCGGAGCCAGCGAGGGTTATTTGGCCAAATTCTCCTCCCGTTGCCCCAGGCAGCGGGGTGGGGATATCGGTGAAACAACGGCCGGCCGATGGTCAGAATTCTTTCGAAAAAACGGTAGAAGGAAGCCTCGTCCCGCCCGAAGGACGTCTCCCGGAAAAGTTGAATTAACGGAGCGGAATGAACCCGGTTGATATCGGAAAGAATTTGGAGGGCCTGGCGTCGGATTTCAGGACTTTCGGATTCTGCCAGTTTGAAATCGGGCGGCACGCCGAGTTCGGGGGAAAAGGCCCGGAGGACGGAAACGAAAAAATGATCCAGGGTTCCGATGTGAACTTTTTGAGGTTCCCGAAGCAGCCGGCCGAGCAAACGAAGGGCATCGGTTGGAGAGAAATCGGTCAATTCCGCTCCGCGGGCGGTTTGTTCGGCGCGCTCGGGATCCCGGGCGGCGCGGCCGAGGTGGGCGATCAGTTCCGAATAGATCTCTCCTGCGGCTTTGCGGGAAAAGGTCATAGCGCAAATGCGATCAGGGGGGACCCCCATGCCGAGGAGATGGATGATCCGATGGGTCAGTTGGTAGGTTTTTCCCGTTCCGGCTGAGGCCAGGATGGCGAGGTTTTCAAAGGGAGGGGGTGTCGTGTTCATGAGAAGGGATGTGAGAACTGGCGAAAATCGAAGAGATCACCGAGATCACCGCCGAAGCGGGTGCGGTAGGGTTCGAGAAAGCGCGCGCGTGCGGAGGTGGTTCCGAAAAAACCATTCCGAATTGCGGCGGCCACGTTTTCCGCACAGTGTCGAGCGGATTGCAGAAGGGTCTCGTTGAGATCGGGCCAGAGATCGAGGGGGTTTTCCGGAGGCTGGGGAGGGAGCCGGAGATAGCCTGCCTCGATCCGGTCGGGGGCGGGGTGGTTTTCGTGGCGCCACATCAGGACGTAGAGAGGCAACTGAAGATCCTGCCATCGCCGCCGTCGGCCGTTGGAGTCAAGAACTGTGGCATATTCGGGCGTCTCCTCCCGGATGGGGCCGAGGTGAGAGGGGGCACAGCGGTCCCGGCTTGAACCGGTTTTCAGGTCGAGAATCCTCAAGGTTCGGGATTCGGGGTGCCAGGCGATGTGGTCGGCGCGACCGTGGACGTTCAAACCGCCGAATTCCGCCTTCAAGGGATATTCGCAGGCGAGCAAGCGCCATCCGTTCTGCCAGGCATTCCATTGCCATCGGGCGAGCGGGGCTAGACGGTTCCGGGCTGATCCCAGGATTGCACGGCAGGCGGTGTCGAGCGACGGACCGAACCGGGCAGTCATCCAAGCGTCGGCAGCGGCTTGAAGCTGATCGAGGAGGGCTTGTTCCGACGGGACGATGTCTGGAGAAAGTCTGGAAATGGCATGGGCGGCGGCATGGATCAGGGCGCCAAAATCCTTTTCATCGGGCTCCAGCTTCGTGTCGGTCCGCTCTTCCAGTTTCAGGACGTTTTTGAGATAGAAGAGGAAGGGATCATCGAGGTAGTCCCGAAAAGCGGTTACGGGAAGAGGTTTTTGTACAGGCCATCTGCCTGGGGCATCCAGCAGGGGGTGTAAACGGATCCGACTGCGGGGGAGAGGGCGGCTCCCTTTGCCTTGCTGGGGACGGAGGAGGTGTTCCGCCAACGGGAGGAGATCGGAATCGGAGCCTTGGAAGAGAAGGCGGGACGGCTTCAGGGGTTCGCCATCGGCTCCTTTTCGTAGGCAATAGAGCGCGAAATGGCCTTGGTTCTGCCGGCTTTCGATCAGGGCGCGGAGCAGATAGTGGTCGCGAGCGGCCACCGTGCGATCGCTGGGAAGTCCCAACGCTTCCCGTAATGAATTGGGGAGCCAGGCATCCCCGTGCCGCACACCGGGCACGTAGCCTTCGTTCATGCCGGCAATCGCAAGAACGGGCGCATCGTTCCAGTGCAGTTCGAGCCAGCCTTGGATTTCGAAGTCGGCTTCGGATGCGGGCGGTGTGTATGCCTGGTTCGCCAATGCCTGCTTCAGCAGAAGGAAGGAGGGGTCGGGCGGAAGGTGGGGGAAGACCGTCATCACGGTCTGCCAGTCCGCGAGTTGATCCGCCAATTGGGTGATGACCTGGCGAAAGATCCGATCTTCGGGCGTTCGATCCTGAAGGGTTCGATCACCGTAGAATTCAGCCAGCGCAGAGAAAATTGCCTCCGCAGGGGGCGTGGTTCGCAGGCGGTTTGCCACCGAAGCGGCCAAGCCGACAGCGGTTTGAAGCGCTGGAAAAACCGGAGAGGGCTGACCTGTGTTAAAGAGCGTGCGGCCTTCAAGCCGTTCCGACGTAAAATCCTCGATGGAGTGGGGCAGGTAGAGGTTCTGAAACGTATCGAGTTCGGTCAAGAGAGTGGCGGGTTCGATCGAATGTGGCGGTTTTGAAAGGTGGCGCAGGACGTCCGCATGGCGGAGGAATTGGGAAAGCGCAGGGTAATCGCCCTGGCGTGCGAGATTTTGGATTTCCACGAGGAGCCGAAGGACGGGGTGACGGGAGAGGGGCTGGCGGGCGGGGTCGAAGACAACGAAACCTTGGCGTTCGAGAGGGTCGAGTAGAAAACCGCCCAGGAGAGGATCGGTAGTTCCGATGGCGATTTTGTCGAGGGGGAAACGGCCGAGGCAGGCGGAAAGTGTGTGAAGGAAGGCGGTGCCCAGCTTGGCGGGTTCTTCCACGGGGATCACCGTTTCGCGCCAGTTGGGGATTGACCAGCGGAGTTGCTCCCATCGGTCGGGGATGGGGCGTCCCCAGGGGTCGAACACGTCCGCTTGATCTGCCGGTGCGTGCACGAGGATGGTGAGCGTGCAGCGGGCCGCAAGGGATTCGAGGGCGCGGACAAAGAGGGGAGCCAGATCGGGAACGCCGGCAACCACGAGATGGCGAATATCCTGTCCGATGGCCGGATCGAGTGCGGCTCGGCGTTCTTCTTCGCACCGATCGGAATAACCGATTGTTTCCAACCGGTCGAGGTATTGCCTTTCGAGTTCGGCGATCGCCCGCCAACGTTCGGATTCCCACCCCTTGGCATGGGTAAGGGAGACCACATCGGCCACGGATCGTTCGGCTTCCGTTAGTTCCAGCCGGAGGTTTTGAATGGTTTGGGCCGTTTGAAGGGACCAGAGCCAAGAGCGGGGTGCTGGCGGAAGGTGTAAAGCGGGCAAACAAGTATTGTCGGCCTGCGCAAGCAGTTCGGCCCAGAGCGCTTGCTCGAGTAGAGGTGGTGCGATCAAACGGTTGGCCCGAGGTTGGACCAGTTCGCGCGGGAGGCCGACGCGCAGACCGATCAAACCGGTTCCCTCGGCCGCTGCGCGACGAGCCAGCGCTTGGCGAAGGGAACGTCCTGATTGACGAGTTGGAACGAGGACGAAACAAGAAGAAAAGTCGCGGGGGCGTTCGGTTCCTTTTTGCCAGAGCCACTCTGCCGCGCTTTCGACGATGGGGCGCGACCAGTCGAGAAAAACCTGTTGTATCATGGGGTCACACTGTGAAGAAAAAGCGGCGGGATGTCAAACGGGTCCGATAAGAAGAGGCGATCAGGGGGAGGCAGCGGGGGGAGGAGGTCGGTGGACTTGAAGGGCGGGGGTGAGATAAGGGTTGTACCATCCTCGGCGCCACAGGATCAGAATAGCCACGAGGAGAGCAAGAGCGATCCAGAAGAGGTTTTGCCCGAGTCGGCGGTCGGCATAGGGATCCGTTAGCCGTCGTCGGGAGCCGGACGGCAGCGTTGCCTCCCGGGTAAACTCCTGACTCAGTTTCATAGTCATGCGGATACGGCCGTTGACGGCCCATCCGGATGCGTTGAGAACAGGGGCAAGGTCGCGGGCTCGAAGTCGGAAATAGGTGATAAGGAGGGAGGGTCCTGAGACGGCGAGGATCACGCCGGCGATACCGAGCAGAATTTTCCAGAGCGGGAGGCCGCTGATCAGGCTGACCAGGCTGCCAACGGCCGATCCGATCAACCCTACCGCGATCCCGATGGCCGCCACGGAGGAGGCGAGGGCGACGCCTTCGAGGCGGGGGGGTGTCGGCTTGGGGGGTGTGGCGGCTGTTCCGCCGGGTTGGGGTGCGCCAACGGTTTGGGCGGTCTGCTCCACGGTTGCGGTCGTTGCCCGGATGGCGGCTTCCTGTTTTTGAGAGAGGAGGCGGTTGATTTGGTCGCCGATCATTTCCGCGATTTTCTTCCAGGGGTACCAGAAGGCTTCCTTGAGACTGATCGGACTTTCCACTACTTTGACGATCATTGCCTCCCAGTCGCGTCCATCGCGGTCGATGAAGATCCCGTTGCGCCCAACCCAGAGGGTTTCGGCGAATCCCGCGGTGACGGCGGCGCAGATGATTCGTTTCTGGCCCGTTGCGGCATGGGACAATTCGCAATAGGCCAGGAAGATTCGGCTGGAAGTGGCCATGGCGCTGTGGCGGGTGATGTCCTCCACCGGGAGGCAGAGATCGCAGGCGCGGCCGTCCATGTAGAGGCGACCCAACCGAAATATTTCGTCGCGATAGGGATTGTAGAAATCGGACAGGTTGACGAAGTTATGGATGAGCCGGTTGAGATTCGCCTGGTACCGGATGAGCTTTTCGACGGATTCAATCTGGGAATTTTCGACGGCGAGTTCGAGGTCCTTTTCGATCAACTTCATGAGGCGTTCGCGGGTGGGTCCCGAGAGAATGGAACGAATTCGGTCGAGGCCGAGGGGCTCGACGGCCTGCCCCTTTTTCCCGGCTTGCCACAGTTCGAAGGGGGCGAGCCGACGGTTAATCTCCTGCCACTCCGATTCCGAGAGTGTTTCCCCTTCGGTGCCCAGGAGGGGAATGACGGCGATGTCCCGTAAGCGTTTGAGGGGTTCCGCCCAACAGGGGTTGACGGCTCCCGAGAGGGGGAGGGGTTTATCGGGTTCGATGAGGGCGATTGGAAGGCGTGCGGCGGCTTCCTTGGAGAGGGAGAGCGGTTCGGCGGCCAGTGCCGCGAAATCGGCTTCCGAAGGGTTGAGGGGTTTTCGGGCAGTCGGATCGAAGGCCGCCAGGCGGCAGCGGGCGAAGAAATCCTCCACTTTTTCGCGGACGGCGCGCACCGCAGCCACGGCGGCAGGAGTTGCGGGGCCGAGGGGGAGAATCGCGGGGTCCTGTTCGGAAAGTGCCCACCAGTCGGAAAACGCCTGAGCCTCTCGGAAGAACGCATCCACCTGCGCTCGAGAGACGCCTTTTTTCCCGCTTCGATCGGTTTCTCCTCCCACACTAGCCAGGATGTTTTCAATGACCGATTGAGTGTCCGGATCCTCGGCCGTATGCGGTGGAACGATGCCGTCTCCGTTGAAACGCGTTTGTGCGAAGATTGCCGCGCGGTCGGCGACATCCATAAGCGTGATGGTATCTGCGCTGTTCTTGCCGAGGTTCAGCAAAATGCGCTGGGCGCCGCTTTTGAGACGAGCGCCTTCGAGGGTGTCATCGCGGATGGCGGAAAGGGGGAGATCGGGGCGGTCGAGGAGAAGGTCATCTGGGTTTTTGAGAAGCGCGACGGTCCATTGGATCGCGGCAAGAAGTTCCGGAACGCGAATCCGGCCGTCGCGGTCGGTGTCCATCAGCTCCAGCGTACGGGCATCAAACCGGACCCCTTTTGTGGGAGCGCTTAGAATGGCCCAGAGTTTTGGATCCAGTTCCGAAAGATGGGTAATATCCTCCCCGTTGCGGATCAGGACTTGGGTCAAACCGCCGGCACGAAAAAAAGTCCACCGATGGGGGGGAGGCTTTAAGTTCTCCATGATGGGATGGAATAATCGCGACCGTTATAAAAAGCAAGCGCAAAAACGGGTGATGAACACGCAGGACGGTTGCAATTTAATTTTCTTTTGGAAACCAGCAGCCCTCAGGAGGGATGTATGTTGCCCGACTCCGGTTTAAATGAAGCGGGGGCGGTGCGACGGAACGAATTCAAAAAAATACGGTTGTTTCTCTTGACATCACTGAAGAATTTGTCTAATATTATCATAACGTTATGGGGGAGGAAACAATCATGCATCGGAGATGGCACAAACTTGTGGGGTTTGTGGGAGTAATGATCGGTTCGGCGGCGTGGGCCGCCAACGTTTACGTCGCGCTGACGGGTGATCATTCGGACGGGTTGAGCTGGGCCACGGCCTACACCAATCTTCAAACCGCCATTGATGCAGCCCAACCTTATGACACCCTTTGTCTGAAAACGGGGGTTTACCATATTGGGGCCACACTCAACATCACCCACAAACCGCTTGTTGTTTTGGGTGGATTTCGCGGAGAAACCCCGGAACCCGGCGCTCAAGTGGACAGTCCCTTTGCCACACGTATCTCCGGCGGCAACGCAGTCCGACTTTTGTCTGTCTCCGGTTGCGTGACGGGTCGTTTCGAACGGCTAACCTTTAGCAACGGGAAGGCGGGCTTTAATGCATTGGGAATGGCCGTCTATCTTCAAGGAACCACGAATGTATTTTCCCAGTGTGTTTTTGAAGATCAAACGTTGAACGCAGGCAATGGAGGGGGAGCGGCTTTAGACGGCGGGTTCGCTGCATTTGAGCGTTGCCAGTTTCTCAATGCGGCGGGGGGATACACGCATGCAAGTGGGGGCGGTGGACTTTACAATAAGAGCGGAAACCTCGAAGTGGTGGACTGCCTATTCGCTGGGAATCAGACGTTGACGACGGGGGGGAGCGCTCTTCGGCACGCCAGTTCCGGTACCACCCGACTTTTCAATTGTCTCATTCGCAACAATACACACGTCTCGCCAGTCAACGGAACCGTACTTGTATCGGCGGGAACGGTCCGGATCGAAAACTGCACCATTGCCGACAACGTCGGGGTTGGGGTCCGAAGGACGGGGGGATCCGTAATCGTCACCAATTCCATCCTATGGAACAATTATGGCGGCGATATTTCCGGCACGATAACCGTTGCCGATAGCCTGGTGGGAACTGGTCTTACAGGGTCTGAACCGGGATGTTTCTCAGCCGATCCTCTTTTTGAAAACGGCTATTATCTTTCGGCGCCGAGTCCGGCGGTTGATGCGGGAAGCGTATCGGCTGCAAGTCTCGGCCTTGGTGGGCGCTATGCCCAGAGTGACGGAACGGATTCCGGCCTTGTTGATCTGGGTTATCACTTTGCCGGGCCGTTCCTGGCGACCCATCTCTATGTGCATCCATCCGGCGACGATGCGAACTCCGGAACGCTTGAACAACCCTTTCGAACGGTCACCCGTGCGCTGGAAATCGCGCTGGAAAACGCCCGTATTCACATTGCCCCGGGTTCCTATACAGCCGCCGCAGGCGAAAAGTTCCCGCTTGTTCTTAAGACCGACGGCGTTCAACTTTTGGGAACCAATGCCGAGCTGACGGCTATTGACGGCCGCAATGCAGGACGGCAATTGATGTCCATCCGCGGGGTGGGTCGTGGGAGCATTGTCAGCAATCTGACGTTTCGAAACGCAGGGGTTGGCGGCAACATTCCGTTCGGTGTCGGGAAAGCGGGACTTGCCCTTCAAAGCACAGCAGTTCGAGTGGTGGATTGCGTCATTTCAAACAATTATCTAAATGGTGGAAATGGGGGAGGGTTTTATGTGGACGGTGGTCGGCCTTTCATTGAAGCATGCCGGATCGAGCGGAACTTCGGCTCGGCTGCCTATAGCGGACATGGGCCGGGGTTGTATCTTTCGGCCTGCGCTATGGAAATCCGTTCGTCCGTTATTTCGTCCAATTATACCGCCTCCTCTGGCCAGGGGGCGGGGCTCTATGTCGGAGCCAATGTGGAAGCGCTTGAGGCCTTCAACTTGCTGGTGATCAGCAACAACGCGGCAACAGTTGGGAATGTCGATGGGATTTATATTGGGGCGGGAGTCGTTCAAATCGGCAGTTCGACCATCGCCGATAATGATGGCATTGGTATTTTTCGAGCGGGAGGAACTGTGATCGTGACGAATTCGATTCTTTGGAATAACGGAGTGGACGTCACCGGCACGGTCTTCCTGGCCTATTGCGATTCGGAAAATGCCGATCTGACGGGGATGCCCGGTTGTTTCTCAAGCAATCCCCTGTTTGTGGCCGGATTCCGTCTTCATGAGACGAGTCCCTGTGTAGACGCCGGCGGGCAATCGGCCCAAGTTCTTGGGCTTCACCGGATGAGCACTCGGCTGGATGGCCGTCCCGACACGGGGATGGTGGATCTTGGCTTTCACTACCCGACGGACATTCTTCCTCGTCCTTCCGGAACGGTCTTTATTGTTCGGTAAACGGCCGAACGGTTTGCGGCTTGAGGGATGTGACGGTTGCAAAACGAGCGGGAGGCAATCGCCTCGGGATCGCGTTATTTCATTCCATTCTGCGGAAGGCTTTCGTGGGACGGAAAGGTCGGCTTACGCCCGTCGATGTACCTTGGGAAATGTTTGCGTTCTTGTCAGGGGCATGCGCTTCATTCATAATTCCTTCATCGTGGCATGAGACAAGGACTGGATGTTCTGATCCCCGCTTTGGGGGCTCTTTTCGCGGCGGCGGGTGCCTTTATGCTTTTTCGCCGCCCCCATGCGGGAGCGCGGGCTTTAGCGGCTGTGATGGCGGCAGGGGCTTGGTGGACGTTGTGTGCCGCGCTGGAAATGAATTCGGGAAATCGGGAAGGTGCGGTTTTTTGGTCCAAGATGGCCGCGTTTGGAATCGCTGGGCTTGGGCCTTTTTGGATTTTATTTTCCTTGCGCTACAGCGAGCCCGACCGACCTGTCTCGCGGCGCAAATGGGGATTGATATGGATTGGGCCGATTCTTTATATCCTTCTGGTTTGGACCAATCATATCCATAACTGGGTATGGCCGCAGGTGGAGTGGATCGTGGAAACAGGGCGATGCCGATTCGGCCACGGACCGGCCAAATGGGGGATGGCTGTCTATTCGTATGCACTTTTTCTTGCCGGTGGAAGACGGGTGTGGGCCACTGTCCGACATTCTTCAACCGTTTATTGTGGGAAGGCCCTGCTTCTTTTAGTTGCATTCCTGTTTCCCGTTTTTCCCAATTTTCTTTATTTGATGCGCTGGACGCCCTGGCCCGAAATGGATGTCACGCCAATTGCCATTACGTTTAGCGTCATTTTGGTCGCCTTTGCAGTTTTTCGGCGGGGAACGTTAGATCTGTTTCCATTGGCCCGAACGCTGGTTTTCGAGCGGATGGAAGAAGGCGTGATTGTGGTGGATTCTCGCCATCAGGTTTTGGACCTGAACCCTGCGGCGGTCCGTTTGATGGGGGGTGCGAACTGCCTGGCGATTGGCCAGTCCGTGGGAGCGGGGGGTAGGGAGGATGTGGGCGGGGTGAATTGGAAGCGGCTTTTGACGGAACCGGTGACGGAGTTTCGAACGAAGGAAGGTCGCGTGATTGAAGGGCGTCTTTCACCCATCCGAACCGAAGAGGGGCGGAGTTTGGGACAGCTGGTTTTGCTTCGCGACGTCACCGCGGCCCGCGAGGAAGCGAGACGGCGCCAGGAAATCGAGGAGCGGTTGCGGGAAGCGCAGAAGATGGAGATTGTGGGCCGCTTGGCGGGGGGTGTTGCTCACGATTTCAACAACATGCTTCAAGCCATTTCCGGTTTTACCGAGATCCTTCTTCTCGACATACCCGAGTCCGATCCGAAACGGCAGGATCTGCTGGAGATTCAGAAAGCAGCGGCCCGCGCGCAGGCTCTGACCCGGCAGTTGCTGGCGTTCAGCCGGAAACAGATGCTGAAAACCTGCCTTGTGGATCTCAACGATTTGATTCGGCAGATGGTCAAAATGCTGACAAGGCTTCTTGGCGAAGACATCCGGATCGAGACCCAGCTCACTACCGAGTTGTGGCCGGTTCGGGTCGATCCGTCCCAAATCGAGCAGGCGCTCTTGAATTTATGCGTCAATGCGCGCGATGCGATGCCGCGGGGGGGCTTGCTTACGCTGGCGACGGCCAACAAGGAATGGGATGAAGGGGCCGCCGCGGAACACCGGGAGGAGTTACGGGCGGGACGCTTCGTGGTGGTGTCGGTTTCGGATACTGGAATTGGACTTTCCCCCGAGGTTTCCGCCCATCTGTTCGAGCCTTTTTTTACCACGAAGAAGGGGCGCGGAACGGGAATGGGGCTTGCGACCCTGTATGGGATCGTCAAGCAGCATGGAGGCTTCATCCATGTGTATTCGGAACAGAATCACGGTGCCACCTTTCGGCTCTATCTTCCAGCGGCTGAACGAGTCGACCTGCAAGGCGATAGCGTCGCGGACGGTAAGTCCGATTCTTCCTATCGGGGGAAAGGGGAACGGATTCTGCTGATAGAAGACGAGGAACTGGTTCGGCAGATGACGGATCGCGTCCTACGGCTCAACGGCTATGAAGTGCAGCCGGTTGCGTCTGCGGCGGAGGCGATCCGGCGATTCGAATCCGATCCCTCCTCATGGGATCTTGTGTTCAGCGATGTCGTTTTGCCCGATGGCAACGGGGTGGATCTCGTGGAGCGCTTTCGCGCCATCCATCCGGGAGTGGCGGTGGTGCTGGCCAGCGGTTTCAGCGATGAAAAATCGCGTTGGCCCGACATTGCAAAGCGCAACATCGCGTTTTTGCAGAAACCCTGGAACGTAGCGGAACTGTTGCGGATTATGCGTGAAACGCTTTCTTCGCGCCCTGCGGAGAGGTCTCAAAACGATTCGTTTTCCCAGGGGCGTTGATTCCAGATCGAGCGGGCTGTTTGCAGGAAGGATTCCGCTTCTTGTCGGTCCTTGACCCAGACGTTGTACATGCAACCCTCGGGTTTGAGGAACCGCATCATGTTCAGTTGTTCCTCGGGAGTGCCGTAGAGCCAGAGTCCTTTTCCGAGGGATTGAATCTGCCGGAGCAATTCGGGCCATTGAGCTGGGGGTTTATTTCCGGCTCCCGGAACCCATTGGATGAGATGGACGGTAGGGACGGAGCAGATTGGAGCCAAGTGAGGGAGGGCACCGGGGCCGTCGAGGTGGTAGACGCACGCGTCGAGGAGGGCGGACTCTTTTTCAACATAGGGGAGGAAGAAATCCCGGAAATGGGCGGGACCGATCATGCATGAGAAGTCGTTTTGGATCGTGGCAAAACGGCCTTTGAGCGCTGCCGTACACCACGAGGAGGAGAAACCGCCGGAAGCCGGAAGGAGGATGTCGAAATGGGCCTGAAGGACTTGTGAATATACGGCATGGCATTCCGCCAGACGG
This sequence comes from uncultured bacterium, assembly GCA_938038445.1. GTDB lineage: Bacteria > Verrucomicrobiota > Kiritimatiellia > CAIKKV01 > CAIKKV01 > CALHRZ01. The sequence goes on along the minus strand of CALHRZ010000005.1, from coordinate 64,800 downwards.
CGAAGGATTTCCTCCGGGTTATCCAGAAGGTCGAGCAAGAGATTTTGGGGCCCCCGAAGGGCGGCCAAACCGTCGCCATTCGTGTGGAGGTCACCGGATGCCGTGAGCCATTTTCCTTTCCCCCATTCTGCCGAGAGGGACAAGAAACGGGCCATTTGTTGCCAGTAGAAACCTTCGTGGTGAAATCGCAGGGGGGGGGTTTCCCGCCAATCCTTAACGCGGGGGATTGCCCAACTGGTTGTTTCCGCGAATTCCAGTTCGCTGCCCATGCAAGAGGCGAGAATGTCGGGGCCGAGGTTACAGTGAAAGGAAGGAAACCCTTCGAGAAGAAAGCCGGTCCCTTCCAAATGGTTTTCAAAAGACTCCAGCCGCCATTCGAAATTGAACCACCGTTCCCGGATTGTGGGAGGTGTGGGAAGAGCGGGGGGGTGTTGTGGCTGAGCATACGAGAGCCAGACCAGGGGACGGTCGTGATTTTCACGTGCGAAGGTCCGGCGATACCGCTCGGCAATTTGTTCCAGGTCAAGATCTCTGAGATCCATGGGGGAATCTCCTCCGAAGGGAGAGAATCGGCGATGCCTTTCCGCTTGTCAATCGTGGAGAGGCGGACTACGGTAACCGGTTAAGGAAGAGAAGGAATGGCGACCTGCTGGATTGATTTTCATAATCCGAAGGGGACAGTCCTGGTGGCCGGCGTTGGTCGAAGTGGAACGACTTGGCTGGCTGAAGTGCTGAATGCGAACAACGATTTTCGTTTGCTGTTCGAACCCTTTTTCCCCGACCGAGTTGACCGTTTCGGCCCGTGGTGGAATCATCATCAGTATGTTCGTCCAGGGGTCAAGACCGGCCGGCATGTCGAGGCGATTCGTTGCGTGATGGAAGGCCGAATTCGGGACCCGTGGGTGGACCGGTTTAATCGCCGCTGGGTGGCCTGGAGGCGTCTGATTAAGGAGATTCGTGCCAACCTGTTTCTAAAATGGATTCGGGTTGCCTATCCCACGATGCCGATTGTTTTTTTACTACGGCATCCCTGTGCATGTGCCGTATCGCAGGCCAAGCAGGGCTGGCCGCAGCGGTTCGACCGGTTTATGGAACAACCCGATTTGCTTCATGATCATTTGGGGCCCTTTCGGGATCTCTTTGGGGATCGGCCGACGTTGTTCGAGACCCGGATCGTCATGTGGTGTTGTCTCAACTATGTTCCTCTTCGGCAGATGAGGTCGGGGGAGATGGAAATAGTATTTTACGAGGATCTCTGCCGACGGCCTGAAACCCTTCTGCCGTCTCTTTGCGAACGAATCGGGGTTCGGTATGGCTCGCGGATGAGGCGGAAACTTGGGCAGGCCTCTGCGCTTGCGGCACCGGACAGTCCTGTGGTCCACAACCAAGATCCTGTCGAGAGTTGGCGTCATCAGGTTGCGCACGACGAAGTCAAGCGGGCGATGGCGATTTTGGAACGCTTTGGTCTCGACCGAATTTACGGGGAGGAGTCGGAGCCCCGTATCCCAGCTTCGGAATGCCTGCGACTTTTTAGCGGTGGAGAAGAAGCCGACGAATCGCTCGGATGATTCGAATTCCGAACTTCCGTTTACGAACGGTTGGGGGCAGAGGCGAAGGGGAGACGGTGGTCAAAGATTCAAGGCGAGCGACGCGGCGTTGAAGAATGGCGAGATTTCGCTGGCTGAGGATCTGGTGTTGGATGTTTGGATCATCGGGCCATAGGGGAAGAAAGGGCTGACCGTTTTGCCGCAGTCGGATGCCCCGGTCGAGATGTTCGAGAAGGTCCCGTATTTTCGAGGGGAGTGCATCGAGAATGCGGTGTTGGAGTTCCGTTTCGAGAGGACCGAGGGGCGCCCAAGGTTCCTCGGGGGAAGGCGGGGGGTCTCGAAAGAGCGGTTCCTTATTTGAAGGGAGGTAGGTGCGCGCGAGGTATTGGTTCTCTTCTTTGCAGCGATTCAGAATCGCCATGCGATCCTCCGCGCTGAGGTAATGGCGGGGATAGAAGGTGGGATCGGCCTGAGACAGGACGTCAAGGGCGCGTCCCAGCGCGCGGTGTTCGTCCGAGAGAAGAGGGAGAAGATTGGACTGTCGGTTGAAGGCGAGGTAGGGTCGCTTGAACGCTTGATTACGGGGTTCATCCTGCACAGGGAAAGTTTCGGGCGGCATGCCGAGAAGGGAACAAAAGTCAGCGAGCAGAGAGCCTCCGAGAAAAACATTTTTTTCAAACGGCCGCAAAAGACAATGATCGGGGCCGAATACGGCGGCAAAGCGGTCGAGGTGATGGCGGTAACGGGGGATCAGGTTGGGAAGCATTTCGGGGAGCGATCGGCACTCCCGCTGGATTTCGCTTCGTACGCGCTGGGCATAAACGGACTGGACCGCCAAATCCTGGCGGCGGATGTAGTAGATCACGAAAACCTCAAAACGTGGGCGAAAAAGGGAAGCAAGCCGTTTGGGATTTTCCTGGATAAAGGCTTCGCTGCTCAATACGACGGTTGGAAAATGGATTCGGGATAGTTCCGACCGAAGGTTGCTCAGATGGTCCGACGTTTGGGAAGGCAGGCGGCGAACGCTGAAATAGTTTTCCGTCAGTCCATGATGGGCGCCGTCGACCAGACCGGCTTGGGGAACGTAAATTCCGTAACGTTGCAGTTCGTTACGGTGGGAAAAGAGGAAGACTTGAATGCTGGTCGTTCCGGTTTTCGGGTGACCGATGTGGAGAAAGAGGCGGGGGGATGCACTCATGAGGGTTCTACCGAGGGGATGGGAGGAGGGCACCGGCTTTCCAACAGCGCCACCCGACGTTGCAGTTGAAGCATCAGGCGGGCTTCCGCCATTTCATCGAATCGGGTCGTTTTGTCATCGGGGAGCGGAGGAAGGAGAGGGTCTCCCGGAGACGCCAGGCGTGCGGGACGGTATAGCGAGGAGAGGACAGCCTGATTTTCAGGCGAAAGTTTTGAGAAGATCTCCCATTGTTCCGAAGCGGAGATCGGGGCAAGAGGGGTCCAGGCTTCCTGAGGGTCGCAGGTCTCGTCGAGGAAAAGGCGGCCATCGGGACGGCCGAGCCATTCCTTTGCAAGGGTTGCGTTAAGGCGCGCGTGGCGTTCCAGGATGGTGCGGCGTGTGAGGGGAGAAAAAAAACGACGAGGGAAGGGAACGTTGTCTGCCTGGGACAGATGGGTCAACTGACGCGCGAGAGACCGGTGCTCGCTTTCGAGAAGGGGAAGCAGATTGAGGGATCGTTTGAAGGCCAGATAGGGCCGCTTGAGCGTTTCGTTGCGCGAGGTGGGGGGGGTGAGACCGGGAGGAGGGGTAAGGTGCATGAGGTGCAAGATATCCTCCAGGACATCGCCCCCTTTTAACGCGGCGGTTTCGAAAGGGCGCAAGCGGAAGCGGGAAACGCCGAAAAAGTCGGAGAAGCGCTCGGCCACCTCCAGGTATTCACAGTGAAAGACCCGGTCGAGCCAGAGATCGGGGGGGCGGAATTCCATATGGAGGAACGAGCGGACATGCTGGGCATACATGGATTCTGCAAGCGTATCCTGGCGGCGGACGTAGTATAGAACCGTCACTTCGCCCAGGTCCTTGAGTGGCGCAAGACAGCGGGGATGGTCGAGGCCGAATCCCTCATAACTGATCAGGATGGTCGAACAGGAGGCCGATATGATTTCACGGAGCAGATCGGCCATGACAGAAGGGGCGCGGTTAGGCAGGAAACGGCGTGCGTAAAACGAAGGGGAGAGCAGGCGGTGTGCGGAGTCAAACAAACCGGTTTCGGGATAAAGGATTCCTGCTGCACGCAAGGCGAGACGGTTGGCGAGGAACCAGGTCTGGATGCTGGTCGTTCCGGTTTTGGGGTGCCCGATATGCAGATAGATCTTACGCGGGGCCATGTCGAGCGCATTATGGAAGAGTCGTCGTCATCAGGGCAATCCCATTCGACAGGCAGTGATCCGCTTCCCGCTTGTGAATGTCCAAGAGCGGGCCGGCCAATTTCGCTTCGAAATCCGATTGAGGACCTGCGGGGATGTCCCCTGTTGGGGGACGCTGAATTTTCTGCTGGGCGAACCTTTGCGGGTTGGGATGGCTTGGGATTTTCAACCACTCGAAAATGGCGTCAAGGACTGGGATTGGTCGGGCGAGGAGGATTTCGTAATGGAGAAAACGGACACGGGCTGAAGCCGTTTTCAACAGGTTTTGGCGGGCCGATTGGCAGCTCAATCGCCATTCGAGCAACCCCTTTTCGTAAGGGGTACGGCATTGAGCAGCGAGGCCGACGGTTTCAGGCCGGGAATCGGCCAATCGGGCCAGTTGGTGCCATTTGTAGTCATGGCCGTCGCCATACCAGCCGTTTTGTCGAGCGATGGAACGTGCGACGGCGAGACCTTCGCGTTCGAGGTAGAGGAAGCAGGCGTGGGGGAAGAGGGCGATGAGAAAGGGAATACGGAAATTGTTGGCGGGCGTTTTTTCCACGAGAAACGGGCGGTTCGAGAAAAGGGTTTCGATACGGAACAAGCGGGCGAGAGTTTGCTGCCGGTCGGGCGCGGCGTCCTCGGCGCCGAGAATCAGGCGGGCGTTGCGGGATTCGGGATGGGGGGACCAGATATCCGTTTTAGGAAAACAAGAGGACCACAGTTGACGCGGTTCATTAAGATAAGTGACGAGAGGGTGGGCGGCCAGGCACTGACCGAGGAGGGTGGTTCCCGAGCGGCCGCAACCTAGTATAAAAAGGGGAGGGCAGGGAGGAGCGAGGGGGAGTCGGAGGAGAAGGCGGCGGGCGAAGGGCTGGAAAAAGGAGGGAAGAAGGGAGAGGAGTTTCATCGGGAGTTGGCTACTCCGTTCGAGGATTGAGCGCGCGGGGAAAATTTCAAATATTGATGAAACAAAGGGGAGTCGGGTTTTAGCAACCGTCTCAGGCGGTCTGGTGTGAAGCCGTAGGAGGGACAGGCGCGATAAAGGAGTGTCCAAGTGAGAACCCGCGCCCATTCGGTGAAGAGTCGGGGTTTTCTGGGAAGAGGACTCCGTAGAAGCGTGCGAAGGCGGCGCAGCCCATCGAGCGAGAAAGGATTCACGATGTAGTTTTGGGGATGATCGGGGGGAGAATGGAACTGCCGGCGGAGCCATTCCCGCTGTTCCGGCGGGGGCGGACGGCGTTGGAAGAAAGGGCGGTGTTCCACGTTATGGACGACGATAGGGTTGAATTGGAGGACATGGCGGGAATAGAGGTTAAGGAGGAAAACAAAAAGCGCATTGGTCGTCGTCCACCACCCAAAGGCATCGAACTGGGTTTGAACGGGGAAAAGGAGGCCGTCTTCCAGAACGTCGCGGTGGAGGGCCATGATTTGGGAGTCTCCTCGACGCGCGATTTGGACCGCCAGACAGCGGAAAGGGGGGGAGAGAATCCCGCGGCCGATGCCCAGCACGGTGTGGGCCGTTTTATGAGCGAAGACCGGCATGGCGACCGCTGGATGATAACGGAGAAGCATCTCCTCGAAGCGGTCAAAGGAACCCGCGCCGAACACCACGTCGTCGTCCATGAGGATGGCGTATTCATAGTCCGGGCATTGCCGCGCCAATTCCGCGAGGCGATTGCGGCCTTCACCCCATGTGCAATGATCGAGGAATTCGGCGCCTTCGCAGGGTTTGTCCCACGTAAGAAATCGGGCATGGGCCGAAGGGCGATCCGCCAGGGCGCGGAGGGGAAGCAAACGACTGGAGGAAGACTGAACGAGGTAGAGGAAGGGTTTTTTCACAGTTGGACTTGGTGTCAGAATAAGCGCGGCGCGGTGGCCAAGTCGAGCTGGGATTTCGGGGGGTGGGGTTCGCGATGACTTCAGGCGGACGGAGGTTATTCCTTGTGGATCCACCGCCGGAGGGTGTCGGGCGGAAGGGAGGGGCGAGGAATGCGGAAGGGGAACCACTTTGTTACAGGCCGGTCGAAGCCAACGCCGTGCGTATAGTTGAAAACGGCTTTTTGAAGTCCTTCGCCCAGGGCCGCGCGTTGAGGTTCGGCGTGCGGTTCTTCGCAAGGGAGGGTGTTGCGGGCGAATCCTTCAAACGGGAGGGGAAGCAAACGGAGGCCGAAGCGATCCGGATGGTGGGCAATGGGGCTATGGACGGAGAGGGCGAAGCGATGCCAGTAGGCGGAGTGAAGAATATTTTCAGCGAAAGCCTGCCGGATTAGTTCGAGGGCGTCTACGGTTTCCTGCACCGTTTGCGTGGGGGTTTCATGCATGAGGTAGGCATGGACGTGAATGCCGGCGCGGGCGAAACGGGCGCAGGCTTGGAAAGCTTCCCGAACCGTAATGCCTTTGTTCAAGAGGCGGAGTGTTCGGTTGTTCACAGTTTCGAGTCCTCCCGTGATGGCCACACAACCGGAGCGGGCCATGAGGCGAACGAGGGAGGCAGAGAAGCCGGTTTCGAAGCGGATGTTGCTCCACCAGGCGACCCGGAGATTCCGTTGTAGAAATACGGTGCAAAGGGCGTGGAGATAATCGGGAGGGAGGGCTTCATCCGTGAAGTGGAAACCGCGGCGCCCTGTTTGGATGATAAGGCGTTCCAAGAGGGCAGCCAAGCGATCGGGGGGGGTTGTTTCATAGTGGGCGATGGCGGGGAGCGAGAGATCGCAAAAACGGCAGCGGCGCCAGGAACAGCCTCGACCGACGGGGAGTTTCAACCATCGGGCATCGCTCCAGAGATTTTGGAAAGAGGCTGCCGATTCAGCCAGCGGGACGTAATCTTCCAAGGGAAGGCTTTCATAGTCCGGGGCAAAGGAGCCGAGTGAAGGGGGGCGGCAATGGCGGCCGGGGTGATGGACGAAAACGACCTCGCCGTGGCGGCGAATGAACGTTCGGATCAGGCGATCGGAATCGCCGTCGGTTGCCCAGTGGGCAAGATGGAGAAGGGGCCATTCCCCTTCATCGAGAACGACCGCATCCACATAATCGAAGATCCGAGGGTCGTAGAGAGACCGGAGCTCGGTTGAGACGAATGCGCCCCCAATGGCGATTTTGGGCGGGGAAGGATGGCGGCGGATTCGGCGTGCGATCCGTAACGCGCCATAAAGGGCCCCAGGGAATGGGATCGTCAGGGCGACAAGCGCAGGGCGATCAGCTGCTCGAAGAATTTGGTCCGTGAGACGATCGAGACAGCGGTCCACCCAGGTGGGAGATCCTTCCAGTTGTTGGCGCAAGGGTTCAAAGGAGGGGGCGATACACGCCGTGGATTCCGCCCATCGGGCGAGGGTGAAGCGGGGGTCCGTTCCCTCCCGGATAGCGTCGGCAAGGTCGTCAATAAAAAGGCTGGCGAGATGGCGAGCGCGGTCCATGAAGGAGGCCGCACCGAATGTTTCCCAAAGGAAGAGGTGATTACGGAGCAGATCGAAGCGGGGCCCTTCGGGTAGAATATTGCGCGAGGCGAACGCGCGTGCGAGTGATTCGTCTTTTCCTTGGAGGAATCGAATGACGGGCTCGATCCAGGCGATGGCTTGATCGGCATGGTTTAGAAAGTGGCGAACGGAAGGCGAAGAACGGCGATGCGGGGAGAGTCCGAGCTGGCGGTGGAGTTCTCTCAATCCTTGGTTGGAAAACAGGCGATGGAAAAGGGAGAGGGAGAGATCGGCTTGCAGGACGCGGATTCCTCGACTTTTGAGAAAACCGGCAAGCCAGGGCATGGCAGGATAAGGGGTGTTGACCTGCACCATGGGGGGGGTGATAAAGAGGATGACCGGAGACTTCATGGAAAGTCGATTTGCAATTCTACCAAATTTTGGCATTGACGGAAGATGGCGAAAAGATAAGGTTCAATCGAATAGAAGAACTTCCCCACACGTCTAAAACGAAAAAGGGAGAAGAAAGCGTATGAAGGCACCGTTCCGTTGGGCGGCCGTTTTTGTTGGGTTGTTTTTGACGGGGGTATGGGGTATGGGATGTGTGCAAAAAACGGCGGGACTTGAAGTGACGGGGACAGTTTTGCCTCCCCATGATGGGAGGGAGGAATTGGCGCGGGTTGTTTTGGTGCAGAGTCCCAAGCTGGGACGGCAAATCGCGGCGGTGGATGCGCGGCACGAATGGGCGGGGGATCTCCTGAAGGCGAGTGTCACCTTGGCTTCAAAGGTGGACACCACGCAGAGAATCCAGTATCGGTTTGTGTGGTTCAATACGGAAGGATTGGAAGAGGATTCTGGGGGCGACGCTTGGACTCCTCTGGTCCTCCATGGTCGGGAGAGCCGGACGGTACAGGCCTTGGCGCCCAATGCGTCCGTGCGGACGTTTCAGCTGAGGGTGAGATTTTAGTCGAAAGGAGACGATTATGCGGACGATGGGCATCGGTTTTTTGGGATTGATCGTGATGGCAACGGGTTGTTGGGGTCCGCGAGTGGAATATGGCGATCCATTGGCCAGTGAGCCGCTGACGACCGATTTTGGGGCGTCAGACCTTCAGCAGATTGCCGCTGCGATGGTGGACTCCCTCTTGTCTTTTCCCCCGATTGTGCAAATGACGGCGGAACGTCAGCCGGTACTGTTGGTGACAAAAGTTCGGAACAAAACGATGCAGCATATTGACACCGAGGCAGTGACCGATTCGATTCGGGCGAAGTTGATTCGATCGGGGAAGTTTCGGTTTATTGATCGGACGACGGATCCGGAGATTTTGGAGGAGATTATTCGGCAGCACGAAGGAGGATTTACGGACCCGGCCAAAGCCGTGGCGCGGGGGCGGCAGTACGGGGCGGAGTACATTCTCTATGCGAATCTCGCCCAATTTGAACAATCGCTGGGGAACAAGCGGGATGTTTATTACAAATTCACCATGATGTTACGAAGCGTGGAGACCGGCCTTGTGATTTGGTCAGATGAAAAGGAAATCCGGAAAGTCGCCACACGGCGTTGGATTGGGATCTGAAAATAGGGAAGGAGCGAGCGGCCATGACTCTGCGGTTTTTTGCAACGGTATGGGCAGTCACGGGTTTCATGCTGGCGGCGGGAGGGATTGGGATTCCGGCTCGAGGGCAGGATGAGCCAGGGGTGTCCGTCGGGGTGTTTTATGAGCGGAGTCAGGACATCAAAGCCAGTGAAAAGGTACGGACCTTTGATTATTACGGGGTTCGGCTTCAGTGGCGAGATGCTCGCTGGCTAACGCTTTATGCGGATTTAGGGTTGGCGAATGCCGAATGGAAGGATTATGAAATGGAAGGGGCGGGATTATTTGGAGTGGGGGGGTATTTTTGGGCCTTACGGGCCGAGGATCTTGCTCTACCTTTGGATATCGGTTTGCATGGATCGGTTTATGCGGGAAATCTGGAGTGGGAGAAAAAAGGGGATACTGGGCCGACGACTGGAGACGATTCCTATATTCGCGTTTTTGGGCAAGTCGTTTTGCGGGCCGATTTGGGCATGGGCGTGAGGCCGATGTTGAGGGCGGGGGTCGCCCATCTTTCCGGCGATGCCCCGGATGGTGGGGATGACGGGGAGTGGAATAAGACGCGGCCGGCGGTAGGGGTTGGGCTGGAGGTTGCCCCGCATTCTACATTCAGCGCTGTGGTGGAAGGCAGCTACATGGCGGGACCTGGTTTCGCGGTGCGGTTGGAATTGTGGTTTTAAAAAAGGTGCGGTCGGGTGTAACCCCCACCCGACCGCGCCAAGGTTGCCCCAAGGGCAGCGTGGCTGGTAAGCCACGTTATTCGGTTTTGATGTCGATTCGTTTTCGGGTTGACTCTTCGAGTTTAGGAAGCTTGACGGAAAGCACACCCCGTTTGAATTCAGCATGTGCTTTCTCGACATCCACCTTTGCCGGAAGAGGAATGACCCGGTGGAAACTGCCGTACGTGCGTTCCAGACGGTAGCCGGTCCGGCTTTTTTCTTCGTGTTCCTCCTTCTTTTCGCCGCTCAGGACCAAGGCGTTCTCATCGAGTTCGAGGGAGATGTCTTTTTCATCCACCCCCGGCAGCTCAGCGGTCACCCGAACTTCTTTCTCCGTTTCGGTTACATCGACCCGTGGTGTGAAATCGCCGCCGAAGAGGCCGAATTCACGGGGAATGAGCCCAAAGGGGGAAAAGAAGTCCTGAACGAGCGCTTCGAAGGGGTCTCGATACCGGACGGCGGGAGCCGCCTCTGCTTTTCGTCGAATGAGATTGCGAACGTTCATAGCGATCCCTCCTTTCGTTTGCGCGGCGGTTAGGCCGCATGGATTTCAATTCTTTTCGGTTTTTCCGCCTCGATTCGAGGAAGAACGACGTTCAGCACCCCGTTTTTGAAGGAGGCTTTCACTTGGTTTGGATCCACCTTGAACGGGAGCTTAAGCGTACGTTCGAAGTCGCCGCCTGCCCGTTCTTGACGTTGCCAAACCTGGTTTTCTTTCAGCGTGGGAAGTTCACGGTGTGCTTTCAGGGTGAGGGTGTCCTCCAGGACGGAAAATTCCACATTTTTCGGATCCACTCCCGGAAGCTCGAAATCAATGACGATTTCGTCCGTGCTCCCGTACGCATTCATCACGGGTGCATAAGGCCCCGTCTCTTCAGTGCGATCTGTGGAGAACATGGAGTCCAACGCCCGATGAACATCCATCAGGTCGTCGAGCATGTTCCACACATTTCGCGGTTGACGATACCTTGTGATTTTCATGGCAACCTCCTTTTTTGTAATTTCCGTCTTTAGGAGAAGCAAAAAAAATGCCAAACTGCCAGAAATCATACGAAACGTTCTTTATTGGTTATTAACAGATAACACTTGATTGAGAAGTGAGAAATTATGACACAATGATAATTCTAGAACTGGCGATAAAAAAGAGACAAGATGACACGCCTAGCGTTCTTCTGGAGGAATATGAATGGCGGCGAAGGCAGTGAGTCCGAAACCGGTAGGATGCATTCCAGGAAGTCGGTAGGGATCGTCTGCGTGGCCGTTCAAGTTAACGTAAAGAGTAGATCCGTCGGCGCTTAATTTGACGCCATACGTGCCGGCGGGAACATATCCAAAGTGGCTTTTGCAAGGGTCCCGCAAGAAGGCGATGACTTTTCGGACCTTTGTTTGAATATCAAACTGAACGACAGGGGTCCCGATTTTCCAGGCCGAGCCGTGGGCGCCTGGAAGGTAATAGACAAAACGGGCATCCGGCGATAAGGCGGCTACGGTGGTGTAGTCACCGCTCAGAAAATCAGGGCCTAGCATTTCAACGATTTGGTTTGTCGGGGAAAAGCGGAACAAATTGGGGCGGACCTCCTTACCGGCGAACGTGACGCCATAAATCCAACCGTCCTGTGTTTCTTCCGTCGAGGCGCGCATAAAGGCACCGCCGGCGAATGCCATGGGAGTCGGAAAGATTGTGCGCTTATCTGGATCATATTTCCAGAGGGCTGGCCCTTTGCCGTTGAAGAAAACGGAGCCGTCGCGGGCGAGGGCCATGTTACGATTTTGGCTGACCGCGTCGTAGGGGCTGATGAACACGAATTGCCGCGTTGCAAGGTCAAAAGCGGCAAAGGCATTTGCGCCTGCGAACTTGCCTTCCAGCATGACATACAGGATACGGCGTTTTGGGTCGGCCAGCGTGGTAGCGGTGCATTGCCCCGGCAGATGACCGATGATAGTTAATTCGTCCGTTTTGGGATCCAATCGAAAGATGGGTGCGCCGGGCCTTTCCGGTGTCCATTCGAAGGCATATGCACGGCCGCCGTCATTGAGCGTACAGAGGAACAGAATGCCACCATCGGCATCTTCGACGATCCGTGCATGAACCTTGGACCAGTAGGGGGTTCCGGGTTTGGGAGGAGCGACGGCGTTGACGTCAACCACTTTTTGGAGGCGGGAAAGGGTGGGATCCCAGCGGTAGATAAAACAGAAGGCGCCCGTTTGATTGTTTCCGTGATCGCCGATTCCGCTGTATACGCGGCCATCGGAAGCGACGCAGATATCGCCCCACGCGGACCAACCGGTTCCGTTGAGGGCAGGGTTTGGCAGATCGTCGTGATAGGCGAGCTCGATGCGCGGAGGACGGCGGGCGACGGTAAACGGTGCCGCACCCTCTTTTGGGGACTGTTCGAGGACTTCCGGTGGGATCACTAGAAAGTCTGAGGTTTCGAGTTGGGCGGTGCCACGTGAACCATCAGGCCATGACGGCGGCCAGGCGATCGTTTCGGCGAACAGCTCGACCGCGAGCCAAACGGCTGCGAAACCCCTGGAAGCCCATCGGGGGAGCCGGCTGTTCATAAATCGCTCCTTGGATGGGATTCCTCACGCCTTTCTTCCGGGAGCCCAAAAATGGCCGGATTGAAACGATATCCGCGGATTTGTGCTCGGGGCCAATCATCCACAATATAGCTTACCACATAGAGGTCGCCATTTGAGAATTGCACCCAGCCGGAATATCCCAGATCGCTGTGAGGAGATCGGTCATAGTCCAGTGGCATGATGCGCGTCCATGCCTCTTCCCGGCGTTCCGCAAGAAGGGATGGGCGGTCGGTGAGAGCCGCAAAGAAGTTTTGGGTCCACGTTCCAAGCCACCCTTTTCCGCCCTGCATGAAGCGAAATGTGATCAGAACTCGGTCGTCTTGAAGAAAACCGGCGACGGGACGATGGCACCCAGGAAGGGGGAAAGCAACCGGTTCGCTCCAGGTTCGCCCCCCGTCGTGCGAGATTGTCTTGTAGGCATCCCATCCTTTTCCTGAATTTTCCCTCAGGAGCGCAACCAACGTGCCGGGGGCGACTTCGACAAGGGAGGCTTCACAAAGATTCAATCCGGTTTTTTGTGCGACAACAAACGGTCCTTCCCATGCCCGTCCTTGATTCTTCGAAATCCATGCTCTTTGAAACAGAAAGCCGGTTTCGGGATTACAAACGTGACAGGACAGGATCCAGGACCCGTCGAAACATTCCAGCAACCGGGTCGGAACAATCCCTTGCGCGGGAGTTTCCAACGGCTCGGACCAACTTCGGCCGTCATCGGAGCTGAACCACAGAACGTTGCGGAGTTTTCCCCATTCTTTTGAACGCTCTTTTGTCCCGATGGAGTCGGCCACGACAACGAGCCGTCCGTCGCTCAATCGTGTGATCCGGGGGCAGTTCCAGTAGGGAAGTCCGCTTGTGGCAGGAGTCAGATAGCGCTTTTCGCTCCAGGTTTGTCCGCCGTCCCCGGAATCGCGCAGTGCGAGACGGGTGTAGGATCGGTCCTTGTGATGCAGGCATTCGGAAATCACGCACACGAGCCTTTCGGAGGCTGTCAGAGCGACGTCTGGAAAGGCATGGTAGTATTTTTCGTCCCTGCTTACGGTGAAACGTTGCATGGGCATACGATGCCTTTGGTTCTCCTTATCGCGAGTTAGACGGCCAGGGGCTTGGCCGCCCTTTGCTGGATTCCCCGGACGGTGATTGCCTTGTCCGGAAAGGCGGGGCATTGGCTTTCGCATGCGCCACAACCGCGGCACATCTCGTCGTCGACAACCGGGCAATTTGCCCCGCCGCTTTCCACCGCGCGGATTGCGTTGTAGGGGCAGAACTCCTGGCATACCATGCAGGATTGGCCGTCGCGCCAGGCGATACACCGCGACTTCTCCACGACGGCGGTTCCGATGGCCACATTCCGCTTTGCCTCGAGGGTCAGGGGCTGGATCGCACCGACGGGGCAGACTTGGGTGCAGTCGTTGCACCACTCGTTGCAATAGCCGGGCGTAATTTGAATTGCGGGTGTACCAAGGCCGGCCAGGCCGCTGGAACCAAAGTCAAAATGAAGAATCCTGTAGCGGCAGGCACGCAGACAATTTCCACAGCGGGTGCACAGACCGACGAAAAGATTTTCGTTCACCGCTCCGGGCGGTCGAATACAAGGCGACGGCGAAACCGACCGGAATCGGCGAACCGCAAAAGCCGCCAGGAAGCCGCCGATGGCCAAGAGAAAAAAGCGGCGTCCAACAACCGGAGCGGGGCAAGGTGGGGGCGGGTCTGCCGGGTCTCGGGCACTGCGTGGAAACATTCGGTTTTTAACGCAACGCCCCATCTGGCCGAGAAAGTCCTGGGTTGCGCCAAGCGGACACAACCGCATACACCAGACATGGGGACGGTAGAGGCTGAGTAAGAGCACGAGGATCAACCCCGAAGCCGGTGCAAGGGCGGCCAGCGTGGCAGGCCGAGGAAGGGTGCTGAAAAAACCGTTGAAAAGGGACAGCGGATCCAGCCAAAGGAACAGAGGATAACCGCCAACCGCTCCTCCCAATCCGATGACCGCCAGGACTTGGCCGAAACGGGGCCAAGAGGAAAAACGCGAACGAGCTCCGGGCCGCAATCGGCTTGCCGTGTTGGCCAATACCCACGTGGGGCAAAGGGTCGCGCAAAACCAGCGACCTCGCGCTAACGCGAGCAGAAAAACGGGGAGGGCCGTCAAGACGAACGCCCTGGACGCGCTTCGGGCGGCAATCGCGGAACAGAGGGCCAGAAACGGGCTCAATCGGGGAAGAAGGGCAGCCGTCTGTCGCCAAGGCAGAATCTGCATAGCCAACACCACGGCAACCGTGAAAGAGGATCCTCGCACCAAGATTCGGATCCAACGACGCCGGAACGCGTGGCGAAGGGCGAATCCTGCATCGCTCGCCCCATCCTGTTCAAGGTTTGCGGTCATCCTCTACACGTGGAGATGTTTGACGTTCACCTTCGAGAGGTCCCCACAGCCCAAACCCATTTCGTGGGCGATCTTGATGTAGGGAATCGCGAATGGATCCTTATTGAAAAGCGTTGCTGTATAGGCATCGACGGCGACGGGATCCCGCCCAAACACGAGTTGGTCCGGATACTCAAGTTTTCCTGGACCTCGGGGGCCGTTCGTCACCAGAATTCGAGTGGCGTCTACGATGATGAGGGACGGTTTGATCCGCGTGCTGAAATCGGCGATGCACTGGTGGAGTCCGGTTCGGTGCCACGCCCCGCGATCCTTTACTGCGCCCATCCAGTTCTTGAGGGAGATCGTGAGGCCGGCTCCTCCATGAACCTTCGCGACGGGCATATTGATCAGACAAGCGCAGTCCAGAACATCCGCCGCGATATCGGCTTTTTTGAGGATTTTGGCCTTGGGCAGTTCCGTGGTTCGATAGTCCTTGTCTTTCAGGGCATACAACCGGCCGCCTGCTTTTTTTACGGCCTCTGCAATGCCGCTCATCCGGAAGGCCTGTTCGCTGGGGGAACAGGTATTTTCGCACACAATGGGTTCCGTGCATCCGGCGGCGCGACAGGCCGCTACGCAAGCGCCGACCAAAGTAGGGTTCGTGTTCGCCCCCTGTTCTGGAGTGGAAGCCCAGGCAATATTGGGCTTGAGGGTGACCTTCTGGCCTGGTGTGAAGAACGAAGACCAACCGCCCATGCGTTCGATACCGGTCTCCAGCATTCGGGGAATGTCGGTGCCATGGACTACCCAAACGGAAGTGGTGTGATCGAGGGAAGCCACAGCGCGAGCGGTGCTCCGAAACGGCCGGAGGAGTAAAAGGCTCCCACCTGCCGCCGCGATCTCCAGGAATTGTCGTCTGTTCATCTTTCGCATAGGACCGGTTTCTAACCGTGTGATGATCGTCCTGACCTCTCCCGAGCCTCCTGCTCCCTGACCATTAAGTTAACGCAAAAACAGGACCAGGGAAACCCATTTTTTGTCTCAACCTTTCTCATCAGGGGCTCAGCCCGTTTGCGGCCGTTGCTTCAAGTCCCAGCGGATTAGAAAACGAGCGCAGTTTCCGGCCCCGACGAAAGAGCTCGGCCGAGAAAGAATGAAGGAATGGGGGAGGAAGCCGCGACAGTGGGGGTTCAACGAACCCGAAGAGTTTCCCCAGGTGATTGGCGACCCCACAGCAAGGCGATTGGCGTTAGGAAGGGATTCGAGTGTCCGGATATCGGACAGGGATGTCCGATTTCTGGTCTATCACAAGCAAGGAAAGTGAGAAAAACAAGGCTTTTTTGACAAACAGGCGCCTGGCACATCCCGTGCATCTCTGCCGGGTGCCGGTGCCACTGGATATCCGTTCAAGGGGAACGGAACGGAAGGCCCGGCGAAACTCCAAAGGAGGCATCATGACGGTTCAAACAGCAGTTCGGGAAATCGCGGAAGTGGGGCAACGCCTTGGGGCTTGGTGGCAGGCGCATGGCGGAGGTTCGCGCCGCAGTAAGCGCGGATTAAGCACGGTGGAAACCATTGCGCTGACGGTGGTGGTCGTCGGTGCGGTTGTGGGGGCTGCCGCCATTCTGAACCCGAAACTCAACGATCTGATCGGACGTGCGTTCGACCGGATTGCGGAAAACCTCGGCCTGTAAACGAAAGGAGGTCTGCGCCAAACAAAAGGGGAAAGGCGGGAGAACGCGAGATGACACCGATCCAACAATACAACCCAAATCAAACGGCACGCTGGGATCGTTTCGGAATGTCCACGGTGGAATTCGCGGTTCTCCTGCCTTTTTTTGTTTTGCTGAGCGCCGGGCTCCTTCTGTTGGGGCATTTGCACTACCGCACGGTGTGTCAGTCTCATGCCGCCTTTACGGCGTCTCGGCGAGCAGTCGTGGCCGGAGGTTCAGGGGCGGAAGGCTGGGTTCGGCGCACGTACCGGCTCTGCGGAATGCCCGGAGATCCATCGGTGAGCGTTCATCTTTCGGGCGGCGAACCATGGTTCTGTGGAGTCGGCGTCAGGGATCGTTTTCGGGCCCCGCTTCCGCAGGGCGATGGACATCTTGTTCTCCGATGGAAAGAAGGGGCGCGCACTCGCGTCATCACGGCGGGCAACGGGCCGTTTCTAGGAGGCGACAATGAATGTCCGTAAGCATTCTGTGCCCCAGGCCGGTCGGATCATTCCTCTGTTTGCGTTTCTCATGATACTGCTCGCCCTGTCGATCGGGATTAGCCTGAATCTGAGCGGTCTGTTTGTTCGTCATGCCCATCTTCAGACCTGCGCGGATGCGGCGGCATTTTCCGGGGCGGTCGAACAGGCGCGTGGACTCAACGAAATTGCCCGAATCAACACCCTGATCGTGGGCATCCTGCGGGCGCATCAAATCGCCGTTCTCAGCAAAATATATCCAAGCCGGGAGGCTGGGTTGCAGGCGGCGAACCTCGCCAAGCGGCGTTTTCAAGTGATTAACCGCGTGATGATCTATCTCCAGAAATGGGTGGGAAGGGACGCCGCTCTTCGATCGGTTGAAACGGCGTTCGCTGTAACCCGTCAGAATGAACCCCGGGCTCAACTCACGGTGCATTCGCCGGCGGAAAGTTCCACCTTGGGTTCGCTGGGCGATCGGGTGGGGATGGCTTCCCGATTCCCATTTCTTTACGTGGTAGAGACGCCTGTGGGTCCTTTGATTCTTCCCGATCCCGGCCCTGCGGTTTCCGTCCGGGTGACGATGAAGAAAAATCCCGCTTCCCTGATCTTCTTTACCAACGGAATTTTGCAGCCGCGGCATACGTGGGCCTTTTCTTGGAACATGTGGGGCCGTCGGTCCGTTTCCCGGCTGCGAACCTATGCGACGGCCATGCCTCACGGCGGCGCTCTTTGGGACAACGGAAAAGGGAAACCGCTGTACGTGGTCAAGCTTGTGCGGACGGGCGACATGAATCCACGGCCTGCGCTTCCTGATGCTTGGGGGTATGAGTGGTGAAACAGCATGTTTTGAAATGGAAGAACAAGAGGGGATGGGTGACGGTCGAGATGGTGGCGCTCTTCGGCGTGATCGGCCTTCCATTGCTGATGGTGCTTGCCGAATTGGCTCGGTTCGACCACACGGCCCGGGCGCTCCAATTTTCGCTTCAGGCGAAGTGTATTGCGAGAGCGTCGGCCGAAATGCGGGAATCGAATCGTCGCCTGGTGACCGCCGAAGGCGACGCGCCCTTTTATTCCCGATTTCCTTCCTTTCGGCACCATATTTTTAAACGACGCTACGTCATCGCCACGGGAACCGGCTTTGGCGATTGGTTCGACTGAACGACAAGGAGTGATTCCATGACCCGACAGACTCCCCTCTGGATCTCCGCTGCGCTGGCGCTTGCCGGCTGGCTTCTCTACCGGATGCATGTGGGCCGAGTGACCAGGGAATTGACCGAACAATATGGGCGAGGAACGCCTGTGTGGACCGTGACGCGTGATGTGCTCGCCGGCCATGAATTGGATGCCAAGGACTTGCGGCTGACCCAGGTTCCCGCGGTTTTTCTCCAGCCCGGCGTCATCACGAACGAGGACTGGAACGGGGTGGGGCAGGTGACCGCCGTGCCGATGTACAAGGGCGAACAGATTCAGCGGACCAAACTGGCCCGAGAAGGGTCCGGCCGGCTTTCATTGCGGGTCGGGATGGACGCCGACCGTCGGGCGATCACCCTGAAACTGGATATAGAGTCGGCACTTGCCGGTCTTCTCCAGCCTCGGGATCGCGTGGATATTCTTGGCGTGTTTGAGTCGGCCTCCAGCTCGGCGGAAACCACCCGGAGCCATGCCGTCATACTTGCCCAGGCGGTACGGGTTCTTGCGGTGGATCAGCGCCTGTCAGAGGGAATTTCTGGCACGCTGGAGGGTGGGGTGGATGGGATCCGTTCTTCGGCGCCATCGCGGCAGGTGCTGGTGACAGTGGACGTCAGCGCCTCCGATGCTTGGCGGCTGACCCTCGCCTCCCAGATGGCCCATCTGCGGTGCATTTTGCGCCATATGGCCAACGATCGGGTTCTCTCGCTCGTTCCTCCAGCGGACCGTCTGCCCTCCCTCAAAGGGGACGAAGTCTTTGGCGCCCGTGTTCCCGTGAAAATCCGGGCCGGCAATTCAATGAATCTCGCCGAGATGGCCTCATTCTAACCTTCTGGAGCCTCCCATGATGAACTGTTTCATCGTCTCTCAAGCGCGGTCGGTTCGATTCCTCCTGCTTGCCACTCTCGCCGGATCACTGCATGCCGGTGTGCAGCGGATTGCGATGGATCTGCGAAGCGGACGCCCTGAGATCCAACAACTGGATTATTCGATCGCTCGGGCCGAACTGACAGCCGGCGGAGATCGGATCGTGGGTGTTGAAATCGAGGGCGAACAACTCGTGATGACTCCCCTTCAGGAAGGGAGGACGACTTTGTTTGTGTTTGACGAGGCGGGGGTAGAGCGCGATCGGCTTGAACTGTTTGTCGTCAAAGGAATCGCCACTGCCCCGCTCGACGCCGCGGTACGCGCCCTGCTGACCGATGAAAAAGGACAGCCACTGCCGGGTCTGACGGTCACGGGGATGGAGGGGCGGGAAAAGGCAATGATCGTGGGGCGGATTGAAAGCCGGCATGCTTTGGAACGAGTGGGGCAGGCGCTCAACGCTTTCGGGGATTCGGTGCTGGACTTGACCGAATTGGCTCCGGCGTTTCGAGAACAGTTGCTTCAGGAAGTCCGCCGCGCTTTGGGAAACGGCAACATCGAGATAGGGCTGGCGGGACGCGAACTGTTCTTGCAGGGGTTTGTCTTTCACGAGTCGGAGAAAGCCTATCTGGAGGCATTGGCGCGCGCCGTCTATCCCCGCGTCCAGAGTTTTCTGCGTGTTCGGTCGTGGAACGGCCCCCAAGCGATGCGAGACGTGGTCCTTGAAAAACCTCTGCTCCTCATAGAATGCCGTATTTTGGAAGTCTCTGCGGAAGCACTTCGGGAGTTGGGCATTGAATGGGGTGGGGTTCAGACGATCGGGGTGCAGGGTTCTTGGACGGCTGCCCGAAAGAGCTCTACTGCCGCCGTCTCGCTCAATACGGCCAAGCTCTTCCAATTCCTTCTTCCCCATGTGCAGAAGGGGAATGCCCGTGTGCTTTACACCCAGAACCTGGTGTGCGAAGACGGTGAATATGGAAAGTTTTTTGCCGGCGGTTCGTTCCATATTGTCGCGCAGGCGCCGAACGGGGGAAGCGAAGTGGCCATCAAGGAGGTTGAATATGGGGTCGGTCTGGAAATCGAACCGCGGACGGATCGGGAAGGCAACATCGAAACAGCCGTCCGGATGGAATTCAGTTCCCTCGGGCCGACGGTACATCTCTATCCCTCGCTTCTCAAGCGCTACGTCCAGACTACCATCAACGTGAAGCAAGGGGAAACGCTAACGCTTGGCGCGCTTTTGGGGCACGGAGAGTCCGACGACCTTTCCAAGGTTCCCGCCCTGGGGGACATTCCGGTTCTGGGCGAATTGTTCAAGTCGAAGAATTATCGCGATCGCAAGAGCGAGCTGGTTTTTTTGATCACGCCCCGTCGAGTCCAGCCGGGGGACGCGGCTGATCGGGCTCTGCGGGATTCGCTGGATCGTCGGCTGGAGTCTCTTGCGGGCGTGGAACAGGGAAAGGAGCGGTGAGAATGAAGGCGGTGACCCTGAGTGGGGAAATGACGAACCGGGCCGCAAAGCTGGATGTGCGGAGTGTCCTCGGCATGGCGTCGGCCGATCCCGTTGGGGAGGCGTCCGATCGCCTTCTTGGGCTCAAAAATCGCCTCCTAAGCCGGATCCAGGAAAACGAAGAACTCCGGCGGATGAATCTGGACGTTTTGGAAGGGGCGAAACGCAAAACCGCGCTTCGGCGGCGGACGGAAGAGATTGTCCGGTTTGAACTGGATTTGGCGCAAGAGCCGATTTCCGCGCATCAGCGCGAGCAGGTGATTCGGGAAGTGTTGGACGAGGCGCTCGAACTCGGCCCGCTCGAAGATCTCCTCAAGGACGAGACGGTCGAGGAAATCATGGTAAACGGTCCCGACCGAATATTTGTGGCCCGATTCGGTCGGATGGAAAAGACCGATCGGCGTTTTTCCTCCGTCCGGCAACTGGCCAACATTATTGACCGGATTGTGGCGCCGATAGGCCGACGTGTGGACGAGAGCATGCCATATGTCGATGCCCGGCTCGAGCGGGATGGGTCTCGTGTCCATATTATCCTTCCCCCCCTCGCCCTGGATGGGCCGACCCTGACAATCCGCAAATTTCCTCGGCATGGTATGACGGCGGAGGATCTGATCGCTCACGGAACCGCTACGCCTGCCATGATGCGGTTTCTGGGGTGGTGTGTCCAGGGGAGGCGAAACCTCGCCGTTTCAGGGGGCACCGGAACGGGCAAGACAACGTTGTTGAACGTCCTTTCCCAGGCCATTGGCCCTCACGAACGCGTGATTACCATCGAGGATTCCGCTGAGCTCCGGCTGCGTTTGGACAATCTGGTCCGCTTGGAAGCTCGGCGGCCCAATGTGGAAGGAAAGGGGGAGGTTACCATTCGAGATCTGGTGCGGAACGCGCTGCGGATGCGGCCAGACCGAATCCTTGTGGGCGAATGTCGCGGCCCCGAAGCGTTTGACATGCTTCAGGCGATGAATACGGGGCATGAAGGATCCATGACGACCCTTCATGCCAATTCGCCGCGTGATTTTTTGACGCGGCTTGAAGGGCTGGTCCTAACGGCCGTCGAAATTCCGATCGGCGTCATTCGGCAGAACATTGCCTCCGCGCTTGATCTGATTGTCCAGATCGGCCGGCTCAGCGATGGCCGGCGGCGGATTGATCGGATCACCGAAGTATTGGGCGTACGTGAAGGAGAGATCGCACTCCGGGACCTTTTTGTTTTTGAGCAGACGGGAGTTCGCGAAGACGGACGAGTGGAGGGGCGGTTCCGGGCGATCGGCGAGCGGCCGTTGTTCTGGGAACGGTTGGTCGCGGCCGGTGTGCCGGTTCACGACGATGTGTTTTCCGATTCCCCCAGCGTGGCGATTCAGCCGGAAGAGGACGAATCAAGCCGACGGCGGGCCTCTGCGGAACAGGCCACTGCGGCTGCATGAGCGAACGCAAACACCAGGAGAAGAAGATCATGAAACAAACGGGACGATGGATGAAACCGGTCACCTTAACCG
This sequence comes from uncultured bacterium, assembly GCA_938038445.1. Taxonomy (GTDB): domain Bacteria; phylum Verrucomicrobiota; class Kiritimatiellia; order CAIKKV01; family CAIKKV01; genus CALHRZ01. Next base: position 42,968 of record CALHRZ010000005.1, on the reverse strand, counting down.
CGGCGGCATTGAGTGCCGCCCTGGGATGGGGGGACGGAACCGACGGACTTGCGGAAGCACCGCCCGCCGTTCGGGAGAAAGGGGAATTTTACAATCAGGCGGTCGAGTGGCGGGAGAAAGGGAGAACCGATCAGGCACTGGAAGCCTTTCAGACCCTGTTGGCTGGGGCGGAATCCGAGCCCGACGAAGCGTTGCGTCGCCTTTACAGCGGAGCGGCCAACAATGCGGGGCTGATCCTGCTTCAGCAGTTGGAGACAGGACGGGCCGAATTCTATTTCCGGCAAGCGGTGGAATGGGATTCGGAAAATGCGATCGCATGGAACAACCTGGGGGCTACGCTTCTTCGACAGGGGCGATTGGAAGAAGCGCAGGAAGCGTTTGAACGGGCGTGCAGGGAGAATCCTTTTCTCGCCCTTCCTTACAACAATCTGGGACGGCTACTTCTTGAAGCGGGACGGCTCCAATTGGCAGGTGAGTTCCTGATGGCGGCCCTTCGGTTGAATCCCGGCGATCCCGAAACGCTCTTTCTTTTGGCGCGGCTCTATCGGCAGGCGGGGATCCCTGAGAAACAGAAAGAGGTATGGGCGGCATTGCGTGAGACGAACGGAAATGCTCCTGAACACACCCTTCTTTTGGCGAGCCAGCTCCTGCAGGAAGGGGCGGTTGCAGACGCGGAGCCTTTGATTCGGGAAATTCTCACCCAACGGCCTGGGATGCCGGAGGGGCGTCTGCTTCAGGCCCGCTGGCATGCGCGGCGGGAGGAATGGAAGGAGGCGGAGCGACTTCTTCGGGATCTGTTGAAAGATTTTCCGGGTGATTCGGCGGTACGGCAGGATTTGGTCGCTGTTTTATGGGAACAAAAGCGGGGGGAAGAGGCTCTTGCCGTGGCGGAGGAAGGTATTCGCCGTTTTCCGAAGTCGGCGGAAAACTGGTACGGGCTTGGGCTTTGCCGGGATCGCCGCGGGGATTTAAAAGGGGCGGAAGCCGCATTCCGAAAGTGTGTGGAGATCAAGCCTGATTATGCCCGCGCGTGGAATGAGATCGGGGTTCTGGCCGCCGGTCGGAATGAGGCGGACGCCGCTCATGAAGCTTTTTTGCGCGCGTTGGCGGCCGATCCTTTCCTTGTGGAGGTCCGGTACAACCTGGGCCGTTTTTTGATCATGACCCAGCGGGATTTTGATCGTGGGCTGCTGTTGATCGCGACGGTGGCGGAAGGGCAGAACGCCTGTTCGGGACGGGCAAACAAGTTCCTGGACGATCTCATCGTGATTGCGCGGGGAGGCGATCCGGGTTGGGGAAACAAACGCTAGGGTGCGCATTCCAGGAGAGCCTCCATGACATCAAAATGGACACGATGGTTTCGCAGCGGCCTTCTGTTTCTCGCCGTTGGTTCCGTAGTCGCGAATGTGCCCGACTGGCGCAGCCGTTCGAGTGACCGCACGCAGATTCGGGAGCCGGAAGAGGGGGTGCGGGTCGAGAGCCGCATCCGAGAAGACCGCACATGGCGCCCCCGGGATGAAAAAGGGCGATGGATTCGGGTTCGGACGGGCGAGCGTGAGAAGACCACGGTAAAAGGGAGCTCGGAATGGACGGACACGGGTTGGTCCACTGAATCCCGTCGCTCAACCGATTCGAAACGCTACACCGAGATTAAGGCGGGCAATACCCAATCTATGGCCCGCGATCTGGGGACGGCTGCGCTGGAATCCTCGGAGACCACATGGAAGAGTGAGCGGGGGCTGTCTGCGGACGAGCGAATCAAAGGACGGGTGGGTGAAGTTCGACTGACTTCCCACGTTGGGTGGAGGGGGGAAACGCGTTCGGGGGATAACGGGTGGGAGGCGCGCGGTCAGATGGGGATTGAGACAGCCTTACGCGCGACAACCGCTCGGCTTAAGGCTGGGGATAAACGGTTCGGGGCTTCGCTTCAAGGGAACGCCAAGCTCGAGTTGGCTGCCCTGGCGAAAGGAAAACTTGGCGCCTATATCGATGAAAAGGGCATCACGCTCGGTGCGGAAGTATCCGCCGGGGTGTATGCGAAAGGAGAGGTCAAGGTTAACTTTGAAGCCCATGTGTTCGGGGTGAAGACCAATGTCAACCTGGTCGCCTCGGGATATGCGGGCGCTTTGGCGGAAGGAAAGGCCGTCGTCACTCTCGGCTGGAATGGAAAGGTTCGGTTTCTGGTCGGTGTCGGCGCTTCGCTGGGATTCGGCGGCGGCGTTTCCATGGAGTTCGAATTGGACGCCGAGGAACTGTTGGCGCGCTGGAACCTGAACAGCCTGGAGGAACTTTTGGAGAAATTGAAGGAGTTTCAGGAGAATCCCTATCCCCACCTTGCTCGTTGGGGGTGGCAAGCCCTTCGGAAAATCCATGAGGCCGGGTTCGGTGTGGTTCGGAAACTCGGCCAAGAGGCCTCGGCCATTTTTCACGAGCAAGTGATTCAACCGATGCAGGCGGCTCGAAACGCCCTGCAGGAGGGCGTACAGCGCGGGCTTGGAATGCTAGGGCGTCTTATTCGGAGCAAAACCGTTCTCCCTGTGCCTTCGGCCCTCAACGATTGTTTGACGAAAGCCGATGGAGAAATAGCCCGTCTTCCCGAGGTAGGGGAACGGCTGGAAAGAACCGCTTATCCGGTTTGCCAACCGGTGGACATGGCGCGGGCGGCGATAGGGGACTGGGATGGGATGGGGGAGTGGGAATGGGTTCCGTTCGAGTGGCCGGCTCCATTTCGTTGGCCATCCTTGTAGGTGAAGGGGGAGGATTTAACATGGACCTTATTCTCGATGTAGGAATTTGGGTGGTGTTGTTTGGCGCTGCGGCCGTTCTGTTACCGCCTCTGTGGGAACGGGTGAACCGGACGGCCGATCAAGCGGTCGAAGGATTCGACCGCGAACGGCTGGCGATTGGCCGGGTCCGCGTGCTCGCGTTGATCGGAAGTGTATCCGTGGTCGTCGGATGGGTGGTGTGGTCCGCGACCGGCAGCCTCCTGATGGCGGGGCTGGGACTCGCCATGGGTCTTGCCGCTCCCGGTTGGGTGTTGGGCGTCTATCAGAACTGGCGGCGCAGGCGGTTTCAAGTGCAATTTCGTGATGCGCTCATTATGGTCTCCAATGCCCTCCGGGCCGGCTTTACTTTGAGTCAAGCGGTGGACATTTTGGGTCGAGAAATGCCCTGGCCCTCTCGAGAGGAGTTTGCCCGGACAGCGCGGGACCGTGATCTAGGGCTTTCGCTTGATGAGGCTCTGGAGCGGCTGGCGGATCGGATGGGCGGCGAAAGCCTCCGGATTTTTGTCACGGCGGTGGAGGTCGGCCGCCAGACGGGAGGAGATATGGCCCAGTTGATTGACGGGATGGTCAAGGTCATCCGCGAACGGGAACGGGTGCGGGAACGGATTGATACCTTGACGGCGGAGACCCGTTTTCAAGGGTATACCCTGGCCGCTCTTCCCTACCTTCTGCTGGCCTTGTGGGTGTTCGTGGATGGGGCCGGCGCGCGGGAAATCTTTTCGACGGTCTGGGGCCGGTGTCTGCTTGCATGCGGAACGTTCTTTAACGTTTTGGCGTTGGCGGTGATTCGGCGGATGGCTGCGGTACGGGTATAGGGAAAAGGAGAACGTCATGATTTCGTGGATCGTGGAAGGGTCGGGTGTCTGTTTAACCGCTGCGGCGGGAATGGGTGTTTTTGGACTTTTGACGGCGATGGCTCGCGAGGGTGGCTTCAGGCGTCCGTCCGGCTGGCCCGTAGGGTTCGGCCTTCTACGGCCCCTGGCCGCTTTGCTCGCGCCGGCCGCTGAAGCGGTTCACCGCCGGGCCGGTCGGCTGAGGGAACGGACTGCCGAGCGGCTGACGGCTGCCGGGTTCGGTCATGTGATGAATCCTAATGATCTGCTTGCGCTCCGGATGGTTCTCGGGGTTTTGCTGCTCATCGCGGGAATGCCGTTTCGGTTTCCCGTCCCGTTGGTCTTCGGATTGACCGGTTTGGTTTTTCCCGACCTTTGGCTCTTGAGCGCGATGCAGGAACGGCATGCGGCGATTCGGCGCGACATGCCATACGCGGTTGATCTTCTGGCCCTCTGCACGATGGCGGGGCTCGAATTTGGAATGGCGGTGGACCGGGTGGTGGGAAGGATGCCGGACGGGCCTCTGAAGGAGGAGTTGCATCTCATGCGTCGGGATATGACGTTGGGGCGTTCGCTGTCCGACGCCTTGTTGGCGATGGCGCGTCGGATCCAGATGGCGGAGATGACGACATTTACCGCGGTGCTGGTTCAGGGGCTTGCCATGGGCTCGGGCGTGGCGGCGGTGCTGGATGCTCAGGCGGAGAAGATGCGGTTGGACCGAATGGAGAAGGCGGAGCGGAGCGGTGCCAAAGCGCAGCAGAAAATTTTGCTTCCTTTGCTTCTTCTGATGCTGCCGGCCTTTGCCTGTCTGATTTTCATCCCATTCCTTGTGAGTCAAGTCCGCGCCTATTGGGGTGGTTTTACGGGGATGTAAGGGAAGGAAACACGCGTGAAAAAAGATCTACTGATTGAGGTGATGGCCGGGCCGGGGAAAGGGCGGGTGTTTCGAGTTTCCGGGCGGCGATTCATCATTGGGCGCGGTCCGCGGGAAGAAGTGGATGTCAATTTGGAGCCCGACCGTTTTGTCTCGCGGCGGCACGCGATCGGGCATGTGGAGGAGGAGGTTATCGTGGTGGAAGAATGGCCGGATGCCCCGAGCAAAGCGGGTCTGATAACGGAAGGGATGCGGCGGAAGTCGGTGCGTTTGCGCGCGGGGGAGCGTCTCTGGGTGGGGGCCACCGAACTGGTTTTTCGTTTTGCCGACCGACCGGTTCTTTCCTGGGGGGAAGCGATTCGGCGCTGGTGCCGCAGGCTCTTGATATTCTTTCCCTTGGTTGGGGTAGGCGTCGGCGCTGCGGCGTTTTGGCCTGATCGAGAGGAGAGTGGAAACGACTTCGGATCGCGGGCCTTTCTCGAGCAGGTTCGGGAGGCCAGGAATCGGGGGGAGTTTGCATTGGCGTTGAAGTTGCTTGAGCATTGGATGGGGAAGGGGACCGACCGCAACGTTGTGGAGGAGGCAGAACGGTGGAAAGGGGAATGCAGACGACTGCAAGCGCGGATGGAAACCCTTCGGGTGTTGGAAGAGTCCCTCCAAATCGAGGAGTGCCGAGATGGATGGCTGCGGTTCGCGTTGGAACTGCCGACGGACGATCCGTTGCGTGGTTGGATCGAAGCCGAGCCCGTGGCGCGGCTCAATGCCCGTTTGAAGGCGCTGGGGCGATGAGAAGCTGTTGGAGGGCAGTTGATTGATTTGTTTTGAGCGTGTTTTGAGTTTTGGTTGAAGTGGAGGGAAATCCCTTTTAGACTCTCTTCTTCGCGAAAGTTCAATCCCATGTCAAAGGACCCCCGTATTTCCCCCCCGTGTCAGGAAGGGAACGTACCACATCGTGTTCGTGCGCCCGAGTCCAAGATCCTCCCGGTGGAGAACCTCGTGGCACTTCGTAGCCAATGGAAAGCCGAGGGGAGAACCGTTGTGTTCACCAACGGTTGTTTTGACCTGCTGCACGCCGGCCACATTCGGTATCTGTATTTCGCCCGGCAGCAGGGAGATCTCCTGATTGTGGGGCTCAATTCTGATTCGTCCGTGCGCTGGAACAAAGGACCTGAGCGGCCGATCAACCCTCAGGGGAATCGGGCGTTGGTGCTGGCCGCTTTGGAAATGGTGGATTATGTGGTTCTCTTTGAGGAAGCCGAGCCGGCCGGTCTGATCGAGCGTATTGTTCCGGACGTGCTGGTGAAAGGGGAGGATTGGGCGCACTACGTCAGCGGGCGGGAGATTGTCGAACGCCATGGCGGGCGGGTGGTGCTGGCGCCTCTGGTTCATGGGCTCTCGACGACAGGTCTTCTGCAAAAGATTCAGGCAGGGGACAAAGGAGGCGGGTGATGGAGCGTTTTATTGTGACGGGTGGGGCGGGATTTATCGGGTCGAATCTGGTGCAGGCGCTCAATGGCCGGGGGGCCGATCGCATTCTTGTTGTGGATCATCTCAATCATCCCGGCAAAGAAGCCAATCTCAAACGGCTACGGTTCGAGGATTTTCTCGACAAGGGGGAGTTTCGGGAACGGGTTCGGAAGGGTCAAGCACCGCGGGTCAAGGCGCTTTTTCATTTGGGGGCATGCAGTTCCACCACTGTTGTAGACGATGCGTATCTGCGCGATAACAATTTCCTCTATACCCGGGAGCTGTGCGAATGGGCGCTGCGCAACGGAATTCGTTTCGTTTATGCGTCGAGCGCCGCGACGTATGGAGATGGGCGGAAGGGGTATTCGGATGACGATGCCGTTACCCCCACGCTCGAACCGTTGAACGCCTACGGGCGTTCCAAACAGTTGTTGGATTGTTGGGCGTTGGAGACCGGCGCGCTGCGGCGAATCGCCGGCTTAAAATATTTCAACGTCTATGGACCGGGCGAAGATCACAAGGGCGACATGCGCTCCATGGTGAACAAATCGTATCATCAAGTTCTTCGGGAGGGGGTGATCCGTCTGTTCCGTTCGGATCGGCCCGACTTTCGGGACGGCGAGCAGAAGCGGGATTTTGTGTTTATTGAAGATGCCGTGGAGATGACCCTTTTCTTTTACGAGCATCCGGAGGTATCGGGTCTATTCAATTGCGGGACCGGAGAGGCTCGAACCTGGCTTGATCTGGCGCGGGCGGTATTTTCCGCGGTGGGACGAGAACCGCGCATCGAGTTTGTCGAGATGCCGGCCGCCATTCGCCCTGCTTACCAATATTTTACTCAGGCGGACATGCGCAAAGCCCGGCGGGCCGGCTATTGCCGTCCGTTCTGCTCGCTGGAAGAGGGCGTACGCCGTTATCTTCGCAATTATTTGATGCCGCCCTCTGCGGGAGTGAAATAGTTCCCATGGGTGAATTCCTGCGCGAGACGGCGGATATCGAAACCTCATCCGAGGGGTATGCGGCGCGCTTTTCCGGTGCGATCGGGGCGTGGATTCTAGAGGTGCAGTCCCAGACGGTTTTGGAGCTTCTGGGGGGAGTGGGCAAGGTGGGGGCGCTGTTGGAAGTCGGCGGTGGGCATGGGCAATTGGTCGGCCCTCTCCTTGCGGCGGGTTATGACGTGACGGTGGTGGGCAGCGCGCCGGAGTGTCGGAAACGGTTGCGGCTTTACGAGGAGACGGGACGCTGTCATTTTGTCGTTTCGGATGTTCTGGCTCTTCCGTTTTACGATCAAGCGTTTGAAGGGGTTTTGTGCATTCGCCTGTTGACCCATTGCGAACGGTGGCAGGCGCTGATCCGGGAGTTATGCCGTGTGGCCCGCCATTCGGTCGTCGTGGAGTTTCCACTTCACGAGGGGGTTCATCGCGTTGCGCCGCTTTTCTTCGGCGCCAAAAAACGGTTGGAAGGGAATACCCGAAGATGGCGTCCGTTCCGCTTGTTCGAAATCACAGCTACCTTTGAGGCGGCGGGTTTCGCCTGCGATCGGACGATTCGGCAGTTTTTTTGGCCGTTGGTTCTGCATCGGATGCTCGGGAACCGGCGGCTTTCGGAGCGGCTGGAAGGGACAGCCCGTCGGTTCGGCTGGACGGAACGGGTCGGTTCTCCGGCCATTTCCCGAATGATTCGGAAGAGGGGATAAGGATGTGCGGAATTTGCGGAATGAATTGGGCCGGCCAGGCTCTCATCCGGCGGATGGCGGCGCGCCTTCAACATCGGGGACCGGATGCGGAAGGATTTCATGTTGCGGACGGCGTCTCTCTGGGTCACCGCCGGTTGAGTATTATTGACCTGTCGGAACAGGGGCGGCAGCCCATGGTGAACGAGGACGGCACAGCCTTTCTTGTTTTCAATGGGGAGATTTATAATTTTCGCCCGTTGCGGATTGAACTCGAGCGATTGGGCCATCGGTTTGCCAGTCGCACGGACAGCGAGGTCATTTTACATGGCTACGAGGCGTGGGGCGATGAGGTTTTGAAGCACCTCCGGGGGATGTTCGCCTTTGCGATTTGGGATGTCCGACGGAGGCGTTTTTTGGTCGCCCGCGATCGGATCGGCATCAAACCGCTCTATTACCGCTGGGACGGGCGGCGTTTTTCCTTCGCGTCGGAAATCAAGGCGCTTTTGGAAGATCCTTCGATTCCCCGCGCCCTGAACCGGCAGGCGCTTTACGATTACATCGGATTTGAGTTCACCCCGGCCCCGGAGACTTTTTTCGAGGGGATCCGCAAGCTTCCTGCTGGACATTATCTGACGGTTGAGGAGGGAAAGCTGGAGGAAAGAACCTGGTGGGATCTTTCGTATAAGCCGGGATCGGCCCATCGGTTCGAGGAAGCGGCCGAACGGCTTCTCGAACTGTTGGACGAATGTACCGCGAGCCATCTGGTGAGCGATGTGCCCTTGGGGGTTTTTCTTTCGGGTGGGCTGGACTCGAGCGCACTGGTGGCCATGATGCGCCGGCACGTTTCGGGTCGGCTCCGGACGTTCACAATCGGCTATCCGGACCCGAGTTTCAGCGAACTGGACTATGCCCAGATCGTCGCGGACCATTTTGCCACCGATCATCAAGTCCTGATGGTGGACGATCTGAAGCCCGAGTATGTGGAGCGAGCTCTTTGGCATTTGGATGAGCCCATGACCGATCTGTCCTGCGTCCCGTTGCTGCTGGTTTGCGAACAGGCGCGCCGGCATGTGACGGTGTGTCTGAGCGGCGAGGGAGGCGATGAAATTTTTTGCGGGTACGATCGGTTTAAAGCCAGCCGACTTGCACGGCTGCTCGGGCGGATTCCGATTCCACTCCGTCGGCCCTTCATGGCCTTTCTGGCGGAGCGACTTCCGGATCGCCCTCAGAAAAAGGGTGTGGTTAACATGGTGAAACGGTTTTTGCAAGGGGCGCTCTTGCCCGAGGAGGGGGGGCATCTTCGCTGGCAGTTTTTTGGGGGAGCGGAACAGGATCGTGCTCTGTTCAAGCCGGAGTTTTTGGCATCGATCGAGTCGGATCCGTTCCGCATTCCTCGGCAAATGATCTTGCGTTGTGATGCGACCGACACGGTCAACCGGGAACTGTATTTGGATACGCGGTTCATGATGCCGGACAGCGTGTTGATGAAGGTGGACAAAATGAGCATGGCCAGTTCGTTGGAGGTGCGCGTGCCGTTGCTGGACCATGAGCTGGTGGAGTTTATGGCTTCCCTGCCGGGGCGATGGAAGATGCGGGGGTTTCGCACCAAGCATCTGTTGCGGGCGGCGCTCCGGGGAATTCTGCCTGGGGCGATTCTCGAGCGGGGCAAACAGGGGTACAGCCTACCGGTCAAACAGCTTTTGCGGGGGTCATTTCGGCCGTGGATGGAGGAGTTGCTCCGCGGGTCTTCCTTAATTCGGGCCCATTGCCGGGTGGAGACGGTGGAACGGCTCATGGCCGAGCATTTGGCGATGAAGCACAATCACAACCATGTGCTGTGGGCGCTCATGAACGTGGCCCTCTGGGAAGCCCGTTTTTTGGCATTCTGATCGCCGGAGAGGGGTCTGGTCCTTATCTTGCTTCCCAGGCGTTCTTCAATTCCCAGAGCGATCCAATTGTCCAATCGGCCAAGGGGGAATCGGCGCGGTTGCGCTCGTTGCTTAGGAGGCAGGTGAACATGCCGGCTTTTCTTCCACAGATCAGATCGTCCCGATAGTCGCCCACCAATAGAATCGAGAAGGGCGGGAGATTCCACAGGGAGGCGATATAAAGGGCGGGGTCGGGGTCGGGTTTGAAGGATGGGAAATCGCGGGTCACGACGGCGGTGAAGGGGATGGGGAGGAGTTCCTGGAGGCGGCGCACGGTTTCTCCCGTGTTGCGGGTGAGGAGTCCCCGCTCGATGCGTTGCGCGGCGAGGGTTTCCATTAGTTCCCGTGCGCCCGGCTGGAGCGTCATTCGCGCGCGGGCATCCGCCTCGATTTCCTCGATGATGGCAAAGGCTTGGCGCTGCCGTTCGGACGGCCACGTGCGGACGGTGGCGAGAATATCTCCCTCCGGTAGTTCGAGGCGGCGGCGCATTTCCGTGAAATTGATGATGGGTTGCGTCAACGTACCGTCCAAATCGAAAATCACGCCGCGGATTTTGGAAAAGGGGATTGTCATGCTTTCCGAGGTGGGAGTTCCGCGAGAAAAGCGTTGATTGCGGCGGCCGCCTGCCGGCCCTGTCCCATGGCGAGAATGACGGTTGCGGATCCGAGAACGACATCGCCGCCGGCATAGACGCGGGGGAGGGACGTTTGATTCGTGACGGGATCCACGAGGAGGCGTCCGCGGCGGTCGGCCTTGAGTCCAGTCGTGGTTTGGGGAAGGAGAGGATTCGGCTCGTTTCCGATGGCGACGATGAGGGTCTCGGCCTCGAGGATGTATTCGCTGCCGGGAATTTCGACGGGCCGGGGACGGCCGGAATCATCGGGCTCTCCGAGGCGGCAGCGGATGCATTCGAGCCCTGTGACACGGCCTGCGGCATTGCCGATGACGCGGCGGGGGGCATGGAGCACATGAAATTGGACTCCCTCTTCTTTGGCATGCTCGATCTCTTCGATTCGGGCCGGCATTTCCGCCTCGGTGCGTCGGTAAACGAGGTGGACCTCCTTGGCCCCGAGGCGGAGCGCCATCCGGGCGGCATCCATGGCTACATTTCCGCCTCCGACGACGATGACATTTCGACCTGGGTAGATGGGCGTATCCGCTTGTTCCCGGTTGTAGGCGCGCATCAGGTTGGCGCGGGTGAGGTATTCGTTGGCGGAAAAAACCCCGACGAGGTTTTCGCCTTCGATATCCAGGAATCGGGGAAGACCCGCGCCGGCGCCGATGAACGCGGCGTCATACCCATCGTCGTGGAGGAGGGCTTCCAGCCGACGGGTTCGTCCGACGAGGAAATTGGGGCGAATATCCACGCCCATGGCGCGGAGGGTTTCGATTTCCAGTTCCACGATGGCCTTGGGGAGTCGGAATTCGGGGATGCCATACACCAGGACTCCACCGGGTTTATGGAGGGCTTCGAACAACGTGACGGTATGCCCTTCCCGGCGCACATCGGCGGCAACCGTGATACCGGCAGGACCGGATCCGATGACGGCGACCCGGCGGCCGGTTTCGGGTTTGGTGGGGGGGGGTTGAAAGCGGCCGCTTTCCCGTTCGACATCGGCCACGAAGCGTTCGAGCCGGCCGATGCTAACCGCCTTGCGGACATCCTTTAACGCCTTGCCCACCGTACAGCGTTCCTGGCATTGGATTTCCTGGGGGCAGACTCGGCCGCAAACGGCGGGAAGAAGGCTGGTTTGTCGGATGATCGCGATGGCCTCCGCATCCCGTTCTTCCGCGATGGCTTTGAGGAATGCGGGGATATTGATTCGGACGGGGCACCCATTGATGCATGGGGCGTTTTTGCATTGCAGGCAGCGGAGAGCTTCGAGTCGGGCCTGTTCGGGGGAATATCCCAGGGCGACTTCCTGGACATCGTGGATGCGTTCTGTCGGTTCCCGCGAGGGCATGGGCTGGGGGGGAATGGTCAGCCGGTCTTTGGGGGTCAGGGTACGGTTCCGGAGAGCGGCGAGCTGGGCGGCCGCTTCGCGCCGGAGGGATTCAGGCGAGGGGTGGCTCATGCGGACGGTTTCCTCTCGAGGCGGGCGAGTTCCAGTTCCAAATGGCATTGGTGGTGGGCGGCATCCTCCTGTTCCTTGTAGGCGCGGAGGCGGAGCATCATGTTGTCAAAGTCCACCTGATGGCCGTCGAATTCGGGCCCGTCTACGCAGACGAAGCGGGTCTTTCCTCCGACGGTGACCCGACAGCCTCCGCACATCCCGGTGCCGTCCACCATAATCGTATTGAGCGAGACCACAGTGGGGATGCGGAAGGGGCGGGTCGTTTCCGCGCAAGCTTTCATCATGATGGGGGGGCCGATCGCGACGCAGAAATCGGGTGCCGGCACGCGGGTGCACACCTCGCGGAGCGGCTCCGTTACGAGCGCTTTGCGCCCGTACGAGCCGTCGTCGGTGCAGACGATCAACTCATCGGCCAGCCGGGCCATTTGGTCTTCAAGGATCAGGAGGTTTCGGGTCCTGGCCCCCAGGATCACGATCAACCGGTTGCCGGCGGCCTTGAGGGCTTGGATGATCGGATGGAGCGGGGCGATTCCGATGCCGCCGCCGACGGCCACCGCGGTGCCGAAGGTTTCGATATGGGTGGGTCGGCCCAAGGGTCCCAGAATTGCAGGAATCGCGTCCCCGACGTTCAGGGTGGCGAGGTGGTGGGTTGTTTTTCCGACCGTCTGAAAGATGAGGGTGATGGAACCCTCGGAGGGGTTGGCGTCCGCGATTGTCAAAGGGATTCGCTCGCCGAAGCGGGTATCGGCCTGGACCATGACAAACTGGCCTGCTTTCCGTTCCCGGGCGATGAGGGGGGCTTCGACACGGAGCAGGAAAACCTCGTCGGCGAGTTGCTGTTTCTCAAGGATTCGGTGCATGGGATTTCCTGATTTCAAAGGTTGAGGAAACGGCGTGCGTTTTCCCCTTCAATCTGGCGGAGGGCGTCGGGCGAGAGACCGAGGCCGCGCAGGTCGGCGAGAGTCTGAGCTTGATCCGCCCATGGTGAGTCGCTTCCAAAAAATACATACTGGGGCCCGTGCTGTTCGATGAAGGCTTTGGCCTCTGCGGGGGCGATGTAGGGGAGGGACATGGAGATTTCGAAATGAATCGGGCGGCCGGTGAACCAGCGGCGAACCTCCTCGAAATCGAGCCAAGCGCCGAAGTGGGAGGCGATGAAGCGGAGGCGCGGAAAACGGTTGAGAATGCGGCAGATCCGTTCCGGCGTGCAACGCCCGTCCCGAGGGAATGCGATATCGTGACCGGTGTGGGCTTCGAGGATGAGGCCAAGTTCTTCCACCGTTTCATAGAGCGGCAGGATTCGTTCTTCATCGAAGAGGAAATCCTGGTAATGGGTATGGAGTTTGATGCCTCGGAAGCCTTCCGCATGGATTTGGCGCAGATGATCCCGCAAAGCGGGATCGTTCGGGTGAACGGAGGGAAAAGGAATCAGGCGATCGCCGTGGCGGGCGCGGATTGCCTCGCAGAATCGGAGGATGGAATCGTACTGTTCGGGCTTGGTGGCGATCTGGAGGACGACGGCGCAATGGATGCCGGCGCGGTCCATGGAACGGAGGAGGTCGCCCACGGTCCCGTCCAGCACGTGGCGGGCGCCGCTCTGGCCGTGGCCTTCGATGGCGGCGATTGCGCGGGCGGCCAACGAGTCGGGGAAGGCGTGGGTATGGACATCCACGATCATGGTGCGAGGGAGATCGGCGTACGGAGTGCTTCCTTGCGCGCGGCGCGAAAGACGGCGAGGTTTGATTGAACCACGGAGTCCCCTTTGCGGGCGAACTGGGCGGCGATGGCGGCTTCGAGGGTTTCCGGCTCGAAGGGGAGACGGGGGGACGCGGCGCCCAGCATGGCGACATTGGCGGCGCGAGGGGCTTGGAGTTGGCGGGCGAGGGTGTCGGCATTGAAAAGAAAATAACGGGGAAAAGCGCGAATCGCGGCGTAGAGGGTCGTGGGATCGGGATAAGCGGCCATATTTCGGACGGGCTCTTCGTTGGCGACGAGCCATCCTTTTTCGGGGTCCAGCCATGGGAGATAGCGGAGCGCTTCCAGAGGTTCGGTCGCCAGGATCAGGAGGGCACGGCCGCGGGGAATGAGATCGGAATGAATGGGCCGATCGGAAAGGCGGAGGTGGGATTGTACCGCGCCTCCCCGTTGAGCCATTCCGTGCACTTCGGACTGTTTGAGGTGCCAGCCCCGGGTGAGCGCGGCCCGCCCGATCAAGGCGGAAATGGAGAGGATTCCCTGGCCGCCGACACCCGCGATGATCATGTCGTAGTGCATATTAGGAACTCTTTCGAATTTGGATGCAGGGTCTTCGGGCAATCAGGACGGAGACGCCGCGGTAGGCGATTTCGGCGCGCAGCCGCTGGGCGTTTTCTTGTCGAAACCGGGGCAGGGGGGTTACAACGGCCACATGATCCGGCGCGACGCCGAGACCGGTGACGATGGACTCGATCCGACCGCGGGCCAGAGAATCTTGGCCGCCGGTCATGCCGGTGGTTTCGTTGTCGAGGATGAGGATCGTGATGGGGCTGTTTTCGGCGACGGCGTCGAGGAGCCCGGTCAGACCCGAATGGGCGAAAGTGGAATCTCCGATGACGGCGAGGGAGGGGTATAGGCCGGCGTCTGCCGCCCCTTTGGCCATGGTGATGGCGGCGCCCATGTCCACGCAGGTGTGGATGGCGTTATGGGGAGGAAGGGCGCCAAGCGTATAGCAGCCGATATCGGAGAAGATGCGACCGTGGGGGTAGTTGTCCATGACATCACGGATAAAGTCGTACGTATCGGCATGGGGGCACCTGCGGCAGAGGGAAGGGGGGCGAGGCGGGACGAGGCGGGGGACGGGGGGCCCTTCCCTGGGGTTCAGACCAAGGGCTTTGGCGACGAGGTCGGGATTGAGCTCACCGGTGCGGGGCAGCGTCCGATCGAGGCGGCCTCGGATGGGGAAAAGGGGCGTAGAAAAAGGTCCGCGCAGTTGTTCTTCGAGGAAGGGGGCGCCTTCTTCGAGGCACAGCCATTTGTCGGCAGCGGTTTTCATGGTGTCAAGAAAGGTGGGGGAGATGGGGTAATGACCGATTTTCAGGATGGGGAAGGGGATGCCAACGGGAAAGCATTCGTGAAGGTAGTTGAACGCGATGCCGGCGGCTACGATGCCCAGTCGTCGGTCGGGACCGGGGAAGAAACGGTTCCAGGGAAGGGATTGGGAAGCGGCGGTAATTTCCGGCCACCGGCGGGTGAGTACGTCCCAATTTTTCCGCGCGTGCACGGGAAGGAGAACCCATCGGCTGGGCTCGGAAGCGGGGGCGAGAGGGTTTTCGGGGCGTGGGGGCGTTGGGCAAACGTCGGCGCGCGAATGGGCCAGACGGGTGACCAGGCGGACGACGATGGGAAGGCGGAGCTGTTCGGAATAGTCGAAGGCGGCCCGGACCATTTCGTAGGCTTCTTGTTGGGTGGAGGGTTCCAGGAGAGGGATGTAAGCGAAACGGGCGTAGAAACGGGAATCTTGTTCATTCTGGCTCGAGTGCATCGAAGGGTCGTCGGCCACGGCGACAACGAGTCCGCCTCCGACGCCGGTGATGGCGGAATTGACGAAGGGGTCGGCCGCGACGTTGAGTCCGACGTGTTTCATGCAAACGAGGGCGCGTTTTCCCGCGTAGGACATACCGAGCGCTTCTTCCATGGCCGTTTTTTCATTGGCGCACCATTGGCGGTGGACGTTTCGCGCGATGGCATCGGGATCCTGCTGGATATACTCGGTGATTTCGGTGGAGGGGGTGCCGGGGTAGGCATAGACGCCGGAAATGCCGGCATCGAGCGCGGCCCGGGCTACGGCCTCATCCCCGAGGAGCAGGAGGGATTGAGTGCACATGAGTTGAACGTCTCCTCGGAAAGGGCGTACTGTAACGAAAGGGGGCTTTTTTGGCAAGGGCAAGCGTTCTTTGGAAGCGTCCTTCCTGCGTCACTGAAGCCGTACACGCACCAAACTAGATCTCTTCCCCTGTCAGGCGTAAAAATACTTCTTCAAGATCCCCCCGGGTGCCGCTTCGCGTTCGGAGTTCGTCGAGGGGACCCACGGCGATGAGTCGCCCTTCGTGGATGATGCCGATCCGGTCGGCCGTATCTTCGGCGAGGGAGAGAATGTGAGTTGTCAGGAAAATGGTCATGCCAGCGGCGGCCTTTTCACGGAGCAGACGTTTGATGGCCCGGATTGAATGGGGGTCAAGCCCGATCAGGGGTTCGTCAATGAAGAGCACGCGAGGCTGGTGCAAAAAGGAGGCGGCATAGACAAGGCGTTGGCGCAGACCGTGGGAGAGGTCCTTGACGAGTGCAGCCGCGTGGCCGCTAAGTCCAAAAAAGGCGAAGGCGGCTTCCCGCTCTCGCTCGATGGTCGTTCGATTCATTCCGTAGAGCGTTCCGACGAAATGGTAGAATTCCGTGGCGGTGAGACGGTCGTAGAGAAAGGGGGTATCGGGGATATAGGCGATGATCCGGCGGGCCTCGATGGGATTTTGGGCTATGTCCCATCCGCCGATGCGGATGCGTCCGGAGGTTGGGCGGATCAAACCGGTCAGCATTTTGAGGGTGGTGGTTTTTCCAGCCCCATTGGGACCCAGGAAGGCGAACACTTCACCGGCAGGGACAGAGAGCGTCAAGTCCCGGACGGCATGGACGGTGCCGAAGCGTTTGTCGAGGTGTTCGATTTCGATCATGGTGAGGGGTTTCCCTCTTCATATTCCAGAACGGAAATCTGCAGTCGGCCGAGGTAGCGGGCGATAGCGGCTTGGGCGGCCAGTTCGCCGTGGACCAATGCGAGATGAGTCGCGTCGGCGATCTCTTGGTCGAAGGTGGGATCCATTTCGACCCAGCGCCCATGAATCCGAAGGGCAACCCAGGCATGGTAGGAAAAGGCGCCGTCCAAATAGACCAAGCCGGCCATCACACGGGCGGGGAGCCCGAGGGCCCGAAGCAGCGCGACGGCTAGATAGGCATGTTCGTTGCAATCGCCTTTCAGAGTGGCCAGCACATCGGCTGCGGAGGGGAGGGAAGGGGTCGGTGTTTTCCGAACGTTTTCAAAGACCCAACGATTGACCCCTTTGGCAAATGCCCAGGGATCGTTCAGCGGAACGGTTTTGGCGATGGCGCGTGCGCGGCGTCGAATTTCGGGGTGATCGGATTGGATGAAAGGCGTTGGAGCCAGGGAATCAGGAGGGTCCGTGTCCTTGGCGAAGTCTTGTTTGTTCTCCGATGACGGAGGAGGCATTGCGGCAATGCGAACGACCAGGGAGGTTTCGTCGATTCGAAGCACCGTCTGACGGTCTGTTTCGAGGTCGGACACATTCCACTCTTGGAGGCCGGACAGTTGGAGGGTCAGGGTTTTCAGGGTACGAGGATTGGGCAAGGGGGGGGAGACTGGAATCGAGACGGAAAGGGTCATGTCGGGAATGGGTGAAGTTTTGCTCGGCCGGCGCCAAGCGACAGCCGCTTCGGGTTCGGCTCGTTCGAGGGTCCAGCCCATGGGGGTCTCCTGGCGAAGAAGACGGCCTTCGGCGTCGACCCAGCTTCGGATGGTCATGCCGTGAAGGACGGCTTCGAGTAGGGTGGCGGGGTAAACGGTGTCCGCGATTGGGAGGGATTCCTGGCGGATTGCCGTTACGCGGAGGTCGGAAATGGCGAGTGTGGCGGGGTCGAGAATACGGAACACGCGGCTTTGGCCGGGTTTGAGATCGGCCAGTGCCTGTTCGAGAACAGGCGATTCGAGGATCACATCGTCGGGGATGTTCAATTCGATCCGGCTGGAGCCCGAAGCGGTTACGATTTCGACCTCGAAAAGGTCTCCCTTTTTACGGTGCCCTTTGAATGCTGTGGTGTAGCCTTCGGTCTGAAGGTTGAATTGGAAGGTTTGGAGGCGCGATGCGGCGTCCAGCACGGCTTCCAGGCGGGATGAAAGTCGGCGGATGGTGCCCAACATGGCGAAGTCCATTTCCATGATCGTTGTCAATCGCTGCCGACGATCGGGGCTGTCTTCGTCGATATCCGCCATGGAGTGGGCATAACCGACATGGACATCCTGGACGAGGATTCGCATCCAAAGATCGCGGATTTGAATGCCGCTTTGGAAGAGATCCCGGTATCCGCCGTGACGGCCGGTGAACCGATGAGCACAGGCTTCAAAGCGAACGAACCAGGCGGTTGAAACGAGCCAGACAAGGGCTACGACGACCAGGCGGATCCGAAAAGTATTACGCTGGCGGGGAGTTTCAGAGATCGTTGAGATCATGAAGAGGTGAGCCTGGTCAAGGTCTGGCGGGCCTCCTGAATATCCTGGGTGAGCTGGAGAAGCTCTTGTTCGATTCGTTTTGCCGTGGACTCCCCGGTGTTTTCGAGTTTCTGTTTATGGGTTTGTACTTCGCGGGCCAAAGCGGCTTCCTCATACCTCATCGCGCGGAGCCGTTCGAGAATGCTGGAGCGGTTTGCTCCTGGCTGGTCGAGTTGCGCCTGAAGGGCGCGCGCTCGATTTTGGAGTTCTTGATAACGCCGGACCGCATTTTCATACGCAATCTCCTCGGGTTTTCGGCTGCGCTGTTCCCGTTCAAGCTGGGCGCGCAGGGCGCCCTCTTCGGCGAGCAACCGGACCAAACGACTGCGCCACATCACTTCGCGGGGATCCGTTTCCTGGTAGGAACCGGGACGGAGTTCGAGGTCTTGCAACAGGAAGGCCAATTCCGGAACGGTTCCGTTGGTGAGAATGAGAACGCCTTCCGCCGCCTCTCGGTTGCGCAAGGTGAAAAACCGTTCCATGACCACGACATCGCCTGCCTGGAGCGGGCGAACCGGTGCGGAGGTACGCGGGTGGTAAGCGAACGCTTCCCGGTTCGTCACGATTCCCCAACCAAAGGCCGGTTGGGCTTCGGAGGCTGTGGAGAGGGTCTCTTCTTCGGGGGGAGGGGATGGACGGATACGGACTTGTTCCGGAGCGGGGGGCTGAGGGGAAGAGGGGGACAATGTACGCGGTGCAGGAGGTCGGCGGGGCTGCAGGTCGGCCCTGCGGGGCGCTGCTGAGGTTTGGATGGCGATTGGAGAGCGGGGAAACTGGCGGGTGACGGCCTCCTGGAATGCGTTGAGATCGTCATCGTTTTGCTGATCTTTCAGCTCTTGGAGAATGGCCGCATAGCCGGCCCAGGCATTGAGCGTTCGAGGAGGGTGGAAATGTTGCGAAAGGCGCCCGATCAAGGCTAAACCGAGATGGTGAAGGGCAGGGAGAGGGGCGGTCGTGAAATCGGAAGGCGATGGAAAGCGTAGGGGTTTTTCGGGGTGGTGGCGGATGGCCTCGGCGAGCGGCCACGCCTTGCGCCATTGGCCTTGGCGGACGAGGCTTTGGATGCGGAGCAAGAGGTTTTCCGTATAGAAGCCTGGGAAGCAACGGCTCCATGGCTCGATCGCTTCGAGTTCGCTGATGGCTTCTTCAAAACGCCAGGCGGCGAGGAGCAAGCGGGCGTCCCGCTCTGAGGCCCGCACCTGGTTCCAGCGAATTCCGGCCACGAATGTTGCGATCAGGAGGGAACCTGAAATTCCCCACAGGATTGCTCCAACGGTTAGACGCAAGATTCGGGAAGCAGAGGAAACAAAAGAACCCATTTATACCCTTTCGGTTCCTTGTTTCATTATAAGGGAATCATCAATCGGGTGCCAGAAGGAAGAGATGGCAAACGGATGGAATGAGCTACGAGCGGCGGGGACGAATCCTTGCCAATTAACGCCTCCTGTTCGCCGACTGTCGATGGGTTAGGCTGTGGGTGGTTATTCGAGAAGCATAGCCTTGCTTTGCATGGGGAGCATACGATCCAACCGGGGTAGTCCAATTGCTGATGGGTCGCATCGACGGATGAAGCAAATGTATTTGGGAGCAGGTTATTCGGGTCCTGCGGCCCCTGCAACGATAGAGCAATACTTTCTAGACCTGGGGATGCCTTTTCCAACAATTCAAACAGTTTCGATCGCGTCGGGAAAACGGCATCCCCCTTCCGCCTCTCGCTAAGCTGCAGCGCATTGCAGCGGTTGTACGCGGGGCAGATGGCGCCGGGGGACGGAGCGTGCCGGGTACTACAGGCGCAGAAGGAAGAGGGACGAAGAGCCCTTGCTCTCTCTTTGTGCGGAAAGGCGGAGAAAGACCCGTGCGCGGTCTTTCTCTAGCGGGGGGGGTGGGGGCTAAGCAGCGGAGGTATGGCTTGGGTTGTAACATCGCGGACGGTTCCAGACTTTTTTCTATTGTGGACTACGACCGAAGAGGCTGATACGATAATGTATAAACTACTCGACATGAATGAGGAGATTTGCATGCAGGATATAGGCGATCGAAGGCAGCTGTTCGTAGATCGGTTGCTCGTGGAGCGGATGGAGGGGGTGACGCTTCGGTTGCATGAGCCGATTTCCGGAGGAGTGGTTCTCCGGATTGACAAGCCCTGGGAAGGACCCGCCAATTCCGGTCTATCGGTGATCGAGGTTGACAGCCGGTTCTTGATGTACTATCGGGCCATGACCCTCGACCCCGCCGATCTCAACGGCGTTGCCTGCGTGGCGGAAAGCCGAGACGGCGGCGCCACCTGGAAAAAGCCAGCCCTGAACGTTGTCTGCAGGCCGGAGTGGCCGGAAAACAATATCATCGCTGCCGACGACGGGAAGACAACCTTTTCCTTTCCCAGCACTCCGTGGGTGGACACACGGCCCGGCGTGCCGTATCACGAGCGGATCAAGTTGGTTCAAAGTGTGCCACTCAGTGGGGTCCCTCATACGGCCTACAACGATCCGGTGGGACCGAAGCGGTTGGTTTTTTGGGCATCGGCCGAAGGCTTTATCTTCCGTAAGCTCGACCCGCAGCCTGAGATGATCAGCGATTTGCCCAATTGCTTTGATGGCGGTGTGACGATGTTTTGGAGTGAAGCGGAGGAGCAGTATGTGCTCTATTACCGGTTTTGGGAGAATGCCAAGGATGCTCCAAGCGCCGATGTCGAACGGTTGGGCGGCAGGGGATATCGCAGCATGGCCCGCGCCACTTCGAAGGACTTGATGACGTGGACGCCCTCCATTCCCATGAGCTATGGGAATACGCCGCGCGAGCAGTTTTACACCAATAATACCCAGCCGTATTTTCGCGCCCCGCACATTTACCTGGCTCCCGCTGCTCGTTTCATGGAGGGGCGTCAGGTCCTCACGGCGGACCAGGCGGCGGCAGTTGGTGTGAAGGGGGCGTATTACAAGGATTGTTCCGATGCCGTTATGTTGACCAGTCGGGCGGGAACGACGGTTTATGATCGCACCTTCATGGAGACGTTCATTCGGCCGGGTTTAGGATACGCCAATTGGGTTTCGCGGACGAACTTTCCCTTGACGGGCATTCTGCCGGCAGGGAAGGAGCGTCTCCAGATGTTTGTTTCCCGTCACTACATGCAGGATTCCTGTCATATCGAGCGTCTGTTGCTCCGCACCGACGGATTTGCGTCGGTCAACGCCCCCTGGGTTGGCGGGGAAATGATTACGAAACCGTTTGTTTTTAAAGGGGAAAAACTGGAAATCAACTATCGAACCAGTGCTCCAGGTTTTGTGCGTATTGAAATTCAGGACGCTGACGGCGTGCCGATTCCCGGGTTTACGCTTGGGGAGTGTCCGGAGATCATTGGGGATGAGATTGAGCACATTGTGGCGTGGCATCAGGGGCCCGATGTGAGCCGATTGGGGGGGGAACCGGTGCGTCTACGATTTGTCATGAAGGATGCGGATCTATTCAGTTTCCGGTTTCAGGACGGCAGTCCGACTCCAAGAGAGTAAGGACGATTCAAAGAATCGAAATTGCCATTTGCATGATTCAGTCCGTGGGAGGTCACAGACGCGAATAACACGCCGAAAAAAATAAATGGACGTGGCACAACAAATGGCCGGACTTTTGGGATTATCAGATCATCGTCTTTATCGGCAGCCGCCGAGGGGCTTTGGCTCTATGGTCGGAGGATTCCCAATGGACCTACAAATCCCTGTTTGTTTGTCCGCGCGATGGAGCCATCGGCGTCTCCGTGGCTTCGTTCAACGTTTCTCCCTTTGACGCCTTGCAAGAAAGCAAAGGGGTGACGTGGCGAGTGCAGGCTTTCGAACATGGCTGGGCTCAGGCGGTGGCCCGGTTCCGTCAATGGCGTGAACGGGAAATCCATTTGCTCCGCGCGCCGATTGGACGCGTCAGATTTCCTTTGTCAACAATGGGGTGAACGCCAACCCCACGTGGTTGCAGATCATTCAGGCATTTTTCGCAGGGTGGGCGTTCACTCTCGCCGGCCCGGCCTACAGCCAGGCCAGGGCATTAGGCGGAATGACCTTTCAAACCCTGTGTGGTCTGGCCTACGGAGCCAGAGCCATGCAGTACTTTTCCTATAGCCTCAACCACTACATGCTTGACCCGGACGGCACGCCCAACGAGGGCTGGTTCCGTGCTCAGCGCCTCAACCGCAAACTGCGCGCGTTGGCCCAAGTGCTCATGCCCTTGCGCTCGATCGGCGTCTATCATCATCCCGCTGATTTCTTTTACACCCGTCCCTTGGACCAATATACCCTTGGCCATCCCAACGATCTCTTTGCGCGGGGCGATCCTGTCGTGGCGGGGCAGTTCGTGGATGCCCACCTCAACGGCTACGAGTATGTGCTGATTGTCAATCGCAACCCCTTGGCTCCGGCCGCGATCGCCTTCCATTTTGGCTGCGAGTCCGTTGAGGAGTATCGCCACGCCGATGGGAAGTGGATGGCGCCGTTCCCCAATCGTCCCCGCGCCCAACCGCTCACCTTTGAGCCGGGAGACGGCCGATTGTTTCGGTTCAAAAGGCACCTTTAGCGCCACAAATCGGACTTTCCGTATGTCGCGTTTCGACCCAAAAGTCTATTCGGCGTCTGAATCGAGGGGGGTGATTAAAAGGTTGAGAGAGAGAGGGAACCGTGGTATAAACAAGAATGCTCCGATAATGGTCTCTGGCGTGCCGGCCCAAGGAGACCTTTTTCATGTTTGCGAAAGTATTTTCAGGAGCCATTTATGGCGTGGATGCCTATCCGGTTGAGATTCAAGTCAATTCAGGCCGTGGCGATCCTTCGATGGTGATCGTTGGCCTTCCCGACGCGGCGGTTCGGGAAAGCAAAGACCGGGTCATTACCGCTTTGGCCAATTCCGGCTTCAAACCCCATCTGGGACGCACCACCGTCAATCTGGCACCGGCCGACGTTCGAAAGGAGGGGCCGAGCTTGGACTTGCCGATTGCGGCCGGGCTCCTGGCCGCCAAGGAGAATCTTGATCCTTCGGTGCTGCATCAATTCGCGTTGGTGGGGGAGTTGGCCCTCAGTGGAGAAGTCCGGCGAGTCAAAGGAGTTCTCCCCATGGCCATGCGGCTGAAGGCCGAAGGGTTCAAGGGGTTTTTGGTCCCTTCCGAAAACGCTCGGGAAGCCGCGGTGGTGGAAGGGCTTGACATTTATCCGGTCCGCACGCTTCGGGAAGCGGCCGACCAGTTGGCCGGGGTGCATCGCCCGGCGCCTTTCCGCCTGGACGGCGATCCCTTGCAGGAAAGGAACGGTCAGGTTTTGGAGGATTTCGAAGAGATTAAGGGGCAGGAACATGCCAAGCGAGCGATCGAAGTGGCGGTCAGCGGGGGACACAACCTTCTCGTGATCGGCCCGCCCGGGACCGGCAAGACGATGCTGGCGCGACGGCTCCCTGGCATACTGCCGCCCCTCACGTTAGACGAGGCGTTGGAAGTCACCCGGATTCACAGTATCGCGGGCATTCTGCCCTCTGACCGTGCGCTGGTCACCCAGCGGCCGTTTCGGGCGCCTCATCATACCATTTCCGATGCCGGTCTTCTCGGCGGCGGGGCTCATCCCATGCCGGGTGAGGTGAGTTTGGCGCATCATGGGGTTTTGTTTCTCGATGAGTTGCCGGAATTTCATCGCAATGTGCTCGAGGTGCTGCGTCAGCCTCTGGAAGATGGGCGGGTTACCATCACTCGGGCCGCGGCGACGGTCACGTTCCCCTGCCGGTTCATGCTTGTGGCGGCGATGAATCCTTGCCCGTGCGGGATGTCCGGCGATTCGCGCCAGGAATGCCGCTGTTCCCCGATTCAGATTCAGCGATATCGAAATCGGATTTCGGGGCCGTTGCTGGACCGGATCGATCTGCACATTGAGATGCCGGCGGTGTCCTATGCCCAATTGGCGTCCTCGGCGAAGGGCGAGAAATCGGCGGACATTCGTGCTCGGGTCCTGCAGGCTCGAGCAATTCAGAGGGAACGATTTCGGGAGAGACCGGGGGTGGCCTGCAATGCCCAAATGCGGCCCCGTGAGATGCAAGAGTTCTGTCGGCTGGGGAAGGAGTCGCATGATCTGCTCCGCAAAGCGATGGCGGCCATGCATCTCAGCGCAAGGGCCTATGATCGAATCCTTAAGGTGGCGCGAACGATTGCGGATTTGGACAGCAAAGAGATTATCGAACCGCACCATGTGGCGGAGTCCATTCAATATCGGGCGCTGGACCGGCCGGCGTGAAGGGAAAGGCAACGCTCAGGCGCCGTTCAACCGTTCCTGGAGTCGAGCCAGGGTGAGAGGCGCGGAACCTTCGTAATGGTTGTTGACGAAGACCCACACGCTCCGCCCTTTGTCTCGGAGCCGCCCGATGATTTCCGCCGTGGCTTCCAGCTCGGCGTCCTTGGGTTCGATTCGCCTCGACCAGCGGCCGCCTGTGCGACGTTCCATGTCCGACCGATCGCCGGCTTGAAGGCGGAGAATCACGGAGTCGGGCAATCGGTCCAGGTTTTGTCGGAGCCAGTCGAAGAACGGGGGCATATAGTAACCCCGGAGTACCACCAATCCCACCTTTCGTTCCTTCAGGAATTCCAAATAGGCGGCGTTATGCCAGGTGGGATTGCGGCATTCAACGGCCCATGGAAAGTGCCGAGGTGCGGTGTCGAAGAAGCGCGCCAGATGGTTGTGAAAGGCGGTCTGGGAATCCGTCATTTGCCGATTCAGATAGCCGAATTGAAGCATCATCGGGCCCAGGAAGGGGTTTAGGGGCGCAATGCGTTCCATAAAGGCGGCCAGCAGTTCGGTGGAAAGGAAGTGAGGATTTGGTCTTAGGGCGGTCTCCGCGGCTTTTGGGCGGTAATGGGTTAATGTGAGCGCATCGGGGAGTTTTATTCCAAACCGGAAATGAGGGGGTACCGACGCCGCGTATTCGGAAGCCGTTTCGGGTTTTGGCAGGACGGGGGGCTGATCGGGGCTGAAGAGACTCCAGAACCATTGGTCCACCTCGACGCATGAAAAACGTGAGGTGTATTCCGAGAGGAAGCGGGACGGAGGGGTCGTCTTGGAATAGACCAAACCGCGCCAAGAGGGAAATTTCCAGGAGCTGGATCCGAGATAGAGGACATCTTCCCTCCCTTCCCCATGATCCAGGATGGGTCGAGCGTCAACCACCAGACAGCCAGGGAGACATAGCGAAGCAACAGGGATGATTCATGCAGGCAAGATGGAAACGGGGGTGGGATTCTGAAGATTGTCCGAGATGGGGCAACGGGTATCAATCTCGTGGATCAGTTTTTTCTTTTCCTCTTCCGACAGATCGGCATCCACTTTGACCTTGACTGTGAAGGATTTGAAGCCGACGCGATCGGGCGAGGGTTTTCCCAGAAGGGCATCGGTATTGATTTCTCCTTCCACCGCGATATCAAAACCGCGGATGGGAAGACGGCGTTGCATGGCGATAATCCGGCCAATTGCTGCGATGCAACCGCCCAGAGCGAAGAGCTGATAATCCAGTGGCGTAGGACCTGCGTCCGTACCGCCGGCGGCAGTCGGTTGATCAATGACAAGGGTATGGGATGCGGCCTTGCAGATCGTTTTGAACCCTTGCCCCTGTTGAAGTTGGACGGTGACTTTTTTGGATGGCATGGCCGGCTCCTTTCGTTTTGTACAAATTCAAGATAACACGAAAGAAAAAAGGGTCAAGGATAATGCGGGCCGATTTTTTCGAAGGGAAACGGTTGGAACCCTTTCGGAAAGGGAGGTGGGTTACGGAATCGGAGGGTTTTTTCGGAAAGTTCAATCCATTGTGTGTTCGGCGTTACGAGGTTATCCTCAAAAGTGACCATGTCGGCAGTTGCGTGCCAGGTAATTTCCGCCCATTGGCCGCCGGCGCAAATGTTGTGAGCGATTCGGATGTTGCCGGGAGGAATTCCATCGCCTTTTTCGTAGTAGGGGGCGAGGGTAGCGAGTTCCGGATAGCGGGTGCTGTAGGGAGGGGAGCGCCAGTTCATCGCTTCGAGGCGTTCTTTCATGGTGATCCGGACCATGTTGGACCAGACGGGGGAGGGATCCAGACCGCGTCCGTCGAGGTGGAGGGCGGGATTGCATTCGATGAACAGGTTGCCCTCGACGACGAAATCGCGTCCGCCCCCCATAAAAACGGCCCATTTGACCTTCCGGAAGAGGTTATTCTGCATGAGGGTTCCGCTGACGCAGTCGTCGTTATAGATGCCCATGGAACCCATTCCGACGCCGCCCGTATCGTGGATGTAGTTGAAGCGAATGATGTTTTCGCGGAAGGTGTAGTCACGGCCCAGGTAGATGGCGCCCACGTCGCCGGTTTCGAGGCAGACGTGATGAAGATGATTGAATTCGATAAGGATCTGGTTGCCTTTCAGGATGATGGCGGAGTGAGGGTGGTCATGGATGCAGTTATGGGCAATGCGAATTCCTACGCCTTGGGCGAGGATTGCGGGAACATAGGTGGTGGTGATCCGGGCGACGTGGTGGATATGGTTGTGCTCGACGGTGTGGCTTGCGGGGGTGAGCGACCGCCGGTCGCCTCCCTGAATGGAAATGCCTCCGTCGCCGGTATGGGAGATCGTGCAGCCGCGGACCGAGTGGCCTTTCTTTCCGGAAATTTGGACTGCCTCATTGCCGAGGTTGATGAACCGGCACCGTTCGATTGTAACTGTTTCCCCGCCCTCTACGTTCACGGCCGTTCCACGGGCTTCCTGAAACGAAATCCCTTCGATACCGACGTGAGAGGCGTTTTGAAGGGTGAGAAAGGGTTCTTCCAGGATGGAAAAGGTAACTTCCCCTGGTTGAAGCGGCTCGGGGGGCCAAAAGTAGAGCATGCCCGACGAATGTTCCAGGACCCACTGGCCGGGATGATTCAATTCTTCGAGAACATTGAGAAATCGGATGCGCTGCCCGGCACGGTATCCATACAGTCCACGAGGGGGAGCCAACCGGATGAAGGAACGGGCTGAATCGAGGGTTTCGATTCGTTCGAAGGAAGAAGCCCAATCGTACGCCCAATAGCCGAAGACGAGAATATCGGCAGGGTTTTTCCATTGACGGGCTCGGTTGCATTCGGAGAAGAACCCTTCGTCCAGCGATCCCATTTTCTGACCGTGGGCATCTGGGATTGGCTTTGGAACGTCCCGAATTGTTGAAAACCCTTCGGATGGCCAGCGCGCCAGAGGCATTCGTTCGCCCCGATAGAACAACTCGGGCCAGGTGGGGACGCTGGGGCGGAGGAATCCGCGCGGCTGAAAATGACCCAGGTTGAGGATGCCGGCGGAAGGCAAATGGCAGGACTGGACATGTCCGCGTGCTTCGGGCGAGAGGCGGGCGAGGGTCTCGGCATCTTGAACGACCTGAAAACCCTCGATGGGCCGGCTTCCGGTCCATATCACACGAGCGCCCGGGGCGGCTCGGATCACAAGGGGAGCCGTTGGGGTCCCAGAGTCGGATTCGGTGAGTCGGACTCCTTTATCAAACCTGTAGGTTCCGGGGGCCAGTTCCAAAACAGCGGGTTCCCGGATTTTACCTGCGGCTCGACTCGTACGAATTTCCTCAAGGATTCGTCCGAGATCGGTCTCAGTGGACATGGAAGGAGGGGCAAGAGAGAAGAGGGTAAGGCGGTTCATAGCAGCATGGTATATACCATCCTTTTCTTCTCAAGCAAAATGTACGTTTTTTCTTGCGAACGACAGCCGGGCGAAGCGATAGTTTTGTCTTTGAGGACCAAGGAGAGCGGGTATGGGCCTGGAAGATTGGAAACGCAGGATCGAAACCCGAGAGAACCGAGTTGGGGTGGTGGGGTTGGGCTATGTTGGGTTGCCCCTCCTGCTTGAATTCGGGCGGAAAGGTTTTCCGGTTTTGGGATTCGACATTGATCCGGAAAAGCCGAAGGCGCTCTTAGCCGGGCGTTCCTATATTCGCCACATTACCGCGGATCGTATTCGCGAGGTTTTTAATTCGGCACACCGTGCGGACGCCACAACTGATTTTGCCCGAGTCTCCGAATGTGAGGCGCTTCTCATTTGTGTGCCGACACCGTTGACCCGTCAACGGGAGCCCGATCTGACCTTTATTGAAAACACGGCACGCGCGATTGCGCCCCATCTCCGCCGGGGGCAGCTTGTCGTGCTCGAATCCACCACGTGGCCGGGGACAACTGACGAGATCCTTGGCCCGCTTCTGGAGCAGGGAAGCGGGTTGAAAGCCGGCGAAGATTTTTATGTGGCCTTTTCGCCCGAACGCGAGGACCCGAACAACCGCCAATTTCAGTTGGCTCAAATTCCAAAAGTGGTTGGAGGGATCAATCCCGCCTCGCGCGAAGCGGCAGAAACACTTTACGGCGCGATTGTGGAACGGACAGTGCCCGTTTCCTCGGCACGTGCAGCCGAAGCGGTCAAATTGATGGAGAACATCTTTCGATCGGTGAATATTGCGCTGGTCAATGAGCTCAAGGTGGTATTCATGGAGATGGGACTCGATATCTGGGAGATCATCGAAGCGGCGAAGACCAAGCCTTTCGGGTTCATGGCCTTCTATCCAGGTCCCGGTCTGGGGGGGCACTGCATTCCGATCGATCCCTTTTATCTGACGTGGAAGGCGCGGGAATATGGGGTTCCGACCAAGTTCATCGAACTGGCGGGTGAGATCAATACGGAGATGCCTCGCTACGTTGTTTCCCGGACGGTCGAAGCCCTGAATGGGCAAGGCAAGGCGGTCAAGGGAAGCCGGTTGCTTCTGGTCGGGCTGGCTTACAAGAAAAATGTGGATGACGAGCGGGAAAGTCCGTCCTATGTCTTATGGGAACGTTTCGAAAAACTGGGGGCGGCTGTGGATTATTACGATCCCTTCTGTCTGCAAGTTCCCCGCACGAGGGAGCATCCTCAATTTGCGGGCATTCGCAGCCGGACGTGGGAGGAAGCGATGACCGGCCATTACGATGCGGCGATTATCGTAACGGCCCACGATGGGGTGGATCACGCGGAGCTGGCCGAGCGCCTTCCCCTGGTAGTGGATACGCGGGGATGCCTGCCGGCGGGGGGAAACGTCGTCCGCGCCTGACGATCAGGGGATGTCTCAATGTTTGCGGGAACTTTTCTCAATTTGGAGGGCATCGGGCCCTTCCGGAATGATTCGATTTTCGCGCCATTCGAACGGTTGGCAATCGGCAGTGGCGCGGAGGGCGGGCACGTTGGGGCGTGGGCGGATCGTATTGCCGACGGCCTGCAGTCCTTCGGTTTCCCCTTGAAAGACGATCTCCGCCAGAGGCTCATTTCCGGGGGTTCGCACGTTGCGTTCGAGCGTTGAGCCTTCGAGCCGCGCGCGATGAGCCGCATTCGGTCGGTTGCAGTTGCGCACATAAAACCCGGCGCCGCCGTTCAACCGAATGAGGAGATGGCGGTTGACGTTGTCGGTATCCCGTTCGCCGACGGAGAGTCCATGGGAGCCGTTGGATTCGAATCGGCAATCCTCGACGAGGCCATGGCGGACGCGTAAGCAGTAAAAGAGGCCGCAGCCCCCGTTGCGGCGCGAGACGCATTTTCGGAGAACGAACCGATTCGAACCGCTTCCCGGATGGAATCCGTTGCCCGTGCAGTTCTCGACGAGACACTCTTCGCCGAGAAAATCGTCGCACGTTTGGAAACCGAACCCGTCGCCGTTGAACTCTCGGACGTGAATGTTTCGGGCCGTGACCCGCTGGGCGTTCAGGGCAAGAAAGGCGCAAGCGCGGCAGGGGTTTGAGAAGACGGGGTTATGCCGGCGGTTGCCTTCGAGGAGAAGGTTTTCCACCGTTGCGTCGTGAATGTTCTCTGCGGAGACCAATGGGTAGAGGGTTTCAACGAGCGCCCCGTTACGGCCGAGGTAGTCGTGGTGGTGGGGCCGATTGGTGTACCAAACGTTTCCTTCGCGCCGGACAAGCGTCGCGACGGTGTTATAGAAACCGGTCGAATTGTTATCCCGGATATGAACGCCTTCCCCCGGTTCAAACAGATCGGGGCGATCCACTTCGAGATCGTTGTGACCATAGCCCAAAAAGCAGGTGATCCGAGCGGTTTTCATCGGATTTTTCAGGAGCACGGTGTCCGTGCCCTGTCCCCGGACGGTCACGCCTGTTCGGAGGTGGAGGGCGTCGCCCATCCGAAAAATTCCCTTTGAGAGAATGACTTCGCCGCCGCCGAGCAGGGCGACGCGATCCACCGCGGCTTGGATATGGTGATGGGTAAAGCCCCGGATAGCGCTTCGGGAATCCCCGACGGTCATGCGGAAAAGACGCGATTGCATGGTGTTTTCTCCCGGAGGTTCAGAAAAAAGGGGCTGCCCTCGTTTCCGAAGACAGCCCCGGCTTGAGGGCGAACGGTTGATTAGGAAAGTCGTTGTTTCATTCGCTCGACCTGGGCTTTCATCCGGGCCGGCAGTCGGCTGCCGAATTTGGCCAGGAAACTTTCGATTTCCGGAATCTCTTCCCTCCAACCGGCCTTGTCCACGCGGAGCAGTTCGGCCATATCGTCGGCGGAAACTTTTAGGCCGCGGGTATCGAGCGCATTCGGCGTGGGGTGAAGTCCAACCGGGGACTCCTGCGCCGGAGCACGTCCTGCGACCCGTTCGCACATCCAGGCGAGAACGCGGCTGTTTTCGCCGAATCCGGGCCAGAGCCATCGGCCGTCGGCGCCTTTGCGGAACCAGTTGACGTAGAAGATACGGGGTGCTTTCTTTCCGAGCCGGTCTCCCATCGAGAACCAATGGACCCAGTAATCGGCCATGTTGTAACCGCAGAAGGGGAGCATGGCAAAGGGATCGCGGCGAATGCTGCCCTTAACGTCGAGGGCGGCTGCCGTGGGTTCCGAAGCGGCCGTTGCCCCGAGATACACGCCGTGGTCCCAATCCAACGCCTCGGTGACAAGCGGGACAAGATGGGTTCGGCGTCCGCCGAAAATGAAAACGTCAATCGGCACGCCTTCCGGCTTTTCCCAGTCGGGGCAGATGACGGGGCACTGCCGGGCGGGGGTTGTGAAACGGGCGTTGGGGTGGGCGCCTTTTTCACTCGAAGCGGGAGTCCATTCCCGGCCTTTCCAGTCGATACCGTGTGCGCAGGGCACTTCCATCCCTTCCCACCAGATGTCGCCATCGTCCGTCAGGACGCAGTTGGTGAAGATCGTGTTGGCCTTGATCGTTTCCATGGCCATGGGGTTGGACTTATAACTGGTTCCGGGCGCAACGCCGAAAAATCCTGCTTCCGGATTGATGGCATAGAGCCGCCCATCGGGGCCAATCTTCATCCAAGCGATGTCGTCGCCGATGCATTCGGCTTTCCAACCAGGTATCGTGGGTTGAAGCATGGCGAGGTTGGTTTTCCCGCAGGCGCTGGGAAAGGCGGCTGCGATGTGGAATTTCTCGCCTTTGGGACTGATGAACCGAAGGATAAGCATGTGTTCCGCCATCCAACCTTCCCGTTTGGCCAGAACGGAGGCGATCCGAAGCGCCAGGCACTTCTTTCCGAGCAGGGCATTGCCGCCGTAACCCGAACCGTAGGACCAGATGGTGTTTTCCTCCGGGAAGTGGGCGATATATTTTTGTTCGATCGGTGCGCAGGGCCAGCGCCCTTGATCCGATTCGCCCGGGTTGAGGGGCTTGCCGACGGAATGGAGACAGGGGACAAACTCGCCGTCTTCGCCGAGCACTTCGAGAACCTTCGTGCCGACCCGGGTCATGATGTGCATATTGACGACCACGTAGGGGCTGTCGGTGAGTTCGACGCCGATCTTGGCGATGGGAGAACCAATCGGGCCCATGGAGAAGGGAATCACGAACAACGTTCGCCCCCGCATGCAGCCGTCGTACAGCTTCCGCATGGTGGACTTCAGTTCATGGGGGTCAATCCAATTGTTGGTCGGACCGGCATCTTCCTGTTTCTCGGAAGAGATATAGGTGCGGTCCTCGACACGGGCGACGTCAGACGGATCCGAACGGAATAGAAGACTGTTCGGGCGTTTTTTGAGGGGGGTGGCCAGTCCGCAGGCGACCATTTCGGCGCAGAGGCGGTCGTATTCTTCTTTTGATCCGTCGCACCAGACGACGCGGTCCGGTTTACAAAGCGTTTCGATTTCTTTTACCCAAGCGAGCAGCTTCTTGTGTTTCGTCATGTGTTCTCCTTTGATGGTTCAGGGTCAGGGTTGCGGTGAAACCGGTTCGCGTTGCAGTTCCAGAATGGTTTCATAGAGGGATTGAAAAAGGGGTTCGAGCGAGGGGAGGGGCACGGCGGAAAAGGCGATGCGGATCAATCCCGAGAGGACGATGACGCCGACTCGCCGTGTTTCGAGCAGACGGCGTCGAATGCGCTCCGGGTCCACCCCGACCGCCTTCACGCACATGAAGTACCCGGAATTGAACGGCATCGGGGTGAAGGCAGAGGCATATTCAGGATGGGCTTGAAAGATCGCTTTGACTCGATCGTAACGCGCGCGGAGGGTTTGGTATTTGGTCTCCTTCTGCCGGGCGTAGTCGGGATGCTGATAGGTTTGGAGGAGGAGCGTCTGGCTGAGGCAGGAGGCGTTGGAAATCGTGGCGCGAACGACGCCGGCCGCTTTCGATTCCAAGGCTTTGAGCGCGGCCGGGTCGGCCCCGCGGATGCCAAATGTAATGAACCCGACCCGGAACCCCCACACATAATCTTCCTTGGTCGGGCCATCCATTTTAACCGCCAGAAGGTTCGGGTGGAGATCCGCCAGATCCGAAAAGAGGGATTCCTTTCGAACGCCTGGTTCATAGACGAGACCGAAGTAGGCATCGTCGAGCAGAACCACGATCTGCTTACCGGCCTCGGCAGCTTTTTTGAGGGCCGCCACGATTGCCCGGCTTTCCGCATCGGTCGCCGTATAACCGGTGGGATTGTTGGGGAAGTTGAGAAGAACGATTTTTTTGGCGCCCGGCCCAAGTAGCTTCTGTTCGAGGGCTGGAACGTTGAACGCTCCGTCCGTGAACATGGGGAAGAAGGAGAGGGAAGCACCGCAGGCTTCCTGGAAGAGGAGTTCATAATTGTCCCAATAGAGATCCGGCAGAATGAGCGCATCCCCTTCTTCGACAAACAAATAACCGGCTACGCTCAAGGCATGGGTAAGCGCGTGGGTGACGACCGGCAGGCTGAAGGGTTTGTTTTGAAGTGAAGGGTTTTTCCTTCGCATCTGTTCCCCCCACGCTTCCCGCAGGAGAGGAAGGCCGAAACTGGGCGCATAGAGGAACGCCTCAGGGGGAACGCGGACCATGGATTCAAGGCATTCAAGGCAGAGCGGGGAGCCATCCTCTTCCGAAGCGGTTCCCAACGTGGCGTTAATCGCAGCGCCTTTGGCTTCCGCAGATTGGCCGAGGATTCCGCGAGAGGGGAAAAAGGCCCGTGTGCCGCGGCGCGAGAAAAGGGCGAGGACAGACGGGGCCGTTTTCGCAAGGGAGGCATTCAGTTCTTCCGCCAATGGGTGAAGCGTTTGGTTTCGCATGTCAGTTCTCTCCCCCCGTAGTAAAAAGGCTGCCCCGCACGTCTCGGTGAAGAGCAGCCTTCTGATTCTCTTGATTATCAAGAGAATCCAAACGCATTTTACCGCCGGGACATAAAGGTAGAATAGGAAGATTACGGAGTCAACAACAAAATGACGCTGTGGGACCAATCCGGGGAAGGCAAGCAAAAGGGGATCGGAGGCGGCGAAGCGGCCAGGTGTGAATGGGGAAACGATTGCGTTCGGGACGAAGGCCAAGCTGCGGCTGTGCCGAAAAAACATCAAGGGGGCGGGCGCTTACAGGTTCACGCCGGGTTATTCCAACAGTCGAATCGCGGCGGGTCGGAATGTTTCCAGGAGGAAACAAAATGTTGAATGTTGAGGTCTGACCCCGGGGATGTCAAAGGGGGGGCGGTGGTGGCGTTTGCGGTGTTCGGTAGCACACCGCCCGCTGGCGCAGAACGTTGGCGTTTAAAATCACAGGGCCGAGGGGGCTTTCCGGTCGAGTGTCGAACAGACGGACGATTCCTGCCCATTCCGAATGCTGAGGGAAAAGGTGGAGCAGCCGGTCCGCTGCGGCATTTCCGAAAAAGTCGCCATTCAACAAATGGCCCGCCCGACCGGGAACGATCGCAAAGTAGATCATATCCCGTTCGACCAGTTCGTTGAAGAAATGGGTGCCGAGGGAAACGTCGGGAACCAATCGGTCATGAAGGGCAACGATTTCGCCGACCGCGGTGGCGGGCGCGATATCGCTGAAGCGGACAGGGACACCGAGGGCGGGGGTGGTGGTGCCCCACCGTCCCGGGCCGAGGAGCAGGATATGACCCGAGTAAAGTTCCGGGTGATGAAGCACTTCGCCGATGAAGCGGGCCACGGCATGACGATCCTGATCTTTGAGCCTCGCATAGCATTCGGGTGCAACGTAAAGAATCCAGGCGATGGGCCATTCGGCGCTGTTGCCGATGACCACGCCACGCGTTTCGAAGAGAAGGTGGGTGCGCGGGAGGTGGTCGGGCGGATCGCCCCGGGCTTCTCCGATGCCGCGGACCTGGAGGGGGCGACATTGGACGACATGGATCTGATAGCGTTCGGGCTCAACGAAATTGAGCGTGAACTCGACGTCCACCGGATATTGGTAGGCGTCCTGGAGGGTTCCGAGGAGATTGCGCATATCCTGGATAAAAGGGGTTCGAGTGAGCAAGCCCTCGAAGGTGAGCGCAACGGGAGCGGCGGCCGGCGTGCGACCGGCGTCCCGCACTTCCCGGGCCCAGGCCCGATCTTCGGAGACGAAGAGGGGGAAGGGAATATCCGGCGGCCGGCGGTTTATAATCTCATCAAAGGAAACGGGAGTCAGGTGGTTGGCCTCGAGGTCGAGCACGTCCACCCGCCGCTGTGTGCGCATCCGTTTGCCGGGGGAGGTTCCGCCGGGTTGACGAAGAGGGGCATTGAGTGCTACGAGTCGGGTATAGTCGTCGTCGGCCCGATCCACGGCGCGAGTTCCCATGCCGAAGACAAGGCGCAGCAGCCCGGCGTTCGGGTCGATGTCGGGGTGCCAAACATAGGGATTGAACGAGAGGGCCACTCCGGCGGCCTGGGGAAAGAAAAAGTTTCCGTAGGCATTGCCGGAAACCCGTTGGATGAGGAGGGCCATTTGTTCATCCCGCGTGAGGAATCCGCGGCTTTGACGGTAGGCGAGGGCCTCCTCGCTGAGCGTGCTTGCATACACGGTGCGAACGGCGAAAAGGAAATCTTCGAGCCGCTTGTGGGGGCCGCCCTGATTCGCGCAGAAGACGCTGTCATATTTGCCGGCGAAAGCATGGCCGAAGTTGTCTTCCAACAGGCTCGAAGAGCGGACGATAATCGGCGAGGGGCCGAAGTAGTCCAGCATGTCGGCGAACTGGCGGACGATGTAGTCGGGAAACTCGCCGGCCTGGATGCGGCGTCGGGCCGTCTCCAGTTCATCATCCGCGCTCTGGGTCTGTTCATGTCGGAAAATCATCCACCAACAGCCGTTTTGGACGAGGTAGGTGTAGAAGACATCCGCGCCGACAAAAAAGGAGTCGTGGGGCTCCAAAAGGCGGTCCCAACGTCCGGGGTCGGAAGCGCGAAGAATGGCGCGGGCAAGGAGCATGCCGACGGCTTTGCCGCCGATCCGACCGGTTCCGATCATGCGGTGTCGGATGACAAGCAAATCCTTGAGCGTGAGATATCGTTCGGCCAAGGCGAGGATGCGGGAATCACGGGAAATCAGCATGCGGAGCAACCGGTGGAACCAGGTCCGAATCTCTTGTTCCGATCCTTTGCCCCGATCGAAATCGTCCTGTGCCCGCTGCGCTTCCGCAAAACTCTTGGTCCAGAACCCGAGTTGGGCGCTGGCCGTTTCCGAATGAGACCAAGGGGCGCCGGAAAGAATTTCGGCGATTCGCCCGCTGTGAGTCACAGGGAGGAAGCGGCCGTCGTCTTCCCAGGCGTGGAGCAGATGCATCGTGGGAGAGTAGCGATATTGGACCTTCGAGGGCTGGAGATAAAGGCGGTCGTTATGGCGATACACGTCCACCAGAATCTGCGTGGTGGATGCGATGGGCCGGAGGGCATGAAACGAATGGAAATTGCGGAAGATGGCGAAATAAGCGATGGCGGCTCGGTCATACAGATAGGGGCAGGTCAGAAGGAAGAAGTTCCCCAGCATGCGGTCCGAGCACCAGTCGGGTGCCAGTTCCGACAGGCAGTCGAAGAGGTAG
Organism: uncultured bacterium; assembly: GCA_938038445.1. Taxonomy (GTDB): domain Bacteria; phylum Verrucomicrobiota; class Kiritimatiellia; order CAIKKV01; family CAIKKV01; genus CALHRZ01. The sequence goes on along the minus strand of CALHRZ010000005.1, from coordinate 6,761 downwards.
AGGCAGCCGCGGCCTTCCCCGTTGATCACCTGGTGGATCGCGGTGATAAATGGTTCAAAACCTCGGTTGGGGTCGAGCGGGACGATCGTGGCGCTATCGGCTTCCGTGAGAAGCGGTTCATGGTCGGCGAACCGGAAATAGAAAAGCTTCTGGCGGTGTTCGCGGGCGTACGCGGCATAGGGGAGGACGAAGGGTTTGTAGTCGCGGATGGATTCGACTTGCCAGACAATGTTATCCCCCGGCATGAGTCCCCGGAAGAGGTGATCGAGGGAGGGGAGGCCGGTCGAGAGGGCAAGACGAATGCGTGCCATGGTGTCCCTTGTTTTTTACAGCATAGCGACGGAAGGGGGTTCCGACAAGAGGGTCGGCAAAAAAAAAAGGGCTGGACAGCAGCCGGAGGGGCAAAGACAATCCCCTAATTTACCACGAAGAGGAGACGGAATGAATCTGGCCGAGAAACTGAAGGTTCCCGAGGGCCACCGGCTCCGTTTGGACTCTCTTGCGCCGGACCGAACGCCTGGCTGCAAGGACAAAGAGCAAGCGACCGAAGAGTTGGAGGCGATGATCGAAGAACTTCGCCCCATGCAGTATCGCCTGTATGCCGAAGGTCGGAGGGCCGTGCTGGTGGTGTTGCAAGGGATGGATGCCTCGGGGAAGGATGGGGTCATCCGCCACGTGTTTTCGGGGTTCAATCCCCAGGGGTGCCGGATCACGTCGTTCAAGGTCCCGACGCCGGAAGAACGGGCCCATGATTTTCTCTGGCGCATCCACAAGGCGGTCCCCCCCTACGGCGAAATCGGTGTCTTTAACCGTTCGCACTACGAGGATGTGCTGGTCGCCCGGGTTCGAAAACTCGTGCCGCAGGCGGTGTGGAAAGCCCGGTATGCCCAGATTCGGGCGTTTGAGCAGCACCTGACCGAAAACGGCGTCGTGCTGTTGAAGTGTTTCCTTCAGATCAGCCGGAACGAGCAGAAGAAGCGGTTGATGCAGCGGCTGGAAGACCCGGATCGCAATTGGAAGTTCAGCGAATCGGATATCGAGGAACGGGGGCTGTGGGCGGAGTATCAGCGCGCGTATGAAGAGGCATTGGCCGAATGCAACACGCCGTTTGCCTTCTGGTATATCATTCCTTCCGATCGCAAATGGTACCGGAACTGGGCGGTGGCGCGTCTTCTTCTGGAGACGATGCGAGGCATGAAGATTCGATTGCCGCCTCCTCGAGGCGATGCGAAAACCCTTCTCGCCCGACTTCGGGCCGCCGATTGAGAAACGGTTCGAAAAAGGATATTTGGTAATGGGTAAGGCCACTTCATCGAGCACTGGACCGACCAGGCGCCGACCGCGGAATCGCGAAGCGGTTCCGCCGGTTTCGGCCCGCGGGTTGCGGGAAGATTTCGAGCGCCATCTCGTGTATTCGCTAGCCAAGGATCGGAATACCGCCACAGAGCGGGATTTCTACGAGGCCCTGGCCAGGAGCATTAAGGACCGTATCATGGTCCGCTGGTTGCGGACCCAGCGGGAACGGCGGCGGCGCAATCCCAAACGGCTCTATTACCTCTCAGTGGAATATCTGCTGGGCCGCCTGTTGGGCAACAATGTGATCAATCTCCAGATGGAGAAGGCGGTCCGATCCGCCATGGCCGGGCTCGGTCTCGATTGGAACGTCCTGCGGGATTACGAGACGGACGCCGGTCTCGGCAACGGCGGTTTGGGGCGTCTCGCCGCTTGCTTTTTGGATTCCCTCGCCACGCTTGGCTATCCGGGCATGGGCTACGGACTTTACTACGATTACGGCATCTTCAAACAACGCATCATCGACGGGGCGCAGGTCGAAGAGCCGGACCGCTGGCTCAAGGACGGCTATCCCTGGGAGGTCGTGCGGCGCGAATACACGTATGAAGTGCCATTCGGGGGAATCGTGGAAGAGATCGAACCGGCCGGATCGAACCGGTTCCGCTGGCGGGCCTCTACGGCGGTGGTTGGGGTGGCCCATGACATTCCGGTCGTAGGCTATGGGGGGCGCACGGTCAATACCCTTCGGCTCTGGTCGGCCCACGCGGCTGACGAGTTCAGCCTGGAGGAGTTCAATAAGGGCTCCTATGTCGATGCCGTGGAAAACAAGGTGCTGGCGGAAAACCTGACCAAGGTGCTTTATCCCAACGATGCGATCACGGAAGGGAAGGAATTGCGGCTCCGCCAGCAGTACTTTTTCGTTTCCTGCTCGGTGCAAGACATCCTCCGGCGGTTCGTGGAAGGGAACGGTCGGGCATGGGCCCGGTTGCCGGACAAGGTGTTCATTCAGCTCAACGACACCCATCCTGCGTTGGCCATAACGGAGTTGATGCGGCTGTTGATGGACCGAGAAAAGCTCGGATGGGACGAAGCGTGGGATTTGACCCGCCGGTGCGTCGGCTACACGAACCACACCGTGCTTCCGGAGGCGCTGGAGCACTGGCCAGTGGCCTTTTTCGAGCGGCTGCTTCCGCGGCATCTCCAGATTTTGTATGAGATCAACGCCCGTTTTTTGGCGGAAGTGCGGGCCGCTTACCCCGGCGATGATGCCCGCGTCCAACGGGTCAGCCTTTTTGCAGAGACCCCCGAAAAGCAGGTGCGTATGGCCCATTTGGCTGTGGTCGGTTCGAGCGCTGTGAACGGGGTGGCCGAACTCCATACCCAGATTTTGCGGGAACGGGTCTTTCGGGATTTCGCCGAGATGTGGCCCGAGCGGTTCCACAGCGTGACGAACGGGATCACCCCCCGTCGCTGGATTCTGAAAGCCAATCCGGGACTTTCCGCTTTGATCACCGGCGCGATCGGGTCCCAGTGGATCACGAATCTGGAAGCCCTGCGGGCGCTGGAACCCTGGGCGGAGGATGAGGAGTTCGTAATGCGATTCCGGGCCGTCAAGCAGGCGAACAAGAAGGCGTTGGCGGCGTTGATTCGCGGGGAACTGGGACTGACGGTTTCGCCCCATTCGATTTTCGATGTGCTCGTCAAACGGCTGCATGAGTACAAGCGACAGTTGCTGCTGGGCCTCTATCTGGTGGTGTTGTATAACAGGCTTCGGGCCAATCCTCATATGGATCTGCATCCCCGTACGTTCATCATCTCCGGCAAGGCCGCGCCGGGCTATATCATGGCCAAGCGGATCATCCGGTTCCTCCATGCAGTTGCGGACGCCTTCCACCGCACGCCGGGACTGGGGGAGACGGTTCGAGTTGCTTTCCTGCCCGACTACCGGGTTTCCCTGGCCGAACGGATCATTCCGGCCGCCAACGTGAGCGAGCAGATTTCCCTGGCCGGAACGGAGGCCTCCGGAACAGGCAATATGAAGCTGATGGCGAACGGCGCACTGACGTTGGGCACCTTGGACGGTGCGACGATCGAAATCCGCGAGGAAGTGGGCGAAGAGAATATGTTTCTTTTCGGAATGACGGCGGAGGAAGTGGAAGCACGCCGTCCGACGTATGATCCCCGCGAAATTCTTCGGCGCGACCCGGAGATCGCCGAAGCGATCGATCGGATTCGACGGGACGGCTTTTCCGCTCGTTCCCCCGGCGAGTTCGAACCCATCGCGCAGGCGCTGATCGAGCAGGGGGACCGTTACATGCTCCTGGCCGACCTGCGCTCCTATATCGAGGCGCAGGAACGGGTGGATTCCTTATACCGTCGGCCGGAGGAGTGGGACCGGAAGGCCGTGCTGAATGTGGCCCGATGCGGAAAGTTCTCTTCCGATCGGTCGGTGCGGCAATACGCGGAAACCCTCTGGAAGATCGAACCCGAACCTTCCAGTTGAAAAAGGGTTTAGCGCACGGGCTTGGAGGTGCCCGACTGCACGGCCTGACGCCAGGCCGTTACGGTTTCCTCGGCGGGGAAGGAGTTTCCTTCGAAAGGGTTGGTGCGCCCTAATCGTTCCAATTTGGAAGCCGCCAAGGGATGATAGGGGAGAATGCGGACATCGCGGACGGCGTCAAGGCGTTCCGCCAGCGCGGCGATGGCGGCGAAGTGGTCGGGGCGATCGTTTCGGCCTGGAATGATGGGACAGCGGAGGGAAATGCGTGCGCCGGCCGCATTCAGCCGTTCAAGATTCGCGATGATTGGCCGGGGATCCACGCCGGTGAAAAGACGATGGCGTTGCGGATCGCTCTCTTTGAAATCGAAGAGGAAAAGGGAGACGAGGGGGTGAATGCGGTCGAGGGTTTCTTCGGAGACGTAGCCGCACGTTTCGACCGCTGTATGCCAACCGCGAGCCCGGCAGGCTTCCAAAAGGGCGAAGGCGAACTCCGGCTGGGCAAGGGGTTCTCCGCCCGAGAGGGTGATACCCCCTTCGGAATGGCGATAATAGAAATCATCCCGTTCAAGTTCCGCAAGAGTTCCCGCCACGGTCATTTCTCGGCCGGCTAGTTGAAGGGCGCGGGAAGGGCAGACGGCCGCGCAACGACCGCAGGCGTCGCAACGGCTGCGATCGAAGAAATGGACGTCTTCCGCCGAAAAGGCATGAGCGGCCCGTGGACACGCCGTCAAACACGCGCGGCAAAGAAGGCAGTGGTCAACTGCAAAAAGAAGTTCGGACCTGAAAGACTGGGATTCGGGGTTATGACACCACTCGCATCGAAGGGGACAGCCCTTGAAAAAAACGGTCGTTCGAATGCCGGGACCATCCTCCAGCGAGAACCGCTGGATATCGAAAATCCGGCCTTTAATTTCCCTACTGGATGCCATGGGGGCCGACTCTAGGGCAATTCGTGCAACCTGTAAATAAAGGAAATTCACAGGTTTTAGGCATGAAACCGAAGAGAACGTCTTCGGAAAAAAGGAGAACGGAAAAGGCGGAGCGATCGCAAATGTTGAATGTTGAGGTCTGACCCCAATATAGAGGTTGAGGCCGGTTGTTATTTTGGTCTACTATAAAACGCATCTGTTTTTTATGATTCGACTGGCCCATATCGTTTCCCATCCGATTCAATATTTCGCGCACCGCTATCGGTTCATCGCGAGACGCTCCGAGGGGACCTTCCATGTTTTTTTCGGTTCGCGGATGGGGCTTGAACAATATTACGACCGGGAATTCGGACAGACCTTTTCGTGGAAGATGCCCATTCTCGACGGGTACTCCTCATCGTTTCCAGGGGGAAAAGAAGAGGCGGATGGCGCCCAGATTCTGCAGGCGCTGGATGCATTTGACCCGGCCGCCGTGTGGATTCATGGGTACAGCGACCGATGGACTCGCGCAGCCTGGAAGTGGGCACGCGCTCATCGGCGACCGGTGTTTCTTTCTGGCGATTCCAACATTCGGAAAGAGCGCCGGCGACCGTTTTGGAAACGGCTGATCAAACAGATCGTTTTGCGCCCCTTTTTTCGGACGGTTTCGGGTTTTCTGACGGTGGGAGAGGCGAACGAGGCCTATTATGCCTCCTTAGGAGTTCCTTTTCGTCGGTTCATTCGGTTTCCCTTTACCACGGACCCTGCGCTTTTCGACGCGGCCGCGGAAAATCGTGAGCGGATTCGGGAGGAGGCTCGGCGGCGGTGGGGGATCCCGTCGGAGGGATGCGTGGGGCTTTGGTGCGGCAAGATCACGGCGCTCAAGCGGCCTCTGGATTACGTTGAGGCGCTCCGGCGGGCGAGGGAAGGGAACGGCCCCGGCCCGGCTGTTTGGGCGTTGTTTGCCGGCGATGGGGCGCTCCGCCGGGAGGTGGAACGCCGGCTTGCAAAGGAACAGTTGGCGGGCGGTTGCACGGGATTTCTCAATGTGGACGAGGTCGCGCAAGCCTATGCGGCGGCCGATTTTCTGGCGCATACGTGCGACCGGGAGTCCTATGGATTGGTGGCGGTGGAGGCGGCGCGGATGGGGTTGCCGATGATCGTGCCGGCCGCCATGGGAGCGGTGGGAAAAAGCGATGCGGCCCGGCCGGGGGAGAATGCCTGGATATTTGAAGACGGGGATGTGAAAGAACTGGCCCGGTGGTTGAGACGGATGGCATTACAGCCGGCGGAACGGGCTCGGATGGGCGCGGCTTCCGCCCGCATCTCCGAGGAGTTGAACGCGACGTTTGAAAAAGGGGTTGAGCGGTTGTTGCAAAAGGCGGAAGAGGGTGTTCCATGAGCGGGCGAAGTTTGACGCAGCGGTCGGTTTCCGCCGCCGCGTGGAGCCTGGCCTTTCAATTCATCGGCCGACTCATCACGCCCGTCATTGGCATCCTGCTGGCCCGCCGATTGTCGCCGGCCGATTATGGTCTGATCGGCATGCTGGGCATTTTCTGGGCGGTGGGGGCGATTTTCACCGATGGCGGATTCGGAATCGCTCTTCTTCGAAAAAAGGATCCCGAGCCCATCGAATACGATTCCGTATTCTGTTACAATCTGGCCCTGGGGGTTCTCATCTATCTGGGTCTTTTTTGGGGTGCCCCCTGGATTGCCGCTTTTTATCGTCAGCCGGCCCTTGTGCCGATCGTTCGCGTGTCCGCTTTGACATTTATCGCGGGCCCTTTTGGATCCATTCCTTCCCTTCTCTTGCAAAAGCAAATGGAGCATCGGGTCATCTCCGCCGTCCACATTGCGGTGGGGATCATGACCGGGGCGGTAGCCATCGGGCTGGCCCATTGGGGCAAGGGGGTCTGGGCTCTCGTCTGGCAGCAGCTGCTCAGTGTGGTCGTTTCATCGGCGATGCTCGCCCTATACACCCGTTGGGTTCCCTCGGGCCGATTCAGTCTGGCGGCGTTGAAGCGTCTTTTCGGATTCAGTTCCCGGCTGATGATGACGCG
>CALHRZ010000004.1 GCA_938038445.1 uncultured bacterium | reverse complement strand
CTTATGGTTTCCGTGCTGTGCGCACGGCGCCTGGAGGCGTGGGGCGGTGAGGGACAGGGGGAGGCGGGAGATTTCGGGTCAGAGAGCCGGCATTCAACAGGAGCGGGGTATGATGAACAAAAGAGGCTTGATAACGGAAGTCCTTTTCGTTGCGCTCGCCGCAACGGTCCGGGCCAATCCAGGGGACGTGCGGTTCTGCGGCGGCTCCTATGACGGCTGGGACAGTTCCATTATGACGAAATGGGCTGGCCTGGGGGGAACGTTCGTCGTCTTTTCCTCCGGAACCAACCAGACGTTCGCCTGGACGGAAACAAATCCGGCCTTGGCCACGCTGACGATCACGGTGGAAGAGGATCCGATCGGACTGATCTCCAACGGCATTACCATGCACGTGATGGTTCCGGCCGCCTTCGCGTTGCGGTTTGATCCCACCGTGAGCGTTACCTTCGGTGGAAACGCCACCGGCAAAGTCGGAACGGCAACATTTTCGAACGACGGCCGTACGCTGGCCATTCCGGTAACGGAAGATTTTGCGGGGGGCGATACCTTGACGGTTTCGGGACTAAAACTGGTGGATCTTGCTTTATGCCGTGAAAGTATTCAACGGCTGGAGCTGGATTATACGGGCGACGGGATGAGAGATCGTTATGATCAGTACACGCTGACAGTGAGAGTCACCTGGCCGGGCGGGTCCTATGACGGTTGGGACCGTTGTGAGATGGCCCAATCCGAGACGCTGACGCCTCGGAGGGGATCGGTCATGGTGGTTCGGTAGCCGGCAGAACTACAGTCAACAGGCTCGTGGCCTATCGGCGATCCGAGCGCATCGCCGCCGTTAGGGAGATCGGACGGTTGAAGGCGCGCTCCGGCGAACGCCCGGGTTTCTGGGGCGGTATGTCCCATGGGATCCTCCTCGCAGGAGGTCCAGACCCGCTGGCCGCCGCAAGGAAATGCCCTTGACAGAACGTGTATCTGATCTGCACCGTATCTTCTTCTATTACGAAAGGATTCGACCCATATGGCTCCCTCTCTCGCGCCCGAACTCCAGGAGTCCACGGTTCGGATTGGAAGCGGGGCATTGGGAACCGTGCTCCGGCAGGAACATCGCGCTTCCCTTCCAGCGGTCGAAGGGCTCAATCTCACCGAACCCGAGGTCGTCCGCCGCCTCCATGCCGACTACCGGGATGCCGGCGCCGACATCCTTATCACCAATACATTCGCGGCCAATCCCATTGCGCTCCAGGACGCCGGGCTGGCGGACCAGACGGCGATCATCAATACAACAGGCGTCGCACTGGCACGCGCAGCGGCCGGAATGGCCATTCCGGTCTGGGCTTCCATCGGCCCGCTGGACCTCGGGCTCCGGCTCGATGACTTTTCCTCCGATCAGTTGCGCGCCGCATACGCCGTCCAATGCCAAGCGCTTCGCGCCGCCGATGCCCTTCTACTCGAGACCTTTCGCGAACCCCGAGAAGCGGAAGCCGCCCTGGCGGAAGCCACGGCCACCGGATTGCCAGTCGTTTTTCAGATCGGCCGCGTCGGGTGGGGCCCCTCAGGGCTCGCGCGGTTCGATTCCCTCTGCACACTCGCCCTCCAGTACCGGGTTGCCACCCTCGGCGTAAACTGCTGCCATCCCCGCGAGGCGCTGGAGATGATCCGGCGTTTGGCCGGCCGAACTTCACGCCCCATCACCGTTGCCCCCAATGCCGGAATGCCCGAACTCGTCCGCGGTCTCGTCCGGTACGAACTCGATCCGGCCGCCTTCGTCGTCTGGGCCGAGCGGCTTGTGGAGGCCGGCGCCTCCCTCGTCGGCGGATGCTGCGGAACCACCCCCGCGCATATTGCGGCCCTGGCGCAAGCACTCCGCGGCCGGCCCGTCCGGCGTCCGCCCCCCTCCTTGGCCGTTCAGCAGTCTCCCTCGGCCGCGCCCCCCCCCGCCCCCTCCTCCACACCCCCACCCCACCTCATCCGCGACCGAATTCTGTCAGACCGCTTTCTCATCAGCGTCGAAATCCGGGCCGACCGCACCCGCTCGCTGGGCACGATCGTGGAAGAGGCCCGCCGGATGGCCGAAGCAGGCGCCGACTTCTTCGATGTCCCCGACAAACCCGGCGCCAGCGTCGGCCGTGACGCCGGCGTGGTGGCGGCCCGACTCCAGGAACAGCTTGGCCGACCCGCCATTCCCCATCGCGCCGTCGTCCATGCCAACCTCCTCGAAGCCCATTCCGTTCTCCTCGGATGGTGGGATCTCGGCCTTCGGGGGCTGCTGGCCGTAACCGGCGATTCGCCCAGCTTGGGGTCTCTGGGCGGACTCGCACGGCGGGTTGCCGATCTGAAAAGTTCCGTCGAACTGCTCCGTCTCCTCCGGACGCTGCGCGAGGGACGAACCCTCAGCGGAGAGACCTTGGACGAGCCGCTCGACTTCTGCGCGGGATGCGCCGTCGGAGGAACGGAACCCGCTCATCTCGAATGGTTGAAGAAAAAAAAGGACGCGGGAGCCGAATTCGTATTCTCTCAGCCCGTGTTTGAAGAGGACGCGTGGCGTCGATTGCAGGACCGTGTAGAGCCGCTCGGACTTCGCCTCTTTCCCGGCCTCCTGCCGTTGTTGAGCCGCCGGTCAGCCGAAACCTTGGCCGGAGGAAAGATTCCGGGCATTCGCGTCCCCGAGTCGGTGGCCGCCGCGTTCGAACGATATCCCGACCGAGAGGATCAACGGCGGCACGGACTGGACCAGGCCCGGCGTCTTGCGGAATGCATCGCGCGGGAGGGACGCGGCCTCTATCTCATCGTCCCCTTTGCGCGCTCCGGCGCTGCCGATGCCGCCCACGTGATCCGCGGGGTGCGGGCATTAATCGCCGCTTGACAACTCGTTTCCGTTCTTTAAGAATTATTCGGAACAAAAAAAAGGAGCCCCCATGTCGACGATGGAAAACTTGAAAGCCGCCTTCGCGGGCGAAAGCCAAGCCAATCGAAAATATCTCGCCTTTGCTCAGAAAGCCGAAGCAGAAGGGAAACCTCAGATTGCGAAACTATTCCGCGCCGCAGCGGAAGCGGAAACGGTCCACGCCCACGCCCATCTTCGGGTCATGAACGGTGTCGGCGATACGGCCCGCAACGTGCAGGCGGCCATCGAGGGCGAACACTATGAGTTCGCCAATATGTACCCCCAATTTCTTGAAGAAGCGCGCAAGGAGGGAAATAAAGACGCCGCCCGCTCGTTCGAATACGCGTTGGCCGTTGAGAAAGTTCATCATCGTTTGTACACCCAAGCCGCGGAAGCGCTCAAGGACGGAAAAGACCTGCCCGCCGCGCGAATTTACATTTGCCCTGTCTGCGGAAACACGGAAGTGGGAGCCGTGCCCGACCGATGCACGGTGTGCGGAGTTCCAGGCTCCCGGTTCATCGAAATCCACTAGGCATTCCCGTCTGGCCTGACGGCTCCGCCCGTTCCGTCCATTCCCGGAGTCGTTCATACAACGTGCTTCGGCTGATCCCAAGACGCTGGGCAGCCAGGCGTTTGTTCCCGCCGCATTCCCGCAGAATGCGGAGAATGGTGTCGCGTTCCGTTTCCGCCAAGGCCCCCTGGAGCCCCCCACCCGACGGCAGACGAATCGTCAGTTCGGGCGGCAGGTCTTCCTCCGTAATCCGACCGTTTTCTGAAAATACCAGCGCCCTTTCCAATACATTGCGAAGTTCCCGAATATTTCCGGGCCAGGCATACTCCTGAAGCCGCGTCAAGGCCGTATTTTCCACTGTCGGAACTGGACGCCCCATCTCTTCCGAAAGTTCGACCAGAAAGTGACGAATAAGATCGGGGAGGTCTTCCCGCCGATCCCGCAGGGGCGGCAGCACAAGGGGCACAACGTTGAGACGGTAGAAGAGATCTTCCCGGAAGGTTCCTTCCTCCACCGCCCGTTCCAAGCTTCGATTCGTTGCGGCCAAAATGCGCACATCGACTCGAATGGGCCGGTTTCCCCCGAGTCGTATAAATTCCCCTTCCTGAAGAACCCGCAGGAGCTTGACCTGCATCCCCAAGGTCAATTCTCCAATCTCGTCGAGAAAGACGGTTCCCCCATCGGCGTCTTCAAAGACGCCTCGTTTCATTCCGATCGCTCCGGTAAAGGCCCCTTTTTCATGGCCGAAAAGGGTACTGCCGAGAAGGGTCTCGTCAATCGCGCTGCAATGAACGGGAAGGAAAGGGCAACGGTTACGACGGCTTTCCGCGGCGATCAGCCGGGCAAAAACTTCCTTGCCCGTTCCGGTTTCCCCGCGGATCAGGACGGTCGCATCCGAAACGGCGGCCTTTCGCGCCAACCGAAGCGCCTGTTGCAGGGCCGGACTTCTTCCCACCACCGCGGGCGACTGGATTCCGCTCTCCTCGCGCGCTCCGCGGCCCAGGAGCGCCGGCGCACCCCGCGAGGATTGATACCCCACCGAAAAGGCCAGCATACAGCCCAAGGCATCCGCAGCCGCCTGAAATGCCGCCGCCAGTGGAGTCGAAAAACCATATTCCGCCTGCAAAATGAGAAAACCGAAGAACCGCTCCTTGCTGGCAATCGGCAACTGAAGAAAGTCCGGATCGGCCGAAACCGCGTTCCTGTTTTCCGCCGAATAAGGAGAATGCCGTTCCCGAACCTGGTCGCGGGCCACCGCCTCTTCCGCTCGCCGCCGGAACGGCGCGGGGGCACGCGCGCTCCAGACCCAATACCATCGGTCCTCCCCACCCTCCCGAAGGCCGATGCCCGCCCCCCTCACATCCCGCCAACCGCATAGGTCGTCCAACACCGCCGCCGCATATTCCGCGGGCAGACGCACCCCGCCTTCGAGAAGGGTCCGAACCATCTGCCACCCTTGCAGACCCGGCCAGGCCAAGGCCATCGGATCGCTCCCCCCTACGGCGGTCATTGTCGGTCGGTAGTCGTTGACCCGCTTCCCTCCTTCCTCTTTCGGAGCCCCTCCGTATTCACCCTCGATCAGCGTAAACCGCAGCGTCACATCCCCAAACGAAACAAGGTCCCCCTCCCGCAGACGCCGGCGCGCGACCGCAACACCGTTGACGCGGGTGCCGTTGCGACTGTCCAAATCGGCGAGTTGCCAATTCCCATCTGCCGTCCGCTCGATTTCCGCATGGAGACGCGACACGCTGGGATGGGCAAGAACCATGTCGTTTTCCGGCCCGCGACCGATTCGAATTTTCGGTTTGAGCAAAGGCCAAAAAGGGAGCTTCTCTTCGCCCAATTTGACCAAAACACCGGTTTTCATAACGGCCATCAGGATAGGCGATCGTCGTCGGGTCTGTCCAGTTTTCGCACAGGCGTGCGATCCGGATCGGAGAAGCCAGAAAAGGCGTGGTTCCTTCCTTTTCGTGTGTTGATCCGGCAGCGTATTCCGGAATGTTGTCCCCGTTTTGGGTAATCGCTCCTTACATCGGTAAAGTAAGTTTTTTTGGGAGCCAGGGACCGGAAATGAAAACGATCTATTCTCCGGAATATCAGCGCCTCCTGAAGTGGCTCCGTGCCGTCCGGCGGGAAAAGGGGCTGACCATGCGGGAAGTCGGCGCCCGTCTCGGACTTCCCCATTCCTGGGTCGGCAAAATCGAGATCGGAGAACGCCGGCTCGACGTGGTCGAATACCTCCGGCTCTGCCAAGCGCTTCAAGCCGACCCTCATGAAGGACTGAATCGTCTCCTGAACGAAACGGGAAAAATCGCTGAACTTCTTCGGGCGGCAGAACCGCGCGCCTCCTACCGATCGACCCGTCACGGACGCGCCGAGAAAAAGGTCAGCCCTTGAAAATCACAAACTTTCGCATTCCGTAGTTCAAGACAAGCGAAACGACCACGTTGGCGCCGAAAGCCGTAGAAGTGCTCACGCCCGCGTGGGCGATCAGCCACGTCTGAAGCGCGCTTCCCGCGAGGAGACTGACCCCGGCCACCGCATAAAAAAGACCGATCTCGACCCACCAGCGATGGCGTCCGCGCGTAAACACCCACCAAATGTTCAGAAGATAGGCAGCAAAGTTGGAGATCACAAATCCCACGCCGTTCGCCGCAAGCGCCCGAACAGCCCGCTCGCCGTCCGTCAACGCTGACGGCGCGGCCCGGCCTCCCAACCAGCGAAGAACGGGATAGGCCGGATCGTTGGACGTCAAGGCAGGCCACAGCCCTGCCGTAATTCCATAAAACACGACGAGGTGGACCCCCGTAGCAATGACGCCTGAGATCGCGTACTTGATGAACTGAACCGCAAGAGTCTTCAAAGGAGGACTTTCCGTCGGAGGAACGTTGGAATATCCAAATTTTCTCCATTCTCCAGCGTGGGTTCGGAATCCTTGAACCGGTCCCGCCCCCTGGCACGATTGGCCAGGCTCAATTCACCCTGCCCTTCCTCGGTTCGGAATACCGGTTCCGGTTCGGCGCGCGTCGGTTCCTCGCCGCTCGGAAGGTCTTGCAGACCCAAACGAAGTTGCCCGCTGGGTTCGGCCGACCACTGTTCGGCGACCAGAAGGGTGATCCCGATCCGCCCCTCCCATTCCGGATCCACGGAGGTTCCCATGAGGAGGGGGGTTTCGGAGCGGACAACCTCCCGAATTCGACGGCCGACCGTATCCACTTCGGCCAGGGTCATATCCGGCCCGCCCGTGACACTGATCAGTACTGCTTCCGCCTCGTGCAACAAACGGCCCCCTTCGAGATACGGGCATTGGACCAGGCGTCGGGCGGCTTCCTCCGCACGGCTCTCGCCCTCCGCTTGTCCAAAACCGAAAGCTCCGATCCCTCCCGCCCCTTTAATGAGGGCGCGAATGTCAGCAAAATCGAGGCCGAGAATTCCCGGCCGTGCCATCATCCGCCACAAGCAGTAGAGCGCGTGGCTGACCATGCCGTCGGCCCGTTCGAACGCCTCGGCCACTCGAACCTCGCGGCCAAAAAGTTGGAAGAGATGCTGGTTGGGAAGGGCGATCACCACATCGGCGGCCTCCCGCAGCGCCTGAAGGCCGGCTTCCGCGCGCCGCCGCCGGTATTCGCCTTCGAATTCAAAAGGAAGGGTAACCAAGCCAACCGTCAAACAGCCCCCTGCACGGGCCAAACGGGCCAATACCGGCAACGCGCCGGTGGCAAGTCCCCCGCCAAGACCTCCCACGAGAAAGGCGAGATCAAGACCTGCAAAGATATTCTGAAGACGGGGCCGTTCCCGTTCGGCTGCCTGACGGCCGATCTCCGGATCGCCGCCCGTGCTGCCCCCCGTCAAAAATTCCCCGATCCACACCTTCTCAAGCACGCCTTCCGGACACTGCCCAAGAGAGACCGGGTCGGTCCCCACCGCTAAGACGGTCGGATGATCCGTCCACTCGACAGCCAGGCGAGTCGCAATTTTGCAACCGGCATGCCCAATTCCCAGCACCGCCAGTTGTGGAGACTGTTTCATCCTACGCTTCCACCTCCGCATGCTCGGGTCCACCGGCCGAGACCGTCCGGCCGAGGAAGGTCACCCGCCGCCAGACCCGCCGCCAAAATCCTTCCGGCGGATGTCGCGCCATGAGAAACCCATATTTGATCAACCCCGCCACGGTTGCGTACTCGGGGTCCGCCACCTGCCCCATCAGACCGTCCAATCCCGTCGGAACGCCGATGGTGCAGGGCAGCCGGAATACCTTTTCGGCCAGTTCCCGTGCCTGCCGCAATTTGGCCCCACCGCCCGTCAGGACGATTCCCGCCCGAATTTCGTGCCGTGGATAATCGCCAATCCGCTTCAAAAGCAATCGGAATAGTTCATCCATGCGTTCGTGGATCACCGTCTGCAACATGCCCAGGGTAATCGTCCGTTCCTGGAACCCCAGTTCCGCAGGAATTTGAATGGCCTGCTTTCGGTTGGCCACGTCCACCAAGGCAGAACCGTATTCCCTTTTCAACCGCTCGGCCTGGCGAGTGGAAACCGCAAATGCATACCCAATATCGTTCGTCACATGATCCCCCCCCACGGCCAACGAACCGGCATCCGCGATCCCGGACGTGCCATAGAGCAGATAGTCGGTCGCGCCCGCCCCGAGATCGATGACCAGCACACCCTCCTTTTTCTGTTCGGCAGTGAGCACCCCCAGCGCGGAACAAAGTCCCCCAAAGGCAAGCGCCTCCACCTCAAGAGGGATTTCTCGGACGAGGATGGCCGGCGTATGAAGCCGTTTCCGGTCTCCGTGAAGGATGAGCATATGGAGGGAGAGGCGGGATCCTTCCATTCCGGCCGCGCGCGTCACCCTTCGTTCCTCGTCAATCGTGTAATGTTGCCGGACCCAGTGGAGAACCTCCCGGTCGGAAGGCAGCGAAGTGGCTTGCGCCATCTGACGAACCGCCTCTTCGTCCTCTTCCGTAATCAAACCATCCTCCCGGACAATCGGGAGCGACGCCGTTTGCCGATCGCTCCGGATGTGGCCGCCCGACACGGCAAGACAGACGCGTTCGATATCTACCTGCGCGCTCTCCTCCGCTGCAGACAGGGCCATGCGCACGCACGTCTGGGCCGTTTCCACATCCACAATCTCTCCTTTGCGGACACCTTTCGACTCCTCTCGGTGAAAACCGGTAATGAGAATCGAATGGTCGCTCTGCACTTCCCCAACGGCCACCGCCACTTTGGCGGTGCCGATCTCCAGGGCGACGATGGGAGGAAGATGGCGCATGCTCACTCGACGGGAATATAGTCGTCGGAATAGGTCAGGTCGACCGATTTAAGTTTTCGTTTCTTCAGCCTGGCATCCTCCAGAATGCGGAGGAGACTGGTCATTTTCCTGGCAAGTGCCACCCGGCTCTGTTCGGTCGGTTTTTCTTTCATCCCTTCCCAAGTGAGCCGTACTTCCGGCCCCTCCACGATCCGGAGAATCAGCCAGTCGTTTTCCCGGACGTCCACCGATGCAATCTGAAAATAGTTGGCCACCGGGGGGCGGCGGGCCGCCTCCACCGCTTCAATCGCGTTGAAGAGAAGACCGGTCAGGTGCATTCCCGGTGTGAGGGGAACCGAATACCCTATGATTCGAGGAAGTTCTTCCCTCTCCGGCGCCATGCTGAAAACGCATCCCGAAACATCCACACCGAGGAAACCGCTTCGGCCCAGTGCCGCAATTGGAATCCGCTCCGAAATGTGAATTTCGATCCGCCCCGGAAAAAGCCGGCGAACCGTCGCCTCTCGAATGACGGGAACTTTTTCGATCAGAAGCGCCCGGATCGCCGCAATGTCCGGTTCCGCCAGATTCATCCCCACGTGTAAGCCGGTCCATTGGCGAACCCGTTCGGGAGTAATCTGGGATCCGTCCGAGCGGATATCCAGCTCCCGAATGCGGTAAGCCGGATGAGTGGCCAAAACCCGATCGTATCCATGACGCGCCACATTCCAACCCGCCCAACCCAAAACTCCTATGGCAACGGACGCCACGATCGCCACCGCCACACGGCTTCCCCTCGATGCGCCCGAGGGCCGGCCGTTGACCGTAGCGTAGCTCGTTCGCTTTCGATTCTGCCGTTCCGGCGTCCGCCGCCGGAAGAAGAACGAGAACCCCTTCATCCAGGATGCCTCTCTCTTCTCATAAACCCGCCGTCTCGAGAATACGGGCGCAAAGCTCCGGAAACGAAAGCCCCGCCGCCGCCGCCGCCTTGGGGAGAAGGCTGGTCTCCGTAAAGCCGGGAATCGTATTCATTTCGAGCACGAACAACTCCCCGTCCGGGGCCATCCGATAGTCCACCCGGCCCAGCCCGCGGCACCCAAGCGCTTGACAGGTCCGAACGGCCATCGATTGGCAGTTTTTCGCCCAAACGTCCGGCAGCATCGCGGGAACATCATAACGCGTCAACCCCGTTGTGTATTTCTCCTCGTACCCATACCACCCCCCCCGTGGATGAATCTCGATGACCGGCAGCGGAATGCCATCCAAAAGCCCGACGGTTAATTCCCGCCCCGGAATATAGGCTTCGACCAACGCCTCCTCATCGTACCGAAGGGCCGTTTCCAGGGCCGAAACCCACTCGGACTCTCTTTCCACCTTTTTCGCACCGATCGAAGAGCCCTGCCGTGGCGGTTTGATCACAACCGGAAACGGCAAGGGGCATGAACTCCCCTTTCGGATAACAGCCCATGGGGGCGTGGGAATATTTTCCGAATCAAAAATCCGTTTGGAGATCCGCTTGTCAAAGGCCGCTGCACTGCTTTCAGGACCCGAACCTGTATACGGCACGCCCATCCGTTGCAGCCAGCACTGCACCTGGCCGTCTTCTCCGAATTGACCGTGCAGCGCGATGAAAACGGCCTCGGTCCCAAGCGGCAGTTCGGGAAGATTTTTTTCCACCACCACTTCCGAAACGAGATAACCGGCCGACCGAAGCCCTGCCGCTACGGCTTGCCCGGAACGGAGCGACACATCCCGCTCTTCCGAAGGACCTCCCATCAAAACGGCGACGCGCCGATAACGTCCCATTTGCGTGACTCCTGCCTTTGCATATTGCGATGCCGGATCATTATGCCTTTACCGGCCTCGGCTGTACAAAGAAAAAAAGGTTCGTTATGCTGTGTCTTCCTCGTTCGCTCCGATGCACCGATCTTCCGAGCCAACCTGTTTCTCTATTGCCGCCTGTCTCCAGCAGGGCGGATCCGTTCATTTGATCGGGATCGGGGGAATCGGAATGGCCGGTTTGGCTTTTCTTCTTGCGCGGCGAGGGCACCCGGTCTCCGGTTGCGATCAAGTTGATTCCCCCCTTCTCGACTGGCTGCGGCGCGAAGGAATTGCGATTGCGATCGGCCACGACGCGCGCCATCTGGAAGGCGCGGCGTGGGCCATTCGGACCTCCGCCGCACCGCCCGATGCGCCGGAGCCCGCGGCCGCACGCACACGGGGAATCCCGCTGTTTCGCCGCGGCGAAGTGCTCGCGACTCTCGTGAACGAACGCCCTTCCGCCGTCATTGCCGGCACCCATGGCAAAACGTCCACCGCCTCTTTCCTTCTTCAACTCTTCCATTACGCGGGGCTTTCACCCTCCTTCTGCATCGGTGGCCGAGTTTCTCCGTTCGACGTGCCCGCCGGTGTCGGCGCCCAAGATTCCCCCTTCGTGGTGGAAGGGGATGAAAGCGACGGAACCCTCGCCCTCTATGCGCCCGCAATCGCTCTCGTGACCAATGTGGATTTCGATCATATGGAACATTTCGAAAGCCAGGCCGCTTTCGAAGAATGCTTCTCCGCTTTCATGGGCCGAGTTCGCCGCCGATTGCTCTATTGTGCTGATGATCCCCGCGCCGCTTCGCTGGCCCAAGTGTTTCCCACCGCCCGAAGCTACGGCTTTTCCGCGCAGGCCGATTTCCAAGCGCGAGATGCGGTGTGGTCGCCCCAATCCCTGTCCTACACGCTCGTCCACCGCCAACGCCCCCTCGGCCAAATCGAAGCACCGCTTCCGGGCCGCCATAACGTTCTGAATACGCTGGGAGCCATCGCAGCAGCGCTCGAATGGGGTGTGCCGTTCGATCCGCTGCAGGAGGCCGCGCGACTTCTGGCGCTTCCCCGCCGCCGCTTCGAACAGGTGTTGGCCCGTCCCGATCTCTGCGTTCTCTCCGATTATGGCCATCATCCGACAGAGATTCGCACGGTCCTCGAAACCGCGAAAACCCTCCCTTTCCGCCGTCTGCGAGCCGTTTTTCAACCCCATCGCTACACCCGGACACGAGCCTTCGGCGCGGAATTTCCACCGGCCTTTTCCGGTCTCCACGACTTGATCCTAACGCCCGTTTATGAAGCCTCGGAAGCGCCCCTCGAAGGGGGAACCTCGGCCGATCTCTATGCCCATTTCCGAGCAACAGGATGCCACCCCCGTCTCGTCCGTTCGCTGGAAGAAGCCTGGCAGGACATGCGGCGCCACGCCGAAGGAGGAGATGGATGGCTCGTCCTTGGCGCAGGTTCCGTGGAATGGATCGCACGGCAAGCCCAAAAGGAGTGGGGGAAAAACGGCGGAAAATCCCTCGGCCATAACGCTCTCTTGGACGCCTTGCGGGTTCTTCCACTTGCCGACAGCCGGCTGTATGGCCGGGCGCCGCTCGGCGCTCAAACCACGTTCGGAATCGGCGGGGACGCAGAAGTGTTGGCGGAGGTCGGGACGGAGGACGACCTTGCCCGGCTGTTGAAGGAAGCCTCCCGCCTGTCCGTTCCAGTGCTGGTGGTTGGAAACGGCAGCAATCTGCTGGTGCCGGACAGCGGTTTTCCCGGACTCGCCGTGCGCCTCGAGACCGCAGCGTTCGGTACGATGCGCCGGGAAAACCACTGCATCCGGGCCGGCGCCGCCGTCTCCGCCGGTCGCCTTTTGGCCTTCGCCGAGCAGGAAAAATTGGGCGGATTGGAATTCCTAGAGGGAATTCCCGGACGGATCGGGGGGCTGATCCGGATGAATGCCGGAGCCTTCGGCGGCTCGATCGGCAAGCGGGTGGTTTCCATCCGGTGGATGGACGCCCAGGGTATCATTCATCGATTGAGCGGGTCGGCGCTCCCATTTGCCTATCGGGATTGTCCGGCCGTGGCGGGAGGCGTGGTGCTCGAGGCCGAGTTTGAGCTGGAACCGGAACCGCGGGCCGCAATCCGGCGCAAGCGGGAGGAAGTCGCCCAGCGGCGGGTCTGGATGCGTGGACTGCGATGCGCCGGCTCTGTCTTTAAGAATCCACCTTGCGGGCCGCCGGCCGGCCGGCTCCTCGAGGAAGTGGGGTTGAAGGGCAAGCGAATCGGCGGGGCGTTCGTGACCCAAGAACATGCCAACGTGATCGCCGTGGATCGGAACGCCACCGCTTCCGACGTTCTAGCCCTTATTGAACTCGCACGTTTTACCGTCCTCCGCCGCTTCGGAATTGCGTTGGAAACGGAAATCCTCATCCCCTAAAGGAGTCTCCCCCATGAACGCTTCTCCCCTTCTGCTTTGCGCGGTTCTGTTGTTTCCAATGGGAGTCCCGGCCGAAGCGGCTGAATCCTGGGTCGAGCGCCTAATCGCCACCCATGCGCCTATTGAGTCGTTGCGATGCGAAATCCGACGCGAACGAACGGTCGAGGGAAAAACCTTCACCCGTGTCAGCCGAGTTTGGTATGCGCGCGGCAAACGTCTTCGTGTGGAAACCCTGGCCCCCCTGCCCACGCGCGTGTTGGCGGATGGAACAACCCTCTACAAATGGCTGGACGATAAGCCGGAGGGCGTTTCGATGCCGATTTCGGAAGCGCCCGAGAATGAACAAGTCCAACTTGAACAGGTGCCCGGAACCCCGGAGGAGTATCTCTTCCGACTTCGTGGCGCGCCGGAAGAACATCTAGCGCCAACGCCTGAATACGCGGTCCGAATCGGCTGTCATCCGCCCCACCCGCACCCGTACACTGTCCTTTCCCTGGATGCCTCCAACCGATTGGTTCGCCTTGAATATTTTGGCCCCAACGGCGGGACCAACCGCCTTCTGCTTGCCCTCTTTTCGAACTGGAGCGAAGTGCTTCCCGGCGTGAGGATCCCTTGCCTTCATCAAATCACAATCTGGGGGTCGGATGGAGTTCCGATTGAAGAAACGGTCCGTGTGTCTCGCCTTCGAGCCAATGAGCCGATTCCTCCGGACGAGTTCGATGTGTCCCGGCATGCTTTTTCCGTCCGTTTTATCACGCCTGACGCCATGAAAGACAAACTCCTAAAGCCTCTGAAATAAAAAAAATAAAATTGTTGTGGACAACCATTTTTGTGATAGGATACGAACTCGTTGAAAATAGGTAGGACGAAATAAGGGTAAGCCAAATGAAAAAAGTTTTGGTGTGCGTTTTGGCAGGACTTCTTCTGGGAAGCACAATCGGCTCGGGCGTCCAAGCGGCTGAGCATCCGCGAGGCGGTTTCCCGGGCTTTCTTACCGGTTGCTGTTTCGGCTTGCGAATGGGCGCGGATTACAACGATTTTGGGACGGGTCAACGAGATTTCCTTTCCTGGTTTTTGGTCGGGTTTTTCTTGGGCCCTCAAACGGCAATTGATTATCGAGAAGGCAAGGATATCCATTGGCGGGATATCGGAAGAGTCTTGTGTGTCTTGTTTCCCGTTTGGGACGCATTTGACGCCGCCTCCGGAAAAGGGCGGCAGGAGCTCCGGCAGGAATACGGCGCTTCTTATTACTGAACCCCGGGCGAAGCATCTGTTCACTTTCCTCCGGTTTGTGTTGTCTCCGTCAAGACGGATTCGGTTAGGACTTCAGAATACCTTTTTCGTTTTAGCCGCCCTGAGCGGGGGTTCATTGCATGCGGAGGCGGCAGAAAAACAGGATGTGTTGTGCCTTGCCCGGGAATTGTGGCAAGAAAAAGATTGGTCTGCTTGCATTTTGGAATGTCAACGAATTGAAAAGACCTATCCGACAGAGCGGGAATCGGCTTCGACTCTTCGGTGCCTGGCGGAGGCTGAATCCTCTCGCTTCTCCTCTCGGGATCAAAGAGTTCCAAAGGTTGCCACCCCTTTTCGTCTTATCATTGCGGTTTACCGTTGGGTAATCCGACCTGCCCTGGGAGACCGATGCGTCATGGCCCCGAGCTGTTCCGAATATGCGTTGCAGGCCGTCAGGGAAAGAGGCTGGCTGGGCATTCCGATGATCGCGGACCGTTTGGTCCGGGAGGCTTCTGTCATCGCCGCAGGAGACACCCGATTCGAAGATGAAGAAGGCCGAATCCGTTACGCCGATCCCGTCGCCGCCCATATCGGCAAAGGCTATCGAAAGAATACCGTGGAGAATTTGCTCCCATGAGCCGAAAAGGGTATTGCGGAATTCAGGGAAGCTCCCTTCTGGCCTCCCTCTTTTTTTTATGGTGCGGAATCGAATCCACCGCCCGATGCTCCCCTTCGGCTTCGCTGTCCCTCGCACAGCAATTGTCCGAACAAAAGGAACATCTTTCGGCGGCTTTGGAATACCGCCGACTGGCTATGCAGGAGGATTCCGATACAAAAGCCGCTGTCTTTTTTTGGATGGCCGCGTATGAATACGGTGCAGGACGACGGCTCGAGCAATCCCTTCGCATGATTGGAAAAGCGGAATCCGCTTCGGCCGAACTGGAAAATGAGGTCTATCTTCTTCGCGGAGAACTCCACTCAGCCCACCGGCAGTTCCGTGAGGCTTCGTTTTACTGGGAAAATCTTGCCTCAACCGGCCGCCCGGAGCCTTTCCGTCGCTTTGCCGCACGCAAGGGAGCATCTTCGGCTGTCGCACTGGGTCGGTTTGAACAAGCCAAGCAGTTGCTCCGCTTGGACCCCGCGCCCCCTGCCCACGCACTGGAAGCGATCGAGCGCTATGAAAAAGGGCAGGACAAGAACCCCCTCCTGGGAGGACTTCTGGGCCTCATCCCGGGGCTCGGATACGCCTACTCCGGAGAATACGCCAACGCCCTTCGCTCGTTCATCCTGAACGGCCTGAGCCTCTGGGGCATTGCGGAATTCGCGGAAAGGGAACAATGGGCCGGCGTGGCGCTCGTAGGATTTGCGGAACTGATGTTCTATTCCGGCAGTGTGTATGGGGGAACCGATGCCGCGGTCCGCTATAATGAACGACGACTGCGGCGTGCCCAGCGCGCCATTGAAGGCAACAGCCGGTTTGAGCCCGAACTCCCGGCTTTGCCTCTTCTCAAATTGCGCCTCGAGTTCTAACCCATCCGCGCCGATCAAGAGCGGGTTCTGTTGTCAATAGGCCGGCAGGTTGACGCTGTAGTTCCGCCACTCTGGCGGAAAAAATAAGGCTTCCGGCACAAAGTGCCGAAACTGCAGAAAGAACCTCATCAGAGCAACACTTTCTCACGCGAATAGACGCTATTGGCCGGTCGCGGTGGGACAGAACGTTCGGGGATGAACGGGACGGATCGCTCCTCTTGAATGTGGGAAGGCCCTGTTTGCATTTAACCGCGAAAGACACGATTTTTGCGTGAGAGTCGCTGCATCATGCCTCGAGAGATTGTGAGTAACCGGGTCGAGTCTCCCCGTGCAGCAGACGCATGGGTTCGGATGACGACTCCCTTTTCCCTTGCTGCGACATTCGAGTTTTAGCTCCGGTGATCCGGGCTCAGGAAATCGGCGGACACTTTTTCAAGCACATGAACCAGTCCAGGCACTTCACCTCCGGATCCTTCCCTTCGACCCGCGCCCTCGCCACGCCGCAGGAGCCCGGAGGAGGCACAATCACGTCCTCACCCGGCTGCCAATTCGCCGGTGTCGCCACCCCATGCGCATCCGACGTTTGCAGCGCAATCACCAGCCGCAAAATCTCGTCCACGTTACGCCCATTCGAAAGCGGATAGTAGAGAATCGCCCGAACAATCCCTTTCGGATCAATGAGAAAAACCGCGCGAACCGCCTGAGTGGTGCTCGCGCCCGGCTGCAACATTCCGTATGCCCGCGCGACCTCCATTTTGAGGTCTTCGATCACCGGAAACGTCACCTCGACGTTCTTCATCCCCTTGAAAACGATTTTCTCCTTGATCGTCCGAAGCCAGGCAATGTGGGCATAAAGGCTGTCGATGGAAAGTCCCAGCAGTTTGCAATTCCGTTTGGCAAATGCTTCCTGCATGGACGCAAAGGTCATGAATTCCGTCGTGCATACGGGCGTAAAATCGGCCGGATGGGAAAAAAATACCACCCACGATCCCTCGTAGTCCTTCGGAAAGTCGATTTCACCCTGCGTCGTTTTCGCCCGAAATGAAGGCGCCCGATCTCCTATCAACGGCATCCGATTCTCCAAACTGCTCATCGTGTCCTCCTTTATACTGAGAAACGACAATAATTGAAGTCCACCTCGGCTGTCAATCCACGATCAAATGACCATCAAGGGGCGCTCCCGCATGAAACGGAAACCTTCGCCCAAATGGGACGAGAACGACGTGCATTGCGCGCGCGTGCGAAGGACTGAGCCGTCTCCACGGCTCTGACCGTTCGCCTCCATCGAAAAATCCGCTCCGCAAAAACCGGCCGAAGCGAGAAAATCGGGGGAGTTGTCAAACGGCATGACGCCCGCTATAGTAGGAGCCGCATGTGCCCATCCTGTTGCCCGATGGTGTAATGGTAGCACAGCAGACTCTGGATCTGTTAGTCATGGTTCGAGTCCATGTCGGGCAACCATTTCGGCACTCCTGAACGTCCCTCCGCCTTTCGGGGTTCAGCAAAGCGGTTAATGCCAAACACCAAGCAAACGTTCCCCGAATGCGATTCTGTTGAGAATGCAATTTAATTTCTTTTGACTTCCCATTTTTTTAAGGCTAGTTTCCAATTAACAAAGAAGGGAAACACCCCCAGGAAAGGAGGGCATTCATCAATCAAAATGTTCCCTGAACTCGCTTCTTTCGATCGGTAAGTCAATAACAAAGGCAAAGGAAAATACTTCATGAAACGTTTCGTTAAAAAAGCAGGGTTTCTTATTTTCGTCATCACCGCGGCGCTTCCGCTTTGCGCCGCAACCATCGTGGTCTCTCCAGGGGAAAGCATCCAAGCCGCCATCGATGGGGCCTCTTCCGGGGATATCATCCAAGTCAATCCAGGATTTTATCCCGAGCAAATCACGATCCTGAAAAAACAAAATCTCCTGATACAAGGCGTGGTCTCCGCAACGGGGGACCGACCGATCATTTCTGGCGCGGCACTGGGCGCCGGAGACTTGCTCACCATCCGACGATCCAAAGGAATAACGATAGAAGGTTTCGTCCTCAAAAAAGCTCCCAATAAAAATATCGCGATTTTTAATTCAAGCGAACTGCTGATACGGCAGAATCGAATCCTTTCGGCAGGAAACCATGGCCTATACGTGGGCTATGGGCACCACATCGAAATTCAGGATAATGTGATTGCGGAGAACCAAAATCATGGAATCTTTTTCGATGATTACGGAGCCTTCAACCGCGTCGTCGGTAACATCGTCCGGGAGAATGGGGAAGGGGGAATCGTGCATTACTATGGAAATATGACGCTCATCGCGAACAACGCCTCATTGAAGAATACGCGCTACGGAATACTAAACATATACGGCTACGGCGTACGCATTGTTAACAACACCGTTGAAGAAAATGGGGACATCGGAATTTTGGAAGACAGTTACGGTAGTCCCGCCACGGTGGTGAAGGGGAATACCGTCCGGGGAAATAGCGGGATCGGCATTTATGCGTATATGTTTTCCAGGATTATCGGAAATCGGGTCGTGGGAAACAGTTCGGAAGGAATCTACGGTGAGTATTATTGCACAATTCTAAACAATGTGGTTCGCAACAACAGCAGCACGGGTATTAACAGCTATCAGGGCGGCCTCATTCAGGGTAACACGGTGTTCGCCAATGGGGACAAGGGGATTTACCTTGAAAATGGGAACAATGTGCGTATTCTGAATAACACATGCAAGAAAAATAGCTGGGAAGGAATTTACATCAACGATGATGTGGCCCTCATCGCTCAGAACATCGCCAGTCGCAATGGAGGATCGGGGCTATTTCCTTATTTTGATTCCGTCATCACCCGAAAAAATATCTCGGCCAATAATGGCGATTACGGAATCTATTACGACGATTACGGAAATGCTGTTCAGCGCAACCTGGTGGTTGATAATGCCAGTTCGGGAATCGGCGGCTATTGCTATCAGGGGCTCGTCGAAGGCAATACCGTGCGGAACAACGGAGGAGAAGGGATCGGGGACTTTCAGAGTACCGTTGTCCGAAACAATACCGTCATGGACAATACGCTGAATGGGATCAACGCCTTTTACGTGGATTACGGATACCCTCTGGGCAACTACATAGCGGACAACACCTGTAGCGGAAATGGAGATGGAGTCGCCACCTTCGATCTCTTTGACGCGGTCCCGCCTCAAAGCTGGTGGGTCAATAACACCGGCACTCATAACTGGTAAGCCGTAAATTCGGGTCTGGGGGCTGCCCTTGGGCAGCCCCCGCCCCTTTGTCGCGGAAGCAATTTTTATGCGCCGTCGTTCGGTCATCGGGGGCTTTATCATACTCGGCAGTGCATGGCTTGCGTTCCTGCTTTTTCGCCCCTCGTCCCCTCCCCCCTCTTCCCCTCCTGCTCCACCCCTTTCCTCCCCAAAGCCATCCGCGGCTCATTTGGAAATTAATCTTCCCCCAGACCGTTTTCCTTCCTCTCTGTCTGAAATCTCGTCCCGTAAACCTTCCGGGGCGGCGCATGAACCGAGTTCCCCAGCGAATACCCCCGGATCCCCCTCCAATGTCGGCCCTCGCCTCCGTCGTCTTCCAGCCAACGACCAACCCCTGCTCCGGGTCAACGGGACCGATCTCACGATCGCGAAAATCTTCCCCCCCGGTATCATGCGGCCCGGTGAAGAGCTCCCTCAACTGACTCTCGACAAGTTTGTGGAGGAAGCGGTGGACCGCACCCTGCTGGTCCAGGAAGCTCAACGCCGCGGAATCGCCAGTGACCCCGCCCTCCTCCAATACATCGAGGAACTAAAAACAGACCTCGAGGAGTTTGACAACCTGTCACCTGCCCAGAAAGCCTGGCAGTTTGAAGAAATGCGGGATATGGCCTTCACGCACCGCCTGTTTGAACAGGAAGGTTTGATCCCCCGCCAGATCGAGGCAACAGAGATCGAGTCCTACTACCAAGCCCATGCCTCCGAATATGAGTGGGTGCGCAAACGGGAACGACTCAAAGGCACACCGGAAGATCAGATCGAACGAAGAGTGCTCGCCGAGGTTCGAAAAGATCTTCAAATTCCGATCCGCCGCGAATTGGCCGCCAAAGTGGAAGCCTTTACCGACTCGCTTCGCCGGAAAGCACAAATCGAATATTTTGAGATCCCCGCCTCTCCTCCGCACCCCTAGCAGCCACAAGAACAGTCCACTTGGCGGCTGCGTTTCCTTTATCGGTGTGCTTCTCGCAAGGAAAGGGCGTTCAACACGTCGGGATTGAGGAGATCCATCTCACTCCAGCGGCATTCCGCAGCCGCCCGAATATTGAACAAACAGCGTTCCGCTACCCGTCGGCACGCCTCCACCGTACTGCTCCCGATGTGGGGCGTCATCACCACATTGGGCAACTCGCGCAAATCGCAGAACGGACCGCTCGGCCTATAGGGTTCCCGCTCAAAAACATCCAACGCCGCCCCCGCCAAACGATCGTTTTTCAGCGCTTCATACAAGGCCCGCTCGTCTACCACACCCCCCCGGGACGTGTTGATCAACCACGCCCGATGCGGGACCTGGGCAAGCCGTAGGCTGTTGACATAATGCGCGGTTTCCGGACGAAGAGGAATGTGAAGGGAAATAAAATCCGCGTCCGAAACCGCTTCTGCCCAACGATCAGTCACCTTCTCAAACCCCACGATCGGATCCGACCCTCCAAGAGGAGCCCGGCAGCCGATCGCCCGCATGCCGAAACCGGCCGAGGCCATCCGAGCCACCCGGCTTCCAATCCGCCCACAGCCGATGACCGCCAATGTTTTCCCGCGCAGTTCTAACCCCCCGCTCGAGATCCATTCTCCGCGCCGTAACGCTTCATCGGCTCGGGCTATCCCCCGCACCGCCGTGAGCAACAAACCCAGCGTATGCTCGGCCACCGAATCTTCCAGCACTCCGGGCGTGTTCGTACAGAACAAGCCAAACCGAGTGGCAAGCGCTTTGTCTATTCCATCATGCCCGACTCCAAAACGAGCAATAACGCCCCCCCGAGGCAACGATTCATACAACGGCCCCCGATAGGGTTCCACCCCCACGATGACGGCAAAGGGCTTCTCGCGTCTGCACGCCTTCGCCAACATTGTTTCTTCGGCAGGCGCGCCGCAGCACACCCAACCCTTCGGAGTCCGCGTAAAAACCGTCTCTCCTTTTATATATTGGGACTCCGTCACCAGAATCAACCGATCCGAATCACATGGCATTGGAACACAATAAACCACTTCACCTCCTGTTGATCAAGCGTACGATTGTTCAAAAAAAATCGTTTTCGTTTTCCCCAACCTCGCGAAAATATCACCCCCCTTTTTTCAGTCGCCACGCCCCCCTCTTAACAATTTTGTAATTTCGGGCGATGCGCTCAAACACTTTTGTCATTTCAGACCGTTTCAATTTGCACCCGCATGTGTGGGTTTCTCATCATTTGGAAAGTTGGCATTCTTCCTGCTGTTTGGGACAGCAGTGAAGCACACAAAGCGAGACCCTCCATGAGCGACATGACCCGCACACCGCAAGCCATCCCCGATCGGTTCGGTGAAAACGTGTTCAGTCTCCTGACAATGCGGAACTACCTTTCCGAAAAAGCTTACACGTCTCTGAGGGACACCATCGTATCGGGAACTCCCCTCGACCCGCAAATCGCGGACGAGGTGGCCGATGCCATGAAAACCTGGGCGCTGGAAAAGGGCGCGACTCACTTCACGCACTGGTTCCAGCCCCTTACCGGTGCCACAGCGGAAAAACATGAATCCTTCCTGACCCCCGATGCCGAAGGGGGCGCACTGATGCAGTTCTCCGGTCAGGAACTGATCCAGGGAGAACCCGATGCCTCCAGTTTCCCCTCCGGAGGCCTTCGCGCAACGTTCGAAGCGCGTGGCTACACGGCCTGGGACCCTACCAGCCCCGCGTTTGTCAAGGAGTGCAAAGACGGCGCCGTGCTGTGCATCCCTACGGTCTTTTGCGGCTGGAACGGCGAAGCGCTCGACAAAAAAACGCCTCTTCTCCGCTCGATGGAAGCCCTTTCCCTGCAGGTGTGCCGCCTCGGTCGGCTCTTCGGCCTCGAGGTGGAGGGAAAACGGGCGTACGTCACACTGGGGCCGGAACAGGAGTACTTCCTGGTGGACCGGCGTTTTGTCGCTAAACGGCTCGATTTGCTCCAGACCGGTCGAACGCTTTTCGGCCGCGCCCCCGCCAAACACCAGCAACTCGAAGACCACTACTTCGGGGCAATTCGCACGCGGGTCATGGACTTCATGACCGAGTTGGACCAGGAATTGTGGCGGCTCGGAATCCCCGCGAAAACCCGACACAACGAAGTCTGCCCCGCCCAGTTCGAACTGGCGCCTACCTTCGAAAATCTCAACCTTGCGGTGGATCATAACATGCTCACCATGGAGGTCCTCCAGCGAATTGCCGAAAAACACGGGTTGGTCTGTCTTCTCCATGAAAAACCCTTTGCCGGTGTTAACGGCTCGGGCAAGCACAACAACTGGTCCATTCGCGGCCCAGACGGCAAGAACTGGCTTTCCCCGGGCGATAATCCAGCGGAAAATGCAAAATTCCTCACCCTTCTCGTGGCCCTTCTTCGTGCCGTGGACCTCCACGCCGATATCCTCCGCGCCTCCGTCGCGTCCGCGGGAAACGACCACCGACTGGGTGCCAACGAAGCGCCACCGGCCATTGTCTCGATCTACCTGGGAGAACAATTGACCGATATCCTGGCGCAAATCGAAACCGGCTGCACCGGCCGCCTTCGCAAGGGCGGATTCATCGAGCTTGGCGTTTCCTCCCTCCCCCGGCTGCCCCGACATGCTACGGATCGTAACCGCACGTCCCCCTTTGCCTTCACCGGTAACAAGTTTGAATTCCGCGCGGTTGGGTCCCGGCAAAGTTGCGCCGGGCCCAATGTCGTGATGAACACCATCACAGCCGAATCCCTGGATATGATCTGCACGCGTCTTGAAAAAGCCGTCGCAGAAGGCCGCGCCTTCCATGAAGCCCTCCAGGAAACACTCCGGGAACTGATCGCCGCCCACAAGCGGATCATCTACAACGGCGATAACTACACCGCCGAATGGCGAGCCGAAGCCGAGCGGCGCGGCCTCCCCAACCTGCGCACAACTCCGGAGTCCCTCGAAGCCCTCACAACCCCAAAAGCCAAACGGCTCTTCGCCCGTTACGGCGTGCTCAGCGAAACCGAGCTTCAATCCCGTTACGAGGTCTATCGTGAGCAGTACGAACGACAAGTGGGGATCGAAGCCCGCTGCGCTCTTCAGATGGCCCGCACCATGATCGCCCCGGCCGCCCTGGCCTGGCAGGCCGAATTGGCCCAATCCGTCACGTCCCTCGAAACGACGGGTGCAAATGCCACAGCCGCCCGATCCACGCTGGCCGAAGTCAGCGGCGCCTTCAACGCCTTCTATGCCGCCATCCAGGCGCTCGAACAGGGTCTCCAAGGGGAAGGCGCCGCCAAAATCGGTCTTCTGGCGAACCTGCGAACCGCCGCAGATGCTCTGGAAGGTCTCGTGCCGGCTTCGCGTTGGCCGCTCCCCTCCTACGCGGAAATGCTTTTCATGGATTGACTGCCCATGGCCAAACCCGACCAGTGCGGCCTCTATGACCCCCGCAACGAGCATGACGGCTGTGGCGTGGGGTTTCTCGCCAACCTCGAAGGACGCCGCTCTCATGCCCTGATCGAACAGGGCCTTTCCCTCCTTCAAAATCTCCTCCACCGCGGAGCAGCAGGCGGCGACGAAGCCACGGGCGACGGCGCCGGCCTTCTCTTCGAACGGTGCGACCCCTTCTTCCGTGCGGTATTCGCCCACCTCCGAAACCCCCTGCCGACCGACCGGCCCTTCGGCGTCGGAATGTGCTTTCTTCCCCATGAGCAACGGCTACGCCAATCCATCGAAAAGCTGGCGGAACAAATCGCCGCCGAAGAGCGCCTCCTATTCCACGGTTGGCGGGATGTCCCGATCAACCCCGATGTGCTCGGCGACCAGGCCCGTCGTGAATGTCCCATCATTCGGCAGTGCGCCCTGTCGGATCCCTTGGCCGCCGATCCCCTGGAACTCGACCGAAGACTCTTCGTCTTTCGAAAAATCTGGGAGCGAAGAGCGCTCGCCGAAACAGGGGTCCAACAAAGCGATTTTCATGTGGCCTCTCTCTCCTGCCGAACCGTGGTGTACAAGGGGCTCATGCACGCCCTTCAGATCGCCGGCTTCTATCCCGACCTCCAAAACTCTCGCCTCGAAACCACGTTCGTCGTCGTCCATCAGCGGTACAGCACCAATACGTTCCCTTCCTGGCGGCTCGCTCAGCCGTTTCGTTTCCTCGCCCATAATGGCGAAATCAACACCATCCGCGCCAACCGAATCAACATGATCATGCGGGAGCCGAATCTGGTTTCCCCCATTTTCGGCGAGGCCATTCGGAAAATCCGCCCCATCTGCGAAGCGAACGGCAGTGATTCCGCCTCCCTCGACAACGCCCTGGAGTTGCTCACTCTCGGCGGCCGCGATATCGCCCATGCTGCCGTGATGCTCATCCCCCAGGGGTGGGGGAAGAAATATCCGATGGGTCCCGATCTGCGGGGATTCTTCGAATATCACTCCGGCCTCATGGAACCCTGGGACGGTCCCGCCGCCATCGCGTTCGCCGACGGACGGTTCGTCGGCGGCCTCCTGGATCGAAACGGCCTGCGTCCCGCCCGCTACACGCTCACCCGCAATGGCCTGATTCTCTTCGCCTCCGAAGCCGGAGCCCTCGACTTCCCGCCGGATTCCCTCCTGGAAACCGGCTCTCTGCGCCCCGGTCAAATGCTGCTCGCGGATCTTCAGGAAAAACGCCTGCTGAAGGATTGCGAAATCAAAATGCGCCTCGCCCGCCGCCAACCCTACCGCCGATGGGTGGAGGAAAATCGCATTGAACTCTACAACCCCTTCGAAACCGCTGCCTTACCCCCTACCGACCGGCTGGCGTTCCGCCAATTGCAGCGAGTGTTCGGTTATACGCGCGAAGAGGAACGATTCGTCCTCCATACCATGGCCCTCGAGGGGGAAGAACCCAAAGGTTCGATGGGCAACGACACCCCGCTCGCCATTCTCTCCGAACACCCCCAACTCCTCTATGCCTACTTCCGCCAGATGTTCGCCCAGGTCACAAACCCGGCCATTGACCCCATTCGCGAAGAAGCGGTCATGTCCCTGATGACCCGAATCGGCAACACCGATTCGATCCTAACCGAAACCCCAGCCCACGCCCGACTCCTCCGGCTTCCCCATCCCTTCCTCTCCAATGAAGGGCTGGAACGCCTCCGCCGGATTCCCTACCCCGATTTTCAGTCGGCAACCCTGCCCGCGCTCTTTCCCGCCGGCGGAAACGGGCAGGCGCTCGCCGACGCTGTGAACGCACTCTGCCGACAAGCGGCTGAAACCGTCCGCGCAGGCGCCCGTATTCTAATCCTTTCCGATCGTCCCAACGGCGACGCCTACGCCCCCATCCCGATGCTGATGGCCGTCTCTGCAATCCACCATCATCTGATCCGGGAAGGACTCCGAACGCGAATCGGCCTCGTGGCCGAAACGGGTGAGGCGCGCGATGTCCATCATATGGCACTCCTCCTCGGCTATGGAGCTTCGGCCATTAACCCCTGGTTCGCATATGAAATGTTGGCGGCCATGGCGGTCGACGAAGCGTTCGACCGGCCCCTTTCCGCCGTCGAAGCCGTCGCCCATTACGTCCAGGCCCTTTGCCGGGGCCTTCTCAAAATTATGTCGAAAATGGGCATCTCCACCCTTCGCAGCTACCGAAGCGCCCAACTCTTCGAGGCGATCGGACTCGAAAAAACCGTCGTGGATCGCTATTTCCCAGGAACCTCCTCCCCCATCGACGGCATGGGACTCGACGGAATCGCCCGAGAAATCAATCTCCGCGTCCGAGCCGCCCGGTCCCTTTCCCAACCCGATACCCCCCTCCCCTCCGGAGGCCGCTTTCAACTGAGACGCGATGGAGAACGCCATCTCTGGACCCCCGAATCCATTTCCTTACTCCAGCGAGCCACCCGAGAAAATCGTCCCGACCTCTATGCGTCCTTCGCCCGCCTCATCAACGATCAGACCCGCAACCCCTCCACCCTTCGAGGGCTCTTCCGCCTTCGACCCATCGGCCCCGCCGTTCACCTCAACGAAGTGGAACCCGCCGCCCAGATCGTCCGCCGCTTCGTCACCAGCGCAATGTCCTTCGGATCCCTAAGCCCCGAAGCCCACGAAACCATCGCCCTCGCCATGAACCGACTCGGCGCGCAGAGCAATTGCGGCGAAGGGGGCGAAGATCCCTGCCGTTATCGCCCCGACCCAAACGGCAACAACCGATGCAGCGCCGTCAAACAGGTCGCAAGCGGCCGCTTCGGCGTCACCATCGAATACCTCGTCAACGCCCGCGAACTCCAGATCAAAATCGCCCAAGGGGCCAAGCCCGGGGAAGGCGGCCACCTTCCCGGCCATAAGGTCAACGCGGACATCGCCCGGGTGCGCCACTCAACGCCGGGTGTCACGCTCATTTCGCCACCCCCCCATCACGACATCTACTCGATCGAGGATATCGCTGAATTGATCTTCGACCTCAAAAACGCCAACCCAAACGCCCGCATCTCCGTCAAGCTGGTTTCCGAATGCGGAGTCGGCACGATCGCCGCCGGCGTCGCCAAGGCCCGTGCAGATGTGATCCTCATCAGCGGCGGCGATGGCGGCACGGGTGCCGCCCCCCTTTCCTCAATCTTCGGCGCCGGCATCCCTTGGGAACTCGGCCTGGCCGAAACCCAACAAACCCTTCTCCTCAATGGCTTGCGCCATCGCGTCCGCCTCCAAACCGATGGCCAGATGCGGACCGGACGCGACGTCCTGATCGCCGCGCTCCTCGGCGCGGAAGAGTTCGGCTTCGCCACCGCTCCATTAGTGGTCTGCGGCTGCGTCATGATGCGGCAATGCCACAAAAATACTTGCCCCGTCGGAGTCGCCACCCAAAATCCCGAACTCCGAAAACGATTCTCCGGAAAACCGGAATACGTCGAACGCTATTTTCTCATGCTCGCCGAAGAACTCCGGCACGAAATGGCTCGTCTGGGATTCCGCTCACTCGAAGATTTGATCGGACGTTCCGATTTGCTCGAAAAAAATGAAGCGTGTTCCTTCTGGAAGGCCCAAGGACTCGATTTCGGCCGTCTCTTTTCCACTCCGCTCTACCCCCCGGAATCCCGCCGGTTTACGCGCCCCTGGTCTCATGGCCTGGAAACCGTCCTCGACCAGGAGATTGTTCGGCAGGCCAAACCCGCTCTTGATGACGAACATCCCGTCACCCTCTCGTTCCGCATTCGGAACATCCACCGCGCCGTCGGAACGATGCTCTCGGGAACCATCGCTCGAAAACGCGGGCTTTCCGGGCTTCCTGATCATACCATCACCCTGCGTTTCCAGGGCACGGCGGGGCAAAGCTTTGCCGCATTCGGAGCGCGCGGCGTTACGTTCCACTTGGAGGGCCAGGCGAACGATTATCTCGGCAAGGGACTTTCGGGTGCAAAAATCATCGTCAAACCTCCACAGGGCAGCACTTTCGATCCTTCGGCGAATGTCTTGGCCGGAAATGCCGTCCTCTACGGCGCCACCGCCGGGGAACTCTATCTGAACGGGCGCGCCGGCGAGCGATTCGCCATCCGAAACAGCGGTGCGCTCGCCGTGGTGGAAGGCATCGGCGACCATGGGTGCGAGTACATGACCGAAGGCCGAGTCGTCGTGCTGGGAACCACCGGAATCAATTTCGGCGCCGGAATGAGCGGCGGGATCGCCTACGTCTATGACGAAACCGGTATGTTCGACGAACGGTGCAACCTCGAGATGATTGATCTGGAAGTGCTTCCCCCCGGCGAAGACGCCGAATTGCGCGCGCTCGTCGAACGCCATGTCGCCTGTACCGGCAGCCCCCTCGGCAAACAACTCCTATCCCGCTGGCGCGAGAGCCTGCCTTTCTTCATCCGCGTCTTCCCAATGGAATATCGACGCGCCCTCGGCCGAATGTCCCCCGAAGACCTCGCCACCGCGCGAAAGGAGGCCCCCCATGAATGAGTCCGCCGGCCCCTCCTTTCTCAAAATTCCGCGCCGTGAACCCCGCTATCGTCCCATTTCGGAACGTATCCGCGATTTCGAGCCCGTCGAACAGCCTCTTACCGCCGCGGAAATCCGTGAACAGACCTCCCGCTGCATGAACTGCGGAACCCCCTTCTGCCACGGGACGGGCTGCCCGCTCGCCAACATCATCCCAGAACTGAATGCCCTCGCCGCCCACGGCCGCTGGAAAGAAGCGTGGAACCTTCTGACCGAAACGAACCCCTTCCCCGAATGGACCGGCCGCCTCTGCCCCGCCCTCTGCGAGGCAGCCTGTATCTGCGGCCTCCACGATTCGGCCGTTACCATCCGACAAATCGAACGGCTGATTGCGGATAAAGCCTTCGAAATGGGCTTCTTCCCCAATTCTCCCGTCCGCCTCCGAAACCGACCCCGCATCGCCATCATGGGGTCCGGCCCCGCCGGCCTGGCGGCGGCATGGCGGCTCCACCGCGCAGGAATCCCGGTGACGATCTTCGAAAAGGCCGACCGACCCGGCGGCCTGCTTCAGTACGGAATCCCCGATTTCAAACTCAGCCGCAAAGTGTTGGACCGCCGTATGCAGGCCATGGAACAATGCGGGATCCGATTCGAAACCGGCGTCGAAATCGGCGTGGATCTATCCGCCCGGTTCCTCCTCGACCGTTTCGACCGCCTCCTCCTCGCCGGCGGCGCTCAGCAGCCCCGCGACCTCGCCATCCCCGGCCGCGAACTGGAAGGAATCGTCCTGGCCCTTCCCTTTCTCACCCGGCAAAACCGGCTCAACCGCGGCCGGCCGGACCCCGACCCTCGCCTCGACGCGCGAGATCGAACCGTCTTGATCATCGGCGGAGGCGACACCGGATCCGACTGCGTCGGAACCGCCATCCGACAAGGCGCACGATCGGTCCACCAATTCGAAATCCTCCCGCGCCCTCCCGATACCCGACCCCCCGATGCCCCCTGGCCCCAGTGGCCGCGGATCCTCCGAAAATCCTCCAGCTATGAGGAAGGCTGTGAAGGCCGTTGGAACGTAAAAACCACCCGCTTCGAAGGTCGAAACGGGCGCGTTCACCGTGTTCACGCCGTGGAAGTGGAATGGATTCCCGACCCGATGGGAAAGTCTGTCCCACACGAAAAACCAAATTCCGCTTTTTCCATCCCTGCCGATCTCGTGATTCTCGCCCTTGGCTTCCTCGGGCCAGGACCTCAACCGATTTTTTCTCAATTGGGATTGGAAACCGACGAAATGGGCAAAATCCGCCGGCCGGAAGGCGGACATGGCACGGCCCATCCGTCCGTCTGGATCGCCGGCGATATGGCAAACGGCCCTTCGCTCGTCGTTCGCGCAGTTGCCGACGGGTTGGCGGCTGCGATAGAATGCGGAGGTTTGGAAGAAAAGGATTCTTCTTCATGACATCCCCCTGGAGCCCTCGGGAACACTGCGGCCTGTTCGGAGTTTATGGCCTCCCCCACGCCGCGCAGGCCATCTACCGGGGACTCTTCGCTCTCCAACATCGCGGGCAGGAAGGGGCCGGCATCGCCGTAAGCAATGGAACAACCATCCGTTTTTACAAGGAACTCGGTCTCGTCAGCGAAGTCTTCTCCCCCAAAAAACTTCAGGAGCTTCCCGGTTCCGCCGGCATCGGCCACGTCCGGTATTCCACCACCGGTTCAAACCGCCTGGAAAACGTCCAGCCGATCGTCGTGGAGTGCGTGGACGGACTTTGGGCCGTCGCGCACAATGGGAACTTGACGAATGCAGCCCTTCTCCGCCGCCAATATCAGGAGAGCGGCGCAATCTTTCAAACGGGTACCGATAGTGAAGTCCTGGTGCACCTTCTGGCGGACCCCCTTTTCCGCCTCCGCCCCCGCCGGATCGCCCGCGCCCTTAACGAACTCGCCGGCGCATACGCTTTTCTTCTCCTGACCCCTTTTTCCATTATGGCAGCCCGCGATCCGTTCGGATTCCGTCCTCTTTCCATCGGCCGCCTCGGCGAAGCGTGGATCGTGGCCAGCGAAACCTGCGCCCTCGCCCAGATCGGTGCCGATCGGATTCGTGACCTCGAACCCGGCGAGCTGATCACCGTGAACGACCGCGGCCTCTCCAGCGAACGGTTCGCCGATCCGCCGGTGAACGGAACCACCTGTTGCGTCTTCGAACTGGTCTATTTCGCCCGACCCGACAGCCGCATCTTCGGTTGCAATGTTCATGCCGTCCGGGTAGCCTATGGCGCCCGCCTCGCCCGGGAACACCCTGTCGCCGCAGACCTCGTGATCCCCATCCCCGATAGCGGCAACTCCGCGGCACTCGGTTATTCCCGCGAAAGCGGCATTCCGCTTGACTGCGGCTTTATCCGCAACCACTATATCGGCCGAACCTTTATCATGCCCCAGCAAGAGGATCGAACCGAAGGGGTGGATTTGAAACTTTCCGTCCTGGCCGATACGGTCCGAGGAAAACGCCTCGTCGTCGTGGACGACTCGATTGTCCGAGGCACCACGGCTCGCCGCCGCGTCTCTCGCCTCCGTGAAGCCGGCGCCCGGGAGGTCCACGTCCGCGTCGCCTCTCCTCCCTGCCGTTTCCCCTGCTTCTATGGGGTCGATTTTCCTACGCGGGAAGAACTCATCGCGGGCGCAAACGAGGTGGAGGATATCCGCGCTTTCATCGGCGCCGATTCGCTCGGCTACCTCAGTCTCAACGGACTCTTTGAGCCCGTGGGAGGCGGCGGCTTTTGCGCCGCCTGTTTCACCGGGGATTATCCCGCCCCCACCGGCGGCCCCATGGCCAAAGACCAGCTCGAGTTTCGATGGGAAGGAGCCGCCTCGTGAAGACACACCCCGCCGCCGCCCGACATATCTTCGTGACGGGCGGCGTGGTCTCCTCGCTCGGCAAAGGACTCACTGCGGCCTCGATTGCCCTCCTGCTTGGCCGCCGCGGCTATCGCGTTCGGCTCCAGAAAATGGACCCTTACCTTAATGTGGACGCCGGCACAATGTCCCCCTTTCAGCACGGCGAGGTCTATGTCACGGACGACGGAGCAGAAACCGATCTCGATCTCGGTCACTACGAACGGTTCACAGGAGTTCCCTGCACCCAGGCAAGCAATGTCACCGCCGGCCGGGTCTATGGAAACGTCATCGCCCGGGAACGGGAGGGAGGATACCTCGGCCGTACGATTCAAGTCATCCCCCACGTTACGGACGAAATCAAACACTACATCCGCCTTCTCGCCGAAGACGGGGTCGACATCGTCATTACGGAAATCGGCGGAACAGTTGGCGATATCGAATCCCTCCCCTTTCTCGAAGCAATCCGTCAGTTTCGACAGGAGATCGGCCGAGGAAACGGCCTCTTCGTCCATATCACCCTCGTCCCCTATATCCGCGCCGCAGGGGAGTTGAAAACCAAACCCTCCCAACAGAGCGTCGGCGTTCTCCGCTCGATCGGCATTTTTCCCGATATCCTGATCTGCCGCTGTGAGCGGCCGATGAGCCAGGAACACCGGGATAAGCTCGCGCTGTTTTGCAATGTCGAACCCAAACTCGTCATCGAGGAACGAGACGTCGCACATACGATCTACGAAGTCCCCCTCGACCTTTATCGCCAAGAACTCGACGTCTATATCCTCGAAATGCTCAACCTCCATGTCCGCCCCATCGAAATGACCGACTGGGCCCGAATGGTCGAACGGCTCATCCGCCCCGGCCGAGGAACCGTTGAAATCGCGGTGGTCGGAAAGTACATCGCGCTGAGCGACGCCTACAAAAGCCTGTACGAAGCGTTGACTCACGGCGGGATCGCGAACGATGTGGCCGTCTCCATCCGACGGGTCGAATCCGAAACCCTCGAGGAAAAAGGGGCGGAAAACTGCCTTTCCGGCTGCCACGCCGTGCTTGTTCCCGGCGGCTTTGGAGACCGCGGAATCGAAGGCAAAATCGCAGCCATCCGCTACACCCGGGAACAAGGACTTCCGTTCCTCGGCATCTGCCTCGGCCTCCAATGTGCCGTCATCGAATTCGCCCGCCACTGCTGCGGCCTCGCCGGCGCCCACAGCGCGGAGTTCGCACCCAACACTCCCTACCCCGTCATCCATCTCATGGATTCCCAAATATCCGTCCGCCGGAAAGGAGGAACCATGCGCCTCGGCTCCTGGCCCTGCCATCTGCGGAAAGATTCCCACGCTTACGAAGCCTACCGGAAAACGCCGATCGCCGAACGCCACCGCCACCGCTACGAAGTCAACAACGCCTTCCGGGAAATTCTCGAAAAAAACGGTCTCCGCATCACCGGCCTTTCTCCCGACGGCCAACTCGTCGAGATCGTCGAACTCGCCAACCACCCGTGGTTCGTCGCCTGTCAGTTCCACCCCGAATTCCAGTCCACCCCCCTCCAAGCGCATCCGCTTTTCACCGCCTTTATCGCCGCCGCCTTGAAGACACGCGAATCGGGAAAGAGTCCCCCCCATGCCTAAACGGACCGACATCCAGAAAATTCTCATCATCGGATCCGGCCCCATCATCATCGGTCAGGCCTGCGAATTCGACTATTCCGGCGCGCAAGCCTGCAAATCCCTCCGCGAAGAAGGATTCGAGGTCGTTCTCGTCAACAGCAATCCCGCCACCATCATGACGGATCCCGAGTTCGCGGACCGAACCTATCTCGAACCCCTCGAACCGGACGTCCTGACCACTATCCTCGCCCGCGAACGCCCTGACGCCCTCCTTCCGACCCTCGGGGGCCAAACCGCCCTCAATCTCGCCATGGAACTCCACCGCCAAGGAGTCCTCGACCGGTTGGGAATCGAAATGCTCGGCGCGCGCCCCGAGTCCATTCAAAAAGGCGAGGATCGCCAGGCGTTCAAAGAGGCCATGCTCCGGATCGGTCTCGAAGTTCCTCGGAGCGTGTCGGTTCATTCCTGGGCCGAAGCCCAGGAACTCCGTCCCACGGTAGGCGATTTCCCCCTCATCATCCGGCCCGGATATACCCTCGGCGGCACCGGCGGCGGCATTGCGTGGGACGCAAGCCAGTACGAGGACATCGTCCGAAGAGGACTGGCGTCCAGCCCGATCTCGGAAGTCCTCATCGAGGAGTCCGTCCTCGGATGGAAGGAATTCGAACTCGAAGTGATGCGCGACCGCAAGGATAATTGCGTCGTCGTTTGCACCATTGAAAACGTGGACCCCATGGGTGTTCATACCGGCGACAGCATCACGGTGGCTCCCGCCCAAACCCTTACCGACCGCGAATCCCAGAAAATGCGGAACGCCGCATTCGCCGTGATGCGGGAAATCGGCGTCGAAACCGGCGGCGCCAACGTCCAGTTCGCCGTGGATCCCAAAACCGGCCGGCTCGTGGTGATCGAAATGAACCCCCGCGTGTCCCGATCCTCGGCCCTGGCCTCGAAAGCCACAGGCTTTCCCATCGCCAAAATCGCCGCCAAGTTGGCGGTTGGCTATACGCTCGACGAACTTCGAAACGATATAACCCGCCAAACCCCAGCCTGCTTCGAACCAGCCCTCGATTACATCGTCACCAAGATCCCTCGCTTCGCCTTCGAAAAGTTCACCGCGGCCGACGATACGCTCGGCACCCAGATGAAATCGGTCGGCGAAGCGATGAGCATCGGCAAAACGTTTAAAGAATCCTTCCAAAAGGCGCTCCGTTCTCTCGAAATCGGCCGGGCTGGCTTTGGGGCCGACGGGAAGGATTCCTCCTGGGAATCACGGTCCGACGCCGAACTCGAAGATCTCCTGCGCCGGCCGAATCCCGGCCGAGTGTTTGCCATTCGAGCGGCCTTCAAGAGGGGTTGGCCGGTCGAACGGGTGCATCCCCTCTGCCGGATCGACCCCTGGTTTCTCCGCCACCTCGAAGAACTCGCTGCCTTCGAAGAGGAACTCCGTGCCGCCGGTTCGCTCGACCGGCTCGCCGCCAATCGTCCCCTCTTCGAACAGGCAAAATCCTTTGGTTACTCCGATCGCCAGATCGCCTTTCTTCTCCAAACCACCGAACAGCATGTCCGGGAAAAGCGGGAGGCCATCCGCCTCAATCCCGTTTACGGCTCCGTGGATACCTGCGCCGCTGAATTCCAGGCGTTTACCCCCTACTTCTATTCAACCTGGGGAGATTCCGACGAACACCGCCCCACACCGCGCCGTTCAATCCTGATTCTGGGCGGCGGACCCAACCGGATCGGGCAGGGGATCGAATTCGATTACTGCTGTGTCCATGCCTCCTTCGCCCTCCGCGAAGCCGGCTTCGAAGTCATCATGGTCAACAGCAACCCCGAAACGGTCAGCACGGATTACGACACCAGCGACCGCCTGTACTTCGAACCCCTGACCCTCGAAGACATTCTCCCCATCGCCCGGCGCGAGGGATGCGAAGGGACCATCGTCCAATTCGGCGGCCAAACCCCTCTCAACCTCGCCCGCGCGTTGGCCGACGCCGGCGTACCGATTCTCGGCACATCCGCCGAAAGCATTGAAGCCGCCGAAGACCGCAAACAGTTCCAACAACTGGCCGAACAACTCGAAATCCCCCAGCCCCCCAACGGGCTGGCAGCCAGCGCGGAGGAAGCCCTCGCCATCGCCCGCCGCATCGGATACCCCGTTCTCGTCCGCCCCTCCTTCGTCCTTGGTGGCCGAGCCATGGTCATCGTATACAACGACGCCATGTTGCAGAAATACATGGCAAACGCCATCGAAGTCTCCGAATCCCGCCCCGTCCTTGTGGATCGCTTTCTCGAAAACGCGGTGGAGGTGGACGTGGATGCGATCAGCGATGGAACCCGCACCGTCATCGGCGGCATCCTGGAGCACGTCGAACTGGCCGGCGTCCATTCGGGAGATAGCGCCTGCGTGCTGCCGCCTCCAACCCTCAGCCAAGAAATCCAGAATACCCTCCGAAAATACACGGCCGCTTTTGCGCAAGCGCTCAAGGTCCGCGGCCTCCTCAATGTCCAATACGCCGTGACAAACGGAACGGTGTACGTGCTCGAGGTCAACCCCCGCGCGTCCCGAACCGTCCCCTTCGTCAGCAAGGCCACCGGCGTCCCGCTCGCCAAGTTGGCCGCCCTCGTAATGGCCGGCTGGACCCTCGAACAACTGGGCTTTACCCGCGAGGTTCGTCCGCGTCACTCTGCCGTCAAAGAAGCCGTCTTCCCCTTCGTCCGATTCCCCGGTGTGGACGTCGTGCTGACCCCCGAGATGAAATCCACCGGTGAAGTGATGGGGATCGACCGATCACCCGGTATGGCCTATTACAAGAGTCAGATTGCGGCCGGGAACCGCATCCCCATGAGCGGTCCCATCTTCATCAGCGTCCGCAACGACGACAAGCCCATGCTCGAAAAGCTGGCCCCCAGGCTCCACGCACTCGGCTTCACCCTCTATGCCACAAGCGGCACCTCCACCGTGCTCCGAAATCTCGGCATCCCGAGTCGCGCCCTGTTCCGCATCTCCGAAGGCCGTCCCAACGTTCTCGATCTGATCGAGGAAAAAGAAATCGGCTGGATCATCAACACCCCCTCCCCGGGTCCGGAACCCCGGCGAGATGAGGTCCGAATGCGAGCTCATACGGTTTCGCGGGGAATCCCGATCACCACCACAATGGATGGGCTTCGGGCCGCCATTGAGGCGCTCGAAACCCTTCGCCGCTACAACGGAACCCTCGATGTGTGCAGCCTTCAGGAATATGACCGCGGCTTACCCAAACTGCATCTGCCCCACAAGGTTCCCCCCTCATGAACCCCTGCAACTGGCGCGCCCAACGCGAAAAACGGGCTTTCCTGGCCCTCGAAGACGGCTCCATCTTCCGCGGTTACTCGATCGGAGCCGACCAGGATGCCCCCGGAGAGGTCGTCTTCAATACCGGAATGACGGGCTATCAGGAAATTCTGAGCGATCCCTCCTACGCCGGACAGTTCGTCACGTTCACACACCCCGAAATCGGCAACACCGGCCTAAACGAAGAGGATTGGGAGTCCGAACGCCTCCGAGCAAACGGCCTTCTGATCCGCGAGGCCACAACCGCCAGCAATTGGCGCGCACAGGGCGAACTCGTGGAGCGGCTCCGCCGGGAAGGGATTCCCGGCTTGGCCGGAGTGAACACCCGGGCGCTGACAGTGCTTTTGCGAGAAAAAGGAACCCTCAAAGGTTTCCTTTCCGTTACAGGTTCCCTCTCCGAAACTGAAGCCGTCGAAAAAGCCCGTTCGTGGAGCGGCCTGGATAACCAGGATTACGCTTCGCGTGTGACCTGCCCCCGCGCATACGCCTGGGACCCCGCTGACTCGAAAACCTGCACCTGGGGATTTGCCGAACAGTTGCCCCCAACCGACCGACGGGTGGTCGTCCTCGATTTCGGCGTCAAGTGGAGCATCTTGCGTCATCTCCGCCTGTGCGGATTTTCCGTCACGGTCGTGCCTGCGCGCACGTCCGCCGATGAAATTCTCGCTTACCATCCGGATGGGGTGGTGCTCTCAAACGGACCCGCCGACCCGGCCGCACTCGTCTTTGCAGTCAAAACCATTCGAAGTCTGCTCGGACATGTCCCTCTCTTCGGCATCTGTTTGGGCCATCAACTGCTCGGCCTGGCCATGAAAGGCAGGACCCGCCGGCTCAAGTTCGGTCACCATGCGGTCAACCATCCCGTCATGGACCTGGCAACCCGCCGGATCGAAATCACTTCGCAAAACCACAACTTTATCGTGGACCCCGATTCGCTCGGCCCCGATGTGGAAATCACCCACATCAACCTGAATGATCAAACGGTTGAAGGACTCCGCGTCCGAACGGCGCCCGCCTTCGCGGTTCAATATCACCCGGAAGCCGGCCCGGGCCCCCATGACGCCCATCCCATTTTCCAGCAATTCCGAGCGCTGTGCGAAAGCCGATGAGAGGAATGCATTGAGGTTTTGCCTTGCGGCGCTCCGCAACCGCCGGTATAGTACACCGGCCCGCGATCGAGAGGAGATCCTTTATGTCCTTTTCCGCCGTCGTTCACGCCCTCGCCCGGTCCAAATACCACACGCTTCCCCCCGATCTTCTCCAAGAAAAAAAGCAACACCTTCCTCTACCGGAGGGGGTTTATTCCGCTTCGCTTTTTCTTTCGAACCATACCTTGTTCGCCTTGGCGCGTACGGCAGAGGACCGACGCCTTCTCGCACTCTCCTCCGCATCCAATCCCCCTCCGTCGTTTCAAGGGGACCTCGTTCAGGGAGAAGGCTGGACGGCAAAGCTCTGTCCTCTGACCCCTGAAAACGCCGCCGCGCTTCGTTCCGTTTTCCCCTGGTTGAATCCTGTCTCGCTGGCCGACCGTCCGGCGACCATCGGATGCGGCGACCGGCTCGGCCTTGCCACCAGCGGGCAACTCCGCGCCGTTCGCAAGTTCGCCGTAGCCCCCGTCCTCGCCCAACAGTCCATGCGCGAATTGACCCTGACTCGGCGAACGTTTGCCGAGGTCCTGGCCGACGCCGTGTGGGGTGTCTTTCAAGCCGGACACACGGAAGGGTTTGGCGCCGACGCCGACCATTTGAAAACCCTGCCCGATATCGCCAAGGCCCTGGACGCCGGCTACACCATGATCACCCTCGACCTCTCCGCCGTTCTTCGACCGGAAGCCGCCATGTTTTCCGATTCGGAGATCGCCGCCGAATTCGAACACTTGG
The DNA here is from genome assembly GCA_938038445.1 of uncultured bacterium. Classification (GTDB taxonomy): domain Bacteria; phylum Verrucomicrobiota; class Kiritimatiellia; order CAIKKV01; family CAIKKV01; genus CALHRZ01. The sequence goes on along the minus strand of CALHRZ010000004.1, from coordinate 108,836 downwards.
CCGAGCCGACCCGTCGGGCGGTGTTGAATGCCTATGCCGATCGGGTGTTTTCCCTCGATGGGGAGACGCTCGCCCTTTCATCCGCGGAAATCCGCCGCTGCGCCGTGCTCTATACCCGAGCCCTCGATTTTGCAAAAGAAGTCTATGATTTCCTCATGGCCCGTCGAGGCGCGGGCCGATTCGATCTCGAAATCAGCGTGGATGAAACCACCACCCCCACCCTCCCCTCTCATCACCTCTTCTTCATCCGCGAACTCCGCCGGCGCGGCGTGGAAATCGTCAGCCTCGCTCCCAGGTTCATCGGAGAATTTCAAAAGGGTATTGATTACATCGGCGATCGCGCAGAATTCCGCCGGCAGTTCGAGTCCCACTGCCGCATCGCACGCGCACACGGCCACTATAAGATTTCCGTCCATTCCGGATCCGACAAGTTCGCCATCTTTCCCATCGTGGGAGAAGCAACCGGCGGTCGGTTCCACTTGAAAACCGCCGGCACCTCATGGCTCGAAGCCGTCCGACTGGTTTCCGAAAAAGCGCCGGGACTCTTCCGAACGTTTCACGAAACGGCGCTCCGCCGCCTGCCCGATGCCCAAAAACTCTATCACATCACGCCAGCCCTGGACTCCATCCCCGACATCCGTACGTTGCCGGATGTCAAGCTCTCGACGCTCCTCGACCATCCGGCGGCTCGACAGGTCCTGCACGTTGCTTACGGCTTCATCCTGGAAGAACCGGCGATTCAACGCGAATTCTACCGCCTTCTCCACACCGAAGAGGAGCGGCACCATGCCCTGCTCGAACGCCATTTCACCCGCCATCTCGAAGCACTGGGCGTTCCCAAACTCTAAATCGCTCTCCCCCCTGAGGATTTAGTCGCTCGCCGTTTTCAGGCTTTCGGGAAGCGTCTCGACAAACGCGCGGATCGCGTCGCGTACCCGCCGATAATGCACGAGCGCTTCCTCTTCCGTCGCGGCATTTCGCGCCAGCGCCGGAGGATCTTCAAACCCCCGATGAACCACCGTCGCGCCGCGGCGAAGCCACATCGGACAGGTCTCGTGCGCATGGCCGCAGACCGTGACAACGTAATCGAACGGAATATCCCGAACTTCTTCCACCGTTTTCGACCGCTGGGATCGAATGTCCACACCGGCTTCCGCCATCACTTTCACCGCAAGAGGATTCAACCCCTGGGCGACCAAACCGGCCGAATAGGGTTCGATGGAATCGCCTTTCAGGGCGCGAACCCACCCCTCGGCCATCTGACTCCGACAGGAATTGCCCGTGCAAAGAAACAAGATTTTCACTTTCTTCATCTCTTTTCCCTCAAGAAAAGCTTGAGGGTTTTCCCCCTTCCTGTCAAGCACCACCCCTTCCAGTTCCGCTCCATCTCCCTTTTGATTTTGCCTGTTCCCGTCCTACCGATCCAGGGGCGGAATCGGAGTTCCCCACTCCCCTTCATTCAGCTCCGGACGCTCCCGGAAATAAGCCGGCACGCTCAAGTCCTTCTTGTTCAAAGCCGCCTGTGCCTCCTGAAGCGGTTTGAGGTTGTCCGGCCGGCCGACCAACATGACCCGAACGCCCCACGGCGGAACCGCCAGTTCAAACCGCCCGTCCGTCTCCGCTGCCAGAACCTTTTCGGTGAGCATTTCCCAAGCCGTTGCGCGTTCGGGAACCAGGTCCGCCGCAATTTCCACAGCATACGTAGCCTCTGTCGCGTCGTGATTGATGACCACCACCATCAGCGTCCCCTGCTCATCCCGCCGGGGAAGAACTTCCAAATTCATCGGCAAACGACCGTTTCGCGTCAGCGTCACAGGCCGTTGAACGCCCGCTTTCCGCGCCGCATAGTCCAACGCCTCCGCATAGGGACGGTTCGCTTCATAGGTTTCCGGCAACTCGGCTGGAAACGGATTGCAGGGCTCCGTCGCCCGGTGGGCTTCCATCCGGGAGGAGATCGCATGCAGATTCATGCCTTCCCTCGTTCCGAACCATACGGTTCGTTCGGATTCAATCCCAACCACCCGATCGCCCCACCAGGCGATCGGCCGCGCGCTTCCGACCGGTTCGGCCGCTACGATCTCCCCCCAATTGGTCGCCAACGAGCCGTGAGGATATCGCACCACGGGAGGCGTCCGCATGTCGAGGGGATATTGACGGATCCCCCGGACTTCCCGCGGCATGGCCTGCATCTGTTCATCCAACCATCGCCAAACCGCTTCATCCCGCACCAACCTACCCTGTTCGTCCCTTACCATGCGCCAGGAGGGATCGCGGATCGGAACACCGTTCGGCGCCCGCAAGGGTTTGCCGTTCTCATCCAATCGATACTTTTCTTCAGTCCGCGCATAGAGTTTCGCCCAGGCCCGCGGGTCCTCCAAGTCATGCACACTGTGACCCTGGACCTTCAGCGGACTGCCCCAGCGGTCGAAACGGGCAGCCCACGCCGCCTCTTCCGCTGTCTGCGCCGAGGGATAGAAAGCATTTTTGTGCTTTTCCAAAATCCGTACCCCGCAAAGCTTCTCGAGAAAATCCAATCGCCGGCCCGTGGAAACGTCCAGGGTCAGGCTGTCTCCATTGAGGAATAACACCCCACCTCTCGATGCGAAATCGGCCACCCTTTGCCGCACAACAGGCGTGCTCCATTCCGCTCCCACCACATAGAGAACTTTGTATCCCTCCAGCGCGGCCGGGTTCAGTTCGAGCTCTTCTTCCGTCACAATGTGAAATCCGTACTGCAGATTCTGGAAGGCCTCGGCGGTCCATCCAAAATCCTGTTTCGGGTACTGAAAGTAGCGATAGAAATAGCCTGCGGTGTCCGGCATGAGGAGGGCAATCTGGGGGTGGAGTGGCGGCGCCTTGGCGAGATAGGCTCGATAATGGGTTTTGAAGAAATTCTGCCAATAGGCGATTTGAAGCCGTTGGTTTTGATCCCGACTCCGGTAGCGAGGACTGTAGAGCCAATGATGGGTTCCATCCACTTGATGCCCCATCATGCGGGCCATGGCCCGATCGATGTCGTGAGGACCGTTGTACATGTCATAGCCTTCATTGCCAAAATAGAACCAAACCCAGCCCATCACGAGGTTCCGATAACGAGGGGCCAGCCGATCGGTGATCGCATAGTTGAGATTCATCACCGGAGACTCCGGCCAGCAATGCTCCACGTTCACGACCGGGCTCAACCGATGATACCAGTAAAAGCTGTTCCCATGCCGTTGATTGGCGCCAGGCCATATGATGAAATGTTGAACGAAAGGATAACAGGAAATCCGACCCGGCGTCCCCGCCTCGTTCATGCGGCGGGTCGCCTCCTCGTTGATTCGGCGGAAGAATTCGAACGTGTAGTACCGGTGAAAATCCACCAGGAGTTTGTAGCGGGCCGGCTGCTCGAAAAGTTTCGTGTCCACTTCTGGCAAGGCTGAAAAGGCCACCGTGCCGTCCGGATTCCAAACCGGCACCGCCCAATCCAGGGAGAGGGGAAGCGGAACGACTTCCTCCCAGCTTTTCAATGATTCCCCCGTAAAGCCATTGTAGGTCCGCCCGTCTCCGTTCGTGTCGCGATCAGGGGTTTCATCCTGAAACCAGACTTCCCGCAAAAACCGGCGGAACTCGTTCGTCATGGAGTCGCGATAGTCCATCTGCGCCCGCGTCCGCATCCCGACTTCATCCCACGAACAGGTCAGCCGATGGCCGCCCACAGTAAAGAGATGATGACCGTAAAAATGGCCCATGCCGAAAATCGCCTGAACGCCCGCTTCATAGTTTTCCGGATGGAAAAAAGAGCCGCAGGCTTCCCGCTGGCGACGTCCCTCCTTGCCGTCGAACTGAAGCGGAGGAGGGCCGTTGGCTCCCCACAGGGTCTGATCAATGGCGCCAAGAAAACCGCGCAATTTGAGGTAGGCGCCTACCATGAACGTAAAAGAGGAACCCTTGTAGGCACAGTTGTAGCCCATCCGCCGCCAGTCTTCCAAAATGGCTTCTTCAAAGGCTGTGTTGATCGGCCGCGGATCCTTGGCGGGATCGTAAACTCCATGCGGGGCCGTGCGCCGATAGTCCTGTTTGGCACGCCAATTGGCCACCACGGCTGAATCCCGATGCTTCCAGTCGATCGGCCCCACAAACGCCCGGCTTTCGCCGCCAAAAGGGCCATCATACGGTGTGACAGGAGGCTCCGGCAGGGCTTTCCACTGCTGATAAAGAGACTCCCGCCAAGGTTCAACTTGCGTTTGACCCTCCACAACCGCAAGAACCGTCGCGGCAACTATCCCCGTCATGCATGCCAATCGCATCGGTTCACTCCTGATGACTACGTATTCATCGCTATCCTACAAAAGCAGGAGGATGGTGACAAGAAAAAAAGAAAAAGTTTTTTCTCTTGCCTTTTTCCACGCCATTTCGTATTTTTGTTTACGTAGTCACCGTTTGCCAATGAAAAGCCCTACTGTCACACAGACCATGATCGCGCGAAAACTCGGCGTTTCGCAAGTCACCGTCTCCCGAGCCATCCGAGGCTTGCCCCAAGTCAACAATTCCCTCCGCAACCGCATCCTCGCCGAAGCAAAACGATGCGGCTATGTTCCCGATGCTACCAATTTCGAAGCCCGCATGATGCGCCGACGCGCAAACGGCGTTCGTCCACGAACCGATGTCATCTGTGCCATCGTCGTGGACGAAGATGATCCCTTCGGCTTCGGAGGACGCCTGCTCCGCGGAATGAACGAGGAAGCGCACCAAACTAACTGCGAAGTCGTTATCCTCACCCACATCAACGGCGCCCTTCCCCGCATCGTCCTTCGCCACCAGGTGGACGGCATGATCCGAATGCTCGGCGACCTCGAAATGGCCCGCGGCGTCCTCCCTAGCCCTATCCCATGGGTCAGTATCCTCTACGAGGTCCCCGGCGCCGATCTCGTCACTGTGGATAACGCGGCCGGCGGCCTCACCCTCGGCCGCCTCCTTGCTGCCAAAGGCCACCGTCGCGTCGCCTTTATCGGCCCCGACACCCACCTGGCGCGCGAACGGCTCAGTGGCCTCCGCCAAGGGTTGGCAGAAACCGGCGGCGATATCCCCGCCGAGTGGACCTTCCTGCGCCCCTTCGTCTGCAACGATGACTCTACAAAAGACCTCCTCGACGAGATCTTCACCCGGTTCCGAATGGCCGGCCGCACAATCCCCCCCTTCACGGCCCTGGCGGCCTATAACGACTTCATGGCGGAACTGGCCGTTCGTTCTGCTCTCCAACATGGCCTCCGCGTCCCGGAAGACCTGAGTATCACAGGATTCGATGGCGCCCTCCCTTCCCGCCTGCGCGAAACCCTCCCCCTCACAACCATCGCCGTCCCATTGGAAGAGCTGGGCGCGGAAGCCGTCCGACTCGTTCATTGGCGACTCGAGCATCCCACCGCGCTCCGCCGTAAAGTCGTCCTCGATGGCCAGCTGATCCTTGGCCGTACCCTCAGCGCCCCACCGCCTCATCTCCCAGAAGAAACATGAAACCATCCACTCCGAGATTCCTCATCACGCAAAGGCGCCGCACGGAGCATGCGGCTTTCAACCGTCCCGCGTACCCGTCCGTCGCTCTCTTTTTCCAAAACAAGCCGCGTACGGAACCCCACAGTCCCTTTCAAGGATGAAAAAGGAAATGGTCATCCGAGCAGGAAGTAGGAGGAAATACCCATGAAAAGCAAAACAGGAATCAGCAGGCGAATGTCGGTGGGCACAGTTTTTTTGATCCTGACGTGCGGGATTCAGGCTGCGGTGTTTGAAACCCGCGTAGCCGCAAACCTTTGGCATGCGGACACGGACAACACCCCCGGCATCGGTACCTGGGATGTCGTTTCGGGGTCGCCGACCAACACCTATCCTATTTCCGGAGATTCCGCTCGGTTCAAGCATCTGGTGATCGTGACCAATCTTCCGCAGGCTTTTTCAGGTGGAAGCCTCAATGAGACCGCTGGAAACATCAACCCCGTTTGGCGACTGTTCAACACACTCACCCTCGACGAAGGCACCCTCACCTTTAATGCGCCTGGCTATGTGGTCATTCAAGGGCATGGATACCCTTTCATCAACCAGGGGACCCTTTTGCATGCCTGCAACCAGTCGCTTTTCTGGGATGCCTACACGGCCCAAGAAACGGCGCTGATCAATCAGGGAAGCCTTCTATTCACCAACGGTGGCGCCATTTATCTGCGGCAATATGGCATAGGGCCGTCCCGCCTCATCAATCACGGGACTCTCTCGGCCAACGGCGGAAACGGAAAGATTATGTACCAAACGACGACCACCGATGTGGGACTCAGCAACAGCGTTTCGGGAATTTTGATGGCAAGCAATGCAACCCTCGATATCCAAGTTCAATTGCACGACGGCGGGGGAACGTTGCGCGCCGTCAGCAACGGCATCGTCCAGATCAATAACTCCGCCGCGTTCGGCCAAACCTTCACTTCCACCGGAACGCTCTTCGAGACGGCTTCCAGCGGTTGCATTTTGCTCGGCGGCAGGGCGCCCCAGTATCAGGGAATTATCGCCCCAAATAGCGAAGTCCGCCTCGGAATGAACATCATCATCCCTTCAAATACCGTCGCCTTTGTGGATTTCTCTGGAGGGCCGCTGCTCTGGGGAGGAAAGACAACCTGGCACACCATCTCTTTCGGCTCGAACTGCGTGTTTGAATTCCGCTCCCCGACCGTCTGGACCACCACCCAATACGTATCCATCGGCGGAACGGGAATCGTTCGGATTGTCGAAGGCATTTCGATGACGCATGCCGCAAACGCGGATTGGTATATCCGCCACGGTAGCACCCTCGAAAACCAGGGAACCCTGCTCTTTTCAGGCCCTTCTGCCAATCCCGTTCGGATGGACGGCACCGGCTCAGGTTCCGGCACGTTCGTGAACGCCTCGAGCGGTTTGATCATCTCGGAAGCCGGCAGCCGAACGATCGTGATGGCGAACTCCAATCAGACCTTTTCGAATGTCGGCACAATCGAAGTGCGCAACGGTTCGACGTTGACCATTGATAGCAAAGGCACGGTCCCCCAATGGAATGGTGCGGGGGTTTTAACCGGCGGCACATGGAAACTGCTGGCAGGAACGACAAACGCCGTCTTGAATCTGGACCCTGCAAATGCCGGCATTACGACGATCGGCCCGGACGCCACGGTTACCCTCAGCAAAACCGGTGCCGGCAACCCGATCTTCAGCGAGTTGTCTCCCCTCCATACCGTTCAAGGCCGACTCGGATTGCACGGCAACATCCAATATGCGCGGACCAACCTTACGGTCTCCGGCACACTCGAATTTGGGTTGACAAATAACAACCTTTCCACCGCTCGACTCGTCATTAACGGCAACCCCGATTTTACCGGCGGAATGGTGGATATCGTGGACCTCGGTTTGACGAATGGCGTCTATACCTTGGCCACCTGGACCGGTACGGAAACCGGAACCCTGGCGTTGGGTGCGGTCCCATCCAATCGCAAACGGTACGAACTCGTCCAAGATAATCTGAACCGTCAACTGCTCCTTTCCGTTCAAGACGCTCGACAGGGGGTGCTCATTCAGCTCCGTTGATCGCCAAAAAAAGAATACCTTCTTTACTCAGGGGTTTTGGGAACTCGAACACGCGATCGAAGCTGTAGGGACGATCACAAGGGTTTCGACCTATCCGATGGTTTGCCAGTGACTAACACACGGTTCCCATGAGAAGGAGAACAAGGGAATGATCAAAGAAGCCCAACAACGCGATGAGTTCACAACCCCTGTCAGTCCTCCCGGACTCCGGGTGGTCCAAATCGCAACCGATGATTCTCGCGACAGCGAAAACGTCTATATGGATTGCAATTCGTGGACCTCGGATTCGAAACGTTTCGTCTTCTGGCGCCTACCCAGCGCGGACGGCTCCCGCAAGGCCGGCCTTTGGCTCTGCGATACGGAAAACGACTTCGCCATCGAACCGCTGGTGGAATACGAAAAAAACGCCCAGGGAATCGAGGCGTTCCGAAACAGTTCAACCGGTTTCTGCGGCGCAGTTCTCGCCCCCGACGGAAAATATGTCTACACCCTTGAACGAAAAAAAGACCAGATCGAACTTTCCCGCCTCCGACTCTCCGACCAAACCCAAACTCCCGTGTGCACCGCACCCGCCCCCTTCACCATTCGCGGTTGTCTCACAATCTCCTGCGATAGCCGTCGCCTCCTGTTCGGCGTCTGGCTCGGCGACGGAAAAACCGAAGGCGCTCCCTGGGGCGCCTACGTCTTCGAATTGTCCGAAGGAAAATGGTGGCCGATCGAATTCGGAAACGGCTTCCGCAATATGCATTGCCAGTATTCCAAAAATCCCGCCGCCCCTTATGACGTCTCGGTCATGGGTTCGGACGGTCGCCTTTCCGACGGCTCCTGGCTGACCCCGCCCGACGGATCCTGGCGCTGGCAAAACATGCCGCCCCCTTTCCCGCCAGGCCAAGGCTCAATCACCCTGCATCACGTGGTTCGAGACGATGGCGCCGATTGGCGCATGATTCCGATCGGGAATGGCCAGGATCTCATTTCCGGAGGACATAACGGGTTCCGTGGAACAGGCGGGACGATTTTCTGCGGTCTCTACGACTTGCGCGGCGGCCGCTGGCGCGCTCCCGTCTTCGAAGCCCTGCCCATCCGACTTCCCGGCGGCCGACATCACCCCGACTACTGGCGCGGCCAACTCGCCCCCGGCGTCCCACAACCCATCGACCTCAGCCGGAAACTCGCCCGCGCCGATTCCTGCCATCTCGCCTGCGACCTCTCAGGCCGACATTTCGTCAGCGACACCGACGGCTATAACGAAGGCAAATTCTCCTTTCTCTGGATCGCCACCTACCGGGAAACGCCAGGCGATGACCCGTGGCTGGAGCCACGTTACCTCCTCCTTACGCGCTCCTCCTATAAGAAACAGCGCTCCCACGCCCATCCCGTTCTCTCCCCCGACGGCCGATTCGTCGTCTTCCAATCCGATTTCACCGGCCGCGCCCAGGTGTACGTCGCCTGCGGATTCGAATACCCATAAACCCCCATCCCCCCAACGCCTCATGAGATCGTTTGCTGCCGCAATATGGCTTTTGGGTGTTTCTACCCTTTCCGCCAAGGAAACAGTGCCCCCCTTCCTGCGGCTCGTCGCCGCCGACCAACCCGATCATCCCCTCGTCAGCCAACCCACGGACTTCCGCTCCTCGCCATTCGACGGGTTGATCGTCACCGACTGGCTGAGTGACGTCCGGATCGGCGATCGCCCTCTTTTCCCCTTAACCCCCATCCACAATACGCCCCATCAGCCCTCCGCCGCAACCGATCTTTCCCGGCCCCAGGATAACCATCCGGCGCTCGATGCCCTAATGACCGAACTGGCCGAGGCAAAACCACATGATCCCGCTCTTTCCAGGGTCTGCGACGAAGTGGACCCTCTCTATCGCAACCGCATCTTCGAAGGCATCGCCCTTCGCCAAATCGGTCCGCGCCATCTCCGTCACGCTCAAGCAGCCATCGAACCAACGGACAAACTCCTCCTCACGCCGGGCGATATTTCACTCGACGTTCTTCCCGAAGGTTACCGCCGCTCAGGAAAATTTCTCGACATTCCCTGCTACGCCGTCCGATTCCGCGCCGTCCAGGAAAACAACCCCCGCCGGCACGTCCCTTTTACACCCGATCTGCGCTGGCAAAACCGCGATCTCCTGGCCGACCTCCGATGCGAACACAGCCCCGCGCTCCCCAGCGGCCCACCCCCCGGACTCTGCGATAACCGGCTTCGCCCTTTGCGCTTTTTTGAACTGACGCTCTACCTCATTCCCACTCTCCGCCCCGGCCATCGCTCCTCTCCCTATACGCTGAACGGCATACCGTTTCACCTCAGCGCAGAAGGTATTATTTTGGACGATTCTGTTAATAATCTTCGCAAAACAGGACCTTTCGCGCTGGAATGGATCCTCCCCGCTCCCCAGCCTTCCGAACCGCCCCCCCGCCTGCCGGTAGCGCCCGCTGCCCCCGGTAGCCTGACACTACAGTTTGAAAAAGAAGAATCCTCGGAACAACTCTGGATTCCAAGAACCCATCCCCATGTCGGTATCCGCACCCCCAACGCCCGAACAATCACCTCCATCGCCTTCGAACTCCCCTCGTATGCTCACCGTTGGACGAACGCACGCGCCATCGCCTGGATAGATCCCTCCGGCTCCCCCGAACTCCATCTCCTCGCCGTGCCGCCCGCGGAAACAACCCGCGACGGTACGCTCCGAGTCAGTTGGACCCGCTGGACCGCTCATCAATCTCTCCCCCCCGACCCCGAATTGGCGCTTCGCCTTGACCCCATCCGTGCACTTTCTTCTTCCGCAACGGGGATCCTGCGCCGCACCTTTCACAAGGGCGACGGCCTTTACGAATGCGCGATCGGCGATCTAACCCCAGGCCTTTACGCCTTGCGCCTCCCTGACCATCTGCCCGATTCCCTTCCCGAGCCCTTGATCGTTTGCCTGCTCAATACGGCGGTTCGAGGCTCCCTGACGCTTCATACCCGCCACAACCGCTGCGATTACCGCCAGGACGAATTCATCGAACTCTTTCTCACCGCCCGAACGGCCGAACCCACCGATAAAACAAGGGTGGAAATCCGCCTCGCCGATTCCATCGGCCGCACGTCGGTCGTGGGTCATATCACCCTGCCCCCGCTGGACGGCAGCCAACGCCGGACCCGATTCGCAACCCTTCCTGCCGCCCAACTCCAACCCGGCGCCTATCGCCTTGTGCCCTTTTCGCCGGACGGCCGTTGGATTGGCCACGAAACCCGCTTGCTTATCCATGCCCTTGAGCCGCCCACCACCTGGGAGGGATTTGCCACCCGAATCTGCGAAACAGGGCCATTCCGAACCCCCCTCGGCTTATGCAGCACCCACATGCTCCAGCAAAGCCCGGCTGAAACACTTCAAACGCCGGAAGAACGGGAACGTTGGATCGGCCAACACCGCCTTCCATCCTCCACGCGCGCCGCCTGCCTTTCCGACCCCTTTTTCCCACCGCTGGATCTCACGGACTCCTACACGGAAACAGAACAAGCCCTCGCCAGCGCGCTGCGATTCGGCGTCCGTTACCTCCCCCACGGCGTCTGGGGCATGGACGGACAAACCGCCAACTGGAACCCACTCCACAGCTACACCGAAGGACTCGATTGGATGCGTCGCATGTATGGCTTACGCGCCCAAATCCACCGGGAGTTCGCCAGCTTCGGCGGCTTCTTCATGAACTGGTACCCGGGACTCCACCCCCACTACGAACATCATCCTCCCCGTGCCGGCTTCGCCGAATTCCAGGCCGCTGCGCTCCAACAGGCTATCCGCAATGCACAGGGCTCCCTTCCGGAAGGATGGTCGTGGACGAAAGAAACGGGCTTCACTCTGCTTCAGCCCGACGGTTCCACCGCGACGGAAAGGGAAATTCTCAAGTCCGGTCCCGCCCATCCCCTGTTCACCTCCGCCGCCTTCCAATCGCTGGTCGAATGGAAAGTCCGCGGCCAACAACGCCGTACCCAAGCCTTCGCCGAAGCTTACGCCGCCTGGACCGAATCCGCCCGCACGCTCGGAAACTGGAACTACCTCTCCTTCATTCCCGTCGGCTGGTTCCGAAGCCCGGATTACTATCCCCCCCTCTACTTCGCCACCTTGCCCCGCGCTGGGATTCACGCCTATACGGACTGGCAAGTGGACCCCTTTCAGGAACTGTTCGGCATTGATTATTATGGCGCGGGCAGTGGAAAACCGCCCTGGGTACAGGCCTTCTCCGGCGACCGTAATTTCCATATCCGCCAAGCGCTCTTGTCCATGGCCCGGGGCGCATGGGGCGTCGGCCTCGATGCCAAAACCTTCGTTCCCTCCGGCCGCTTCGGCGAAGAAATTCGACAACTCGCCGGTCTCCTGCATCGCTACGGCCCCTACGCCATGACGCTCCACCCCGAATCCACTGTGGCCATCCTGCGATCCTTCCGCCAGGAAACCGCGGACACGGGCGATTTCCAAGGTTCGGGCGGCCGGAACGGAATGATCTGGTTCACCGGCCTTCAGGGGGAACTCTACGCCCTTTATTATAACCTCTTGCGATCGGGACGGCCTGCCGCCTTTATCACAGAGGAACAAATTGCCGCGGGCCAATTGTCCCGTTACCAGGCCCTCTTCCTCCACCGTCAACGCATGCCCCTCCCGCCGGAAGTCATGAAACAACTCCATGGCTTCGTTGCGAACGGGGGACACATTTTCAAAGACCCTCTCACCGCCCCCGATTATCCCGGCGAAACCGTTACCCTCGAACCCGACGAATCCGTACAACCCGAGGTCGGCTCCAGCCGCCATCCGATCGGCCAGCGCTACCTCTGGATGCTCCGCAACTACCTCCAGTGCCGCAACCGGCTCGAGGCCATCCTTGCCCGCCTCCCCCCTCCCCATGTTCGCTCGGACCACCCTCACCTGGTCACCGCCTCGATGGCCGGAAGAGAGACCGCGCTCGTCGTCGCCATCAACGATACCCTGGTTCCGCCTGCCGTTCACACGGCCGAAGCCTCCTGGTTTGTTCAAGGCTTTACCCTCGCCCGGAAAGGATCTCTTCTTTTCAATCGCCCCTACGTCGTCTATGACGTGACGGAAGGTGGAACGGAAACCCGTCTCTCGGAGTCCGCAACCCGCCAGGACGCGCACTGGGTCTATCCGGTCGCTTTCCAGCACTCGGAAGGCAGGATCCTGATCCTGACCGACCGGCCCATTCGAAAAGTCCAAATCCACGCCACAATCTATCGCCAGACCCTTCAGGACGTTCTCCAAATCACCCCTTCAGTTCTGGATGAATCCGGGATCCCCTTTGCCGATCCGCTCCCCTTTGAACTCACACTTCGCGACCCGCACGGCCGCCCACTCAAGCAAGTCTATCGCGCAGCCGGCCCCGACCATCCGGTTTCCCTGACCCTCGGCCGTAACGCGGCCGCCGGCACCTGGACACTCCGCGCGCGGGAACTGGTCACAGGCCGCGAAGCCGTTTGGACGTTCGCGTTGCCGGAGACCCCTGCCGTTACCCTCCGCCAGGATCAAGAAGGTCGTCTCTTGATCCGCCGCCCCAACGAAATGGAACGGTTCCTTCAGGAAAAATCCGCCTTTGTGATTCTTCTCGACGAAGGTCAGCCCGATTTCTTCCGGCAGGAAGCCGAACGACTGGCTCAAACGCTTCGGACAGCGGGCAAACAATGTGATGTTCAAACGCTCGATCCCTTCGCCGTCCACGATCTCCCGCTCCGTTGGCGCCGAACCGCCTACGATGAATCCGTCTGGCGCCACGTCACAAACGGAACCCTTCTGGCCGCCCGACGCGGCCTCCAGACCGTCTCGTACAACGACGCAAGCTATTACGATCATCCCGATTCCGGTTATCAGCAGCCAGGACCCCGTTTCGCGCTTTTCCGCGATGCCATCCTGATGGGAACTCCCGCCAACCATCGCCTGATCGCCGATCTCCATGAACAGCTCGGAATCGGCGCAACAACAGACTTCCCAGGTCCAGGAGCTGCCATCGTGCAAACCGTTTGGGAGGCGTTCGCTCCCCGATTCGATGCGCTCTCCATACAAGCGGAAGACGCGAAAGGGCTTGAAGCCGTCCGGGACTGGATCAACACGCAGCTCAAGCAAAAACGTTCACCCCCGCAGGCGAGAGAAGCCGAAACCCTTATTGCAGCCGCGAAATCTTCTCTTTCCGAAATCCTTCAACCGCTTCCGAATGTCCAGAAATACGGCTTCGGAACCCCCATCCAACAGATTCAACCCCTGGACAGCAACCGCCTTCTGGTCAGCCTCTCCGGTGTAACCGTCGCAGGTCCCGCCCACTTTCTCCTCGAAACCGATTCCGGCCGTATCGCCCAAACGATTTCAGATGTGTTCGGTTCCCTCGAACCGGTCGGGGTCCAACGCTTCGTTCAGCGATGGCGCGACCGCCTCGTTTTCCGCAATGCCGACTTCCAGCCCACCCTTCAACTGCTCGGCCCATTGGCCAACGGGATCGTCGTGGATCCCCATACGGGTCATCTGTTCGCCGCGGGCGATAACCTCGTTCTCGGCCTCGATCGCGAAGGCCGAACCCGCTGGGTCCGAGATTTCCGATTTGATATCCGAAACGAAGCCGATTTTCTCAAGCCGCTCCGCTTGAAAATCCAAGCGCTCTCCGAAGACGGCCGCGCCCTTCTCGTCAGCGGCTGGCGCCCGCGTTTCTACGGCCGGGATCTGGTGGGCTACGAAGACCCAGCCCTTTTCTTCATCGCAGCCCAAAACGGCGAAATCGTGTGGAAACGAAACGGTATTCTGATTCTCAACACCGCCTGCCAACTCATGCCGAACGGAATCGTCGCCTGCCACGCCGGCCAACTTCGGGAGTCCCCCCGCCCCCTTCTCTTCTTCCTGAACGAACAAGGAGAACCCGTACGGCAAATTCCGCTCGCTCAACCGGTCGCTCGAATTCACACCTTCAAATCGTTTCCCATCGCCGTGCTTGAATTCCAGAATGATGCTCCCCCCCAGATCCTTCAGCTGGATTCCGCCCACATCATGGCTCTTCCGGTTCCCGGGCCCGTTCGCTCCGTCTGGACGATGGAGGAACAGCTCGTGGTGTCCACGTGGGACGGAGTTCTTCACCGGTTCGATCCGAACCTCTTGCCGAAGAAAATAGTCGCCCTTCCTTCATCAGCCGGCGCCCTGCTTCGGCGTGACGATGGAAAAGGATGGGTCGTCGGGACCGACAGCGGTCAGATCCTTGGGCTCACGGAAGAATGGACCGTCGCGTATGAGACGGACCTCAACCGCTTCAACGAAATGAAGAGCGAGGCAAGCTGGACGGCGCGTTGGCTGGGAGAATTACCCGCCGAAACGCCCGAACATTGGATCGAACTCCAACCCCCCGATGCACCGACTCTTTTTGAACAGGTCCAACGCGTTGCGGATGTCTCTCTTCTCCCGGTGCCGTTCCCCCCGCCCGGTGAAACCATTCCCCTTTCGCGTCCTCCGAAATCGCTCGCGCTGGATATCCAGCAACCCTGCCGGCCGGCACAGACCATCCTCCTTTCTTTCCGCCAACGTGTCCGAACCTCCGACCCCGAACTTTGCCGATGGGAAGTCACAACGTCTTTTCCCAACCGTCCCGAACCGCTTCGATTCCAGCTCTCGGCCTCTCGCAGTTGGGAGGAACGGATCGTCTCCTTCCGGACGCCCGAAGACGCTGCCTGGTTCCGCTTGACCTTGAGCCCGCAAGCACCGGTCGATCCATCCCATGCCCGTTTCGAAGTCGAACGCCTCCAAATCGGCGCATTGCGCTTCCGAACGCCCAACCTGCTTCTCGCTCAGACCCCTTCCGTTCGCGCCAATGCGTCCGAGGGTCAAACCCCTCCCCTGGCGGACCCGCCTGACTTTCGCCTCTCCATCCCCTGGATCTCCCACCTCGCCCGCGCGATGGGTCAGACGGAGCAGCCTCCGCCAATTCGAATTCCCTGGGCCATCGTGGCCGATGGAAAACTCGAAGGCCAGGAAAGTTCCTGGATTGGCAAACCCGTTCCGCAGGGAATCTTCTGTGACCGCGCCGAAATGGCCATCACTTTCAAAAGGCCGAAACGTCTGGCCGCCGTGGCCCTCTATCACGACGGATCCGCACCCGAACGGATTACGCGCAAATTCGCCGTTTTTGCCCGAACAGGCAAGGAAACGAAACTGCTTGGAGCCGAAACCGACAACCGGAATCCGTACACCCTTTTCACCTTTGAACCCGTAGAGGCCCAATCCCTTCTTTATCTTTGGGCCGGCAGTCCAGACGGTCATGCACGACTTCTGGAAATCGAAGCCTACGGCCCGGAACAGTTCTCGGAAGATCTTCTCAACCTTCTCCCGTAAGCAGGATTATCAGGCCTTGCGGGAAACACTTCAATGGCCCCCTCATCCCGTCGGAAACATCTCCTCACTCCCCGGAAAACCTTTTATTTTCCCGCCTTACAGGCTACCGTCTGCCTTGGCGCGTGCCGAAACGCCCGCTCTTCAGGTTTCATCACATAAATGGGAACCGGCAACTGTTCCACCGGCGCGGCGGGATCCTTCAGCCGCCGGACAAAGTTGTGGACCACCGCCGATGCCACATCGTCCGGATCAACCGCAAGTCGGATCGGAACCGGAACAGGTATGCGAGGTTCGGCTCGGTTGGCATGACTCGCAATCACCAACTCTTCTGGAACCGTGATCTCCCACTCGATTAAAGCGGGTGCTAAATCTAGATAAACCATATCATCAAGAACAAGAAGGCCGTCCGGTTTAATCTGTCGCGCGGTCCACAGACGCCGAAACGACTCTCTGACTTCCTCTCCCCCATCCGCGCGCCGTTCCACCACAACCTGCCAAGCCGGAAACGTCCGAAGCCCCTGCCTCTGAACTTCCCTCTCAAATGCAGCCAGTCGCGACGAAGGGGTCCCCGGTCGCCCCAAATCCACACAGGCCAGCCGACGGCAACCCCGCAACCGCAGAACCTCGACCCCCTTTTGCACCAGTTCCTCGTAGTCCACGAACGGAACGCCGTCCACTACACCCCCGTGAATCAAAGGAATGGAACGGTTGCCGATCGCTGCCGCCACGAGACCCGACGGCGACCCCACATCCACCACGCCGAGCAATTCCCCTCTCTCCAGGTCCAGAAAAAACTCCGCCGAACTGAGCCGATTGGGTACTTCGCCCCCATAGGGCGGCGCATGGCCGATATAGGTCCGCGTCCCAAAACCAACCTGCGCAAAATGAGTCCGAAGCCGTTGAACCAGATGAACAAAAAACGGCGACGTCGCCGGATGCGAAAGATCCAGTTCGCAGATGATCCCTACGGCGCGGGACGTTCCTCGTTCCCGCACGTACGTCCCGCTGCCCTGTCGGCGTTCCAACAGCCCCTCCTGCACAAGAAGCGCAACAGCCTCCCGGGCGGTCCCCGGAGCAACGTTCAGCCGGAAGGCAATTTCATTCTGCGAGGCAAACCGATCCCCCGGCTTCCCCCCCTCCATAATCTCCCGCCGCAGTCGATCGGCAATCCGACGGTAAAGCGGAACGCGGACGTTGAATCCTTCCTTAAGCACAACCCCTCCTTTCCTCTTGTCCAATGACTTTATATCAGATCCTGAATCGTTACCCTCTTTTTTACTTTTTTTCATTTTCGGTTTCCGGAACTTCTCGTCCTTCCTTCCATCGGCTGACTTTTTCCAGCGTCCCATCCGGCGCATACCGACGGTCCTCCCCATGAAGCAAATCGTTCTGATAACCACATTCCCGCTTGAGTGCCCCATCCCGGTAATACTCACGGACCGTCCCATGAACCTTTCCCCTTCGGTAGGGTACCACACGTCGAACCCGAGTTGTTCCCGGCCAATAATCTTTCATCTCGCCTTCCCGAAGGCCGTTTTTCATGGCCGACTCCCGGAGAAGATTTCCACCCTCATCATAGGTCCGTGTTTTCCCGTCCGGTATGCCGCGCCGATAAGTCGTTTCGGCTCGGATTTTCCCATCAGGATGATAACTCCGAAGAACGCCTTCCACGACTCCGTTCGTCCAGGGAACCTCCGCCGCCAACACGGCTTGTCCCCCTTCGAGAAACTGAAACTGCCGTTCCATGCCGTTCCGAACTCCATGGACCCACGGGATAAGAGCTGCAACCCGCCAATCACGGCCGGCGGAACTGGGACATACCGCCTCCTCGCCATGCAGGCATCCTTTTTCATCAAGCGGAACAAAGGAACGCAAGGCCGGCTCCAACCGGTACGTGCTGGCGCTGTGCCCGAAGTCATAAAATTGCCCGATGCCGATGCGAACCCTCGTCCCTTCCGGCAAGGGTTTCATCAGTTGCCGAAGAAGAGGTTGAATCCGTTCCGGCGCCTCTTCCGGTTTTTGGATTTCCCGATACGCAATTTCGCCCTGGTCATCTTCCGGTAACCGTTCCTCCCCCGGCATCACTGCCCCCGCCGCCAGAACGCTCACCAGCCTCATCCATACCGTAAAACCGGTCATCGTTCTCTCCCGTTCATCGTCCCCGACCATACAAAATGCGAAAATCACGTCCCCTGATCGCCAGATTAGGACCGTAGGTTTCCACCCCGCCCTTCGCCGCCTGTCGCCGGACAACGCCCCCTTCCTCTTCATCGCGCAAAACAATTTCTGCCGGTTTTGCACCGAGAACCACTCCGGCCTTGCTCCAATCGTTGTGGTCCGGCATAAAGGAAAAATCCCACGCGCCCATCACTTCCCCCGCCGTTATGCCGTTGGACCCTCCAAAAACCGCCTCGGGATTGAGAATGTAAAGCTGATCGCGGACCATCGTGGGGTTTTCATTGTAGAGCACGATCAAGGTATGGGTCTGCCGCGCCCCCTCCCGCACCGGCCGCCGATACACCGTGGCCCGCACGCGGGCGGCCGGATCGCTCTCCCCCGGCCGGTCGGAAAAGAGATCGGCTTCTCCTGCCCCTTCGCCATAGCGGAGAAGGCCCGCCGACCGCCACCACGGAATCCTTTCCGTCAACTCGTCGGTTTCAAAATAACCGAACCGCTGGAGCACTCCCACAATCCGAGCCCCTTCCACAAGATGGGCCAACCGGCCGACATCCACCCCTATATCATGCACCAAGGCCAGGCCGAGCAGAGCCCGATCGGGGAAAGGATTGCCGCCAGAGCGGATCGTTTGCCCCGATACGCCTTCAATTCGCCGTATCTGGCCGGCATGCGTTCCTGCCAGAAACCGAAACAGCCGCGCAGGATATCGGCCGGCCCCCTCGGCCGCTTCGGTATCGCCCCCCGTACCCACCCCAAGAACGGCCCAAGGAGCTTGGGATTCATACAAGCCCGCCCCATCGGCGCGCAGAACGGCCGATGCGGGTTGAAATGAACGATACCCCTTCCAGTTCAAAGGCGCCGGAGCCGCCTCCGCCTCAGGATGCGGCCACGTCAACCATCCCTGACGACGCGCATCCGTCGGCCGAAACCGCTGCGGATGCGTCAGAAACATCAGAGTCGCGCGGCCGCGCCCGTCAACCGCGCGCGGTTGATGAACCAGAAACAGCCGCCACGTCATGGTTCCGTCCGGCGCCCGCATCAGAGTGGATACCGTCGCCTCGGGCCCGACCCTCCATCCTTCCCCAGGTATAACCGTCCATCCGCGGTCCCCATTTCCAACAAAGAGATGCTCAGGAACCGGAGCGTCGACCCGCCACACTTCGCCCTCTCCTCCTTTAACGGAGAACGAGGCGGGATCCATGCCCGGAAGCGGAAACCCGGCCAGCGCAAAGTCAATCGCCCCACCCGGCTCGATGACCAGAGCCAGTCGCTCCATTTCACCCGAAAGAGTCTCAACGGTCAGCTCCAACGCTCCTCCCTCCCCCCGAACCGTCACGTTCAACGCAACCGAGCCGGCCCGAAGCGACCCCTTGACGGCATCCCCCTCCCGAGTCGGTTCACCCACCGGTTCCGCCAAAATCACCTGCCCCTTTTGAATCACTTCAAGCCGAACAGGGGCGCGGAGTTGGGCCCCACGCCCAATCGCCCGAAGCTCGGCCATCCGTGCATCCCCTTCCAACCCTCTTGCCCCGAGCGGCAGCTCCTCCTCCGCCTCGCGAATCTCGATCTGGGCCGGCAGCCCAGAAGGTCCAACGGTCACGTGGACCCGGGACGGCGCCTGAGCGAACATCTCGTTTGCCATCCCCAAAAGAAGAACCCAAACCACCCCCACTCGCCGTTTCATTCTTGGATTGATTGCGCCTCGCATCGCTTCATCTCCCTTTCTATTCGTTCGCCCCGCTCTCGAAATACAGCAGACGATAATCGTGGAAGGGGACCCAAACGGGCCCAAAGGCCAAGGCGTCGCCCGCCATGGCGGGAATCGCTTCGCCCGTCTCAAGGTCCATCAAGGCCGGATCGTCCGAAGCCCCGGCCGTAACGGTCCGCCACCATTCGGCCAGTCCAGGGGCCACGGCCTGGCGCGCCAGAATAGCCTTGACCGTGAGGATTGGATGCCCCGTTCCCACGAGTCGTTCCGGCCGACGAATCACGATGGGAAGTTCCCGATCACCCGCCGGCGCGTCATGGAGAAGCACCAAGAGAAACTGGTATCCTTTTCCCCCCTCGCGAGCCCGGCGATAAACCGTAACCCGCACCCCGCTCGCTCCGTCGCCCGCCACTACCGGCGGATCGGGCTGCCAGTACGGAATCACTTCCAACCCTTCATCCTCAAAATAGCCGAACGTATGCAGAAGATGGAGCACCCGCATCCCTTGCTCGGCATGCGCCAGTCGGCCATGGGGCCCCGAGCTGTTCAGACCGATGTCATGCAGAAGGGCACGCCCGATCAACTGACGGTCAAATCGTTTCTCATCGCCCGCCTGCGCGATGACAACACCCGGCACAAGCCGGCCGATTAATCCCGTAAACCGATGGGCCATGTAACGCTGCAGCGAGTTCGGAAACACCGTCAGGGTGTCCAGCTCGAACGACCGATGTTCGGATCCGCATTCCTCGACCATCATCGTGTCCCACCCAAATGATTCGAAGGCCGTTGCGGCGTTGTTGGCCCAAAAGTAGTTCCGGAGAGGAACCCCGTTTTGACGAAATGCCCGGGCCAGCCGTTTGAGGGTCATGCGCGTGTGTCCCGTCAGATACCCATCCTGCCAGGGCAGCTCATTCTCCGCCACCGAAGCCGGATCGCGGAAATAGGCGTCTCCTTCGGCCACGTTGTGGGAGCGATAGGCCGGCCAGGTTTCATCCCACCACCACCCGTGCCGACGCCCAATCCGAATGTGGCGTTCGAAAAACCACGTGAACGCATCCGAAAAACGGCGATTCATCTCCCGGATTTGAAGCCGGCGATTGTCTTCCCGCGCCACGTGGCTCCGACATTGATAAAATCGCCAGAAGGGAGGGTCCTCCTTGGCCCACTTCAGCACTTCTTCAACCGGAGCATCCTTCGCAAGACCGCTGAGCGTTTGGGCCATCATCCGAGCCTTTTCGATCAAAACATCGTCGCTCTTGAGCAGATGGCCTCCGAAATATTCGTCGGCCCAAAAGCCCATGTGCCGCCAGGCAATCCAACGATGTTTCGCCGGCTTCGGTTTGGCCGGATGGGTCAGGATCGTAAAGATAATCTCCTTTTCCGGTCCCACGCTGACCGGATGATTGATGAACGCCACCCGCATCGTCACCGCACCGTTCGTCCCTCGCTCAAGGGTCATCGCCGATCCGTCCTTGTCCAGACCCCAACCCCGATCGCTGTCCGCATACCACGAAAAGCCTCGGTCGGCGTTCCCAAACCACAACCAGGGCACAAATCGCGAATAGAAAAGTTCGGCCCGCTCGATCATGGCCGAGTCCCACACGATCCCCGGCCTATCCGAAAGTTCGCACTCCCAACGGTCCGCGCCTGCCATCCCGCCGCCGTGAATGGCGGACACCGCCAAATCCGTCAGCGCGTCCGTGGTCATGAGGAACTCCAATCGCTGAACCTGGGTTGGCGTGGAAGCGCCGTAGTTCAGACGCACATGCATCGCCCCATCGCAGTCGTACTGCACCTGCAGTCCAATCTCCAACGAACCCGCCCGAAGCCGTGAAGCATACTCCAGTTCGCTCTTCCACTGCCGCACCAGACGGGCAGGCTCCACCACCGTGGCCGGCAACCGCGTGCCATCCGCCCCAACAACCTCCAACCGAAACGGCGCCTGGAGCTGAGGGCCGCGTCCAATGCGCCAAAGCGTGGAGACATCCGGAGCCGCTCCCGTGCCCCGAATCTCCAGCGGCAGTTCCCGCGGATCGGGTTTAATCACAATCTGTGCCGGAAGCCCCGAATCGTCCACCGTCACAATATGATTCAACGTCTCAAATCCCCTCTCGGTGAGACGGATCGGAACGAATGGCTCCCATACGATGTCCTTCAGTCCCACCCGATTGTTCAGCCACTCGGGAATCTCGAACACAAACGGCTCTTCGCTCGTCCGTTCCCCCACAATCCGTTTGTTGGCGTCAAAAAGCAGAACCGTCCACGAGTAGGACTCCCCATCCACCAAATTCGGAACGTCCAGCAGCAGGGTCGCAAAGGACCCCGAAAAGGGAGCCCGCCCCTCCGCAACAATCGCGTGGTCCCCATCCGTCTTGCGAATTTCAAGCTTGGCCTCGCGGGCCCTCTTCGCCTCTTCGCTCGCACCGTGAATGCCAATGTCCACGACCGCCGCCACCCGCTTGTGGTAGGCGGAAAGATCGAATCGGAAATCAAAGTCCTGCCGCGGCGGACGCAGTTCCCGAATAGGGTTCAACCGGCGTTCCCGAAAACTGACCGTTTGCTCCCCAATACGGACGGCGCCCCCTTCCATGCTGTGGAAGCGAATCAGCCGCGTCAAAAAGAGAATTTTCGCGGGCCGACCGGCGCTCCGAACATCAAACCACAGAACGTTCCCATCGGTGCTGATCCCCGGAAACGCTTTCCGCAGTCTCAGTTTTCGGACCTCACCCGGCTTCAATTCCAGCAACCCCTCCTTCAGTTCGGGAGCGTCGTAACTCGAGTAGATGAGTCCTTCCTCGCTTTCGACGAAAAAGCCAACTCGAACCGTTTCGGAACGGGTGTTATGATTTTTGACCGTGACCTGCAGATCGATCGTGTCGTCCATAATGGGCCCAAGCTCGTTGATCTGGAAGACCGGCGATTGGGAGTCGAATATCAGTTTGGTCTTGGTGGTGTTCCAAATGTGCATGTCGAAGGCATTGTAAAAGGTCGCGTTGCCTCCAATGCCCCGCGTGAACCAAGCACGCCACGCCGTCCCATCCGGCGGCGGAAGGACCACCACAGGCCGCCCCTCGGGACGAGTTTCCGAATACGCGCCGGCAAGAAAGGATCGGAGCGGAATCGCGATCTCCAAAATCCACCGCTTCCCGTCCACCCCGGAACGCACGAGCGCACTCGACTGCCACTCCTTTCCTTCTCCGTCTTTCACGCTCCACAGCTGATCGGCTACCGCGTTGATCGGATTGATGAACCATTTGAAAAGCCCCCGATTGAATCCCTCGGCATTGTCTTCGACGGGTCGCAGTTCGAGTTCGATATGATCGTCCCAGATCAGGCCGTAGAGCGGATGGCCCACCACATCGGGAAAACGGCCCCGGGCCTTCAACCAGGAGTTTTCGGGATAAACGGGCGAAACATAGGCCAGGAACAAATGCTCACGATCGTACGCCGCATACAGCTGCAATTGTGTCTGATGGGGCGCAAGAAAACGGAAATGCCCCGCTTGATGGTCGTACCAAAACCCCGAAAGGGCGGCAGCATCTTCCCATTCCCCCTCCTCCATGGCGCCGTCTATAACGGGCGCCTTTCGGGCAAAAGGCACCCGCAGAATCGGAATGTCGACCCGGGCTGCCTCTCCGTACGAGGTCGGAGAAACCGCGGCCTCCACCGCCGTCAGGACCGCCATCACAGCTCCCGCCACCACCCATCGTCTCGCGCGCTTCATTCTCCATCCTCCACTTCCTGAGGTCGAAATAGAGTCCGTTGCCGTTGATACAGGGGCAAATACTGTTTCTCCACCGATAACATCAATACCGCCATGGCGGTCGCATAGGCCGGCCCCGCCTGCCGGGCTTGAGGCGCCGCGTCCGGCGGAAACGGCCACGAGCCGTCGCCGCGTTGCCTTTCGGTCAGAACCCTTTCCAATGCCCTTTGATAACGCCGCCATTCCTTTCCACCCGTCTGGAACAACCCCAGCGTTCGATAAAATCCCGCAAAATAGAAATAACCGCCGTATTCCGGTCCGCCCCATGCCGGCGGAAAACGTGCCACCCAACGCCGGGCGGCTCCCGTTTCCGTCGTTTCCGGCAGGTCGAATAGGGACCGGAGAAAGAGAGCCATCGCAGTCGCCGATATTTCAGGATCGCGGCTGACGCCGGGCCGATAGACCCATCCGGCCACCCCCTCCTCCGTCACACGCCATCCGCGGGCAACATACCGCAACGCGTCGTCGAAAACCTCCGGCTCGATTCCATAGCCGCACTGGCGGGCCGTGTGAAGCACCAGTAATTGCCACGCCGTCGCCGATAGATCGCTTTCCTGGGCATCCGGCGTGTATCGCCATCCCCCCTGCTCCACACTGCTCCGCACCGCCTTCTGCGCTTCGAGAACAACCCCAACAGCCTTGCGGCAGTTTTCGGCAAGGTCCTGGTTTTCGCCACGCTCCGGGAGCATGCCGAGTGCGGAAAGCGCAAAAAGCGTGCACATCGCATGAATGTACATCCCCGACCGGTCGCCCTGCCCCCAATACCCGTCCGGTGCCATCCGCCCCACCACGTACCGAAGCGCCTGTTGCACAACCGGTCCGTAGCCTTCCGGCCCCGGCAAATAGCCGTTGGCCAGAAAAGCCAGACCCGCAAGCGCCGCGACCGCCGGTTGATAACGGGAATTCTCGCACGCCCACGAACCCACCGCCGATCCCTCGGGAATCTGCGTAGAAGCCAACCAACTCAGCCCCCCCTGAATCGCGCTTTCCACCCGGCGCGGATCCACCGCCTCCCCCATGGCGGCCGCCGCCACGAGGCCGATCAGCCCCCAACCAACCGCCCTTTTCAACATCTGACCCATCCTCAATACCTCAAAAACCCTTCGACCGCTCGCAAATACTGCTCGGTGACCTGCTGGTACGGACCGGCAGCCGTTTCGCGGCGCAACATCTGCCGCGCCTCTCCCAATTCCTCTAACAACCAGCGCAACAAGGGATCCGTTGCCCGGAGCTCCACCGGACCCCGCCGTACCCGCTCGCCCACCCCCTGACCGAGGGAGGAAACGGCAACCCGAAGCGCCGCATCCAGGCGTGAGCGGGCTTCGGCTCGACCCGTTCCTTCGGCTTTCCCTTCCTCGCCCTCCCATTCGGACATCAGCGCGACGACCGCACGCGCCTCCCACTGTCCCATCTGCCGGCTCAACCGTCTCCGCGCATGGTCCTCATCCCGTTCCCATTCCTCTCCCTGCGGTGCGAAACCTCCTCCCCACTCCCCGCTCTCCCCTTCCACTTCCAACCGATCCAGACGCGCGCGCACGCGGCGCACCCCTGCCGCCGCTTCCACGAGTTCCATGGCACTCCGCTGCCGTTCATCACGGCTCCCCGCGCGGGGTATCGCGCCCAGGATCCGCGCATCTATTCTTTCCTCCCCCGCCAACGCCCGTTCCACAACCGAAGCCGCCAGCCGACTAACCCGGCCTTCAAACCGTTCCCACGCCCCTGCCGCTCTCCGAAACGCAGCCTCCACACCCTGCAAACCTTCTTTCGGTTCCTCAAGAAGACGGGCCGCTTCTTCCAACGCCGCATCGGCCTCCTCCAGCCGAATGCGCTCCCGAAGCAATACCCGCCAGGCAAACGCCTCGTCTTGTTCCACCCTGATTCTCACCGCTTCTCTCCATTCGACCGAGTCCCCCTCCTGTTCGATCCTCCGCACCCACCCAGCAAGCCGGCATATCCTCATCGCCACACCCTCCCCTTCCCCTTGCCCCTCCAACGGCGATTCCTCCGCGGCCCGTAACAACGCACGCTTCAGCCCACGCGCCGCTTCCTCCATACCGCCGTCTTCCGCCCGAACGTCATATCGTGCCCAGACCCGACGCATCGCCGACAAAAAGGAAAGGGTTTGTGCCGACTCTTCATCCGGAGCCACAGCCGCCCATATTTCGTTGACCGCAAGAAGCCGCTCCATTTCCAGGCGAAGACGGCCGACCGCTTCGGGTAACGTTTGCCCTCCCTCCTCCAGCCGCTGCACCGCCTCCCGGACGGCTTCTCGCCCCCGCCGCCCGCAGGGAAGAGCCGCACAAACCGGCCAAAGCGAACGGAGATCCACCTCTTCGAATCGTCCCTCATCCGCCCCCTCCGACCGGGCAAACCTTCCCCAGTGGCGCCAGAAAACGGATTCCTCGATCCTTGTTAACCCGACCCCCTCGCCTTCCCCGTCCATCTCCAGAGCGAGCCGCTCCCCATTCCGCCGATCCGCAGCCGCAGGGTCTGATTTCTCCCACTCGGAAATAAGACGTCGGGTCTCCAAAGATGGTTCGACATACGTCAACCATTCCAATCGATCCGCAAAGGACGCACAAGGAATCCACTCCAGCATTCGGCGATCGGCCAGGAGCCACTCCCGGCCGAAAACCTCCTCCCAAACACCCGTCGCCGCGCGCAGCCGATCCCGCAGAGCCCGATCCCACCCAATCAGTTCCGTTCGCCCCCGTTCGGCCTCCTCCCATAGCGCCGGCAACACGCCATCCAGTATGCCCTGAAAAGCGTGCAGTTGCTTCACGACTGCCTCAACGGTCCTCGGTTGGGGAACCGATTCCCGCCGCAAACTTCGGATTGCCAAGGAAAGCGCTTCGCGAATCGCCGCGGCCGCTTCGAAATCCGACCCTCCGGAGTGCTGAGATATGGCCAGTACCGCATCGGCGGTTTCCTCCATGGTCTCGAATAGATGGACCAATCGCCGGTTCTCGGCCTCGCCAGACTTCCCCTCCCGGGAATGTCGGTCCATCACATCTCGAATCATTGCCCCAACCTCCTCGGGTTCCGGCCAACGTTCCGCACGACTCAGCCAACGCCCCAAGGCAACCCCCAACTCGCCCCCGACCTCTTCAAACGTTTCTGGCCTTCCGGGTTGATTCTTTAAATCGGAAAGGACGGCGCTCGCGACCTCTCGCCCGAATCCGGCCGCGCGGCGATTCAACTCCTCCTCCCCTTTCACCAGCCGGGCCGACAGGTCCGCCGCCTCTTCGTTCCATGCCGTCAAACGAGCGGCAAGCGCCTCGGCTTCCTCGAAGGGTCCTCCCAGCGTCACCCGTTCCTCCATAGCCTTTTCCGCCTGTTGGATGCTCGCATTGATCCGCCGCGACGCATCGCGAAGTTGGCGAACTCCCTCCGCCTCCCTGGCCAGTTGCGGATGCTCCAACAGACGCGCCGCGACAGCCCCAAGAACTTCGGCCTCCGGTCTCTTTTCCTCCGCATCGAACGTCGCGTCGGTCAGCGCTGCGGTTTCCCGGATCAATCCAAAAAAACGCAGCGCTGCCAACCGAGCCTGCCGATACCGCGTCAGTCGGCTGACGGCCTCGAGCCACTCCGCCATGGGGGGAGCCCCCCCTTCCGGAAACACCGGAAAGAGCATGTTTCGCAAGACCCCCGCCAGCCGCCGGAGGTCTTCTTTGTCCCGATGACCATCGGTAAAATGAACCTCCTGTTCCAACAGTGCCACCAGCCCGGCCCCGTCGCGGACCGCGCGCACATCAACCCCCGCCCGCGCCGCTCGCCGAGCGGCGTCCTCTTGAACTTCCGTCTCCACCGACCACCCTTCCGCCCCCTCCCGACTCAGCCCCCTCACCATCCGTTCAACGGCTTCGAGCACCGCCAGCCGACGCCGTTCGTTCTCGCCGGCCGTGACGGCCGCAATGCGCACCCGGACAGACCGGCTACGACCATCCCGTGCACCCGTGTCGCGCACGCGAACGGTCATAAGGACCTCATCGCCGGGCTGGACACGGAACGCCGCAAGATCCACCGATTGAATCGCCAGCCCTTTTCGTCCCTTGATCTCCATCCCCATCGGCAGCTCGTGAAGCGGGGCATCCAAGGTTCGTTCCGGATTGATCAGAACCTCCAGCGTGGCATCGGCGATACCCAAATCGTCTTCCGCCTCCGCGCGAAATAAAAGAATTTCACCCGGCATGCAAACGGGATCTTGCGTCGGTTCAAGAAGCGTAACCGTCGGCGGCTGATCCTCGCGCAAGCCGATGGCGATCCGAAGGCGCTCGGCGGATTCAATGCCGTCGGCCTGAACCGCCGAGAGCTCCAGGAAAAGCGCCTCCTGGACCTCCCACCGCACCCACCATTCCCCCTCTTCACCCTGTGCGAGAGGAAGGGGTTTGTTGGTCGGTCCGGAAAGCCGGACCCTGGCTTCCGGCGGATCAATCGCGCCCCGAATTTCCAGCAGGGTGCCCGGAAAAACGGTCAGGGGTACGTCCAGACGTTCGAACGTTTCAGAGGGCAGGCCGGTGTATGGCGGCGGCGTTCCGATGGCCCGAACGTTCAAAAGCCGGGGCCGAGGCACCACTTCTGCAAAGCGGACTTCCGATTCGGAATCCCCACAGCGGACCCGAAAGCTGAAACTTTCCCGGACGTCGCTCAGCGCAACCACAAAGAGTTCACGCCCCACCCGTTGCATGGAAAATACTTCCCTATTTGCGGGCCATCGCGCGGGACGTCCCGCCACCCGTTCCAGATGGCACTGGTCGGGATCATGGCCCGTCCAGCGCACCAAGGGGACGATCCATCGCGGGACTTCCCCTTCGACGCGCGCCTGGATCAACACTTCACTGCCCGCGCCAAGCCGCATCGTCTCCGGTTCGACGACAAGCCGCAAAAATCCCGCTTTCGGAAGGGCTGACTTCGGGGCAAGAAGCCGGCGGAACAAAAGATCGGCGCGTTCCCGGCCCACATAGGCCGACGCCATGCCAACAAAGATCAGCAGGACGGCCACCTCCACAAACCGACGGAAAAGCAGGGCATCCCTCGCAAGCCGAAAGGGGGAGAGTTCCGCCGCGCGCTGTTTCGCCAACGCCGCAAGGCGGGCTTTCAGATGCGAACGAACGGAAGAACCGGCTTCCTCTCGCTCCGAAAGAACTTGGGCGGCCGTCACCAGTCGTTCCACGGCGTCGCCCCCCGCCGCTTCCTCCAGAGCATAGGCAGCCCGCCGGAGGTCGAAGGGGCGCCGCAACGTCCGGACCGCCTCGATCAGAAATCCTGCAGCCGCTGCAGCAGCAACGCTCAGAGAAAGCCCCAACCGAACCGGCACCGAAAGGAAAAAGAGAAGGTCCAACCCCATCGCCACGAGCGCGGCCGCTGTTCCGGCCGCAACCGCGCTCGCCGCCGCCCGCAGCCACGCCAGCGCATTCCGTGTGGCCCCATAACGCCGAAGCGTCCGCGTCACCAGAGGAGGAAGAGTGGATGACGGATGCCGCATCAGACGAGCCCTATCCATTTTCGCCAGATCCACTCCGCCGTCAACCCGACCGCAAGAGTCGCCAAAACCCATCCCGAATCCCAAAGACGCCAAATCCGGTCCCGCCGTTCAACGCGGGTTTTCGGTGGAATACGAGCAGCCCAATCCGCCGCTTCCGTCAACCGTAATACGCTACCCCCGGCCTTTTGCGTCACACCCCTCAGCCAACGATCGTCCCGCCCCAACTCCACCAGTTCGCCGCTGCGCTCGAGCACAATCACCCGCTCCCCCTCCCCGCCTTCCCCCGCAGGCCGAAGGAACCACTCCCCGGCGGAAAGGCCGTTGAATACCGCCCTTCCGTAAGGCGCATTTTCCCGGAACAAAACGGCCGCGCGCACTTCCCCCACACCGCGAGAACTCCCGGCTTCGACGAAAGACACCCCCCGACGAACCCAGACTTGAAGACCCTGACCCGTTTCGGCGACCTGCCCATCCGGTGCGGCACGCCCCGGTTGAGGGGCCTGGGCTTCCACCGCCCATTGCAACAGATGAATGAAAAGACGGCCATGCTCCTCCCGTCGCGTATCATTGAGACGCCAAAGGGCATCCGAATCGAGCAGGAACACTTTGCCGGATCCGGCGAACCGAACGGTGAGCAGCGCCCACTCAGGCCGGCCCGCTAGGGGAATCGTTTCGGCCCGCAAACGCGGATCGCTGCATTCGCCCAGTATTTGCACCTCGCGGGCGAATGCTCGGGAAAGTGGATGCGACGCGCCTTCTGCATAAGGTTCAAGTCCACGCACATCCCGAGACGAAAGGTTTGGGGGTGGTGGCCCAACCCCCAGGGGAAGAATCGCCTCCCGCCAGGAAGAGGGTGCGCGGAATCCTCCCCCTTCCGGCGCAATCAGGCAGAGCGTTCCCCCCTTTTCGACATAGTGTCTCATCCGGTCCCATTCCTCCGCGCGAAAAGTCTCCTCCGAAAGATGACCCAGCACAATCAGGTCATAAAGGGCAAGGGTTTCCTCGCCGCCGGGAAAATGCCCGAACCCACTTCCCCGTAGCAGCGTTCCGTCGGGTTGGGTCGCCACGATGATGGGATGAAGACGGACGTAATTCAGACGCCCCCAAATATTGAGCAAGAAGCGAGTCTCCCAGCGGGGCGTATCATCCAGCACCAGTACCCGGAGCCGTTCGGGCCGCACGCGCACCGCAAGGTCCATCCGATTGTTCCGGCGTGGGACCGCTTCGGCCGGTAGCTCCGGAAGCTGAATGGTCAACCGGATCAGACCAGGACTGGTGGGGGTATAGGTCAGCGTCAGTTGGCCCCAGAGAGGTCCTGCGTTCGTCGCCGCGGTGTCAAGAACCGTGTCTCCTTGGCGTAGTTCGACCGGTAGAAGCGCCGGTTCGGGCCAGGGTGTTTTGAGCCGGACCTGCACGGGAAAAGGTTCACCCACAATCGCAAAGGGAGCGGCATGGACAGACGCAACCGCCAGGTCGGGCGGTTCTTCTTCCCATCCGACTCCAATCGCCAGCAGAGGAATCTGAAGACGAGCCGCCTTCTCGGCAACTGTTTCGGCAGCGGCCGCGCTCGTATCCCGGCCGTCGGAGAAAAACACCACAGCCGCAAGAGGAAAAGGATCCTTTTTTTCCATCAGTTCTTGAAGGGTGTCGGCCAGCGGCGTTTCAAATCCCCTTTCATCTTCCGCCCCGTCCTGCTGTTCGCTGAGGCGCATGCGATGGAGCTTCAAGGGGGCCAGGATCTCTCGCCAACCGTTTTCGTGCCGAGCAATAAACGCTGATACGAGTTCCCGCCTTGTCCGCCGGCGAATCGCTTCAGCCGCCTGCCGCACCGCGGGATTCTTTTCGCAGACCTGTTCATCGGTCCGCGCCTGGAAATCCCGCAAAAGGGTTTCAGCCGAAGAAGCGTTCCGAAGAAAAACATCCCGGTCCTCCGGCAGGGGAAACGGCCCTTCGAAAAGGCGCGGCAATACGTCTCGACACACTCCCAGGGCTTCCCGAACCCCTTCGAACCCCTCTTCACCGCGGCGTTCGAGCATCCGCTCAATCCAGCCCAGAATCTCTTCGATCCCCCCACGCGCCTCATCGGCAGCGATCCAAAAGGACCGGCCCCGATGGGCCGATTCTTCCGCCCGGCGTTCATGCTCTTGCAGGATGCGGCGAGCAGTCGCCAGGCGATCCGCCCCCTCCCCCCAGATCCCATCGCCCGCTTCGAGACCTACCGCCCGTGCCAGCGCAACGGCTTCCGCCGACGGCAGATGGGAGTCGGCCACCCCCATGCTCCCGGAATCGTCCTCGATCAGAACAACCCGCCCGGGAAACGTCAACGTTTCGCGAAACACAAGGCTCGGCCGAAACAACAAAACCGTTGCCGTCCCCATGATGCCCAATCGAAGGAGAATCAGACCGATGCGGTTCGGCCCCTGAACGGCGCGGACGCTGCGGCGGCACAGCCAAAAGGAGGTCAAAAGCACGGCCGGCAAGGCCGGAATCAGCCAGGCAGGCGAGACCCCTGCAGCAAATTGAATGGCCAATTGAATGGTGCGAATCGGCTCCACCCTTTTTCTTTTCCGTCAGGCAAACCGCAAACTCATCGTCATTTCTCCCATCAGAAACAACAACCCCGCCGCCAGAACCCACGTGTAGAGTTCCCGACCTTCACGGCCCCGCCGAACCTCTTCCGCCAGCTGTGCGCCGTCGGTCGCCAGACGCCAACCGCCCAGGCGCACCAGACGGTTCTGCGTTTCTGGCTCCAACGGCGTCAGATCGGAATCATCCACCGTTCCCTGTACGCCATACCAAACACGGAAATAGCCGCCGCTCCGGAGAATGAGCATTGATGCGAGCCCCGACTTCCGAATCGGGTCGCGGCATTCCAAAAGCCATCCCCCTTCGGCCGGGAGCGATGCGATCGTCCGAGGCTCTTTCTCCCCCTCCCCCGCCGCCTGAGCCCCCACCACGGGATCGGATCCTTGAAGGAAAAATCGGAGCGGCTCCCCGCGCCGTATTGCGAGGGAAAATTGGGCCCGCGAAGCGGCATCGGAAAACAAAGCGGAAAGAAACGGATAGATCGCTTCCCGCACAAAAAGTGCATTTTCACTCCCCGTCAGCCCGGAAGCCAGAAGATGCACCGTTCCTCTCAGCCCCAGCGGGCGCTCAAGATGAAAGGGGCTCTGATCGTCAAATCGGTGACAAACGTGCGCCTCGGCCGACGGTTCGAGTTCCCGCCACGCATAAAAACGGATCCGATTCCAAATACGATCCGCTCCGGTTTCAACCCCCCGACCCTCCAAACCCCCATACCACGGAGAGGCCAACCGTCGGAACCGTTCGCCTCCGACTCGTTCCGAACGGGCAATCCCTAGACGGGCGGGGAGAAAGCCGCGATCGGCCAGAAGGTTGTTCCAGCTCTCCGCCGCCGCGTGCTGATCCGCTACTGCCAAAATCGCACCCCCTTCTCGCCCGTAGCGTTCGAGCGCGGACGCGATCGGCTCCGTAAGGGAGATTCCTCCGTCGAGAACGATCAGATCACAACCCCTCCACTCGGAAGGGTTGGGTGCGGCGGCGTCCAGTGGAACGACACTCCAGCCCCCCCCATTCCATCCGCCGGTCTTCAAAAGGTCCGCCGTCTGCGCCAGAAACGGATAAGAAGAGACAAACCGTTCCGATCGGTCGGAGGAAGTCAGAACACCGATCCGCCACTGTTCGATGGTTTCAAAACCGGCACTCATGACATTATCGAGCGGAAGAACGTCCGAAGGAAGTCGCACCGTTGCGGCGTGGAACCCGACGTCCTGCGAGACCGTTTCAAGAAAAACCCAGATCCTCTGCCAGGGCTGAAGCGAAACACGGCGGGTCCCGATGATGGCGCCATCCACTTGGAACTGGATCTCTACATCGGAGCTTGGCTCGGCGCTGAAATTGGCGATTTCCGCTCGAAGGATAACCGGGTGGCCACGTAGAACGCGGTTCGGGATGAGACGAAAAGACGCAACCGCAAGATTCCGACGCCCGGAAAGCGGCGGACACAGCCAGTAGGTCGCCGCGGCATTCAGGGGACGAGACTCCAGAATTTCGGCAGTTCCCTCCCACGCCGACGCTTGATCATCCGCCAGCAGATACAGTTCCATCGGCCGCCCATCCTCGAGCGCAAGGGCCGTGGTCAGGGCATCGGCGATCCGTGCCGCCCCCTCTCCGGGAGAAAGCGACGCCACCGTATCGCGAATCTCCGTTGCGGAGCCCAGTGGACGATTCCGGAAAATCCAGCGCGGTTCGTCGTCCAGCAGCAGCAGCGACCACTCGCCGCGCCGGCTCCATAGAGGCGCCATGGCCTGAAGGGACTCCTGCGCGCGATTCCAGCGGGAACGCCCATTTTCCTCCGCCTGCATGCTGGCCGTGGCATCCAAAATGACCAGGCGGTGAACCCCTTCCGCAGCCCCTCCCGCCCCTTTCCGCCAAAGGGGTCGGGCAAAGGCCAAAGCGACAGCCATGATCGCCAAAGTGCGGAAAGCCAAAAGCAGCACCTGCGCCCAGTCTACCCGTTTTTTTCGCCGGGCCAGGGCGCGCAGAAGGAGGTACTCGGCCCCCCAGGGAACGGGGCGGGCGCGGAATCGCATCAGAAAATAGAGAAGGATCGGAAGGGCGCCCAAAATCAAAGCGGAAAGAAACAAAGGCTGAAGAAACGTCATGCCTCCGCTCCCGATCGCCGCGCCAAATAGAGGCCCAGCGCGGTTTCCACAGCCTCCTCCGCCTGCACTTCCACGAGGTGAATATCGCGGCGCCGGGTCCATTCCTGCCATTCCGCCCGCCAAACGCGGTACTCTTCGACGTAAAGCCGACGCAGAGACAACGCATCAAGGCGGTAACGGCGTCCGGACGATTCACGCGGTTCGAATATCACCCACCGGTTGAAGGGAAACCGTTCGGTGTCCCGATCGAGCACCTGGAAGATCAGGACCTCATGGCCGGCGGCCCGCAGGCGATTCATGGGACGCCGAATGGCATCGGGATCGAACATAAGATCGGAAAAAACGGCCACGAGACCCCGCGGTTCGTTTCGCGCCGCCAGGGCATTCAAGGCAACGGCGAGACGATCCTGCCCGCCAGGTCGAGCCATCGCCAGCCGCTCGAGAATTTGCACGAAATGACTCTGGGTCGAAGCCGCAGGAAGCCATTGAACCCTCTCCCCATCGGCAAGAGAGAGGCCGGCGGAATCCCCCTGCCGAACGGCAAGGTAGGCCAGCGCAGCGGCGAGCCGAGCCGCCTGATCGTACAGCGACCGTTCCCCGGTCCGCTGCCCCATGCTGCCGCTCGCATCCACCGCCAACCGCACCGCCAGAGCCGTATCCTCCAGATAGCGCTTCACATACAGCCGATCCAGACGGGCCGAAACTTTCCAGTCCACATGCCGAATCGGATCGCCCGGCTGGTAGTTCTTGTGATGATCGAATTCGGCGCTGATCCCTTTCCGCCGGCTCCGGTGGATCCCGTGAAGCAACCCATCCACCGTCCGGCGCGCATACAGTTCCAAGCGCCGAAGCGCCTCGCGCGTCTCAGGCCGAAGCAAGGGGGAAATGGACGAATCGGCGGGGGTTGTCATCCGAATATCACACCAGGAGCTCCCACCGCATTAACGGGGTTTTTCAACGACGCGGAGAATTTCCTCTACAACACGATCGGCCGTAATCCCTTCCGAGGTAGCCGCATAGTTGACAATGAGCCGATGGCGAAGCACGGGCTTGGCCACCGCCTGAATGTCCCCCGCCGTCACATGCGGCCGCCCCTCAAAAAAGGCGCGCGCTTTGGCCCCGAGAATCAGGTTCTGACAAGCGCGCGGACCGGCGCCCCATGCCACCCACTGCCGGGCGAAAGGGCAGACCCCCGCGGTCGAAACACGCGTCGCCTGAACGAGCCGTACCACGTAATCGTAAAGGTCATCCCGGACAAGCACCTCCCGCACGATCCGTTGGAAACGCAAAATCGTCGGTCCATCCAGAATCCGTTGGGGCTCAGGCCGATAGTTGGTCGTGGTCCGCCGCAGCACCTCGATTTCATCTTGGGTTTGGGGATAGTCCACCACAATCATGTACATGAACCGGTCGAGTTGGGCCTCGGGCAAATTGTAGGTGCCTTCCTGTTCGATGGGGTTTTGAGTGGCCAGTACGAAAAAGGGTTCGGGAAGCGGGTGTTTGACATTGCCGGCCGACACTTGGCGCTCTTGCATGGCCTCGAGAAGAGCCGCTTGGGTTTTGGGCGGAGTACGGTTGATTTCGTCCGCCAACACCAGATTCGCGAAAATCGGACCTGGGATGAAGACAAACTGCTTGCGGCCGGTTTCGGGATTCTCCTGGATGATTTCCGTTCCGGTAATGTCGGACGGCATCAGATCGGGCGTGAACTGGATGCGTTGGGCCGTGACCCCAATCACACGGGCCAGCGTGGTCACCAGCAGCGTCTTGGCCAAACCCGGCACTCCCATCAGAAGGGCGTGGTTGTGGCAGAAGATCGCCTGAAGGGTGAGGTCCACCAGCTCCTCCTGCCCTACAATGACTTTGTGAATCTCCATCTTGACCCGCTGAATCAGATCGGCGAACTCTTCGGTCACTCCGGCTGCAAGGGGGGTCTCCGTTGTCACAGGGTTCCCTTTCGGTTCAACATGAGAGCGGTCAAGGGGAGGCGTATAGGCCGTCGAGAGCGCCTCCAGCCCACAGGACGCCGTCCTCCGCCCGCAGGAAACAGCGGATAGGCATCGGCCCAGGTATCGCCGTTCGCCACGCGCCGCCATCCCAATACTGTAGCCCTCCGTATCGCTGCGAGCTGATCCACACCCGGCCATCGGAAGTCACCCCCAAAAGGCTGATGGCCCCATCCTCGGCCCGCATGTTTTTCCACTCTTTCCCGTCATAAACCCACAGCCCACTTCCACTGCTCGCCGCCCAAATCCGGCCATCGGGACTTTCCATCACATGAAGCATCGCCGCCTTTTCGCTGCCCAAATGCCGGATCCAGGTTCCATCGGCACCCTCCATAAGTCCCCCGCCCCATAATGGGCACCAGATGCGGTCCCGGCTGTCCCGAAAAACGGAGGTGACGGACAGCCCCGCCAAATGATGACGCCGAACGCCGACCTCCCCCGAGGCGGGGATTTCGTACACCCCGTCGCCATCGGCGATGATCCACAGAGACCCGTCGGAAAGAAGTGCCATGTCCTCCGCCCGAATCGTCTCCAACCCTTTGACCAACGCCCACCGCCTCCCTTCTTCCCGAATCACCACCCGCCCCATGCCGCCCCCTTTGGCCAGAGCCCAGACAGACCGGCCGAAGAAAATGAGAGGGGCGACAGTTTTTCCTTCGACCGCGCCCCCTTCTTCCTGGCCTCCCAACGAAAGGACGCCCTGATCGGTTCCAATCAAACGCTCACCACCTGGCAGCTCCAGGAGATCCCAAACCGACCGTGTATGCGCTCTTCCTCCGGCACCCTCCACCGGTTGGAAGATCCCGTCTCGATAACGAGAAAGCCCTGTGAGAGTTCCGATCCATAGACCTCCATCCGTGGCCGGTTTGATGAATTGAATCTCGTCGCCGGCCAGACCGGGAGTTCCCGCTTTCTTGGAAAAGTGCCGCCACGTACCCGAGGCTTCCGCCGCCCAAAGAGGTTTGCACAACGCTATCAGAAGAACCACCCCAACCGCTGAAACCGCCCCATCCATCATTCCGCGCATGCTTTCTCCACCACGTTCCTTGGTTTGAAGGCGCTGGGCCACGGTGTCCGCCTGCCGCCACGGGAACCACCAAGTTATTGGATAACTATGCGGAAAAAAGGGCGTGAATGTCAACAAAAAAAGAACCGGATCGCCTAGCGGAGACCGAACATCTGCTCCTTGAGATCCAGATAATAGAGATAGTCGGCCGGTTTGACGTTCGGCGGACATCGGTGATCGCAAAAGGGAATATACCCGCCTCGCTCCACCAACGGAACAAGCGTCTCCAGATAACGCTTAATCGCCGCCGGCCCCTTCGCCAGCTCGATCTTGTCCACCCCGCCCATGATCCGAAGCTCCTTCCCGTAGTCCCGCAAGAGCTCGGCAGGATGGGCGCATCCATTGACCTCAAAGGGAAAAAGACAATTAATTCCGCTTTCCAGGAAATAGGGCAGAAGAGGACGCACGTCTCCGTCGCAGTCCACATACCACAGGTCAATTCCGGCGGCTTTGAGCCTTTTCCCTATCCGCTTATAGCGTGGAACCACCACGCTTTTGAAGAAATCCACCGAGACAATGGGTCCATTCTTGAAGCAAATGTCCTCCCAACCGGCTGCATAATCAAAGTCCATATGGGGCAGCAACTGATCCAGAACATTTTCGACCATCCGGCAGGTGGTCTCCACCATATCCTCGACCATCTCGGGATAGTCGTAACAAGCATAGGCCAGCCCCTCAAACGTCAGCATGTCCCGAATTTTCCCGATCATGGAGCCCGTCCATATGCCCAACGGATAGTCCCGCGTTG
This sequence comes from uncultured bacterium, assembly GCA_938038445.1. Taxonomy (GTDB): domain Bacteria; phylum Verrucomicrobiota; class Kiritimatiellia; order CAIKKV01; family CAIKKV01; genus CALHRZ01. Next base: position 71,265 of record CALHRZ010000004.1, on the reverse strand, counting down.
GCGGATGGGCTTTCCGAACCGCTTCGACGTCTATTTTTCGCTGAGGATCATCCAGCCGAAACCGTTCCTCCTTGACCCGTTTCCAGTCCTCCGGCGTCGTAACAGACGATTTGAGATAATGGGGAATCGTGTCGTGCCCGTCTTTCGGCACCTCCGCCAACAGGCCGTCTGCATTTTGCAGAATGCGCGTCGTTTCTGTCTCCCCCACCACACGGGTTTCGAAGGGAGGATTCATCCACCAGACGCCGCCCGTCATGCGAATCACATCAAAATTGAAAAACAGATCGGCTTCGACATTATTCGTGATTCCGTTTTCGACAAAGAGATCCCACTCCCGGAAGTTTTCCTCCCAATACCCGAACTCCATGTTGAAACAGCGGTCGAAAGGGCGATAGTGCATCTGAGCATTGAACCGCGCGCGGTCGGTCATCGTCCCTTTCCATTTCGGCCGGCAGGGCACAATCGGCTTTTTCGCTTTCATGGAGGTTACCTCTTTGTTACCAAGAGACAGGAACCATCCGAAGCCGACCCGGCTCCGGAAGAGGGCCAACCAACGGACGGACATACTCCAGAAAGGCAGGCGTCACGTCGCAGTCGGAGGCGGCGATGAACTCCGCGGGCATTCCGCGAGTGGCTTTGGCTACAAGGCGAAGGTCGCGCCGTTCGTATCGAACGCCGTACCGCGGCCCGCGGCGCCGCACAAGGACCACCGTTCCGGAATCGCCCCGTTGAACGGCCAACCGAACCGCGGTCTCGCCCGTCGCCCACGCTTCCCGTGCGTCCACCTCCGACACCACGGCCGGAAACGACCGCTGGAGATAGCCAAACGTGTCCGCACGCACGCGGGAAATGGAAGTCCGCTTTCGGATTTCGGAGGCCAGCCAGTCGCCCAACGCCCCTGTTCCGCTCAGTTGCACATTGCCGTGCGAGTCCTTCTCCCCCGTAAAACCGGCACCGATGGGCTGTCCTTTTTCATCGCAGATCCCTTCGGAAACCGCAACCACCGCAAACCCGAACCGGCGATAATCCTCCTCGACCTCCTGGACAAACCGCTCGGGAGAGAACGGCCGTTCCGGCAAATAGATCCGATGAGGTCCATCATCCGGATGCCGGCGGGCCAGAGCCGATGCGGCCGTCAAAAAACCCGCGTGGCGGCCCATGATCACGTCAATCTTGACCCCCGGAAGAGAACGACAGTCCAACGTATCGCCCATGACGGCGCACGCGACAAACCGCGCGGCGCTGCCGTAGCCGGGCGTGTGGTCGTTTTCGAGCAAGTCATTGTCTATCGTCTTGGGGATATGATAACACGCCATCTCATACCCGACCCGCTCGGCCTCCTGCTGAATAAGATGGGCCGACTCGGCGGAATCGTTCCCGCCGATATAAAAGAAGAAACGCACGTCGTGCCGCCGAAAAATCTCCACCGCTTGAGCACACTCCTCCGGCGTGGGTTTCTTTCGAGCCGACCCCAACGCGGCCGCCGGAGTCCGAGCGACCGCGGCCCACGTCGAAGGCCGCTCCTTGCGCAGGTCCACAAACTCGCTTTTCAGGATGCCCGCCATTCCGTTCCGGGCCCCCCAGATGCCCCGAATAGCGGAATGCCTCTTGGCCTCCCACACAGCCGCCGCCAGGCTCTGATTGATGACCGCCGTCGGCCCGCCGCTCTGCCCGATCACCAGATTGCCACGCAACGCCGTCATCTCACTCCTCCTGTCGCGTCACGCTCCGCCGTTCGCCTTTCGGCTGCCCAATCGCCGCCAGCATTTCCCCAAACCACGGCTCATCTAAATCGAACGGCTTGCCCCCCCGGATCCGGTCAAACTCAATCACGCGAAGCCGACCGCCCCGCTCTTCATCCTCCCCCACCACACCCGAACACCGGGCAAGGGCCGCTTCGACCGCCTTACGCGCACAACGCCGAATGAGAGCGCGATCCTGAGGGTTGGGAGGAGCGGAACGGCTGAAATAGCCGCTCTTCTGCACCAGCGTCTTTTCCGCTTTCAGCATGCCGGCGAACCGCTGGCCAAACCAGTTGCCCACGTTGACCTTGTCCAGCCGAGGATGGCCGAAGGCATCCCGGGGCACCGTTTCCCCACGGCTCTCCATCTCCCGGATAATTTCCTCCACGCAAGCCCCCTCCGACACAAAGAGGTTGACGCAATCGGCCTGATCCATCACGCCCCGCAGCCGAACAGCCTCCTGTTCCATGTCGAAACTCATCTCCGGCACATAGACCGCATGGACCTCCCGCTGCAAGCGCGTCAACCCCAAATCGGGAAAGAACGCCATCGTCTCCAGCAGCCGGCGGTAGGCAGCGGCCGTGGCGGCCGTCAGCCACCCGCAATTGCGGCCCATCACCTCGTGGACGATCAGCATCCGGGGGTTGGCGCTGTGCTCGGCCACGACATTGGAAAAAAATCGCGCCCCCTGTTCCGCCGCGGTCCAAGCCCCAAGCGTCTGGCGAATGGGCCGCACATCGTTGTCCACTGTTTTGGGCAGTCCAACCACGGTCAAGCCGTACCCGTTCCGCTCCAGAAACGCCGCCAACTCAGCCGCCGCCGTGTTCGTATCGTCCCCTCCAATCGTGTGAAGAACATCCACGCCGTCTCGCACAAGCCGATCGGCCGCCGCCTGCTGGGGATCCTGCCCGGCCCGAACAAGCCCCCGCTTCTCGCAGTCGGCACGGTTCGTGAGCTTGACCCGGCTGTTGCCCAACACGCTGCCGCCGAATTCGACCAGCCGACGGGCGTTTTGCCGAACGGCGGGCGTGACACGGCAGCTATCCCCTTTCAAGAGTCCCATATAGCCGTTCCGATAGCCGATCAACTCAACGTCCGGTGCCACTTCCGTGTAGCGTTCAATCAAATACCCAATGGCGCTGCTCAGGCAGGGAGCCAGCCCCCCGGCAGTCAGAAATGCGACGGTTTTGACGGGTTTCATAGGTGCCTGATTTTGGAATAGCGGTTGAAAATAGGAAAGTATAGCCCTTTTCTCCCAAAAGTCCACTCGAAGACAAATCAGGTTCGGTTTTAAAGACTTCACCTCCACAACGGGTGAGGGATCTGCCGTCTCCCTCGAGTCTCCGGGCCGCCGACTCACTCGTTCAGGGTAACCAGCCGATCATCCAGAAAGCCGTGTTCATGACAGAGGTTGAGAAAATGTATGATGCGACGGTAAAAATAGCCATTCCAATCCTTGCGCATCAGCACAAACGGCAAGCACTGCTTCGCCAACTCCAACCAACGGGAATCCTTCGACAGGTCATACCCCGCATAAACCGCGTACATATCCATGAATCGGCCGTGCCCCGTGAACTTCAAGTACCCTCGCCGAAAGACCCAATCTTCCAACACCTCCAACGCAAACTGCCGAAGCGGCTCATCCTGCGTAATGCGCCACAGTTTGTGCATGCCTTCAAACCCTGCATATTCCCCATATTCAATCAGAAAATAGCCCGCTCCTGGCGGTTCTTCGTTGGCAAGAAACCCGTAGCGCGCCACTTTCTCCCGGTAAAAATCCACCAGCCGAAAGGCGCCTTGGAGATACCGCGCGTCTCCCGTCGCCTCATAGCCGGCCGTCAGCGCAATGATCGGCCAGCCAATCTCTCGGCCGGTCAATTTGACCACATGGGATTTCCCTTCTATAAAACGAAGAATCCAGTCGCAAATTCCGACCGCCGCGCGAAACGCCTCCCGATCCCCCGTCAGAAAGGCATATTCGAACATTCCTTCCGTCCAGGTGTGGGACGGCACGCACACCGCATCCTGATGATAGGCCGTATGGTAAGGGGTCCCCCCCATCCGATAGGGATCCGGATCCCAGCACACCACGTCCACCGTGCTGTTGTGAAGCATCTGAGCCGCCAACTTCCGATACCACTCGGGGTGACCGGTTCTCAGAAACTCCATGGCGTACTCATGGCCCTGATCCTCTTCATTGTTGGTCATCACCTTTTCACCATAATTCAGCATCCCCGAAAAGGCCAAGGGATCGCCATGCAGCTGGATCGAGGCCAGTTTCGCTTCAACCCGGGGATAACGATCCGGGCTATAGGGCAGGAGACGGTCGGCTTCGCCTTGACCCGTCAACCGCACGTAGGCGGGATCAAAGGAAAAAGCAACCGGATCGGAATAATCCGCCACATTCTCCCGGCGTAGAGCCTCCCGTTCGACCGCCTCCTCATCCAACCGGCTCCCCAAAAAGCTCCAGGCTAAATGATGCGTCTTCGTCATCCCACGGCATAAGCGCAAAGGGGGCGCCTCCTCCGGCCAAATATCAAAGTGAATCCGATTCTCGTCTGCCCGAATCGCCTTGGGGTGTTGCGGCCCCATCCGAAGAAACGAAACGACGAGCGTTCGCTCCTCATCGCGGACTCCCAAGAACGGAAACACCACCGCATAGCCCCCGCCCAACTTTACCCGGGGCGCGTCCGGCCGCAGAAAGTGAGGATACTCCCCAACCGCCTCCTGAAAGGCCGATTCATCTTCCACAATCACTTTGCCCACCACCCCAAACACCCCAGGCGCCGCCGGAGCCAACCCCTCATTCAGAGGCGCCCCCGATCGCGGCTGCCCTTCCGTCGGAACCAGGAGATTCACATTGGCACGCAAGGTCACCAGTCGGGACAGATAATCCGGCCCATGATTCTTTTGCCGAACCACTTTTTCGGTCGCACGGCTCAACGCCGTCTCCAGTTCCAGCGTGTAAGACCGTAACCAAATCCCTTTCTCCGGCTTCTCCCGGTTGAGCACCGAATGCTCCACCTTGACATAGGGATTGCCAGCATAGAAATGAAATTTAACCCGAAACTCCGTCAGCCGTTCCCCGTCACCCGCGTACAAACCTCCCTCCCATCGAACCACAACGCGTAAAGAGGTCTCTTCTTCTACCGCCAGAACAGGGGACGGGTCCCCGCTCGCCCGAAATATTTTGCCGGAAGGGTTTACCGCCCGAATATCGCTCCGCATTCCCTCCCCGATGATCGTCTTGCCCCCCGCTTCCAACTGATGAATCAACCGAAACGGCCGGGGCAAAAACACCGCTCGCAATACCCCGTTCCAAACTTCCAATCCTCCATCCGACCGACGCGTCACCTCAACAGGGAACGAGGACTCCGCCACAGCCCCCCCTTCCCCAAGCGTCAGCGTCCATTCACTTCGCTCATTCGGGGCAAAGGCCCCCTGAAAATCCAACAACGCCCAGCGAATCGAACCGTCCGGCCAACGGGCCATCGGTTGAACCGCCACGGGCACCGGTAGCCCGCGAGAATCGAAAAGCCGGACTTCCTCCGCCGAACGGAGCACTCCTCGAGGAATCGGCACCCCAAGGGTGAACGGGACGCCTTCCAGGAGCTGCGCGTATGTATTTTGAAATTTCAAACTCGTCCGCATCGCGATCCTCCAATCAAAATATTCATAAAGCACGTTTTTTTGTGCACAATATGTTATCATGTAAGTCAATCGCCCATACCATTCCAAATCGTTTCAATCAGAAACCCATGACAACCTCCTCCTTTCGATCCTTTTCCCAACTGGGTCCACCCCGCCATTGGTTTCACGGATTGTGCCAGCAGCCGCCGGCTCTCCCGCTCAACGTGATCGCCTTCTCCCGCCAAATCATTCCTCCCTCCCTGACCCATGTGGACTTTCATCATCGAATGGTCCTCCTCATCGCGCTGAAAGGGAAAGGACTGATCCGCGTGGACGATGAAAGGCTCAATCTTCTGCCGAATCATGCGCTTCTGATCTTCCCCTTTCAGTATCACGCCTACCTCTCCGCCCACGCTCCACTCCTTTGGTTTTACATTACCTTCACGCTGGAACCCACCGACCGTTACCAGCCGCTCCGTCTCCATCCCGTCCCTCTTTCCCCCTTCATGAGGGCGATTTGTACCCGCTTCGCCCAACTCTATCCGAAAGCCCAATCGGCCCCCGTTCATTCGCCGGTTCTGATTTTCCTTCTCGCTTCCCTGCTGGAGGAAATGCTCCATAACGCCCCGTTGCCTTCTTCGCCTCCCCCCGATCGAAAACTCTCCGAAAAACAACAGAAAGTCCAGGCCGCCTGCCGCCTGATTTACGAGCAATTATCCCGTCCCCTCTCCATCGCCGAACTGGCTCGAACGCTTTCGCTCTCTCCCTCCACTTTAAGAGTCTCCTTCAAGGAGATCACCGGTCTCTCCCTTGGGTCCTTCATCACCCGCGTTCGTCTCTGCGAAGCCGCGGTCCTTCTTCACGGAACCCTCCTCGAAGTCAAAGAGATCGCCCAATCCGTCGGGTACCGTTCCGTTGCCTCCTTCATTCGGACCTTCCGCCGAATGACCGGGAGAACCCCCCTCCAGTTCCGACAAAGCGGATGCGATCCTTCCGCTCTGAAACCCTTTTTGACTTTTCCCGAGGATCGGTAATCCGTTCTGCCATTTCGGCATATTCTTTTTCATTCCCGGCATAACCTTCTGACTTTACCGCGTTTCGATTGCATTGGACCCTTAAATGTAAAAAGTTGATAACAGACAGGAGGATTCTCATGGCGCGCATTCGCTCGAAATTTCTCTGCCAGTTGCTTCCCGCCTGGATAGCGCTTGCAACCCTTCAGGGGCAAACCGATCGCCTATGGATAGGCGGATCCGGATCGGCATGGGAAACCCCCGAAAACTGGGACCCCGCCGGCATACCCCAGACCAACGATGGCGTGGCGTTCATCCGGGGACCCACTACCTCGACGTTGAACCAAACTTATGTCCTGGATTCCTTTCGGGTGGAAACGAACCTTCATCGCTTGGAATTGAACGGACACGCACTGGAAATCGCGAATACCTTCTCCCTCTTCACGAACCTTCAGGGGGTCGGCACCAATCGATGGATTGTGGACGGAAACGGGGGTCTTCTCCTCGTCGGAAGCCCGTCCAATCCCGCCCCCCTCATCCGCGCCGGCTGTAAAGAGAAGTATCCGGAAGAGTCTTCCAGAGGATATGTCGCAGAAATGCTTTTCTCGAATGTCACAACCCGAATCTACGCCGACGAGTTCGTTCTCGGTTATAATACGAACCGCGACCTCAATCCCGTCGTCACGTGGGTAGGCTCCACCCTGACGGTGTTTCAAATAAACCGTTTCTTTCTGGGAGAAAATGTTGGCGTGACCGCCGAACTGGCCGCCGTTTCGGGAGGCCGAATTCAAATCGGTTCTCCCGAAGCGAAATGCGACCTGTTTCTGGGGCACAAACGCTATCGGGAACCCTTCGTCTGGGGCGTGATCCGGGCCACCAACTGGTCCTTGGTGGGCCATTTCAGAAATGCGACCCTCGGTTGCGGAAACCAACTCAGTTACCCAAATGGGTATGGGTTTGTTGAACTGGATGGGGACGACGAATTTTACGCCGATTCTTTGTTCGTGGGGGGATTCACCAACATCAGCGGATTCGGTGTTTTCCTCCTTCAGGATGGGTCGGCCCTTCGGCTCGGACAAAACCTTTCCGATCGAGGAAACCTTTACGTCGCGTACTCGACCAACGCCAATTATGGCTCCTCGTCGGGGCGACTGGAAATCGCTAACGGCGTTTTTCAGGCCTTCTTGACCAATTTGCTTGTCGGCTATTCGGCTCGTGGAGGCAGCCAATACGGCTACCTACGTTTGGGCCCGACCAACCAAATTTATGCGCACAACCTTTTCGTCGGGCACGGATGGGGATATAGTGGAAGAACCTTCGGCCAACTGGATGCGGTTGCCGACGGCAAAGTATTTCTTGGGTCCGCGTCGGAACCTGTCGGCCTGATGGCAATCGGCTTCGCGTCAGGTGACGGCCATGGCACCGGAAAGGTCAGCGCCTTGACATGGAAGTTGAACGCCCACCTTTCGACTCTCCTGGTCGGACGATGCGTTTGGACCGGAAAAGGGGCCGGTTTCCTTGAACTGAATGAAGACGATGTGATCAATGTCTCCACCATGCGGGTGGCGACCAGGACCATGGGGTCTGCGGAGGGGGGCATCCTCTTTCAAGGCGGCGTCATCCGAGTCTCGGAGGTGGTCGAAATCGGCGCCACCGGGTGGATTACAAACCTCGTTCCAGGATACTCCAGTGGACTCGACTTAACCGGCAATACGCTTACAATAAACGGTTTCTATCATATGCAGTTCACTCCTCCGACCCGTCAAGGAATCTATTGGGGATTGCGATGGAGCGGAAACCGAACAAATGCCCTGTCCACGCTGGTCAACAACGGCAAAATCACTTGGGATGACTCTGCGTTACCGCCGGAACAACAGGCGGCGCTGGGCATTCACTACGATGCGCAGGAGAATTTCTCCTACATCGGGTTCCGTTACGCCAAGGCGGGAGCCTTAATCCTGATCCGCTAATCCTCCCCTTCGGTAACGTTTCCTTCCGGTTCTATCGTCCCTCCGCCGGCTTAAAAAAATTTAATAGGTTGCAAAAAAGCGTATTGGGTGTATTGTATCGGTATGAAAGTCACCGCGACCGCGAGACGAGGGTTGCCATTCCGCATCGAGCGGCAGTCTTGCAAAACTCTCACCGACCAGGTGGCCGAGGGGTTGCGCCATGCCATCATCACCGGGCACTTCAAGCCCGGAGATCGGCTGCCCACCAAACTCGAGATGGCCGCCGAACTCGGCGTCAACGACATCACGATCCGGCGTGCCTTGGCGCAACTCAAACAGGAGGGCTTCGTGGCGCCTAAACCGCGCCGCGGCATCCTCGTCTGTGACCGAGCACGCCATTCCTGGCGCGGGCATGTCCTCTTCTGCGCCTGGTCTGGCCCCGATATGTATTACCACACGGTGCAGGCCGCTGAGATCACCCGCCGCCTCCACGCCCAGCGCTATCTGGTGACCGATCTCCATCTGAACGCCGCCTCCCACATGAACCGATACGCCGAACTGCGGGCCATCCTTGAAACCCGCTCGGTGGACCTTGTGCTCGCCGAAGGAGGCCAGGGGATAACGTTCGGCGGATCGGGCCCCTCGCTTCTAGATGTACTGGCCGATTTCAGAGCCCCCTACATCTGCCTGGACGATGCCACATCGGCAACAGCTCGCAACAGGCAAGCCGATATTGTGCTCTCGGTGATCCATGCGTACCGCGCCTTGGCGCACCATTGCCGACAATGCGGGATCCGAACGGTCGGCATCGCCGTCATGCGCGCCCCCGGCGATCCGATTTCCCAACGGGTGGCCATGTTGGCGGCTGCCCTGCGGGCTACGGGCGTCCAATGCGCCTGGCTCGACGTGCAACAACCCTCCGGGTTCCGGAATCCGGAGGCGACGGAACGGGGCGGGCTGTCTGCAATGCAGACCTGGTTGGCCGAAAAACACGATCGGCCCGATCTGTTTTACTTTAGCGACGATTTTATCGCGCGAGGCGCCCTCCTCGCCCTGGTTCAGCATGGGATCCGTATTCCTGAGGACGTCCAGGTTGCCACCTGGGCCAACCGGGGTCTGGGACCGGTCTTCTCCAAGCCGTTGACACGTATTGAAATGGATCCGGTGGCGCACGGAGTGATCGTGGCCGATGTCGTGCTGAGTGTTCTGGAGGGATGGAACGGCAAGACCCCGGTGGTTTTGGAGCCGGAGTTTATTGTGGGAGAAACGACGCGGAAACGAAAAAACTGAATATTGTATACGGCATATCTTCAAAATAAGAGGCTGTTATTCGATAGACTTTGGAGGCAACGCAAGTGGCAGACAGCTTCATACAACAAAGAGGTTCAGACATGAAACTCAACACCTCTAGACTCGCAATAATAATAATTGTGGCGCTCGGTGCCTGTGTGCCGCATGGATGGGCAAAGACGACGGCAGCTACCGCAAACGGCTACTGGACCGACGCAATCTGGAATAATGGCGCCCCCGAAGCGGGCGATGATGTGACGATCAACTCAGGAATCACTGTGACCGTATCCGTTTCCACCGTTGCCCTCAATAGCTTCACAAATAACGGGACGCTCGTTTTTGTCGGGTGAAACACCGTGCTCACTTCCACTGTTGTCCAAATCAACGGCACGGTTACGCACCTGCCGCAGTCGACAACAAGCACAAACGCCTCTGGCGAGTGGGCCCCGGATAACCGTGTTCAAATAGCATGCAGCAATCTCACGGTCGCGTCCGGAGGCAAGATAGACGTCAGCCAGTAATGAAAGGAAAGAAAATTGCCGATATTTCCATCGTCGCTCAACTGGAAAATCAACACATGGGCAGGTCCCGTTCTCGCCCTGACCCTGGCTGGAACCCTTCAGACGGTAGCATTTGAGAAAACGTTCACGATTCACGAGCCGTTTGGAATCGCTTGGGGTCCGGACCGCGTCAATTATCGCGTCGAGTTTCCTGAGGGCGTAATGAGGCGCAATGGGGCACGATTGACAACCGCGGAGGAAACGTCCGCTCCCGTGCAACTTTCGGACGTCGTGCTCTGGCCTGATGGCCAGACGATCCGATCCGCCACGATCTCTTTTATGGCGAGCCTAAAGCCCGACGAAACCGCATCCTGGACGCTGCAGGCCGAAAAAACAGCCACGGCACCAGTCGCCTCCGACTTGAATGTCGCCGAACACGAGCGCACGGTCGAGTTGACCACCTCCCGGTTCGGCATTCGCTTGCCCGGCGGCTCTCACCGCTTCGACCCGCCCGCTTCCCCTGCCCATATCCCCGCCCCGATCCAAGCCATCCGGTTCCCAGACGGCACATGGATCGGGCGAGGATGGTGGCAGACGGAACGCGCGTGCCGAGGCTACACGGTCACGATCGAAGAACGCGGGCCGGTCTTCGCCCGCGTCAAACTGCGGTATGACTTCGAAGACAACACCGGCTACGCGGCAACAATTGAACTCAATGCAGGCCAAGACCTGGCCATCGTTCGCGAAGAGTTCAACCTGGGCGATGGCCGCGCGTACGAAATGCCCGAACTGCCAGGAGAACCTGGAGAAACATATCGTTTCGTTCTTCCAAAGTTCGACCCACCCGACCGCGGGCTGCTGTGGGACTGGTGGAGCGGCACGGGAGGGAAAGTCCCTTCACCCAACGCCTACTTCTTCGCTTTCCACGACGGACTCGAACCCACCCATTGCCAGTGGAGTGGCCGCATGTTCCACCTCTTCCCCGGAGTGGACTCCCACGGAACTCCTCACAGAACCGTCTGGCGACCCCTGCCCATGGACAAGGACAGCCGCATCGTCAGCATCAACGCTTTTCTGAACTGGGGTTCGGACGAGGCGCTTTTCTTCGGCGCCTACAATCCCCAAAAGGGACGGGAAGTGGCTATCATCGGATTGCGCCCTTCCCAATGGATCAACCCTGACCTGGATCCCAAGCCGATCAAGACGATCAAACAATGGACTCAGACCAACAACCTCTGGATCGAACGGCAGGCCAGGTCTGATCTCTTCCTCCGCGCGCCTGTCATGCTGGGTCGAAGAGTCTATGCCATTGCGGCTCTCGAAGGAACTTATAATGCAGAAGACCTCCCTCCAAGCCGGTTGATGCTCAAGCACATCCGCCACGGCCGCCAACAACTCGATGAAATCAAGGATTGGGTGCTCGAATATCCGGAAACTGCCCTTTACCCCCGCCTTCACGGAGACCCTGGAAATCGGGAGGAGTTGCGTCAGCGCGCCCGGAAATGGCTGGTCGGAGATATCCACCCGGCCTCCAGCTATTTGAACAGCAGTGATCCCGCTGCCGGCCAAAGGGTCGTCGCCTCGGCAATCGGCTCTCTGGGCGATATGTGCCGCCGCATGGCGACCGTCGGGCTCGATCACAACGGTTACGCCATGAACCTGCCGCGGCTGGCCTGGCTGGCCGACGTGGCGCTTGCCGCGCCAGAGTGCGCCCCCGAGGAGGCGAGCCGGATTCGTCGCTACGCCGCCGCTTGCGCCTACAACGCGCTGTCGCCTGACTACGTGCCGCCGCGCGAGGCCGGTTACGGCTGGGGCTCGGCCAACATGATGGAAGCCCTTCGCCTGCGCGGGGCCACGCCGATGGTCGCCCTCCTGCCCAATCACCCCAACGGACCACTCTGGCGCAACTTTCTGGCCCGCTTCATCAAACTCAACGCACACGAAAAGATCAATCCCGCCGGTGCCACACTCGAGATCGGCGCCTATGGGGTGATGGCGATTGAGTTCGCTACCGTTCCTACCATAATGCTGGCCGACGCCGACCCCACCCTGGATTTCTCCGATCTGCTCCCGCTTTGGCAGGCCGCCGCACGTTACAGATTGTCCTACTTGACTCCGCCCGATGTGCGCGGCGGCATCCGCCCTGCCGCCCCGATTGGCGACTCCCCGCTCGCCGTCGAGCTTGCTTTCCCATTTCTTGTCGGTGCCCTCGCCTCACGAGATCGGGAATTGGCTGCAACCCTCATGTGGGGCATTCTAGAAAATGCCGCCTCGCTCGCCTCGCATGGCACCCCTCCGGGATTGCTGGTGCCGACCGACCTTGAACCCAAAACGCCCGACCTGCGCTCCACGCATTTCGCCGGCAGCGGTTTCGTCCTCCGCAGCGGATTCCCTCATCCCGAAGAAACTTACGTCAACCTCAACTGCGGCGGTTTCGCCATCGGCCACGGCCACTCGGATCGGCACGGATTCATCCTCTACGCCAAAGGCGCCCCGCTGATGCTCGATTTCGCCAGCCAATATTCCCCAAGCATCAGCCAATCCTGGCTGCACAACGGCATGGTGACTTTCGACCACCGCGAGGAAGTCCGTCCCTGCCCCGGCCGCGACTCGCCAGGCTGCTATTTCACCGGAAAGGTCTGGGTCGAACACAAAACGGAACCGTTCACCTGCCTCGAAATAGGCTGGCCCCCCGATGCAACCGATCTGGATGAAGTGTTCGGCCGGGCCGACTCCTTCGTGTCGTCCCCACAGGCCGACTACGCCGCCATGCGCCGCCGCACGCGCTATCTCGACCGCGTTCCTTACATGCTCGCACCCTCCCACGGCCAATTCCTCGGCCGCGGCGAGCCTGAATCCGTTTGGCTCGATTCCCCAATCGAGTGGCGCCGGCAGGTCGCCTTCGTCAAAAGCCCGGATGTCCAAGGTCCTCACTATTTGGTCATTCGCGACACTCTCACGGGCAACCCCTCGCTTACCCCTGCGCTCAACTACTGGTGTCTGGCCGATGACGTAAAGGTGGAAGGACCCCGTGCCACCTGGATGGGTCAGCATGGCGTTGATCTGGATCTCTATGTGGCTGAGCCGGCATCCTTCGCACCGGTCACCCATAAGGTCGGTCACTCCAACGCCGGCCCAGGCCCATTCGGAAGCCACTACCAAAAAACCTTCGGAAAACCGTTCCGCGAAGAACAAATCCTGCTGCAAATCCTTCAAAAGCCCGGGGAAGGTTTCTTCACCGTTCTGGCCCCTCGAAAAACAGAGGAACCGCCCCCCCAATTCGAGACTCTGCTCCAGGGTAACGCCATCCGGGTGACGTTCGCAAACGGTCGGGTGGACACCGTGCTGTTGGCGCCAACTCCAGGTCAATACTCCATCGAAGGCCAACCCGTCACGGGCGCCGCGGCTGTATTCAGCCGATCGCCCGACGGAAAAGTCACCTTCACCCCCTTGGAAACTTCAACGGAATTGTAGCCGGCAACACCTGACACATTGAAAGGGTTTCCCTCAACCGTAATCAAATTAACCCTGCACTTTTCCTGAGATCATCGCATCCATGAACACCCGAGCCAACACGCTTGCCGCCCTCCATTTCAATCCTTCCGCCCGAGTCCCCGTCTTCGACGGAACCGTGTGGGAGGCTGTCCAACTCGGCGGCAACTTCAGATACGAATCCTGGACCGATCCCTGGGGCGTCGTCTGGCAGGCCGAACAGCCCGGAATGGTCCCGATCGACGTGGGACACCCTTTGGCCAATCTCGCCGACTTCGACCACTATGCGCTCCCCGACCCCTGGGCGTTGACATGGACCGACGAAGACCAGCGTCATCTCGAAGCGCTAAAACAACGGGATATCCTCGTGGGCGGCAGCCACATCAAGTTTGTGTGCGAACGCCTCTGCTGCCTCATGGGAATGGAGAATTTTATGCTGGCCCTCTATGAAGATCCCGATCGGTTGCAGCGCTTGATCAACGGCATCGTCGACTATAACCGCGTCTGCATCCATCGCCTCTTGGATTTAGGCATTGATGTTCTGCACGTAAGTGAAGATTTGGGCACCCAGCACGATCTGATGCTTTCACCGGAACTCTTCCGCCGGTTTTTGCTCCCCGCCTATGAAGCCTGTTTCGAAGAACCCAAACGCCGAGGAGTGCTGATTGATTTTCACTCCTGCGGTGCGATCGAACGGATCATTCCCGACCTCATGGCTGTGGGAGTGAACATTCTGAACCCAGTCCAGGTCACGGCCAATGACCGCCGCCGCGTCAAGGAGCAGGTCCGCGGCAAAATGGCCGTTCTGGGCGGAATCGATTCGCGGATCGTCCATACCGGAACGCCGGAGAAGGTGTCGGCGGAAGTCCGCGCCGCTTTCGCGGTTTGGGCACCCGGCGGCGGCTGGATTGCAGCCCCTGACCAACTGCTCATTGGCGCCCCAAAAGCGAATGAACGCGCTTTTTGGGATGAATGTTGGAAAAACGCCGGATATTGACGCCATGATGAGAAGGATCACCCCGTTCTCCTTACCGCCGACAGCCGAAACGCCCACCCCACGGAAAGCAAACCCCAAACACCTCCGCCTCCGGAACCTTTGCATGGCCCTCCCACTCGCCGCCGCATGGCTTGCTTTCCAGGCCGGACTTGCAGAAGAGACCGAATGGCGCGGCAAATCATTGCCCGGTCATCCGGCACGAATCGGAACCGCCGGACCGGAAGGCGTCCTCGTCGAAGACAAGGGCTGGTCCATGCGCTTGGACCTCCACCCCGGGCGCTACCGAATCGAAGCAACCCTCCGTTCCAACAGGCAAGGCGTCCACCTCCGAAAAAGAACCGTTGCTCTGAACGCCAAGAATGTTCGGGATAGCCAAACCATCGAAACCCTCGACCAGGGCCGCCCCCTCGCGATCGACATCGTCAACCGAGAAAAAACGCTCACTCTTGAAATCATGCCCTCCGCCAGCCGTTCTCCGGAAATGCAAAACGAATGGAATCGCCTCACGGCCCTCGATCTCGGAGACCCCTGGCATTCCCTCGCCCCTCCACACGATGGACACGAGACCACCGAAAAAGACAAGGAGTTGGAGTCGCTCCTGGCACATGTCAAAGAGGCGACCGTGACGGATATCTCCGGAAGAAAGATCCCCATGATTCTTCTCGAGACCCTCCGCGTCATCCCTCTATCCGGGCCGGTCATTGTGACCCACGTTTCGAGCGATCGCATCACCTATTCGCCAGGAAGCCACGGCACCTTAACAGTCGAACTGGAGAACTTGTCCGATCAGGATCAAGCCGCCCGACTTACAACGATGATGATGACGGAATTGACCAATCGCCACCCTCTCTTGGTGGAATCGCTCGCCTTGCCCCCGCGGAGCCGGGTGCGCCGAACCGCCCCATTCGCCGTCGGGGAACCCTTGTGGGGGCGGGGATTTGAAGCCCACGTCACAACAGCGCGCGGCCGAGACATCGGAACCCATGCGGTGAGCGTGGTCACCAACCCCTGGATGGTCGCGATTCACGGAAGAGGCGTCCCCATGTTCGGCTCGGAATCATGGACCGAAGAACAGGCGGTGGCCGAGGCCGAGCGGATCGCCCGCGAGAATATGGAACGCTATTGCAATGTGTATGAGAAGTTTGCCTGGGCCGCCTGCGACTATTCCGAAATGACGCCCAAAGACGATTCGACCATTTATTCGGGCCAGACCCAATACACCTCGAAACGTTCCGCCTACCAGATTCTTCATCGCGTCTTCTCCCGCTACGGAATCGCCGCCATCACCTATGGGAAAGCCTGTGGCGGCGGCTTGGCGGGACTCGAGTACAGTCACGCCTTTCCTGAACGGATGCATGTCTTCGGCCATGCCGGCTTCGCCCATGAGGCTTTCGATGTCGACGTGATCGACCGAATGCTGGAAGGCCGTTACCGGAGTCACGGCCAAGACGAGGATTTCTGGCAGATGTGGATCTCGTGTTGGACCCATCCTGGCAATCACGCCACGACGTTCTACGGGTGCGACGAAATCGCCCGCTCCGCCCAATTGCTCGGTTGGAACGGCGTGCGCTACGATGGCGAATGGTCGTCCCTGACCCCGATTTCTTCAGCTTGCCTCATCAAGATCGCCGAGGATCATATCCGCAAACAGGTCCCTCAGTTCGCCTTCGGCTACAACGCCATCGACTCCCGGCATAGCGAGCGGAAAGGCGCGTTCACCGACGTGTGCCTGGCCGCCCGAGCGCGCGGCGGCGGTCTGTGCATGGATGAGTACTACCGGAACCTGCCAGGTCCCGCAAGCCACAACATCAGGCACCTCCAAAATGTGGGCGATTTCATCCGCCTCCATGGCGGTTATTACCTGTGTGTTTTCGACGATCAGACCCCGTGGAATGAAGCGCTCCTCTTCGCGGCAGGAAGTCGCCCGATGGGTGGCGGATCCCCCGCGTTGCGCCGATTCGCCACCCGGTTCTCCCGGTTTATTCTGGATCCCGCCCTGCGCCGCCTTTTGAATCCCGCCCACTTTCTGAAACCGGTCGGCGACTTGCCGTTCCGATGGGATGCCTTCGTGTACGAACGGTCGGTCTCTCCCACCCGCCTTCAACTCATTCTTCAACTGGTCAATCTCAACGACGCCACGACGTTCGGCACCCCCTCGACTCCCCCAACCCATCTCAATCCCCCGCAGACTCAAATCCCCTTCGAACTCTCCCTGCCTCCGGGCTGCACGGTGGCAAACCTCTTCGCCGTGGGCGATCGAGACGATTTTCAACCGCAACCTTCCCGCTTCGAAAACGGCCGCCTCACGATCCCCGAACTCAATCTCTGGACGATGGTCGTGATCGAGCTGGACCATCCTCCCGAAGCGCCTCCGTTGCATACCCTGTGCCCCGATCCCGTCCAAATGGATGCTCTTCGGATCGAAGGGGATTTGGACGAGAACACCATCCGCGCGATCAACGAAGGCCGGATCCCGATTACCCCCGAGGTGCTCGACAAAGCGCTCGCGCTGGGATTGCCCCCGGATACCGCCCCCGGGGATGTCCTCTACGAACCCGTTTCCTTCGAGACGCATCGAAGCGGTCGCGATTCCGGATGGGACCCAAAGCCGGCGGAGCCGCTGCCCCTCGCGCGAAACGGACATCCGGACGTTTTGCACGCGCGGGGCGCGTTTTCCCATCGCCATCGGTTGGAAGAAGCGTATGCAATGCTGGAAGGAGCCGTCGCACAGGAAGCGATCATGCGGGGCATCTCCGGATTATCCGACCTTTCTCCTCAAAATCCCGGCTCCATGCACCCCTGGCCCGATCGTGCCGAATTGGCGCGCTATGACATCGTGTTGCTCGACGCGGTGCCCGCCCCCGCCTTCTCTTTGGCCCAACGCCGAGACCTGCGGGATTTCGTAGCCGGCGGTGGGGGGGTGTTTGCCATCGGCAGTTGGTACTCCCTCTCCAAAGGCCAATACGAAGGATCGTTCCTCGAGGAGGCGTTGCCCGTCCGCACCCGCCAACAGACCTACCTGCGCCGCGTACGCCCCATGGATGGAACCGTGCGAGCCACAGCGGCGTTCACTCAAGTGCTTGGCACAACGCCCCCCGATTTTGGCGACAAACCCTCCGTCGAATGGATCAGCCACATCGAACCCCGACCCGGCAGCCAGGTGCTGATGGAAACCCGTTCCGGCGTGCCGCTTCTCGTCGCCGGACCCTATGGCCAAGGACGCGCCATCGTATGGGCCGCTTCCAATTCGGGGCAACCGGAATCCCCTTGGTGGCAGAGCGCCTGGTGGCCCAAAGTGGCTCAGCACTGCCTGCAACACCTGGCCCAAGGGGCGAACACCGTAACCCCCCCCGACCCAGCGAGAACAAAGCGGGTGGATGACGCCCGCGCCTGGCTCCAAGAGACGGCACTCACGGCGTTGCTTGAGGAAAGGGAGAGGGATCGAAAACAACAGATGGAGGTCGCCGAGCGACTGCGGATCCTTCTCGCCGACGGATCCGATTCCGATGCCTTGAACGCCGTGACCTATTGGCTCGAACATGCCGGACGGATTGATCCGTTGGCATATCCCGAACTCGTCCGTCTCGCCCGTCCCCGTTTGGGAAAAAGCGCCCCGTGGAAAACATTGGCCGCGCGATTCGTCGCTGCGCCTCCGCATCAGTTGAATGACCTGGTAGGCGAACTGGCGGCGACAGCCCTCCCAACGGTTGCGGCCCAGAATATCCTGAATTGGTCTCTCTCCGATCTCTCCCGTTTGCGCTGCCTGGCAACTGTGGGAGACCCGGCCGCCATTCCGTTCCTCCAACAACGCAATGCCGAACTCGACGCGCAGGAAGCCCAATGGGCCGCCGTCCACTACCGCAACGTTCCGGATTTCTATACCACCCGCTTGTACCGTCCCTACATCCTGTGGGCCCTGTGGCGTTGCGGCAGGCAGGATGAGCACACCGCCTACCTGCTGGCAAAGGCGTGTCTCGACCTTCCCTACTACCACTGGCGTCAACATTGGGTGCTCGCCAATCGCCAGGCAGCGCTCGCTCAAGCCCTCCGGTTTGGCGGAGATGGCCACGAGCAGCGGCAAGCGCTCCAACACTGCGAACGAGCCATCCTGGACCTCGCCCAGGCCATCCGGGACATTCGCCCGTGGTTCAGGCCGCAACACCTTGGGACAACGCCTGTGATCCGACGCGCCATCGCCCGCGCATTGGCCGAAGCCGACTCTCGCAAATCCCTCCCCCTCGCTCTGGCCTACGTTCGGGAAACCCCTCCCGAACACTTGCGCGATCTCGAAGCGCTGAAAAACGCAACATTGCCCGCATTGCGCCATTTCTACTTGGCACGGCTACACCCCCAACCGTAAACCCTCGAACGCTTCATCGTATCCGAACCCGAAAAGGAAAATGAAATTATGAGAAACCGACTCGACTTGAAGAACCGATGGTGGGTTTCGACCTCGAAGCACGATGCGCGGCGGTCCGCCCAACCCGGCCCCCTGAAGATCGAAGAACTTGAACTCGCTCACGACCCCGAAAACCACCCCCGCCAAATTAGCCTGCCGGGCGGATGGCAATACGGTTTGCGGCCCTTGGAAGGCGCACACGGGGAAAAACCACACAGCGACCAAACTCCCACTCCCACCGAGGCCGGCAATGCAGGTTCTTCGACCCCGACAAAACGGTTGCCCTCCCATTTTCTCACCTATGCCCAACGCGTCAAAATCCCCCCCGCGTGGCGTAACCATTCGGTTCTTCTTCACCTGAACAACGCCCGCTATCATGTCACAGCGGAAATCAACGGCGTCCAGGTGACACACTATGTTGGCGGATTGGAACCCCATCGCGTGGACGTAACCGAGGCCATCCGCCCCGGCGAAGAAAACGAAATCGTCATCACAGTCGGCGATGTGGGCGTCAGCGGACATCGCCCCTTCGATCCGCACCGGTTTACCGGCACCCGCTTGCCCACCTGCAAAGAAATCGAAAATAACCTCGTTCATCCCGTCCATTACGGCGGGATCGATGGCCGCGCAGTGGATGAAGTCCGCCTGGAAGCGGCGCCCCCCATCCGAGTCGAGTACGTCTTTGCCAAACCTTCCGTGTCCAGTGGAACTCTCCACTACACGGTCGCCTTGAGTAACGACACGAATCGGGAAACAACGGTCCGCCTCCGAAGCATCGCCCGGCCCAGCCGATTCAACCAACCCGGCTTGATCAAGGCAGGGAACCTCCCCTCCCCCAAGCGCTTGCTCGACCGCGACGTCGTGCTGCCCGCCAAAACCACAATCCAGGTCAAGGAAGAGATCCCTTGGCCTGACGCCCGATGGTGGGATACCGACGACCCCTTCCTGTACGATCTGTGCACAACCCTAACGGAACGATCCCCCTCCGTCCCCCCCGCAAATTCCCATATCGCCTCCCGCCGTCTCGACCTCCATCGCGACACGTTCGGCTTCCGAGAATTCACCATCAATGGCCACGATTTTTTGCTCAACGGGCGCAAAATCCACCTCTTCGGCCAAAGCGGCCATATCGGCCCCAAACAACACGCGATGTCCCTCGAGGAGAAGATCGAATTCTTCCGAATCGCTAAGGTGGAAGGCCACATCAACCACGTCCGTCTCCATGCCAGGCCGATGCCGAAGGATTGGGTCATCGCCGCCGATCGCGCCGGAATGTTGATCACCACGGAAACGGCCTTGTGGACAACCGGTTTCCACAGCTTCGACTGGGCGGGAAGCGAAGACGCCTGCTATGAAAACGTGCGGAATCATTTCTTCGAAGCCCTGGTCCGACGCGACCGCAATAATCCCTCGGTGGTGATCTGGTCCCTTTCCAACGAAATGTCCCCCATCACCCCCTGGGATCTGACCGAGGATAAGAATGCCGCCAAAATGGCGGCCATGACCCGCGTTTTTAAACGCATCCTGGCCGAGGCGGCCGCCGAAGACGACAGCCGAGTGATCCAAATGTCCTCCGCCATGGATTTCCTCGGCCATCTCGCCATGTACAATCTCCATTACCCGAAAAACTGGCAAGCATTCCCCGATTATCCCCATACGGCCTATTGGCTGGATCATCCCTTCAAGTTCCCCTGGTACGGTGTCGGTTATTCCCATATGCCCTCGTGGGTCTGGCGCAAAGACAAACCGCTCTATTTCGGAGAGTACACCTGCGTATTCGGCGCCACTCCGGATAATCAGGCCAGCATCATTGGGGATGTCGCCTTCGAAGAAGCCGACTTCGGAACCGCCAAGGTGCAGGAAAAACTCTGGGGAATGGAAGCCCAAGCCTACCGCCGGCAGGATGTCTCCGGCTTTTGCGCGTGGTCGTTCCTGCTGGGAAACGAAACCGATTGCCGCAAACTGTTGGCCCAGCCAGAAGCAGCGGTCTATGTTCGCGCCATTCGCCCGCTGGCCGTGCTCGACCACAACTACCGTACCGAATGCCTGGCCGATGAAGAGATCGCCTTCCCCCTTTCGATGCACAACGATACGCGACAGGAGACGAATCTCGAACTCGTCTGCGAAGCCCGGATAAATGGCGCCTCCCTCACCCTCCACCGAATGCCCCGGCGAACGATGAAACCCGGGGAATCCGTCGCCTTCGAAAACCGATTCCTCGCGCCCAATGTCTCGGAACCCACCCCCCTTCTCTATCGCGTCACCCTGTTGCAGGATGGCACGGTCGTGGATTATTGGGAAAAGACGATCACCGTCCATCCCCGGTCATGCGGGATCGCTCTGCCCGACGATTTCGGCCTGTTCGATCCAAACCGCCAATGGTCCCTTCGTCTCGACCGGCGCGGCATCCAATGCCCCGGATTGATTTCCGACTTGTCCGAGGAATCGCTCGCCCCGCTTCGCGCCCTCTGGATCGGATTCGATGCCGATGGGGCGAATGCCGGCGATTGGCGCCGCCTGCGTCGCGCACTCGACTCCTTCGTCAAAGAAGGCGGGTGCCTGATCCTCGACCGCCCTCCCCTCTGCGTGCTCGCCGATTTGCCCATCCCCCTCTCGAATGGAAAAGGATACGCCCCGGAAAACCGGCTGGAAATCACCTTTGCGTATGCGGTCGCCCCTTTCCACCCTGTGCTGAAAGGCTTCCAGAACAAGGATTTCGCCCTCTGGGGAGAGTCCTATTATGTGGCCCGCCGCTGCCTCGACATTCCCCAGGAGGGCAACGTAATCCCCCTGTTGGCCGCGGGAACCGATCGCGCCGGCCTGACCTGCACGCCGTTGCTTGAAATGCGCTACGGCAAAGGAAGCATTCTGGTGAGTACCCTCGAAGTGGTCCCCGCCTTCGAACAGTCACCCATCCCCGCGCAGCTCCTGGCCTCGCTCGCCACATACCGCCCCGCGTGGAATGACCGTTCCGTGGGAGTTTGCCTCCAGGACGACGCATGGCAGAGGGTGCTCGAGGTCGGTTGGCTGGGAAATAATGAAGCTTGGGAAAAGGCGCTCGAAGCCGAAATCGCCCTCCTCGATGGACGCTGCATAGACGAATCCAATACGGCGCCCCTTGCGGAGACCCTCCATAACGGCCGAACCGTCTGCCTCCATGCGCTGAACGTCACCCAAACCCGCCAACTGCTCCAGACGCTCCACCTTCCCGGCGAGGTCCTCCCGGGAACCGCTAAGCCCGGCGAATGGGACGTCTTCCGGCATACCCACCCCCTGACCAACGGTATGACCAATAACTACCTCTACTGGATAGTGCAAAAGGCAAAATCGGCTCCTTGGAGCCTGGCCTCCCTTCACCCCGAACCGGCCAGCGCCCTCATCCGTCTGCCCCCCCAAACCGAAAACGCCGCTTCCCTCACGCGGCGCGGAGCCCTCACAGTCTATCGGGTCGGCCCAGGAACCTTGGTCCTGGACAACCTCCGTTGGCACCTTACCGACCTCGACGAACCGGAGCGGGCCCGGCGCTTCATTCGATGCCTGCTGACCAACTTGGGCGTCCCCCTCCTGCGAGGGATCGCCAAACGCATGAGCGAGGAGTTTGAAACCGAAGCCGAACGCCGCGAGCGGGGCCATTTTTAAGGGCAACCTGAGAATTCGCCCCTCGTTGCCCCAAAACCGATGGATCCTCTCTGTCCCCTGTTCACATAAAAAAATTAATAATTCTTGTCTAATGGGTGTATTGAGTGTAGTATGGCAAGTATGAAAGTATTATGTGTAGCCATGGCTGGAATCACACTGACAGGATGCGTCCCAGGAAGAAAAATCGAGCCCGATTCGATCCCCCACGCTTTGCCCCTGCGTTTCGAAATTGTCGAACGGTTCGGCGTCTCTCACCCGGACCAGATCATTGACTTCGATCTGCCACCCAGTACCCCCACGCAAAATGCCGCGGTCGTAAACGACGCCGGAGAACCCGTGCCCTTCCAATTTCTCGACAACGGTAAGAAACTCGCCGTTCGAACGGACTTGCCCGCCGGCACCACAAAATCCTGGACCCTGATTCATCCCTCCACACCAGGCGAAATGCTCCCCGCCAACCCGGATACCGTTACGGTCCATGAAACAGACACCCATTACGAGATCGCAAACAACCGGACCGCAGTGCGCGTGCCGAAATATTCGCCCACGGAAAGCTTTCTACGACTTCTCGCCCCCGTCCAGGGAATCCGCCTCGCCGACGGCGCCTGGACGGCCACCGGACCCAATGAGTTGTCCGTCTGGGGAGAATGGCGCGAAGGGAGCACGCGCCTTCTGGAACGGGGCCCCCTCATGGTTGTGGCCGAGGTGCACCACCAGTTCGACCGGCCCGAATACCGGTATGGCACCCAAACCCTCGCACCGGAAGGTCCCGGCTTCTACCGCTGCACGATCACCCTCCAGGCCGGCCAACCTTCGATCCTCTTCGAAGAAGAAACCGACATGGATGTGTACTGGTCGCTGAACTTCTATGAGCCCTTGCGTCCGACTCATGGACGATACCGCGGTCATCATGCGCGGTCGCAAAAGGCCGGCTATGAGCCCGATGGACAAGTATACCGAATGACCCATTCCCGTCCTCCAATGGATGCACAAGTGGATCTGGACTATCCCCAAACGCCCGCCGGCGCCAAACCGGAGGCGAACTGGCGCCGCATGGCCCTGTGGGACCCGTGGTGCTTCGACACCGGCTGGTATTGGCAGCTATTCAACCGCGACGCCGGAGAATCGGCGCCGCTCATCGGCATCTTTGCGGGGCATGCTTCCCGGTTGCTGGGTGCCCACATGAGCGGACCGGGCGTCTTTCACCGCGGGGGAAGTCCGCCCGCTGCCGGAATCGCCAGTGCCAGCTTCCGTCGGGGACCCGATGCCCGCGTCTTCCATCGTTCCCGCTTTGAATGGGGATTATTCGTAAGCACAAAGGCGGACTTGCGTGAGCAGACTGAACTTCAACCGATCAACCGCCAGATGAATATTCATGGTGGTATTAACCTCAACAAAGTGCACAGATGGTCTATGGATTTTCCAGATCCGTCAGGTGGTTACGGCGGGGCATTTATGCATGCCGACGCAATGGCCGCCGTCCGAGAACGCGTGCGGTCTGATCCAGCCTATTACGGATGGCTCTATAACGCCGACCCATATACCCGCCCCTTGTTCGATGCCTGGCTCGACCCGACCGGCAAACGGGACGCGGCCGTCACGCAGGTTGTCGCCGCGGCCCGCAACATTCTTGAAAACCTGGTAAATCGGGGTGGCATTTATGAGTTCGGCAGCCACTACTGGCACGGAGGACTGACTGCGCAACGGTACGGGGTGTGGATTGACCAACTGTTAGCCGAGCCGGATCTGCCAAACGACCAACGGGCCGCCCTCAAAGCAGCCGCGGTGCTCTTCGCCAATCTCGTATGGGACGATGATCACGCGCCGGTCGGCTTCACGGAGCATGGGCTGAATCTTGGCACGGAGAATATGCCCCTCCAGCAGTGGGGGTATCGACGTTTTTATGCTCTCTTCATGGGACGGCATCCCACCATGCGAGAACGTGTGCCGCAGGTTGTGCAAGGTTTACGTGCAGCCGTTGAGCAACAGATCAACGAGTATGGTGCCCATATCGGATGCCCTCATTACGTGGGCGCCTCGTTTCTCCCTACGCTCAACAACCTCATGCAGGTCAAGCAACTGGGCGAACTCGATCCTTTTGTTGAATGGCCAAAACTGGCAAAATTTGCAGAATTCTTCTTGAACCTGCTCACTCCACCCGAACCCCGAGTGGGAGGGAAACGCTGTTTCATCGCTCTGGGCGACAGCGGAACCGAACCGTCGGAAATTTATGGTGTGCTCGGAACAGGGTTTCGCGACGCCAACCCCTCCTTGTCCGCCCGATTGATGGGCGCCTGGCACGCCGGAGGACGTCCACACTCCTCTTTCTTCGGAAGCACCTTGCTGATGATCGACGACCGCCTTCCCGCTACAGATCCCCAGTTGGGCGACGCAACGTTCCAAGGGTATTATACCGTGCTGCGTCACGGTTGGGGAACTTCCCATGAAACCGCATTGTGGATCGTCAACGGAGACCACTACCGCGACCACCGTCACCACGATCATGGCATGTTCGTGCTTTACGCACTGGGTCGTCCGATCTCCGTCTCCTGGTCGGCCATCTACACCCCCTATACCCCCAGCCCCTATCTCCACAGCACCGTGGTCCCAGAAGCGGCCCTTGATCACCCGTGGGATCAGAACGGCGTCCCCTTGAGTGGATCCCGCGTATGGGCGCGATCAAGCCAAACAAATTTTCTAAGCACCGCCAATCGGGCCGGTGTGGTTTCCGTCTTCGAACGTGACGGGCTCACCTGGAAGCGTCGAGCGATTGTGGACCGGTCGAATTCCGCCCGACCCATCATCGTTATACGGGATACCTTCGACGGGCCGGATGCGGCCTTTCCCAAGATCGCCTCGTGGTTCCTCATGGCGACTGGCGCAGTCAATACTGCGCACGGCCCTATCACACCCCCCGAACACCGCCATCCCACCGTCGAATATCGGCAAGGCGCTCCGCCAACCGACTTGCCCTCCGCAACGCCTCCCTTCGATTTGGCCCCGGGTATGCACCGGTTCGACTTTCATGGCCGTTACGACGTGGATGTCGAGGTTTACGTTCATGTGGAAAAACCCGCGCAGGCTTTGCTGGGAAACTGGGCCGTATCCGCTTGGGGCAGTCACGTCACAGAATCTGAGGAACGCCAGCATATCCTCCGCATCCGGAGCGCGGGCGCCTTCACCACCATCCTCCTGCCCCATCGCAAAAATGAGCCGGACCGCTACGATCACATCACGGCCGAGAACGGTGCCCTTCGCATCACGGATGGCAGTAGAGAAGTATCCTTCGCCTTGGAGGAACCCTGAAACCATCGAAAGGATCTTGGATCGAACAGAATAGTACCGCTTCAACTTGAAATAACAGGAGGTCAGAAAATGCAACACCAATGGATCGGACTAAAAGAAAAAACTCACTCCCGCTTGGAAGTCGGCCGGAAAAATGGAAGGAGCCCCGCAATGAACCGATTCATACTAAACAACGCAGCCGGAATCGTCCTCGCCCTGACCTCGTGGATGCCCGTCACACGGGCGGATACGATCACGTGGAACGTGACCACCGGCGGCGTGTGGGATACCACAACGCCGAATTGGACTGCGGACCCCGGAGGGCGAAACGATAATCTCTATGCGGACGGCGATACCGTCATCTTCAACGACACAGGCGTGGGAGGAGAGATCTCTCTCTCCACTTCAGTCGCCCCCGCTTCCATCATCGTCAGCAACACCTCAGGCGCCTATGTCTTCCTCGGCAGCAGCATTACCGCCGGTACTCTGCAAAAGGCCGGTGCAGGAATCCTCGCGCTCAGTAACGCCCCCAACAGCTTTTCCTCGATCACCCTGGCGGATGGCGAACTGCGGTGGAGCGACACGGGAAGGTTGGGTGGCGGTCCGATCAATGTCACGGGGAACGCGACCCTTCGCAGCACCAAGACAACGTCGCCGGCCTATATGACCAACTCGGTAATCAACGTGGCGGATGGCGTAACCCTAAATGTATATCAACATAACCCCAATAACATTGTCACATCTCTCCCCACACTCGCGCCCATCAGCGGCGGCAGCATGGGGAACCCCATCACCGTCAATCTTTATCATGCGGTTTCGCTGGGGAGAGTAAGACTGAGTCCCTCCTCCTTTGTCGGCAGTTTTTATAGTCGAAGCCGTATTCTATACGAAGGACTCAGCGACAATCACTTTGGAGACTCCAACAACGTGCTCTACATCGTGGGCGGGCTCGAAA
The DNA here is from genome assembly GCA_938038445.1 of uncultured bacterium. Taxonomy (GTDB): domain Bacteria; phylum Verrucomicrobiota; class Kiritimatiellia; order CAIKKV01; family CAIKKV01; genus CALHRZ01. Next base: position 44,374 of record CALHRZ010000004.1, on the reverse strand, counting down.
CAGACGGGAGTGTTTCCCTGAATCGGCCGGTGATGATTCTAGGCTCTTATCCGTATTTGGGCGGCAGCCCTCTGATTTTCAATGGACCGACAACGAACGAGGCGATTGCTGCCGGTGTTGTGTTTACAGTGCGCTTTAACAATTCGGACAGCTCGGTTAGAACTCTTCGGCCTCAGGGGGGCACGGTAGAGTTCGGTTTTCTCCCAGCCAGTGGATCTGCCGGCCCGGACTCAGGTGGATCGGGCGGCGTAACCATCCGTTTCCTTGGCGATCTGGTGGGTGATGCCTCTTTTCCGATTACCAAGAACTACGACTTTGTTGGCCCTCTGAATTCAAGCTCCTGGCTGTACCTGGATGCGCCATCCTCCAACGCCGATGTGACGTTGCTCTCCCCGGTTCGTGGCCACCTAGCCTATCGCGGCGGTTTTCGCAAAGAGGGCGCGGGTACTCTCACTCTGGCCAATACCGCCAACAACAATTTCGGCCCTTTGCAGGTGCGGGGGGGGCGGTTAAACGTCACAGGCACGCTGAATGGCGTGAGTAATGTGACCGTGCAGACCGGCGCAACGCTCGGCGGCACCGGCACCCTGAACCTCGGCGCTACAAACACCTTGACGCTGGACAACGGCTCGACCCTATCGCCGGGCGTGGGAACCGACGCCGGCACGCTGACCGTCAACAACGGGACCGTAACCTTTAACGGGACGGTAACCTATGACTGGGATTTCGACGAGACGACCAACGACGTTCTGAATTCCGCCCATCTCGACTTTTCAGCGCTCACAGCTGGGACATTTAAGATCCGTATTGCCCCAGGCACCACGAGGAAACTCGCCGCGCAAAGCCGTCTGCCCCTCTTCACCTACACCGGAACCATAACCGGTTTCGACCCCGACGCCTGGGTGGTGACGATGCAGCAGGAAAGTAACCTCTATCGGCTAGCCGCTCCGCACCTCGGCCATGACAGTGACAGCAAGACAATCTACCTGGAAGGACTCACCTCCACTCCCCCAGGAACCGTTATCGTTGTTCGCTGAGATTGGAGGCGCGATAGCACATGCCCTTGACCCGCAAGCCGTCCACGAACGTCTCCAGCGCGTGGACGGGTTGTCCATACTTCGCTTGCCAGTCGGCGCGGATACGCCGGGAGACCCGACCCGGCATATGACTGGCCAAGTTCGGGACCTGGACCCAGCCAGGAATGAGAAAGCGCGTGTTGTTCGTCAGGCATTGCAGGTTGCGTCCCCGGGTGGGACGCGGCCCCAGCCCAAGAACGCGTCGCGGACCGCGCGCGTCCACGCCGCCGAACCAAACAGGGCGCACCGCTCGGCCGTGCCGGTCCCGCGCGATGGCGCGGATCTTTTCGCCAACCGTGTGGCGATGGCCGAGGTGGCGCTCGTGGGCGATCAGGCCGTGGAACATCCGCACGTCGTCCGAACCCGGTGCGCCGACCCTCATGCGCAGCGGACGCAGATCGCGCAGGAGGCCGCGAATTAGGTCGAACTCTTCTTCTCCAATCCGCCGCCCCTGCATGACCCTGACGCCTGCCATGCCCAAGAATTACGACGACATGCATCCCGCGTGAGTCCAACCCCAAAAAGGTTTTTGGGGGTTGCATTTCGGAGGGAGGGGTGGGGTAGACTCTACTTTGCAAAGAAGTGACTGGCTGGGGCCGATTCACTCAGGCGCCCGCCGCGGGCGGCGCCTGAGCTGTTACGCCCCGATAAACAAAAAGGGAATCCCATGGTTATCTTACGGTACGCTTCGACGGCATTGGCTCTATCCGTATTCGGGTTGTCCCAGGCGGACGGTGAGGAACGCGGCCTCTCACGCGCGGCAGTGCCCGAAAACGGACAAATCGTATTGACCGATTACGAAATCCGTGACTGGGGTCCTGAAGTCGTACGCTATACGCTCAACACCAATCGCTTTTCTCCCGTCCGATTGGCGTTGCTCAATGCCGAAGGACACGCGCAACCGTTTCAGCTCGAGGGCAATACCCTCTCGTTTGTGGCCTCCGTGGCGAGAGGAACATCCGTGACATACACGCTGACGGCGGCCGACCGGGACCGTTCGGCAGAGGGAAGCTCATTGACCGTTCTCGCCCGCGAGAACGGCCTGGAAATCTCCAATGCCCTACTGGCCTTGCGGTTGCCGCCGCTCGGCAAGCGGGAGTTCGCCGAGCCAGTGGATGTCTCCCAGGTTCCAGGCCCGCTATCGGGCTGGCGCCCGGGCGGCTTTACCGAATGGCTTGGAGGAAGCCGTTTCACCACTGCACGACGAGTCGCTTCCTTCGAGTTCCGACTGCTCCGCCAAGGGCCGGTCGAGTGCGAGTTCGAAGCCCGCTACCACTTCGCCCCAAAAGGCGAATACGTCTTCCGTATCTCCCTGGCCGACGGCATGCCCATCGCCATCATCCGCGAGGATTTCGACCTGGGCGAAATCGGAGAAGGACAGGACGTTCTCCTGCTCGAATTGCACCGCGGCTGGACGCCGGAAACGATCCTCTGGGTCGGAATGCAAGCCGAGAGCAGAGGAATTGCGCCCATTTCCCGAAAACCCTTCAGCCAATACATCGAGGAGAAACGAAAGGCGGATACGACTTCACCGCCGGTTGGCGGGATGGGGCGCGCCCCCACCCCGTTCATGCCCGAAAAGGAGTTGGTTCTTCTCGACCGGACCGTACCGGCCGGCCGATGGGGCGGTTTTGTGGGCGGAGCATGCTTGGTCGAGGGCGAAGAGTCGAACCCTGCAAGCGTTCGCCGCTTGGGCTTCGCGCCCCTGTTTGTCGGCGCCTGGCGGCGCGCCATGGCGCTCGACGCCTGGTACCGCGAGGGAACCGGAATGATCCTCGCATTGCCAATCGGGGTGCGACGCGCGCGATGGTCACTCGATATGGCCGACGACTTCTCCCCCTTCTCAACACACGAACATGACCCCGCCCTGCCCGAGACCTACGGCCGCCGGCTCTGGGGTCTGTATGTCGGCGATCGAATCGAGGAAGCGCAAGCCCGATTCGGCTATATCGGGCTGGACCGCTACAAAGATTGGATCATCAATCTGCCCGACCCAACGCCCCAAACCCAATCCCCGCGCCCCTTCTATCCGCCTGCCCTGGTCGAGGCGGTAAAACCCCTCCTGGATCAACACCCGGACGGCTGGCTCCTGCGCCAATGGTATTTGTTCAGCGGTCGACCGGAAGATGCCATCCGCAACGCCCAAACCGTCCTCAACGGGCTGAAATCCTCCTATGGCGAAAACAGCTTCTACGTCTCCGGCTTGACCCACTACCGACAGTCGGAAAGCCGCGTGAACACTCTGCTGGCCGAAGACGCGCTGGCTTGCCCCGAATTGCCCACAGACCTCCGCCGCGAACTGCGCCGCCGGCTCGCACTGTATGCCAACCTGAACAGCGAGCCGGACTTCAACCCCCGAGGCGCCGGTGTCCACCTCGGCAACAACAACATGACCTTCAACCGCAGTTTCGCGCTGACTTACTTCGCCGCCCTTCTCCCAGATCACCCCCGCTACGAGGAATGGATGGAGGGAGTGACCCGCCACTTTCTCTTCAAAATCGCTTCCCAAACAGCCGTGGACGGTCCGTTCATCGAGTGCCCGACCTACCAGCTCTATTCCCCCGCGCGAACTCTCAACGTGACGCTCAACGCCCTGCGCAACCTTGGACGCGTGGGGGCCGAAGCGGCCGATTACCACTGGCGCACCCTGGAGTATCTGGCCCACCTGACCATGCCCGATCCGCGGTTCGAGAATCGCCGCATCATCCCCGGCATGGGCAACTCCGCCAATCGGCTCGAAGAGATTTTCGGAATCAGTATGGCGGCAATTGCTGAGCCAAAGGCAGCCGGCTTCTTGCGGTTCATGCACAGCCTGAGCAAGGGATACGGAATGCGCCCGCCCGATTTCAAAGGCGTGTGGATCCACACCCATGAAGCAATTCCCTACATCGCATGGTATCGCCCGGATATCCCCGCTCAACCCCGATCCCTGGGCACTCACTTCATGCCGACCTACGGGGTGGTGTTCCGTTCACGGTTCAATACCCCCGATGAAACGGCGATGCTCCTGCGAGCCGGCATGAATTGGTCGCACTGGGATACCGATGCGCTGAACGTCATTCTTTACGGCAAAGGCGCCCCCTTGTCGCCCGGTACCGCCTACCAATATCTCCCCAATCCCGCCCCCCAGCAGGACAATGGCATCTATCACAACCGGGTCAAGGTCGGCCAGCGCGATCTGCAAGAGGTCTTCGGCCGGGTTGATTGCACAATCGCCGATTACAGCTTCGCACCGCTGGCCGACTATGCGGTCGCCGAGCGTTTTTACCCGTCGCAACTGTTCGCCGACAAGCAAGGCGCTATGCGCTGGCGCCGCCATGTGGCTTTCGTGAAAAACGAAACGCCGAACGCCACGGACTACTTCGTCATGCGCGACACCTTCCCAGACGGCGAAAATCGCCCCAAATGGTGGAATTGGCTGAATCTCGACGGCGCCGATTTGATTGAAGTGGAAGGACAACCCTTCGATGCCGCTAAGGCGCCCTACAACCAGGCGGTCTCCGAGGCTGAAATGCCGGCCCGCCGTGGTCAGATCGTCGAAATGAAAACCCGGTACGGCGCCTCGACCTGGTTCTGGTTCTCGCGCCCTGTCGAGGTGCGACTGCGAATGACCTTCGGTTATCCACGACAAGACGGCCTCGGCGGCGCGGAAACCAAAACCATTGTCGAGATCCCAGCCGCCGCCGGTGAGGACTTCTTCTATGTGGTCTGGCCCCGACGGGAGGGTGAGCCTGTCCCAGACTGCCGATTGGTCGCCCCCGACGTGGTGCGCATCGCCACCCCCTCAACCACCGACTATATCGTCATGGCGGACGCGCCGGTGGAGTTCGCGGGCAACGGCATCTCCTTTTCCGGACAGGCGGGCGTCGTTCGCCGCACGAAAACCGCCGCCCCCACCCCCCTGCTGACGGTTGCGGCAAAACCGCGTCCGTCCCTTGACCTCGGGCGTGGGGTGGTGGTCAAAGGCGAAGGTCCCTTCCAAGCCGAATTGAAAGACGACGCCGTGGTCCTCCGAACCGACGGCCGCGCCCGAGTGCTCCATATGACGCAACCCCCGTGGATCATCCGCCCCCGGCTTTGGATCGACGGCCAAGAGTGGATGGCCTGCTGGACCGATTATCCGGCCAGCGGCTGGGGAAGTTACGACCAGACATGGCTGATCGGAATCGCCGTGCCGGCCGGACCCCGCGAGATCGTCGTGCGCAACATGGTTTATCCGCACCCGTGGCCAACCCGGTTGGCCCCCCTGACCCACCCCCATAACTAAGACGCTCGGCGCCTTCGTGAAACAGGTTATCCCCGCCCCGCGTGAAACAATGGATCAAGCTTTGGAACGCTCCGACAATTCTTCGTCGTGTATTGGAAAACCTGCTCGAATAGGGAAATGAATATGAAAATACCCTTTAAATTGCCGATCTATGAAATCCGTTTCACCCGAGTCCCTCCCGCGATGGATGGCTGGATCGAAAGCCCAGCCTGGCATGACGCCGTGTGGGTGGATCGCTTTATATCCGTGGAAACGGAACGGGAAACCCACCAACCCACATCATCCGCCATGCTGTGGGACCGACGGTACCTGTATGCCGCATTTCGGTGCCAGGACGAGCGCCTTGCCCTCCTCAAATCCGACGCCCAATCTCCCGATCAGGTTGGGAATGATGACTGCGTCGAGATCTATCTGGACCCCGGTATTCCCGACATCGAAGCCTTTGTAATCGCCGTCAACCCAGCCGGCGCAATCGGTCTGGCTCGACGGGTCATCGATAACCCAGGTTGGGGCACGCTCAGATTTATGCCCCTAAACGGAACGCACGCCGCAGCCAGGCTCACATTCCACGGCTGGCAGTTTGAACTGGCAATTCCATTCGAGGCACTCGACCTTCCCGCCCCTGAAGCGGGAGATGTTTGGCGCGGCAATCTCTGCCGCAACGACAAACTGGGCTTTCAGTGGTCGTATTGGGCTTTGGAAAAGAAGCCACGGTATGCCTATGACTCCAAGCCGCTCTATCCTCATCTCCGCTTTTCCAGGCAATCCGTGCCCGTCCGACGCCCAACCTCCCGACGCGCAATCGCGCCCAACCGCCCGTGGCCCAGTTGCCCCAGGTTCGATCTCCGCGGAATGATGTATGACACCAGCCGCGGCGCCATCGTTCTCACCGCCGACTACTGGGAAAAAATGCTCCCGCTCCTCGCCGCTCAAGGGCTCAATACCGTTCTCATGTATTTCGAAAACCATTTGACCTATCCCTCTCACCCCGAATTCGCGCCGCCGGGCTCATGGACACTTAAGGATCTGGTCCGCCTTCAACACGCCGCCTCAAAATTGGGCATTGACGTGATCCCTTCCCAAACCTCTCTCGGCCACTGCCCAGGTATTCTCAACCACCCGAAATACACCCACCTTGCTGAGAAAGGTTCGGGAGGATACCAGCTCTGCGTTGCGCATACCGAAACCGCCTCATTACTGGAAAATGTTTTTTCCGAACTGTGCCAAGCGTCTCTTTCGCCCTACGTCAATATCAATGCGGACGAATCCGCCTACCTCGGCCTTTGCCCACGATGCCGCCGCACCTTTCCTGGATGGTCGCGCGGTAGAATCTTTCGCCATCACATCCTGCGTCTGTATGACGTGCTGAAATCATACGGAAAACGCATGATGATGTGGGACGACATGTTGTGGACTTTCCCCGACGCCACAGAGGACCTGCCCCGCGATATCATCTTGCTGGATTGGCATTACGCCCTCCACCGCAAATATCCCTCCGTGGATGTTTGGCGTGCCATGGGTTTTGACGTCGTCGTCTGCCCCGGAATGTACAGGGTCCAAAACGCGTTCTGGTTCGCCGATTACGGGGCGGCGCGCGGCGCCTTGGGCCTCATCAACACACTCTGGGAAAGCCACAGCCTGCCGTTGGGCCATTACTGGCCGCACCTGGCCGCCACCTCATGGGCGGCGCATTCCCCCGCCCCACCCGACGATCAAATCGGCGCCTGGTACGAACAAGCGGCCGAACGGTTTTTCGGCGTCGAACGCCTTGGCCGCGCATTGGCATGCACAAACCAACTCAGCCGGCGTGGCCATAAGCCCCCTTGGATCTCGTCCATCGACGTCGTGGCGGCACGTCAAGTGGCGGAGGAAGCCCGGCATGCAAGCGATGCATACGAAGGGCACGGACCGACGCGCACGATCATGAAAGAATTCGCCTATTCCGCCCGACTTATGCGGCTTCAAACCGAAACGTCATGGCAAGTTGAAAACAAATGTCTCAATCGGCCGTTCCGTAAATGGGCCCGCACAGAACTGGAATCGCTCACCCAAGAAGGCACAGCCTTGTGGACAACCTTTACGTCGTGTAAATCCCAGAAACCCTTCTTCTTCGAGAGACACGCCGCCATCAAACGCTTGCTCTCTCAAGCTCAATAACCTGCAATCGCCCGTTTGCCTTTGCACAACGGTTGCAACGATCCGCCGATACCTCCTCTCCTGCCAACCGACTGTCCGGCGCAAAACATCGAGCGCCCTTGACCGCGCTTGCCGCATAGAACTCCATCCCTTCCCCTTGACGCACGACCCTTCTTTCCCCTCTCGACGAGCCAAAATGCGCCATAAGAAAAACCCCGCCGACAGTCCACACCCGCGCGTGTTCACGGCCATCGGGTGGAGCCAAGCCGGCAACTCCCTGTCACGAACGAACAGATCGGAAACGCTGGAACATTAACGATGACGAACGACAACGCTCAAGAGCGCAACTTTGCCCTGCTCTCACAGCAACGGCACGCGTTCCGCAACCGGCCACCCCCAACTTGCCCACAAACTACACCATTCAAAACCGCGTTTCAGGGGAGCATCTCAAGAGGCCATTCGTCTCAGAAGGCGTCGAATCGCACTCCTCCTTAATCACATCCTCCTCATTCAATAAATCCCTCGTGCTGAAGGGGAAAAGCCGTTTTTTAAAAAACTGTTTTTTTCGTTGACTATAATGTTTTATTCGATTAACTTGCGTGTTGAAAAATAAAAAAGAAGCAACTTGTTATGCAGGAAGTAGAACAGCTCGTCCGGACAATCGAAATGGAATCGGCGGAAAATAAGCCACTCTCCCTCTGCCTGGCCGAGGCCGTGGAGCGTCTCATTGATTCCGGCGTGCTCCAGTCGGGCACCCTCTTGCCCCCAACCCGACGGCTCGCCGAACTGACGGGCGTCAGCGTTCAGGTGGCGCAGGAAGCCTGTACGCGGCTGAGCGAGAGGGGGCGCGTCGAACGCAAACGGCGCGCGGGAACGGTGGTGATCGGCCGAACCCCTACCCGCATCCTCGGTCTGCTGACCGCCGTGGACCCCTCAATCCCTCCCCTGGCAAACCCCGGCTGGATTATTGCGCAAACCTTTATGCATAGTATTGAGCAACGCGACTACCGCTTTCGTCACTATTTGGTACGAATCGATTCCTCGGGGCAACCCGCCTTGCCGGAAAATCTGATCCATGACCTAAAAAGCCTCACCCTCGACGTCCTCCTCGTCGGCGCCGTTTACCAGGAAATCGCTTTCCCTTATGTCCCTCCAACAATCCCGGTCTACCATCTCACCCCTGATGAGAGCGGTCTTGCAGAGAGCCTGGAAGACGCCGCTCGGTGGCTTTGGCGACTCAATGTGCAGCGGCCGGCCATCGTCCTCGAGGCCGCCGATCGCGCGCCGTTCATCGAGGCCGCTTTTTCGGCCGCATGCTCCGCCTTTCGCATGCCCCTGGCACCCGATCGAATCGTGCGGAACGCCCCCAGCCGCATCGCCTTCGGCAAGACGGTCTATCGCCAACTCATGGATAAGAACGACCGACCCGACGGCTTGGTGATCATGGACGATATGGTCGGTTATGGTTTGCTTCAAGAACTCGGCCCCCATGACCGGCTCGACCCGACGCGAATTGTGGTGATGACCAACAGGGGTTCCTCGCTTCACATCGACAGCCGCTGCCCGCAAATCCAGATCGACTGGGGTGTGGTTGTGGAAAAAACACTGGCCAAGGCGCTCGGAGAGCCGTCACTTCGAGAGGACCAGCAACCCGTCTATCGCTTCGTACCACCATGAACAGGAAACCACAATGAAATTACCTGAACCCCAACTCATCGAAAAGACAAAAGGAGGGTATCCATGAACAATCCCATAACTCTGAACCAAACGTTGATTCTGGGAGTGGCGGTCGCCACACTGCTGGGCTGGAGAGGGGGAGCACATGCGGCAACACGCACCACGGCACAAAGCGGGTATTGGACCAACACAGCAACATGGACGGATGGCGGGACGTTGGGACTGCCGCAGACCGGTGACCAGGTGATTATCAGCCACGCCGTGACACTCGATGAAACCACGCCTGAACTGGCGGCTTTTTCAAATAACGCAACTTTGACTTTCCTCGGCACCAACACGGCGCTTCGGGCAACAGAGGTGACCGTCAACGCTACGATGACGCACAACGCACAAACCGCAACAAGCACCAACGAATTCGGCATGTGGGTGCCAGACAACCGCGTGTGGATCATCTGTTCAAACCTGACAGTTATTGCCGGAAAAATCATTGATGCGAATGGAAAGGGATACGTGGGTGGGATATCGAATTCTCAAACGGGTAAGGGCCCTGGAGGTGGAAACCCTGGCAGCGGCGGCTGGAGCGCGGGCGGCGGCTACGGAGGGCGTGGGGGAAACGGCAACGGCACAGGAGCCGTTGGAGGAGGCACCTACGGATCAACAAACAATCCTGTTGATCCTGGCAGTGGCGGCGCCTTCGGTCAGGCGAACGGCGGAGCGGGTGGCGGAGCCATTCGAATCGAAGCAAGCGGACATGTGCGGCTGGAAGGAACGATCCGAGCAGATGGTGGATCCGTTGGCAACCAAAGCGGCGGCGGAGCGGGTGGCGGGGTATGGATTACCTGCAATACAATCGGCGGAACCGGAACGATCAGTGTTGTCGGTGGATATGGTGGCGGTTATGGCGGAGGGGGAGGCGGAGGTCGAGTGGCAATCGAATACAATTCTGCCGCTCAAGCTCTGCTCGAGATTCCCTCAATCCAAATTGCAGCCGGCAGATTTGATACGTTTAAAGCCGGGGCGGCAGAGTCGGGCGAACCGGGCACGATCTGGCTGCCCGACTCGTTGATCTGGCCACGCGCCACTATGTACGGAGGAGGAGACGTGGTAATTCCTGGTTTCACGTCATGGTCGGTAAGTAACTTGACCTTGGGCAGTGGCTGGTTTCGCTTTACGTCACTCACCAACCTGGTGGTGGAAAACAATATGACCATTCAAATCGGTCAAGAGCGGACTCGGTTGACGTACACGGGACGGCTCACGGTCGGAAACAGTTTCGTCTTGAATGACCGATTCGATCTGAATTGGCAGAATGTCGGCCCGAATCCTTCCTTGAGACGGATGGACGCAGGCGCGATTCTCCTGGAAGGAAACAACGCTCGGATGCATGTTTTCGGAGGAGTTACGAACGAGGCGGTGACCGACGCCGGACTTGTGGCAGTGCAAGGAGATTTCGTTGTCTCCTCCAACACCATTCTTTATCCATACGCGCATCCCACCAATGGCGGCACCCTTCTTTTTACGGCAGGCAACTTTTTTGTTCTGACAAACGGCATGGTTGACGCCGATGCTAAAGGTTATGCAGGCACCACGAACACTTCGAGAGGTCTTGGTCCCGGCGGAAGTCCGTGGAATGGCAATGGGTGGATAGCAGGCGCAGGATATGGAGGGAAAGGGGGAAATTCGGCAGCGTCGGGCGAAGGCGGCATCGGCGGGCCGGCATACGGAGTTTCCAATGCCCCGGTGGAATGTGGCAGCGCCTCCGCACGCGGACAGTCGTTGCGTGGCTGGAGCGGAGGAGGATCCATCCGTATCATAGCGGCTCAAGAAGTGCGAATTGACGGCACGTTGTCGGCTAATGGAGAGTCAGGATTATATAACCAGGATGGGGGAGGATCCGGCGGTGGAATTTTCATCCAATGCAAACGGTTCATGGGCAATGCGTCCGGAGTTCTGCAGGCGCGGGGAGGAAATGGACGGAGCTTAGGTGGCGGTGGCGGTGGGGGTCGCATTGCGGTATTTCGTTCCATTCACGCGTTTGAGGGAACGCCTCAGCCAGGAAACAACGGAACGAGTGTCGATGGTGGCACCGGATACCAAGCCGGCGCGGCCGGGACAGTCTTCTGGGGCGAAAATGCGCCAAAAGGAACCGTAATCATGCTCCGGTGATCACGGCCTGTTCTCAACACCCGAATTCAAAAACCAATGAAAACTATATGAGCTATATGAGACAGAACTATATCAAACAGATGAGGACTGGACTGGCTGCGCTGATCTTTGCATGCGGGAGAATGGCCGCCGAAGAACCCCTCGCCATCTTCGAAGCGCAAGAGATCACCGGCATTAACTGGCCGCAAACGCTGATCACCTATGAATTACACCGCGCAAAACACGCAAGGCAGGGCAAGGAAAAACAGCCGGATCAGTCGAACTTTGATGACCGCTCGTTTTCGATCGGCCCTAAGCGCATTGAACTGTCCGAGGGAATAAGGCCAGGCGAGGCGCGCTTGGTCAATGCCCTAAATGGTCAGGAGATCCCCTATCAATTGTGGCGTGTTCGCCTGGCCAAGGACGGAACCGTGGAATCGGCCCGTCTCTCCTTTTTCACTGATCTAAAAGCAAACAGCCGTTTTCGCTACGAGTTGCACCGAGGCCAATCCTCTGCCGCCCCACCCGTTCCTCCTGCGGTTCTTTCCGACAGCAGCGGTTTGATTCTTGAGAATGGGCGAACCGCCATTCGACTGCCCCCGGTGGGTGAGCAGGAATTTCACCAGCCTCTCGCCTGGGGACAGAATCACAAAACCATGGTCGCTTCTTACACCGACCCTTTGGCCGCGGGGTTTATCCCAGGCCCCATTAAGGGCTTCCGCCTGGCCGACGGCCAATGGGCCGGCGGTAGCTACTTTTGGAGCTCGAAAACCAACGATAATCCGGTCCTCACGCGCATGCGGTGTGATGCCATCGAACAAGGCCTCCTGTTCGTCGAAGCTCGCGTAAGATACGACTTTCAGCCCACGAGCTGGTATGAAATGACCGTCCGCCTCTGCGCCGATGATTCCGTGATCGAGATTGACGAGCAGTTCGATTTCAAACGAACCGGTAATGGATGGTCCCAGCGGCTGGTGGTTTCCCTCTCGTCGGGTTGGCGTGAACAGGGTTGGAAGCCGGATGTCGTCTACGGCGTCTCCCCCGAAAACAGGATGAAACACCAACACACCCCCTTTCTGATGGCACTCGAGGCGGCAGGATTCACGTCGCCTCGCAATCCGTTCTCCATCTCATTGGCCTATGACCAACCCCACCGATGGGTCTGCAACCTTGCCTCCTGGTATCCTTGGAACAATGAAACGGCCTGGTATTTCGGCCTGGTCCGTTTGGCCGACGTGGAACAATTCGTCTCCCTTACCCCCAATGCCGTTGCGGTCGTGCCGTTGAACCAAGGAAGTTGGCGCGGCGATTCCGCCACCCACTCCGCCATGCTCTTCACGCATCAAGCGGACGATGTGGCCTTGCATTGGATGCTGATGGCATCCCCCCACCCCCGCAACTTGTTGCATACCGGCGAATACGATCCCATGCTCCCCTTAACCTTCATGCGCCGGCGTTGGGGTCTGGTCCTCGGACCCTTCGGTTCGAAACAAATCCTCACGCCCGAGGAGTCCGCCATGGCGATTTTGAAGGATGAACCGGCTAAACCCTTCGGATATGAGCAACCCCTCCACGACGTCCGAAACCACCGTGGGTTCGTCAATCTCGACAATTACAAGGATTGGATCCTACATTGGCCGCCTGATCCGTCCGTGCAACACCCCCGCCTGGCTTTGCTGCCGGAAAACATAAACGCCGTCTCAAAGAACTTGCAAAAACATCCCGCTTACAACCAAATCAAGGATCTGGGTTTCTTTGAGGAGTCCGCAAAACGCAGAGAGCTCCTTTGGAACTCCCTCATGGGAGCAAGTCCTTGGTACGGACCCCGGGGTCAGCTCCTCAATCTGTTACGCGGTTCAGGGAATAACTGGCTCTTCTTGCATTTCCTTCAAGGGGATATGGCCGGCTGGGCCCCAACAGCCGACGAACTGCTTGCTTTTAAAGAGCTCGAACCGGAACGCCGCGACCAATTGCGGACCTGGCTCGCCGCCCTTGCAAGCGCTGCCGTCGAGCCCGATGCGAATCCCAGAGGCAGCATGGTCCATTTGGGAAACCCCAACATGCCGATCAATCGCTTCATGGTCCTTCCCCTGGTCGCCGCTTTGATTCCGGATCATCCCCACGCCGATCGCTGGCTGGATTTGAGCCGCATCTATATCGGCTACAAGCTGGCGATGAATACGGCTCCAGGGGGCGCTTGGAGCGAATTGATTTCCTACTATGGGGCCAGCGCGCCAAGTCTGGTGCGCGGAGCGTTGGTTCTGGAACACGCCGGCCGTCGCGATGAAAACCTCGCTCGCCTGGCAACCTTGCCTGCCCGCTTCACCCTCGACCTTTTAAGCTCGCCCGATCCCCGTTTTAACACCCGAATCGTGCCAGGCTGGGGGCATGAAGGCGCCGTTCAAAACACCCATTGGATGTCCGCCGCCGCGCTGAACCGCCGACGAGATCCGGAACTGGCCAAAGCCTTCGCCTGGGCTTGGGACCAAACGGGCCGTCCCATGGCCAGTCACCAAGACCACGGCTTTAGTCCCTACACGGTAATCCACGCCGATCTCTTGGAAAATCTTCCGAAAAACTACCTCCCCCCAAACTTTTCCAGCACATGGATGCCCGGGTTCGGCGCCACACTACGCGATAAGCCGGGTACTGCGAAGGAAATCTTCTTTACGCTGCGCAATGGCTACCTGGTGAGTCACTCTGATGCAAACCAAGGCGATTTCGTTCTCTATGCCTACGGCGCGCCCCTGGTGACCATGAGCTTGCACGCATACCCGCTGGACCAGGTAAAGGTCATCAACGAGTTGTATAGCCGCTTCGGCTGGCACAACCGCCCCCGCTTCGGAAGTCAAGCCAGTGATGGTGGCTGGCCCGGTGGAGGCGCCTATGGCGGCATCCCCGCCTATCACTTCTCGGACCAAGCAGACTACCTCCGCGCATGGGGCGATTACAACGGCGTCCGCTGGACCCGACAGATCCTGATGGTCAAAGGCGAAAACACCTACTTCGTGCTGCGGGACAGTTTCCGTGCGCCCGACAAAATCCCGGATATATGGTGGAACATGCGCACCCTCGGCCCAAAAGAGCAAGTTCAACCCATGGCTGACGGTTTCCGTTATGCCTCCGCCTATAGCAACGTCACACTGGAAGTGCGCTTCCCTGGGCTGACGCAGCCGACGCTGGAGTCCCGCGATGTCACCTACCCCTCACCCCTTTACCACGCTTCGGCCCGATGCTGGGCCGCAGCGGGTTCCCCCATCCTCCACTCGCAACACGCGGATTACATTACGGTCGAAGAAACTCTCACCGTCAATGCGGTCGGACCCGTCCAACAAGACTTGTTCGTGATCCTCTATCCCCGACGGGCCGACAGCCCGGAATTAATCGCGGAACAAGTCGGGCCTGACAGTGTACGGGTGACCTGCGGAAAAGAAACCCGAACTCTCTTCCTGAGCCCTGATCCCATTCGGGAACCGACGTTCCAAGGTCTGGCAGGGTTCGTTCAAGATAGAAAAAAAGTGGTCTGCGACCCCCTGGCCGATCCAAAAATACCTCCCGCGGAATGCCACGCGGATCCACAAGACACTCGCGTCCGCATGCGGCTGCACGGCGATCAACGGGCCGAACACAATGGACTATGGGCTGCAACCATCGGGGCCGCCGCGGACGCCGGCGTCGTTGACCTGACCTTCTACTCCAATCGCGTCGTCGGAACCAGCCAGGGCAAAGGCCGTCTGCTTTACCTGTCGTTTCCCCCGGCACTCGACACCTTGCCCGTTTTGGTCCTCGACGGCCAAACCTACGCCCCCGGGACGATCGGCAACACCTTGATCGTGCCGATCATGCCCGGCCGGCATGAATTCGAAGTCCGCGCCATTGACCCTCCTCCAATCTTCCGAAATGGAGTCAAATGGTAAACGGAGCATGTGCGCCGGTCGTTCGCCTCCCCTACGATAAGGTTTGAATTATAAGTGTATTGGGGGTACTATGAAATCTTGATGATCGGGTCCAGGTTTGGACGCCCGACCTCATGGAAAACCCCAGTCCAGCAATACCTCAAGAAGAAAGAAAAACACCCATGATGCGATATCCCCACCCCGCCATCGCAACCATCGGCTGGTTCATTGTGCTCGGCTCCGAATGGACCAGACCTGCACGAAGCATGGAGGATGCCCCACATCCCCCCCCTCCCAAGCACCCCCCACGCTATACGGTGGGATGGCACCTGGGAAAACCGGAGTTCTTCGAAAACGGAACTCCCATCGCCCTCCAAAGCTATTGCTGCTGCGGACCCTACTTCCCCGGTTACGTCGAATCAATCCGGCTCTTTGCCGAACACGGCTGCAACTATTTCTGGCTGATGTTGGCGGGAGGATACAACAACGAATGGGGAACCTCTCCCTTCTGGACCGGACCCGGCCAAATCCATGACGAACCGATGCCAATGACAAACAACTTTTGGACCCCCATTCCTGGAGATTCCTACTGGTCCATCGAACGCCAATTGAAAACAATTTTGGAGGCCGCACCCGATGCCAAGTTTTTCATCCGACTCGGGGATTCTCCACCCGAGTCGTGGGCCAAAGCCCACCCCGACGATCTGATGCGCGATTACCTCGGCCAAACACGGAACTTCGGTTCCCTGGCCTCGGTTCAATATCGAAAGGAATTGCAGCAGTTCATTCGCACCTTCACCGCCTACTGCGAGCGGCAGCCCTGGGCCGACCGCATTATCGCCTACGTCTTCTACCCGATGGGCGAAGGGGGCACCCCGTTGGCAATGGAAGGATTCCTGTTCGATCACTCGCCGGTCATGCAGGAAGCCTACCGACAGTTTCTGCGAGACAAATACCAAAACAACGAGGCCTTGCAAGCCGCCTGGGGAAATCCCTCGGTAACGTTTGATACCGTGACCGTACCGCGCGACGACGAGTTCCGGAAGCGAAATCCCGGCGGAGTTCTGTTCTGGCCCGAAGCACGGCAAGTGCAACCCGAACGCGACTACTTTGAGTTGCAAATGCGCCTGTTCCGCGAAAGTCTTAAGTCCATTTTTGCCGGGTTTCGCGATGCAGCCGGACCCAACCGCCTGATCGGCATCGACGCCTTCAAGGGCAACATGATGGGCTGGATGTGCCACCCCATCTTCATCGGCGGCAAATGGAAAACCCATTACGGGGAAAACCTGATCGCAAGCGGCTCGATCGGAATGGCCGAAATGCTCGATTGGCCGGAGTTCCATATTGTCGCCACCCCGCACGATTACCGCTGCCGCTGGATCGGGTTCGGCTATGACCCCGAAGGGATCGGCGATTCCATACAACTCCGCGGCAAATCCATGATGGTCGAGGAAGATCAGCGTACCTATGCCAACAGCGAACGCGGTTTGTTCGGCTCCATCGAGCCCGGCGAGGAAGAAGCCGTCCTCTACCGAAACCTCGCCGCCAGCCTGTCGCGCGGACACCACACCTATCCCATGGACGTCACCGTCGGATACTTCCAGTCCAAGCCCATCCAGCGTATCCTCGCCCGCCGACGGCAAATTGAAGCCGAGTTCCTGAACATCCCCCGCGCCGACGTGCCCAGCGTCGTGATGCTGGTGGACGACTGGGCGGCATTCGATACCGATTTCTCCTGCGCCTATAACGATCTCGCCGTTATCCGCCAACGCATCTGGGCCATGAACCACTGCGGCGTCCCCACCCGAACGTTCCTCTGGGACGATATCGAGCGGGACAATTTTCCACGCGTCCACAAGCTCTTCCTGCTCCCCCACACGTTCCGCGCCGATGCGCGCAACCTGAACCGGCTACGCCAATACCTGTTCCGTGACGGCAACGTCATCGTGTTCGGCCCCGGCAGTGGAATCACCGACGGAAAAACCGTCAGCCCCGAATTCGCCGCCGAAATGCTCGGCATGGATTTCGAACTTTACGACTACGAGTACCCCCGGTTCGTAACCATTGACCACTGGGCACACCCCATCACCGCCGGCTTCGGCGCAACCGAGGTCTACGGAGACTCCCACCGCTACGGACCCGTGTTGGTCCCCCATGACCGACACGCCCCTCCTTGCACCGAGGGCCGTAAACCCCGCGTGGCGCTCGCGAAGGATGACCGACCATTCGTGAGGCTGGGAACCATCGCACTCGACTACGGCAAGCGTCGACCCGGATTGGTGGTCAAGGAGTTCGGCCGCGGCGCCGCGGGCAACGGAACACCAGGCGAACGAGGCCCCGGCGACTACGCCATCGTCTTCACCACCGCCGTCCCTCTGCCCGCTCCCCTGCTGCGCAACCTCGCGCGATTCAGCGGTACCCACGTCTATACCGATGAGGACGATGTCGTTTACGCCGACTCCAGAATGGTCGCCGTTCACACGGTCAAACCCGGTCCACGGCAAATCCGTCTACCGCGCCCTTCTGCGGTGTGGGAGGTCATAAGCGGTGAAAAACTGGGCGAGGAAATCCGCGAATTGTCTTTCACGGCGGACGGTCCGGTCACAAAATGGTGGCGTTTGCAATAAAGCTCCCGCCCTTTGTCTCGCGGCAACAGAGTTTCCCATAACATCACCCCGATAACCAAATAGGACTATCGCAGCATGAATGATTCTAAACTCAAAGTCGCTATGGTCGGTGTCTGGAACTTCGGCAAATACCGCCGGGATCGAATGCGGGAGACCGGACTGTTCGAAATTGCAGCGCTCTGCGACCGCAACCCGGAATGGTTGGCGGCCGCCGCCTCCGAAGAAAACGGCCCCCCCACCTTTGCCGATTACTCCGAAATGTTGCGCCACCCCGGTCTCGAAGCGGTGGTCATCAGCACGGGTGCCGATTCCCACGCCCGATTGGCCCTCGCGGCGATGCACGCCGGGCTCCATGTGTTCGTCGAAAAACCCCTCTGCGCCAGCCCCGCCGAGTGCAGCCAGCTCCGCCAGGCTCAACGTCAAACAGGACGAGTCGTCGGAGTCGGCCATAACCATTGCCCCTCCGATGGACTGTTGCGGCTGGCTAAGGAATATTGGGAAAACGGCCGCCTCGGCACCCTGGTGGCCTATGAAGCCAACTCCTCCCATTCGGGTGGTCTTGAAATCCGACCCGGCGACTGGCGCGGCTTGGCCGATCGCAACCCGGGCGGCATGCTTTTTCAATGCGGCGTCCACATGCTGCATGCCCTCCAGTTCCTCTTTGGCCCCGTGGCAGCGGTTCAAGCCATGATGCGTTACGACGCCAATCCAAATACCCAAACCGCCGATGCCTCTAATGTGCTTCTGCGCCACAAGGACGGTCTGGTCGGCACCCTCAACTGCTATCACGTCACCGCATATTGTCACGAACTTCGTCTGTTCGGAACAAAGGGAAACCTGTACCTTAACACCCACTCGCGCCAAGCCTGGTTCCAACCCCGACGCCGCAATGAACCGGAGCCCCGCGAACCCATCGCCGTCCCCCCCAATGACCCGGAACACGACCGCGCAAACCTCATCGAATGGTATCGCGCCATCCGCCAGGGCCGCTCCCATCACCCAAACCTCGAGGAGGGCATCCGCGCCGTATCGCCCGTGTTTGCCGCCGAAATGGCCGCGCGGGAAGGCCGTGAAATCCGCCTCGATCGCAACGAACTCCCCGGCTCCTAAGGGATGAACACCTTGCGCAAACCCCTCCTGTTGCATGTCGCCGCCGCCCAAATTCATGCGGGCGGAGGAACCCCCGATATTTTGCAACGACTCGAACGCCAAGTCGCTGCCGCCGCGGCCGTCGGGGTCCAGGTAATCCTCTTCGCAGAAGGAGTTCTCCACGGCTATGACCCTGAGATGACGCCCGATTTCCTCCACGCCGTTGCAGAGCCCGTTAACGGACCAACCTGCCGTCAGGTGTCGGCCCTGGCACGACGTTACGGATTGACCATCCTCGCCGGATTCCTCGAGCGCGAAGCCGGCCGGTTTTACAACAGTTGCCTGGTCGCCCGCCCCGACGGGACGCGAACCGTCCAGCGCAAACACGTTCTAACCCCAGCCGAACAGCAAGCGGGACTTGAGCCGGGTCCCGCCGAACGTACCGTATTCGACTTCCACGGCGTCCGCGCCATTATCGCCATCTGCGCCGATGGCGGAATCCGGAACCTCGGTCGGCAGATCCGCGAAAAAGGAGTGATGTATCGTTTTTGCCCAACTGGAGGTGGCGGCAGAATCGAGGAGTTTCTGCACGAAGAGGATCTCCAGACCCCGGCGGGACGCCGGCGTTACCTCCTCAACCAGCCGCGTGTCTTTTTGCGCGAGCCGATCCTCGCCCGCCGCCAATGCCCCTTCACCGGCTTCACCTCGGCCAACGCGCTCGGCCCAATCGGTCCAAGAACCTGCCATCAGGGGCATTGCATCATCACGGATAACAACCGCGTGCTGCGCGCTCAAATTCCGGGAACCATCGTTCTCGAACACCAACAGGATCAGATGATTCACGCGCTCTTGCGGTTTTGAGGAGGCCGCAGGACGCTCCGGTAAAACGCTCGCGTGGCATCCCTCAAGTTCCGGCTTCCGCAATAAGGACGTTTCTTCGCCAGTTCCCCATAACCTGCGGTCCTGTTCCGTGGACAAAAAGCGCTTGTTCCCACCCCCAATCGAACGGTATCCTCTCTTTATGTTAATGCCCGATCCCATCTGCGCCGAACTCCTAGGACGCCCTGTCCACTGGTATGGCGTCCTGATGGCCCTCGGTTTCGCGGCCGGCCTTTTTCATCTGACGCTCCTGGGCCGAAGGGAAGGACGCGATTCCGCCTTTGTCTCCGATCTCGTCTTCTGGATTCTGATCGGCGGCATTGCCGGCGCCCGCCTCGCCTACGTCCTCTCCAATCCCCGCGAATTCCTGGCCGACCCCATTCAAGTCATCCGAATTGACCAGGGCGGGCTCGTCTTCTATGGCGGCTTTTTCGGAGCCGCATTCACGATCTGGCGTTTCGCCAAAGCACGCCGCGTCCCCCCTTGGCATCTCTTCGATTTCACCCTCACCGCCTTGCCCCTCGGCCATGCGCTTGGACGGATCGGTTGCACCCTCAATAGCTGCTGCCACGGTTTTCCCTACAACGGCCCCTTCGCCTTCACCTACCCCGCCCACTCCACCGCATGGTGGTACCAGGTCGAATACCTCAAAACCCTTCCCCCCTCTGCTCTCCATGCCCATCCCCTCTTTCCCGTCCAACCCTTGGAAGCTCTCGCTAATGTCGGAATCTATCTCATCCTTAACATCGCCTACCGCCGACCCCACCGGGATGGCGCAATCACGGCCCTCTATTTCGCCCTCTATCCCATGGCCCGTTTTTTTCTCGAGTTCCTCCGCGGAGACAAGGCGGAACGGCTCGTTTGGCTCGGTCTCACTTCCGCCCAATGGATCAGCCTCGGACTCCTCGCCGCTTCGGCCTTTGCCTTTTATCGCCTTTCCCGTCACGCCTATGACCGACGAACTGATCGTCCCGCCTGAAGCCCAGGGACAGCGGCTCGACGCCTGGCTCGCGCGACAACGGCCCGATCTCTCGCGCGCCCGGATTCAATCCCTAATCGCGCAAGGCTATATCACGATCGGAAACCGTACGCTGAAGCCCAGCCTTCGGATCTCCGCGGGACTCCGCGTCCGCATCGTTCTTCCTCCCCCACGCTCTTCCACCCTCGAAGCCGAACCCATTCCGCTCGACATCCTATTCGAAGACGTCTCGCTTCTCGTCCTGAACAAACCCCCCGGCCTCGTGGTGCATCCGGCCGCCGGCCATCCCACCGGAACCTTGGTCCACGCCCTCCTCCACCACTGCCCCTCTCTCCGGGGCATCGGCGGCGAACAACGACCCGGAATCGTCCACCGCCTCGATAAGGACACCAGCGGCCTGATGGTCGTTGCGAAAACCGAGGCCGCGCTCCGCTCTCTTCAATCCCAATTCAAAAGCCGTCAAGTGGAGAAAATCTACCTCGCCCTGGCCGCCGGCCACCCTTCACCCTCTGCAGGCCGCATCGAAGCCCCCATCGGCCGCGCCATGGCCGACCGCAAAAAAATGAGCGCCACACCTCCAAGCGGAAAACCGGCCGTGACCCATTATGAAACTCTTCGCGTCTTCGCTCAGTGGTCCCTCCTCAAGCTTCGGCTCGAAACCGGGCGAACTCACCAAATTCGCGTCCATCTCGCCCATATCGGGCATCCCGTCGCCGGCGATCCCCTCTACGCCCGCCGCCATATGCCCCCCCTCCCCATCCCAATCTCCCGCCAAATGCTTCACGCATTTAAACTGGCCTTTCGCCATCCCGCTACTTGCCGGCCTCTCCACTTTGAAGTCCAACCGCCGCCCGATATGGCCGAGTTGTTGAAAAGGCTCGAGATCGCATCGCCTCCCAGCGGGCACGCTGCGGCTAGATATCGTTCATGACCCGCACGATCGATAGACCCCTCCGCATCTGCTGGTTCGGAACTTGGCGTCGGGAATATTCCCGAAATCGGATCCTGATCGCCGGCGCCCGCCAGGCCGGTCTCGAAGTGCTCGAATGCCACGCCCCCCTCTGGGGCGATGTTGAAGACCGTGTTCGCCTCGCCCGCGGCGGATGGCGAAACCCCTTTTTCGGATTTCGCCTCATCCAAGCCTGGACCCGCCTGATCGCCGGCATTCGGAAAACCGGCCCCTGGGACCTTCTGGTCCTCGGCTACCCCGGAATTTTCGATGTGCCTCTCGCCCACCATATAGCACGCCGGCACCGGCACCCATACGTTCTCGACGCCTTCATGTCGCCCTGGCTGATCGCCGTAGAAAGAGGCCTCACCCAACGCGCCCCCCTCACAGGAAAACTGCTCCATGCCATGGAACAGATGGCCCTTCGAAAACCCAACCGAATCCTCCAAGACACTTCAGAATATGCCGCGTGGACCCGCCGGGAGTTCGGCGTCCCCCCCGAACGCGTCCGACTGGTCCCCACCGGCGCGGATACCACCCTGTTCTTACCACGCTCCCCTCGGCCTTCCGCCGACAATACCTTCCGGATTGTGTATGTCGGAACTTTCATCCCCAACCATGGCGTCGAAACGATGATCCGCACCGCCGCCCTCCTTCGAGATCGGTCCGACATCCGCTTCCGGTTCGTCGGGGATGGACCCGATCGGCCAAACGCAGAACGGTTCGCCCGGCAGAACGGCCTCCTCAACGTCCGCTTCGACCCCCCCGTTCCTTCTGATCGAGTGCCGGACTGCCTGGCAGAAGCCGATCTCGCACTCGGCGCCTTCGGAACCACTCCCCAATCCCTTATGACCATTCAGAATAAAATCTACGAAGCACTCGCCATGGGCTTGCCGGTCGTGACGGGCGATAGCCCGGCCATCCGAAGCGTTTTCGAACACGGTCGCCATCTCTGGCTCTGTCCCCGGGCCAATCCCGACTCACTCGCCGATGCAATCCGCCACCTCCATCGCCATCCCCTCCTTCGTCAAAAATTGGCGGAAGAAGGACTCACGCGCTTCCGCGAGGTGGGAACCATCGAAGCGATCGGCTCAACGCTTCGCCGTCATGTCGAAGAATTGCTCGCCCAATGAATAATCCCCATCACCCCGTTCATACGCCCTCCTCTTCCACAGGGTTGGATAACGCGCCGATCCGCTCGATTTCCACCGTAAACACATCCCCCGGCTTGAGCCACACAGGGGGCGTTCTGGCCATTCCTACCCCTTCGGGTGTGCCCGTCAAAATCACGGTTCCGGGATACAGCGTTGTGCTCCCGCTCAAAAAAGCAATCAGCGTCCGAACATCGAACAACATATTCGATGTGTGGCTCTCTTGCACCACCTGTCCATTCAGCAACCCCCGAATCTTCAGTTGCTGCGGATCGGGAATCTCTTCCGGGGTCACAAGGCAGGGCCCCAGCGGCAAGAAGGTGTCGAATGTTTTACCGCGGCACCATTGGCCTCCCCCGCCGTTCCGCTGCCAATCCCGTGCACTCACATCGTTGGCCGCCGTATATCCCATGACATAATCCAGCGCCTCTTCAGGGCGGACATTGCGGCAAGGCCGCCCGATCACCACCGCCAGTTCCGCTTCATAATCCACGCTCTCGCTGCGTAAATACCGCGGAAGCCGAATCGGCCCCCCCGGATCCTGAACCGCGTTCGGCCCCTTCATGAAAAGCACCGGATGGGACGGAATCGCGGCATTCGATTCCTCGATGTGTTTGCGATAGTTCGCTCCGATGCACAGAATCGCCGGCGGCTGCTCGACCGGCGCCAAGCGCTTGACCCCCTGAACCGTTCGGCCGGGCAAAGGGCGCATCACAAGCGGCGAACCCCCCAATTCCCGAACCGTGCCGTCCGCTTCCTCAATCCCCCAACCCCGCTTCCCATATCCATCTTCATACCGAATCAATCGCATCTCAGCTCCCTTGAATGGTCTGAATCGCCTGAATCAACCGGCGCATCTGCGTCTCCGTTCCTACGGTGATGCGTACGAAATCCGGATGCCACTCTTCCGCATTATACCGGACCAGAATTCCCTGCGCGCCCAATGCCTCCGTCAGCCGATGCGCCTTCATTCGCCCCGGCGAAGCCCAAACGAAATTCGCCTCGGAAGGAATGACGGTAAAACCCAGCGCTTCCAGCCGTTTGGATAACCTTTCCCGCGTCCGCCGGATGCGGCTCACCACGCGCCCTAGATACTCCTGATCCTCCACCGCCGCCCGTGCGATCTCCTGCGTGAGGCGATTGACGTTGTACGAGTCCTTGACCTTGTTCAACGCGGCAATGAGTTCCGCGGGGCCAACGGCATATCCCAGACGGGCGCCGGCCAGACCATACGCCTTCGAAAGGGTCCGAACCGCCAAAACGTTCGGGCGCGTTCGGGCCAGTTCCATTCCATCCCAGCGCGCGAATTCCGCATACGCTTCGTCCAAAATCACAATGCCCTCGAACCGCGCGCAAAACCGCCCGATTTCCGCCCCCGGATAACTTCGGCCGGTCGGGCTGTTCGGCATCGTCAAAAAAAATACCGACGCGCGCAATCCGGCCGGCGGCATCCGCCACCCGAACCCAGGACCTAAGGCCACCCGCCGGAGCGGAACTCCCCGGCATTGGGCCAGTACATCGTACAAACTGTACGAAGGATCAAAACGCGCAATCGCCCCGTCATCCTCCACAAACGCCAGCGTGATCAAGCGCAGAATCTCATCCGACCCATTCCCCACCAGAATCTGCTCGGGACTCACGCCATGCAGCCGGGCCAAGGCCTCCCGAAGCATTCGACTCGAAGGATCCGGATAAAGACGAAGCGAAGAGACGGAAAATTGCCGGAGGGCAGCCGTTACACGCGGCGAGGGAGGATAGGGATTCTCGTTCGTGTTCAGTTTAAGTATCCCACGCCCCGCCCGCTGCTCGCCCGGCGTGTACCCCTTCATCCGCCGAACCGCCTTGCGAATCCATAGGTTCATGAGCACTCCCGACGAATCCGGCCCGAAAGTCCATGAGCCCCAAGCCCTTCGATCCGACTGAACGTTTCGACGATCGGCCATACCCGTCCAAAAGCGGTCCGTCCGAATTCCAGAACGCTGATCCGCCGCAGAAAATCGTTCGCCGTCAAGCCGGAGAAAAATGCGGCCGTCCCGCCGGTGGGCAACACATGACTCGGGCCGGCGGCATAATCGCCCACACACTCCGGAGTCCAGGGCCCGATAAAAACCGCCCCGGCACGGCGGATACGTGCCGCCCATCGGCGGGCATTCCGAACCATGATTTCAAGATGCTCCGGCGCAAAAGCCTCGCAAAGCGTCACACCCTCTTCCAGGGAAGGGACCACGACAAGAAGCACCCCTTCCCTGGAAAGAACGGTCCGAACGGCTTCCGCCCGGGGAAGGCGCTCGAGCACTCCCTCGAGCGCGTCCCGAACCGCCTCCGCCAGCTTCCGGCTGTCCGTCACCAGCAACCCCTTCTCATGCCCCGATCCATGCTCGACTTGCGAAAGCAAATCCGCCGCGACAAAATCGGGCCGCGCCGACTCATCGGCCAGCACTGCAATTTCGCTGGGTCCCGCCACCATGTCCACCGCAACCTCCCCATATACCAGCCGCTTGGCCGCCGTGACGAACGGACCCCCCGGTCCGACAATCTTCTGAACGCGCCGGACGCTTTCGGTTCCGAACGCCATCAGACCGATCGCTTGCACGCCTCCGATGCGGTACACTTCGGTCGCGCCGGCCGTTTCCAGCGCAAACAACAGATGCGGATCCACGCGCCCTTCACGATTCGCCGGCGTACAAGCCACAATTTCGGGAACCCCGGCCACCCGCGCCAACGGAACGGTCATGAGCACGGTGGAAACAAGCGGCGCCGCTCCCCCCGGGATATAAACCCCGACACGATCGAACGGCACAAACCGTTCCCCCATGTCCGCGCCGGCGGAATCCCGCAACCGCCAAGAACGCCGCAAACCGGCCCTGGCGAAACGGACAATCCGCCCCTGCGCCTGCCGACAAACCCGCTTGAATTGTGCATCCAAGACCCGATGCGCTTTCTCAAATTCCTCGCCCGTTACCCGCAGCCCTGCCCGACTCAAATCGCAGCCGTCGAACCGCATCGCGGCGCGACGGACTGCGCCATCTCCTTCCCGCCGAATTTCCTCCAAAACAGTCCGGGCCGCACGCTCCGCCTCCGAATCCACCGCCGGCCGGCGCAAAAAGGACTCTACCCGCGGATCAGGACAGCGGCTGGACCAGGTGACAATGGTCGCGCGATTCATTTCGTCCGATCTCCTTCCGATGGCAAGGTCACCCATTCTAACTGCCGGACGATCTGAATCCACGCCGATTTTTGTCCCGCCGGCAATCGGGCCTTGCGCCAGACCGCTTTCAATGGCCCGGCCCATGCCGGATCAAAAGGCGGAAGCGGAAGCACACGGGTCACGTGCCCTGTTTCATCGGCTTCCAAAAGCAGCCAAAGGGTTTCGCCCCGGGGTAACAATTCCGCGATCGCCTGTTCCCACCCATCGGGAGCCTGGAACAATCCGCCGGAGGGCATCGCCGCCGCCCATCGCCATTCGCCCGCCTTCCCCTCAAAACGATAAACGGGTGGAACCTCAAGACGCGGCGCATTCGAAATCCCATAGGAATACCCAACTCCGACCGATTCGGAAAAAATCGGAAACTGCGGCACAAGGAGATGGGAAAAACGCTCCGGCTTGATAAGCAGAAGAGAAAAGGCCGTGGAGGAGAACTGCCCATTGAGAACCGGCCGACTCCAACCCAAAAGCGAAGGCAACGAAAAATAAACGGGCTTGAACGCTTCCGGATGACGGTCCGGACTCAAAAACACCACGCGGAACACGGTCGGTCGCTGGAACTCCATCGGACGCCGGATCGGCAGGGCGGCCCAGCCCAACACCATCCCGAACACCAGGATCCCGACGCCCGCCGCCAGAAAATCTTGGGCAACACGGCGATCCCAATAACGTGTCCGACTCCGCTTCACGGCCTTGCAGACTCCGAAGGACGGGTGGCGATGAGGGCTTCCTTAAATCCGGCCTCGGCCGCTACCTGGAGCAGAAGAGCCAACGTTCCGTGCCGCACGGAGGGATCGGCCTGCAACAGCAACGAGCGGTCGGGAGACTGTCGCACAGCGCTCGTCCAGGTCTCCTGAAGTTTTTTCAGATGGTCCGGGCGGGAAAGGATAAACCGCTCGTCTTCAACGTATGCCACTTCGCGCCCCTCACCCGGCGGTTCAGTCTCCCCATGGGCGACCACAACCGCAACGGCCGTTTGGTAAGGGTTCAGACCGTCGCGGAAAGGACCTTGCGGAAGGGAAATTCTGATCCCGGGTTGAAGCACGAATCGCGAGACGGCAAAGAGAAAAAAAAGGAGCAACAGAGCGGCATCGAGCCAGGGAGCCATCGCCAGCAATCCGCGATTGAGCCGCTCGGCCGGACGGGAAAGAGCGGGGAAGCGGGCCGTCCATCGAAACGTGGAGGATCCATCGTTCATGACGCTCTCATGCCCTCCTCCGGATGGGTACGAAGAAACGCCGAGAGTTCAGAGGCCGCGCGTTCCATATCCAATACAATCTTCTGGACTTTATTGGCCAAAAAAACATACCCTGCATGCGCCACAATGGCAATTAAGAGCCCCATGGCCGTGGTAGCCAAAGCCTGCATCAGCCAAACGGAGAGATCCTGAAAATGAACGAGTGGGCCACGGCTCTCAAAATTCCATAGTGCCTGAATCATCGCCGTCACGGTTCCCAGAAGGCCGATGAGAGGCGCAAGTTGGGCAACGGTTGCCAGCAGGGAAAGCCGCCGCTCCATCCGCGATATTTCCGAATGCCCGGCGTTGTCCAACGCCTCCTTCAACTCCGGCAAGGAATGCCGACGGTGGAGAATGGCGACCTTGGCCAGGTACGCCACAGGGCCGGGTGTCTCCTCGCAGATCGTAAGGGCCTCCTGGATATCCTGCTGTTCCAGATTCCGGAAAAGCCCCTGGAGAAAATCTTCATACCGGATCCGGGCGCGGTGGAGATGCCAAAGCCGTTCCAAAAAGACCAGTAACCCGACCGCACCTACGGCCAAAAGAAGTCCCATCAGCGGGCCGCCGTTGAGGATGAGTTGCATCATGGGAGGGATTCCTTCATCGCCACTGCCAATGTTCCCGTCGGAGCGTGTCGCTCCGGCGGCGGGCTTCCGGAGCGGCGGGCACTCCAGCGTCCGCTACCCGCTCATACAATCGGATGGCTTCTCGCCACCGGCCTTTGGCCTCGAGAAGAGAAGCGGCTTCAAACGCCGCCCGGGTAAACCAGGCGACACTGGGCTCGTTCAACGGTTGGCCCCTGCGCCGCGCTTCGAGAAACGGAAGGATTACCCCGGCGTAGTAGCGTTCGAAAGCCTCGTCGTTTCGCTGCACTCTTTGCCGTGTCCGCCCGCTTTTGAAGGCCGCCTGTAGCCGCAGTTCCAGCACTGCATTTGTATGAGAGGCCAGTTCATCGTAAATTCGAATCGCTTCCTCGAGCCGCTCCGGCCGGTCGGTCCCTAAACTGGCGAAACAATCCCCCTTTCGACCCAACGCGGCATCCGCCAGATAGGTGCCGGGGAGACGACGGATCGTTTCGTCAAACAAAGCCGCCGCCCCTTCGTAATTGCCCAATTCGAACAGGGCTTCCGCCTGAAAAAAAAGAGCCTCTCCCGCACGGCCATGCTGGGGATATTCACGAAGCAAGCGGCTGTCGTATTCCACCGCACGGGCGAACTCCTTCCGGGCCGCCGCGGATCGAGCCGCCCAGAAAAGCGCGTCGCCGGCCAACGGGGAAGCGGCGTTCGTCCGGGCGGCCAGTGCCGCAAAGGATTGTTCGGCCTCCTCGAACCTCCCGCGGTTATAGGCCGATTCCGCCAGGCGAAATCGAACGGCGTCTCCCCAAAGGCTCTCCGGCCAGCGGGCGAGAAACTCCCGAGCCAAAGACTGGGCAGGGAAATCCTGATCCCGTTCGAAAGCAGCGCAGACCTGCATGTAGAAAGCCCGCTCGACCAGTGCGGGGTCTTCGCTCCGTTCGACGGCTTCCGAAAAATCTTGAAACGCCGCATCAAACGCATACTGTTGAAACAAAATCAGACCCCGAACATAAAGCGCCCGCGCACGAAGAGAAACCGAAACGGCCTTCTCGAGAAAACGGTCCAACACCTGCCGTGCCCCAACAAGATCCCCTTCCTCCTGCATCAGTTCCGCCACGCGAAGCGCCGCCCGTTCTCCCCAGACGGTATCGCCCCACGCCGTCGCCAACTCCTGAAACCGAGCCCGCCCCTCCGCCGGCCGGTTCTGCCGGGCAAGGCATTCCGCCTCTTGAAACAATGCCTCGCGAACCCCCTCCTCTTCGGCCGGCCCCTCCGCTGCCGCCCGATAGCGCTCCGCTGCCGTTTTGTATTGACGGTTTGCAAAATAGGCACCCGCCGCCTGAAGAAGCAGGCGACGCCGGACTTCCGCCCGTTCGGCTCTCTCGGCAGCTTTCTCAAACGCTTCGGCCGCTTCGCTGTGCCGCTCCAGTTTCTCCAGCGCCCAACCCCTCCCCTCCATCGCCTCCCCGATCCGCGCATGTTCGGGAAAACTCTCCAGGAAAATCCGAAATTGCTTTTCCGCTTCCCCGTATCGGCCGGCATTGAGCAACGCACGGCCTACACTCAATTGGAGATCCGCACAATCGGGCTGGGTCGGATCCTCGGCAATCACGCCTTTCAAAAGAGCAACACCCTCCGAAGGATCGGAACGTTGAAGCTGAAGAAGACCCAGGGTCTTGCGAGCCGTCCTCCGCTCCAAAGGTCCGCCCGCCAATGCCAAGGCATTCGAAGCAGCCCCGATGGCTTCCGTTAGGTTCGTTCGGCGTTCCTCCAACGCCGCAATGCCCAGCCAGGCCTGCCATTGAACCGCAGGCGGAACGGCACTCGTAACGACCGCACGCCACTCTTGTTCTGCTTCCGTCTCCATGCCCTGCACAAACAGCACGCGCCCCAAAAACACTCTCAACCGCCCTCTTGCTTCCGCCGCTCCACCCCCCGCCGTTCGTTCCAACGCGCGCCGCACCGCCTGAGCGGCCCGGCTCGGCTGCCCCGCAGCCAGAAGAGCGCCGGCCCAACTCTCCACCCAGTCGAGACGATTCGAAAGGTTCACCGCCGATTCCCACTCGGCATACGCTCGATCGCTTTCCGGCCATTTGGCTTGTTTCAAAAACAGCCAGGCCCGAAGCCGGGCCGTCTCCCCCGGAGGCAACTCGCCGGCATCCATCGCGTCGGCTTCCTCCAATTCGGCCATCGCTTCGTCATACGTTCCCAACGCAACAAGGGCCTGCGCGCGTTCGTACCGCCATGGACCGGCACCCCGTTCTCCTTTTTGAGGAGAACGCTCTGCAGGCAACACGTCCAATGCCTCGCGAAAGGCTCCGCGCCCTTGAAGCGCACGGGATAAACCAATCCGCGCCGCCGTTTCGATCTCCTTTCCCTTCGCTCCAGCCAACGCCGCCCGAAAAAAGGATTCCGAAATGCCGTATTGAGCATCCTCCAATGCAGCCTGACCCGCTCGCAATGGATCCAATCCGCTTGCCGGCTCAGCGGAAAGCAACGTTCCCCCTGCTGCCGCCACACTCGCGATTACGATGAAAAACCCGCCCTTCATCGGTTGTTTAACACCTTTTTCAACCAGTTCCCCGTGTGCGAGGCGGGGCAATTCGCCACCTCCTCCGGCGTCCCCTCCGCCACAATCCATCCCCCGGCTTCCCCTCCCTCCGGACCCAAGTCAATAATATAGTCGGCGGACTTGATGACGTCGAGATGATGTTCGATCACAAGAACGGTATTGCCCCCATCCCGCAGCCGGAACAGAACCGCCAAAAGGCGGGCTACATCGGCCGCGTGCAACCCCGTGGTTGGCTCGTCCAGCACGTAGAGCGTCCGGCCCGTCGCTCGGCGCGACAACTCGGCTGAAATTTTGATCCGCTGGGCTTCTCCGCCGGAAAGAGTCGTCGCCGGCTGTCCCAATTGAAGATACCCAAGGCCGGCTTCGGTCAACGTCCGGAGTTTTCGTGCCAAGGCAGGAACGGCCGCGAAAAACTCCAGCGCCTCTTCGACCGTCATCTCCAGCACATCGGAAATGGTCCGACCCCGATAGCGGATCTCCAGAGTCTCACGGTTGAAACGACGGCCGTTGCATGCCTCGCACGGCACATATACATCGGGCAAAAATTGCATTTCGATCCTCAACAGCCCGTCGCCTTTGCATACTTCGCAGCGCCCGCCCTTGACGTTGAAGCTGAACCGCCCAGAACCGAACCCCCGTACCCGGGAGGCCGGAAGAGTTGCAAAAAGGGACCGTATATCCTCCCACGCCCCCGTATAGGTTGCCGGGTTGCTGCGAGGGGTTCGTCCAACAGGGGTCTGATCAATTCGGATCAGCCGGTCGATCCGTTCCGCGCCCCGCAGGGCCCGATGGCGGCCCGGAATTTCCTGCCCGCCGTGCAATCGCCGGGCCAGTGCCCGGCAGAGGATATCCTCCACCAGCGTGCTCTTTCCGCTTCCCGAAACGCCTGTGACGCAAACAAAAAGACCAAGCGGGATATGAACGTCAATCGCCTTCAAATTGTGTTCGGCCGCCCCTTCAACAGTGAGCCAATCGCCCCCCGGCGCATGCCGATCTTTCGGGACAGGGATCTTTCGGATGCCGTTCAGATAGTTCGCGGTCAACGAATCTGGGTGAGCCAACACCTCCTCCGGCGCCCCGCCGGCCACGACTTGCCCCCCCTGTCGGCCGGCTCCGGGGCCGAGGTCCACCACCCAGTCCGCCTGCCGGATAGTCATTTCGTCGTGCTCGACCACAAGGACCGTGTTGCCCAGATCGCGCAGACCCTCCAAGACGTGCAATAGCCGCTCCTGGTCCCGCGGATGAAGCCCCACACTCGGTTCGTCCAGCACATAGAGCACTCCGCAAAGCCGGGAACCGATCTGGCTGGCCAGCCGAACCCGCTGGGCTTCTCCTCCTGACAGGGTATGGCTTTCCCGATCCAAAGTCAGATAGTCAAGCCCCACTTCGGCCAATAGACGAATCCGTTTCTCGACTTCCCGAAGAGCCTCGCCGGCCCGGCGTTCCTCTTCCGCCGTCCAATTCGCCGCCGTTAGAAAGGCCAACGCATCCCGAACGGAAAGAGCGGTTATCTCGGCGATATTCCGCTCCCGAAGGCGACAGGCTAAGGGTTCCGGCCGCAGTCGTAACCCGCCGCATGCCTCGCAATGCCGGCGCGTCATGTAGCGGCGGAGCATCTGACGCACCGCTTCGCTTTCGGTCTCTTTCAAACGCCGTTCCAAATTGGGTAAAACTCCCTCGAAGGGCTTTCGGCTCCGACGCCAGGCACCCCGGCTCCACCGAATCGTTTCCACCGGTTCTTCCCCCGTTCCGTGCATGAGCATGCGGCGGATCGTATCGGGCAAGTCCTGATAAGGCACATCAAGAGAAAAATCAAACTGGTTGGCCAGTCCTCTCAAAAGACTGTTGTAATAAAGAATCAGCCGGCGACCGCCCCTTCGCCATGGTTCGATCGCTCCTTTTCGAAGCGAGCGGGACGGGTCGGGAACCGCGCATCCCTCATCAAAGACCAACCGAACGCCTAACCCGAGGCAGGACGGACAAGCTCCGCGGGGGCTGTTGAACGAGAAGTGGGAAGGTGTAAGTTCTTCAAACTGAAGATTGCAGGCCGTGCACTCATTCTTTTCGGAAAAGAAAATCTCCTCGGTCGGCAACCCCTCGAGTTCCACGAGGGCGGTCATACGCCCGCTGCCCTCCCGAAGCGATAGCTCGATGGAGTCGGTCAGCCGAGAACGAAGGTTCGGTTCCATCTTTAAACGATCCACCACCACCTCCAGTCGGCGGGCGGCGGCTGTTTCGGCCGGGGAAAATTGCTCCAGCTCTCCGATTCGGCCATCCACCCGGATGCGGAGATATCCGCGGCGGCGAATAGCCTCTAAGGCACGAGGACCGTCGCCGCTCGCGGCTTCCGGCACTGGCGCCAGAAGATGAAACCGCGTGCCGGGGGGAAGGGCCATCAGACAATCGGCCATCTGTTCCGCCGTTTGTCGCGTAAGCGGCTTGCCGCATTGGGGGCAATGGCGGGTGCCGAGGGCGGCGAAGACCAACCGGAGATAGTCGTGGATTTCCGTGACGGTCGCTACGGTTGAGCGGGGATTGTGAGCCCCGCTTCGCTGTTCGATGGCGAGAGCGGGCGAAAGCCCTTCAATCGCGTCCACATCGGGTTTTTGGAACCGGTCCAAAAACTGTCGGGCATAGGCGGAGAGGCTTTCGACATATCGCCGCCGGCCCTCGGCATAGAGCGTGTCGAAAACAAGTGAGGATTTCCCTGATCCGCTCAAACCGGTCACCACTGTCAGGGAATTCCGCGGAATTCGAACCGTGATGTTTTTCAGGTTATGTTGGCGGGCGCCGGAGACGACAATCCACTCGCGTTGGTTCATTCCCCTTATTTAACCATTCTGTCCCTTCCCCGCGCAATCGGTAAAGCGGGGAGAAATTCGACGTCATTGGGGGGGATTTTGAATCCTACCGCCAATCCCAGGCGCCGGCAGTCCCCTGCCGGAAGCCTTTTCCCTTTCTTCCTGTAGTTCCGGCACTCCCCTGCCGGAAGCCTTATCCCTTTCTTCCTGTAGTTCCGGCAGTCCCCTGACGGAAGCCTTTTCCCTTTCTTCCTGTAGTTCCGGCACTCCCCTGCCGGAAGCCGCATTTCCTTTCTTCCTGTAGTTCCGGCACTCCCCTGCCGGAAGCCTTTTCCCTTTCTTCCTGTAGTTCCGGCAGTCCCCTGCCGGAAGCCTTATCCCTTTCTTCCTGTAGTTCCGGCAGTCCCCTGCCGGAAGCCTTTTTCCTTTCCGCCACAGAGTGGCGGAACTACAGTGCCGGAAGCCTTTTTCCTTTCCGCCACAGAGTGGCGGAACTACAGTGCCGGAAGCCTTTTTCCCTTTCCGCCACAGAGTGGCGGAACTACAGCCCCGGAAGCCTTGCCTTTTCCGCATTCCCTTTCAAGGGCACAAATGCCTCCCAGAAGAAAAGTGTTGAAACGGCCCTCGAAAAAGCCAATTGACGGCGAGAAAAGGATTCTTGACAATCCTTCCCGTATGAAAAACGAGAGCGCCATCAATGCGTCCCGACATTCCTTATTCGGAACCGACGGCATTCGGGGACGTGCCAATGAATTTCCGATTACGCCCGAGGCCGCCCTGCTCGTCGGCAAAGCCATTGCGCTGCTCTGCGGCGCGTCTGGACCAGGATCGCGCAAGGCCATCATCGGAAAGGATACCCGCCTATCCGGTTATATGCTCGAAACCGCCCTGACCAGCGGTCTCGTCTCAATGGGAATGGATGTCCTGCTCGTCGGTCCCATGCCAACGCCGGCGGTCGCTCACCTGACTCGTTCAATGGCCGCCGACGTCGGCATCATGCTGACCGCCTCCCATAATCCTTTCGATGACAACGGGATCAAGATCTTTGGGTCGGATGGATTTAAGATTTCCGACGAGATGGAAGCAACGATCTCGGCGCATGTTCAAACCGGTGACCTCAGCAGTGCGCATATCCGAAGCGATCAAATCGGCAAGGTCTACCGTCTCGACGACGCGCCTGGCCGTTATATCGAACATGTGAAATCCTCCGTTGATTCCTGCCGATTCCATGGTCTGACTCTCGCGCTCGATTGCGCGAACGGCGCCGCTTACGCAATTGCCCCCCTCATCTTTCGGGAACTCGGCGCCCGCGTCATCCGCGCCTCCTCAGAACCCGATGGCTATAACATTAACAACAACTGCGGCGCCCTCCATCCCCAGGCCGTCGCTGCATTGGTCCGCCGGCACGGGGCCGACGTGGGGGTTGCCCTCGACGGAGACGCCGACCGGATTGTATTCTGCGACGCCGAAGGGCGAACGGTGGACGGGGACCGTATCATCGCCATGTGCGCCCTTGATCTGCACTCCCGGGGCCGTCTGGCTCGAAAGACCTGTGTGGTCACCACGATGAGCAATCTGGGGCTTCACCAAGCGTTGCAGCAGGCGGGAATAACGGTGGAAACGACCGACGTGGGAGACCGGCTCGTCATCGAACGGCTTCGCGCCATCGGCGGAAATCTCGGCGGAGAAAAAAGCGGCCATGTGATCTTTCTCGACTATGCCACAACCGGCGACGGGATTTTGACCGCTCTTCAAGTGTTGCGGCTGATGAAGGAACAGGGCGCTACGTTGGCGGAACTCGCCCAATGCCTTCGGGAGTATCCCCAGCGTCTGGTCAACGTTCCCGCCCCACGACGGATTCCCCTCGAACAGATGCCCCATTTGCAGGCGGCCCTCGGCGAATGCCACGCCATCCTCGGCACCTCGGGTCGGACGGTCATTCGCTACTCGGGCACGGAAAACATGTTGCGCATTCTTGTCGAAGCGCGGGACGAGGCTGCCGTTCAGGAATGGTCCGAAAAACTGGCCGAAGCCGCACGAAACGATCTGTCCCCATGAACGCCCACCTACTGAACGCCGGGCAGCCGGTCTCGTTTGAACCCCTCACGGTCAACCGCCCACTGGCCACCTGCCCCGTCGCGAATATCTCCTTGCGCGAAGCCCAAGAGCAGGAACTTTGCCGGGCAGGTTTTTCACTCGCACATCCCCGCTCCGACGAAGTCTCGGCTGTTCTTCGCGGGGATGCCTGGTGTGACGCCAAGTCGTTGACTCTTCTCCGCGAAAGAACGCGGGGCGCGATACGCGACAAGGCCGACGGCACACCGCTGGCCTGGATCGGCATAGCGGCGCACCCCCCACCGCCGACATCAGATGATCTGATCGGCGAGGATTGCTTTCTCCTCCGTCATCCCTGGGACCTGCTTCGCGTCAACGAATTCCTGCTCCGGCAAATCGAAAGGAGCCGGATCGAAGGAACGCTCAGCCCCGCCGCACACGTGGAGGGAACCCTTGTGCTTGGCGAGCACTCGGTTGTGCTGCCGGGTGTTTATGTGGAGGGGGTGGTCCTCGTCGGTCGTAACACCCGCATTGGCCCAAACGCTTTTCTTCGGGGCTATACCACGATTGGGGACAACTGCCGGATCGGCCAGGCCGTGGAGGTCAAAAATTCGATCGTCATGGCCGGCACCACCATTGCTCACCTGAGCTATTGCGGCGATTCAATTCTTGGCGAGCGGGTCAATCTCGGCGGCGGAACCATCATCGCCAACTTGCGGCACGACAACCAACCCGTTCCTACGCACCTGGCAGGCCGCCTCGTCAGCACTGGCCGGCGGAAATGTGGAGCGGTGCTTGGCGATGGAGTGCACACGGGTATTCACACCAGCCTTTATCCCGGCCGCAAGCTGTGGCCGGGAACAACGACCCGACCCGGAGAAACCGTCTCGCGCGATCTCCTCCCGGCGGAGCGCTCCTAATGCGCCCCCCTCATACCGCAAAAGGCATAGGGCGCAGCGGATAATCGAGAGTCAGTAACCGCTCAACCAGAAGCTCCCGCAACCCGTTCCATCTATCCTGAACAGCGGAATCCCCGAAAAGATTCCGTGTTTCGTTCGGATCGTTTTCCAAATCGTACAATTCTCCCCAACTCCGATCCGGATAGAAGGTGGCCCGCCAGCGTTTCGTTCGAATCGTCCGCGCCCAATTCGCCGGCGCAGGGGTCGCGTCTTCCGGTGATCCTGAAGATTTTTGATCAACACAAACTTCCGATGATCCCTCGGGTTGCCTCCCAGTCGCGATACGGACCGATGGGGTTGCCCGCGACCGGAGCCCGATAAGGGTCGGAACACACGAAAACCCCATTCGGAATTTTCATGAACGTCGAAACCCCAAGGCCGAAAAACACGCGGCTAACCGGGGCGAGCCGTTTCGGAGAATCACCCGCAGGGAAGGAAATTCGCGCCGCTCGGGATACTCCCGCCGGAGACGGTCAAAGAACGTTGCACGGCCTCCCGGGTCGGGAATCGCGGCCATCGCCCGAAACCGACGATCGTCCGCCTCGATGTCATAGACCGAACGGACGGCCTCCTCCAGGCATTCCTCCTCCCGCCGCCCGGCGGCGTCCATCGTCCATTCCGAAATCTTTGGCGATGGCATGTGTGGCTCATGCCGCCACGCCGGCAACACCCCAAGAAATCGGCAGGCCTCTTCATAGACCATGACCGTACCCATAACCTTTCCTTCAAAGGAATACCCCGCGATATGAGGCGTACCGAGATCCACCGCCGCCAGAAGATCGAGATCCACAAGAGGTTCCCCTTCCCAGGTATCCAATATCGCGTGGCGGACCCGGCCGGAACGAATCGCCCGTTTAAGGGCTTCCGTGTCCACGACAGCACCCCGCGCGGCATTGATCAGCGTAATGGGTCGAGCCAACCGATCAAAAAAGGCCGCATTCACCATGTGCCACGTGGGATCCGGACCTTCCTTCGTCAGGGGTACATGCAGCGTGAGGATGTCGGCCTCCTCCTGCAGCCGTTGCAGCGAAACAAAAGTGGGATCGCCCGTCGCGCGTTGGCGGGGGGGATCGTTTTGCAGCACGCGCAGTCCAAGGGCCTGGGCTTTTTGAACGACCCGGGAACCGACGTGGCCGACCCCCACAACCCCCAACGTCATTTGGTCCAGCCTCCAATTGAAGCGGCGGGCGAGCACAAGCAGGGCGGCCGTGACATACTCCGAAACGCTATTGGCGTTACATCCCGGAGCGTAACACCATCGAATTCCCGCCTGCTCCAGCCAGGAGATATCCAGATGATCGGTGCCGATCGTAGCCGTCCCAACGAAACGAACCCCCGTACCCTCGAGCAGCTCCCGATCCACTTTCGTCGTGGAGCGGATGGCCAGAATCTCCGTATCCGCCAGATCGGTCCGGCAGATGCGCCGTCCTTCCAAAATCCGCACATGCCCCAGCGTTTCAAACGCCTCTTGGGCGAACGGCATGTTGGTCGCGCATACGATCTTTTTCACAGCGTTTCCCCAAAAAGAGGCAATTGACCGGCGTCGCGAAAACGGCTGCTGCGGCAGCCGTTGCGCCGCCGAGCCAGTTTGGGTTTCCCGGCTTCTTCGAGTTCCCCCTCCTCAAGATTCTGGAGAACCTCCTCGGCCCGTTCGATGACCGGTGGTGGAAGGCCGGCCAGACGGGCAACGTGAATGCCGTAACTCTTGTCCGCGGCGCCGGGAACAATCCGGCGGAGAAAAACAACCCCCTTGCCTGTTTCGCGCGCAAGGCAGGTGTAATTCTTGACGCCCGGCAGGGTAAGCGCAAGGTCGGTCAACTCATGGTAATGGGTGGCAAAGAGGGTTTTGGCCTTGACCGCCGGCGTGTTGTGGAGATACTCCGCAACGGCCCACGCAATGCTGATTCCGTCAAAGGTGCTCGTACCCCGGCCGATTTCGTCGAGCACAATCAGGCTCCGCGGCGTAGCATGGTGCAGAATGTTTGCGGTTTCCTGCATTTCCACCAGAAAGGTGCTCCGGCCGCCGGCCAGATCGTCCCCCGCTCCCGCCCGTGTAAAAAGCCGGTCCACTACGCCGATTTCCGCCTCGGTCGCGGGAACGAAGGAGCCTGCCTGTGCTAGGATCACGATGAGGGCCACTTGCCGAATGTAGGTGGATTTGCCGGCCATGTTTGGACCGGTAATGATGAGGAGTTGATTGGCTCCGGTATCAAGGAGCGTGTCGTTCGGAACAAACCGCTCCGCGTCCGGCAGCGCCTCCACGATCGGATGGCGTCCTTCGTGGATGCGGATACGCTCGTCCCCTCGAATCGACGGCCGAACATAACGGTTGGCGATCGCGCGTTCGGCGAACGTCGCGAGCACATCGAGCCGGGCTAACGCCGCAGCCGTCTGCTGTATCGCAGAGAGTCGTTCGACGGCCCGATCCCGCAAGACGCAGAAGATTTCGTACTCCAGCGCCATCGCCCGCTCCTGCGCCCCCACAATTTTTTTCTCATACTCTTGGAGAACAGGGGTGACGAAACGTTCCGCTCCGGTCAGCGTCTGACGACGGATGTAATCGGAGGGCGCATGGACCGCCTGGGCTTTTGAGATTTCGATGTAGTACCCAAATACCCGATTATGCCGGACCTTGAGCGTCCGGATCCCCGTCCGTTCGATCTCCCGGGCCTGGTATTCGGCCAACCACTGTTTGCCCTCCGTGGCCGCTCGGCGGAGTTCATCCAGCTCGGCGTTGTAACCCGCCCGAATCAGTCCCCCCTCGCGCACCGCCAGCGGGAGTTCTTCCTCCAGCGCCCGTTCGAGTTCCTCAACCAGTCCTTGTTCGTTGGAAAGCGCTTCCACCGATTCGCGAAGAAGGGGCGCGCGGACCTCCGTCAACAAATCACGCACCGCAGGCACAATGGCCAACGAGCGGCCGAGCGCTTTGAGGTCGCGGGCGTTTCCGGAACCTGCTGCAAGCCGCGCAATCAGTCGTTCGAGGTCACGGATGTCGGAAAGCAGGCTGCGCAGATCGGCCAATAACGTCCTTTCCTGACGCAGTTCTTCGACCGCCTGGTGCCGGGCCACAATGGGATCAGCCTGAGCCAGGGGCCGGAGAAGCCACTCGCGCAAAAGCCGCCCCCCCATGGGCGTACAGGTCGTGTCCAACACGCTCAACAGATCGCCTCCCCGTCGGATTCCTCTCCGTCCGGTGGGCAGCAAGTCCAGATTCCGGATCGTCGCTTCGTCCATCCACAGATATTCCGCCGGGCGCTCATGCCGAAGGGCCCGAATGTGATCGGTCTTTCGCCGAAGAGTCTCCTGGACATAGTAGAGAGCGCCTGCGGCGGCGCCGATGGCCGCCGGCCGGCCCGCGCAGCCGAAGCCGTCCAGGGAATGAACGCCAAAATGACGCTTGAGAAGATCGGCCGCTGCATCGGCTTCGAAAACCCATTCCTCGAGAGCGGTGCGGAGACTGTCGCTTCCTTGCAGCACGGCTTGGAGCCAGGGGGCGGCAGCCTGATCGGAGGGAAACAGACATTCGGCAGGAAGGGCCCGACGGCAGGCATCACGCAGATCGGCGGGGTTATGGGACTCCTCGACGGAAAAATCGCCCGTGGAAAGATCAAGGAGGGCGAGCGCATAGGTGTCCTCTCGACAACACAGGGCGGCGAGGTAATGGTGTTCCTTGGCCTGGAGTACCCCTTCCTCCGTCGCCGTCCCCGGCGTAACGATCCGCGTCACTTCGCGTTTCACAATCCCTTTGGCAAGCGCGGGATCCTCGACCTGATCGCAAATGGCCGCCTTGCGTCCTGCCCGAATTAGGCGGGCGACATAGGCGTCAACCGAATGAAACGGGACGCCGCACATTGGAACGCCTTGCCGACGGGTGAGGGTGATTTCCAGCAGAGCGGCGGCCTCTCGGGCATCTTCGTAGAAACACTCGTAAAAATCGCCCAGTCGAAAGAGAAGAATCGTGCCCGGCGGGAGCTCAGCGCGAATGCGCCGGTACTGTTTCATCATGGGGGTCAGGTCCTGGCTCACGCGCATTCCCCCTTAAGAGGCGGGTGATAGGAACGGTTCGATCCACCCCATCCGGCGGAAAGCGCCCAGAGGCGCCATTACACCGGCAAGATAGGGCCCTTCCTTACGATAATCCGGGGGATGAACGCATTGCCAGGGAGCCCCCTGCGGCGGATCACGGCGAAAATCTTCCTCCATGAAATGCGCAATCAACTCCTCCGCCAGCGTTTGCGCAGCCTTCCCGTCCACGCGCGCGATCGCATCGCAGACCCAGCCGGAGGGCACGGCCCAGAAGGCGCCGTTCTGGTAGGTGCCGACTGGCATGGGAACGACGGTGGATTCCCAGGCGCTCTGTTCGCTGAAATCCTGCCGCGGAGGAACGTGCCGAATCTGACCCTTCCACGCCGCACCTTCCAGCAGACAGGAACGTGCGACAAATTGCGCGGCCGCAGTTTCGCGTTCCCCATCCAATAGCCCATAATGCACGGCATAAGCGGTGCCCCACAGATCGGGTTGACCGCTGCGGCCGGTGGACGCGCGGAGCCCTCCATCGGCCTGCTGAAATACGGGACCGAGGCGCGTTTCGATCTCCTCGGAAAGGCACTGATAGGCGAAGGAGCGGGAGGTGTCGCCGGCGAGCGCAGCCATCTCCCGCAGGGCACGCGCCGCGCGTGCTCGAAGCAGCGAGGCAAACAGGAGAAGTCCGGTCTGGCAGACGGCATCCATGAAACCGAAGTTCACACCCCGATCCGGATCGGTACAAAAAACGAGTTCTGTCTTCGCATCGGTCGGGACCGAAAAAAAAGCCGTTTCAAGCCGGTCCAACAAGGGTACTCCCGCGATGGGTTCCGACAGGAGATGCGCATGGCCGAGCCCCAGTACGGCATGGGCCGCCAGCAGAATGAAAAAGAACGCATTGTCAAATGGAGGCTGGACGCCCCACACCCCCCCTTGATCGCCAGGATTGAACGTTCCGGGGAAGAAAATCGGCGTGCCATCGAAAAGAATATGATCGGCGATTGCGTTCTGGGGTACGACACTGCCGTTGGGAAAACGGAGAGGGACCGCCGTTTGGGTTGAGGCGATCAAAACGAGCGCATGGCAGAGTTCCGAAAGGGTGAAGAGACCAGATTCGACGGAAAGAGCGAGGTCGCGAATCCAGAAAGCAGGATAGGCGTCCTGGCCGCTGGGTTTGAAGAGGGGCCCGCCCGTGATGTTTACCCAGAGACCGGTCGCACCGCCGTTTTCGACACGACAGACCTTCGCCACATCGGAAGCAAGGGATTGCAGGAATTGGGCCGATTCGGGTCGCATGGTTCCGGAAAAATTGAACACCATAAGGATAAACGGAACGGCGCCATGCCGCAAGCACTCCTCAACCCTTGAATCCCGCGGCTTTTAAGGCAAGGAGGAACGCGGAGCATCGAGCAATATGCGGAGACGGGGAAACGGTCTGTTGCCCCCCAGGCGGAGATCTTCCCTCTCCGGTCCGTTCGTTAGGCATCGTAACAAAAAAAAACGGGAAAGCCTCGAAGGCTTTCCCGCGAAAGAGTCTTTAAACGAACGATTCAGGCCACTCCCACAAGCCGCTTGGCAAGATCGGCCGCCGAGGCCGCATCGGGCGCATAGCCGTCCGCTCCGATCTCGTCGCAGAAGGCCTGGGTGACAGGAGCGCCGCCGACCATGATCTTGACCTTGCCCTTGAGATCGGAATTCTTTACCGCGTCCACCACGGCTTTCATGTTGGTCATGGTCGTGGTAAGAAGAGCCGAGCAGCCGATCAGTTGGGCGTTGTGAGTTCGAGCCAGATCGAGAAATTTTTCCGGTGGGACGTCGATGCCGGCGTCTATGACCTGGAAGCCGGCGCCTTCCAGCATCATCCCCACGAGGTTCTTGCCGATGTCATGGAGGTCGCCCTTCACCGTTCCGATGACCACCGTGCCTCGCGGCTGAACCTTGGCTTCGAGCAGTTTGGGCTTAAGAACGGCCATGCCGGCCTTCATGGCCCGGGCGGCAATGAGAACTTCCGGCACGTACACTTCGTTCTTCTTGAACTTCTCGCCGATCTCTCCCATTCCAGCCAGAAGACCTTCGTTGAGAATGACCGCGGGCGAAACGCCTTCCTGAAGCGCCTTCGTCACCAGCGCTTCGACGTCTTTCGCCTTCCCCTTCATCAGCATTGCCTTGATATCCGCAACCGTACTCATACCGTTCCACTCCCTTTGTTGGGTAACCTCGCGGAATAATGACGAAAGTTGGCAACATGAAATAGTGATAAATAGTTGATATTTTGTCTTTTCTTGCCCTATTTTGTTGGGATGGAACGATTTCTTTCCAAGCGATTACTACGAGATCTGGTTCGGGAAGTGGGGTTGAAAAAAGGGATCGGGGCGCGTTTTTGGGGGCCGGATGGAAAGAGCCGGGAATTGCGGGTTGATCGCCTTGGAGAGTTGGAAGCCGCTCGCAGGGCGCGAACGTTGGCGGTTCATACGAGCGTGATGAGGGGGGGAGCGGCGGTATACGAAGTGGTTCCGGGATTGATTGGGGGGGTTGTTCCTCTGGAATCAGACCGGGTGTTGCATGGTGGATTGATTTTGGGGGAGGTCTTGGAGAAAGGGGAAAGGGGGGAGGAAGCGGTTCGCTGGCTGAAGACGATCGGATGGACGGAGGAGGCGATCCGGAGGGTTCCGGACGTTGAAAAAGCGGATTGGCAAGAACGGGTGGAAAGGGCGGAGAAATGGCTCCAACGGCGAACGGGTTGGCGATGTCCGCTGTTGGAGGAAAATCGGCGAAGGGACCTGCGTTTTCGACAGATGGTGGAGGGAGGGGTATTGAAAGAGGGGGAAAGTGAGCGGCTGCTGTTGTCCTTTTTAAAGGCGGGCGATCGGGAGAATGCGCGGCGTGTCTTGAACGAGAGGCTGGCGGCCATGTACTTGACC
Organism: uncultured bacterium; assembly: GCA_938038445.1. GTDB lineage: Bacteria > Verrucomicrobiota > Kiritimatiellia > CAIKKV01 > CAIKKV01 > CALHRZ01. Next base: position 1,155 of record CALHRZ010000004.1, on the reverse strand, counting down.
GCGCCCCCCCTGAGTGTCCTTCGGGCGCGGGCCGTGGAATTGATGGGCGTGCTGGCGCGGGCCGCCATGGAAGACGATCCGTCTCGGGAAGGGCTCCTGGAGCGGCATCATGAACGGATGGGGGATTTGATTCGCAGCCGGGATTTCGAAGGGGTTTCGAGGGTTCTGACTCAGGCGCTCGACGATTATGTGGAAGGCTTGAGCGGAGAGGGATGGCGGCGGGGACATCCTCGGGTCAATCGGGCGTTGGATTTCATTGCGCGGCGGTATGGGGATGCCATTTCGCTGAGGGATGTGGCCAAGGCGGCTGGGATTAGTCCTTTTCGTCTTGCGCGGTTGGTGCGGGTCTACACAGGGCGAACGGTCCTCGAACATATCGTGAGGGCCCGGATTCGGCGAGCGCAAGAGTTGCTCGAGGAAACATCGAAAAGCGGGGCGGAAATTGCGTATGAATGCGGGTTCGGAGATCAGACCGCGCTGATCCGCCACTTCCGGACGGTCTGTGGCACCACACCGGGGAGATGGCGGCGGGAACGGTGGGCGCGTTAAATAAAAAAACCCGGCACCGTGCTACTCTCCCACAGGCTCGCTCCTGCAGTACCATCGCCGCTGAGGCCCTTCACTTCCGTGTTCGGGATGGGAACGGGTGTTTCCTCCTCGCCATGGGCGCCGGGAAAAAAAGGAAATCGGCCAGCAAGAGGCGATAAAAATCGCGCGAGGATCCGAACGAAAAAAATGGTCAAAACGCACGGCCGATTAGTACGGGTCGGCTTAACGCCTCACGGCGCTTCCACGTCCCGCCTATCGAGGTCGTAGTCTTCGACCGGCCTTTAGTCCCGCTTGCGCGGGAAGGGAGATCTGATCTTGGAGGAGGCTTGGCACTTAGATGCTTTCAGCGCTTATCCGTTCCGTACATGGCTACCCAGCGATGCCCCGAGGCGGGACAACTGGAACACCAGAGGTACGTCAATCCTGGTCCTCTCGTACTAAGGATTGTTCTCCTCAAATCTCCTACGCCCACAGTGGATAAGGACCAAACTGTCTCACGACGTTTTGAACCCAGCTCGCGTACCGCTTTAATTGGCGAACAGCCAAACCCTTGGGACCTTCTCCAGCCCCAGGATGCGATGAGCCGACATCGAGGTGCCAAACCGC
>CALHRZ010000003.1 GCA_938038445.1 uncultured bacterium | reverse complement strand
AAGCCTGAGCCAGTACTTCGCGTTCTACAACACGCGGCGGCCCAATCAGGCCTTGGAGTATCAAACGTCGCAGGAGGTCTGTCAGGCTGAGGCGGCCTGACCACGGCGCCCACCCTCCCCACCCCTCAGGGGGCGGTGAGGGAGACGGAGCAGAGAGGAGACCATCAGGTCAAACCAACAACCGATGATCCAAAACCCTCTATCTTATCCCAAGCGCTTTTTGGTCCAGACAATGGGTCCACCCCAGGGGACATGGGCGGAAGGAAATGAATGCGGCATATTATTTTGATAATTGTATCGCCTCGCGTTTTTTCATTTGACGAATGAGAAAACCTCGTTGCCATAATACAATGGCTCTTATGAGGGAAGATGGTTCTGCTCTAAATCTCCAAACACTCCATCAAAAGTGGGGCGGTTCGCTCTTTGTCCAAACAGGCCATCGGCCGCAACGCCCGCAACTTCCTCCTCGCCTTTACTGGTTGCTCTTCGATCACCCCTGGCATCCCGGCCAGAATCACGTTAGCCGAGCCCTTCAAATCAGCAACAGTTGGGCCATGACCCTCCGCCTGGAAGAAACGCCTGCCTACCGCCGGATACTCGACTGTTTCTCCCTCACCTTTATGCTGAAAGGAGAAGGCCGACTCTATCTTTCCAACAAAACCTACCCGATGGTGGCTGGCGACCTTCTGGTTCTCTTTCCCGGCATCCCCCATGCCTACGGTCCCTTACCCGGAACACGGTGGGACGAATTCGCCCTCTTCTTCGGCGGCCCCGTCTTCAATGCCTGGCTGGACATCCCACCTTTGGATCCCACGCGGCCCGTTCTTCCTCTGCAATCCATCCCCTTCTCCCGCCGCTTCAAACAAAGGGTGGGAGTCTCTCCGCGCACCTTTCGTTTGGAATACGATGACCAATAGAACAAGAGGACTGAATGAAGCGTTCTTTCCATCCCCTGAGCTTCCTCGTCACCCCTCTCCTCTTCACCGCCTTCGTCGGGCTCTTGCACGCCCAAATGCCCCTTGATCCGTTATTCGACTGGGATGCAATTCTGAAAGAACCGACGGAAACCGTTGTGCTTTCGGAAGACCGAACAAACGGTCTCGTTTTCCGCACCCTCGAATTCACCTCTCGAAGAGTTGACGGCAAACCCGAACGAATTCAGGGAATCTTTGCCTTCGTCGAAGGGAATGCCCCACGGCCTGGCCTTTTTTGGAGTATGGGCGGAATGGCAGCCGCCAATCGCCACTTTCCCGGTATTTTTGCTCAACACGGCTGGACCTGCCTCGCCATCACATTGCCCCATCCGATCCGAAACTCCTTTACGGCCCCGTTCAACACTCGAAATCCCGCCGAAGCGAATCTCACTTTGCTCGCCCGCGATCAGCTCCGTGGAATCACGGTTCTCGCGCAACAGCCAGAGACCGATCCCAATCGCTTGGCGGTCGCCGGCGCCTCCTACGGCGGCGTTTTCGCCACCCTAATCGCTGGGGCCGACCCCCGCATCAAAGCCGGAATGTCCTTTTTTGGAGGAGGTCGCCATGCGCTAGGCACCAGCCTTCCCCAGTTTCTCCACATGGATTCTCTCGACGGGTTGGCCGTCTGGAACCGCACCATAGACCCCGCCTTTCGCCTCGCCCAACGCTCGATCCCCTTTATCTGGGGGATCGCTTTCAACGACCACTGGTTCCATTTCCCTGCCGTCACCCGCACCTTCCTCGAAGCCGCCGGCCCCGACAAACGCCTCATCATCATGCCGCACTGGCAGCATGGATTCCCCCCCCACGTGGATGAAACCCTGATCCGTTTCCTCGACACGACCCCAATCGCTCCCCTTCCCCTCTCTCCGTTCAACGCCCCTGGACCGATCCACCTTCGCCTCGAAAACGAAAAAATCCTCGCGTCCTTTGAATGGACCGGCGTTCGCCCTGTAACCAATGCCCAAATCATCGCAAGCTACGGCGAATACACCCCCTGGCTCGGATGGCCCCATCGGGCCGCATTTGTCTTTCCTGCCCTCGTGACCAATCAAACCGCCGTAGCGATCCTTCCGATCCCCTCTCGACGTCTTCCTCTAGTGGTTTGGGGAACGATCACCGATGCAAACCAGTTCTCCACCTCCACCGCACCCCTGCTTCTTGAAACGAATGCGCTTGCTTCCTATCCGATCACAACCTCCTTATCGCTAAATGCCTTCCCCTTCGAGCGTTTCGATGAAGCGATGCTAAGCTTTTACCGTGGATGCGGCGACACAGTCCCGGGCGAAATTGGATGGGAATCGGAAGGCAACACAACCGCCGCTGTTTGGCGTCTTCCCCCCACGCAGAACAAAAAGGAGCCCGACCTCGCCCTCGCCATCTCCCTTTTCCATCACGTGCCCGGCGTCGCCCACCGCCTGTCTATCCGCCTCAAGGCCAACCCCCCGTCTCCCCTGGCCATCGGACTGTACCCCAAACGACCTTCCCAGTGGCGCTTTCCACTCGTCCGACAGTTAATCGAACAAGACCCTCGATTAGCCCCCCTCCTTGCCGGATGGGAAACGCCTCCCCAGCCTCTGATCACAAATGCCCCGGTAAGCCGAGATTGGACCGATTTCTCGCTCGACATCCCCGTCCCGATCGGTCCCATAGATGGCTATCGATTCGAAATACGGCAAGCGCCCAGCCATCAATCCCTGGTTACCATCCGGTCCATTCGAATGGAACCGCTATGGCCAGAACCGTAAGAACCCATCGCCGTCTCAGGAATAGCGTCCGAGTTCTTTGGCCCACTCAATAATTTGGCGAAAATCGTTCAGGCTAACACTGCTGGGCACGGAATGATCGGATGAAAAGACATAGCCCCCTCCCTGCTTCAGAATGGGAATCACGCGCTCCATTTCGGCGCGAATGGCCTCGGGTTGATCCCAAAGGACTGCATTAATTCCGCCATGTAACAACAGCCGATCGCCATACTCTCGCTTTAAAGCGATTGGATCCACACCCGCTTTGACCTCCAAGGGGTTCAGACCATCCATCCCAATCTCGACCAGCTCGGGCACAAATGGTCGAATGTCTCCGCAGGAGTGTAATTCGGCAAAAATACCATGGGCATGGGCCCATTCGACCGCCCGTTGATGAAACGGTTTGAGAATCGCTCGATACAGCTCGACGGAAAAGAATTGGTGTTGTTTGTAGCCCATATCATCCGGCCACACAATCTGATCGAATCGATACCCCGCATCCCACACCATCTCCAGCAAAGCGAGCCCCACCTCCAGTTCCGTCCGGAACATGTCCATGCACCACTCCGGGTCTTCCAGAAGTGCAACAAGAATCCGTTCCGTCCCCACTGCCCAGGAATGCGTCACGTCAAACCCAAACCAAAGCCCCGCCTGAATCCAAAACCCTTCCTTTTTCCAGCGCGGATAATTCTTCTTCAAATTCGGCCAATCGATCCGTTCCCGACTAGGCGTCATCCGCTCCTTTGCCTTTCGCCACGAATCCGGGTCCCGAATCGTAAAGTCAAGAAATTCGGGCGTCGAGGCCGCATGTTTCCATTGTTTCATCGTGACGCCCCACACAGAGGTATAAATGGAATACTCGTCGGTTTCCTCTAACACCTTCACCGGATACCGTGGGGAGTTGTCCGTGGCAATCCAACCCGTTCGGTCGAGATCAAAAAAATCTACATAGGAAACGTCTTTCGGCATCCCCTCACGCTGCCATCGCTCAACCGTGGCTCCCCATGGGTGATCGGTGACCGGAATGCGGTCGGCTTCCTGATGAAGAAACATGCGCCGATATCGTTCCTGACTGGTTAAGGAAATCATGTGAAAATTCTAGGGACTCAACCGCCTCTGTCAAGCTTGACATATAATCGCAAACGTCACACCATTTAAAGCCGACTTGGAGGTCGCCACCATGAACTCCTCCATAAACTTCCGAAAACAATCCTTCCATCTTCTCATGGGTACCCTTTCCCCGCTGGCGCTCGGTACCCTGATGGCCGCTCTTGCTCTTCCGTATCCCGCCGCCGCCGAAGATTTGAACGGCCTGCAACTCAGCCTGATCGGCGTTTCAGCGTTCCGGGCCGGAAAACATCTTGGATGCCAGTTCGAAATCGAAGCAGAGGCTCCATGGCTGGAATCCGCTCGCCTTCGAACCCCTTCAAATGAATGGTTCGAATTGGAAGAAGAAGAAGAAAACGGGCTTTTCAGTTATAGTGTTGCTGTTTCCACCCATGAAGAATTGAATGCGCTCTTTCCCCCAGGCGAATATCTGTTCGAAATCGGACGAAACGGCGTCATAACCGCAACCGTTGTCCAAGTTCCTGCCACCCTCATCATGCCTACGGCCGCTCCGCAGATTCAAGCACCCTTCTACGGCCAATCGGATATGATCGCCACCAATGCCCTCATACAATGGACTTCGCCGGAAACGAACGATTTTATGGTCATCGCCATTGAACTCGACGACCTCCTGGACCCCTCCGGCGAACAATTCTTCTTTGTGCCTCCTTCAACCACCAACTATACCTTCACAAACCTCTCCTCCAATCACTTGTTTCAAGGCGGCGTCTATTTCGGAAATGTCGCGGAAGGAACCAATGCCGATCAAGCCTCTTTCTTCTTCGCCCGGGCTAAGGGAAGCTGGCTCATGTTCTCGACCCACCCAGACCGGGAGCCCCTCCAACCCCTCCTTCACGCCACCTTTCGCGCCGGCGCGATAAACGAAACCCAATGCCTGTTCGATGTCATCTTGGACTTCGACCGCCCCATCCAACCCCTCGATGGCGACCCCCTCTATGAAACCATCCGCCTGGAAACTCCCACGGGCGATGAGACCTGGCTCCACGCGATCTGGTGGCAATCCGAAATGGGAACCCAACTCTTCGCGCAAGGGGGAAGCACAAACCTCTCCGACCTGAACATGTTGGACGGCCTCAACGTGATTTCGTTCTGGGTCAACAGCAACAACGCGATCTGTACCCCGTTTCTCCTCCTCCACCCCCAGGCGCAGACACCCCTCCAACCCCCTGAACAATTCCCCGAAATCCTCGCGCCCGCATCGGGCATCCTAACCACCAAAACCGTCTCTCTATCATGGGCCCCAGTATCCGACCCCTCCGTCACCGGTATTTATGCGCGTCTAGGCGGTAACAGCGCCCTTCTATCGACCAATGAAGTTTCCTGGGGACCCGTGCAGCTACCCCCCGGCATGCATGGAGCAACCGTCGCGTTCTGGAACGACCTCCTGAATCTTCCCAATCCCGACAATATCCCCTACGACATGATGAAATACCTGGCAAGCGAGCACACCTTCGAGGTCGGCCATCGCCTGGTCTACGAGGCCGGCACCGGCGGTGCGATTTGGGGAAATGCCACCCAACTCGTTTCCCATGGCCACAGCGGCGACCCCGTCCTTGCTTATGCCACCGATTGGGGCGCCATCTTCCATGCATGGAGCGACGGATGGAACACCCCCGACCGAACGGATACGAATGTCGCCGCCGATCTCACCCTGCGCGCCTCATTTCTCAGCCCCAACGGTGCGGAACTCGATTGGTACGCCGCACGCGGCATCTTCCCCGCCCCAGGGGAAGGCTGGGGTGATGTGGATCAACGGCCGGTACCCGCCAAGGGAACAACCCTCCTTCAGGAAAACATCGCCGATACCGATCCCGACGACCCCAACGACCTCTTTCGAATCCATCAAATCACCGCAGGTCCCCCCCCTACCATCACCCTCTTCTGGTCTTCCCCCATTCGCATGTATCGTCTTCTCGGCTGCGATAACCTCTCCCGTGGCGAATGGTTCCCCATTCCGGGCGCAGGACCCCTTCGCAGTTGGGGCGGAGAAATCAATTTCCAGGACTTCGGCTTGTCTGTAAGCCAACGGTTCTATCGCATCGAAGTCTCCGTTCCCTAACCAATTTCATTCCCTGTTTCTCCTTTCTCGAAAGGGATTCTATGTTGAAAGTTGGCGTCGCAATTCGGGATTTCACTCCGCAACGGCCGGCCATGCTGCAAGGCCAAATGCATGTGCGAATCGCTCGCGACGCACATGACCCGCTGCTGATCACCGCCCTCGCCCTCGAAGGGGGATCCGCCCCCGAACAACGCCTGATCCTCCTCTCTTGCGACCTTCCCATGATTCCCGATTCCCTCTGGAACGGAGTGCGTTCCCTATTGAAGGAACGCCTCCCGGACGTTCCATCGGATCAAATCCTCATGGCCGGCACCCATACACACGAAGCCCTGGTCATCGAAGATCACTTTTATCCCCATCCCGGCGGCGATGTCATGACCGCCCAGGAAGGACTCGTATGGACAATCCGCCACGCGGCCGACGCGGCCTTCGAGTCCTGGAACCGACGCGAACCCCACCGATCTAACCATGCGTTCGGCCATGCGGTCGTCGGCCATAACCGCCGTGCGGTCTATGCCGACGGCCGATCCATCATGTACGGAAAGACCAACCGCCCCGACTTCCGCGCCATCGAAGGCTGCGAAGACCACTCCCTCGATATGCTGTTTTTCTGGAAGCCGAACGGCCTCTTGAACACCATCGTCCTCTGCATCCCATGCCCTGCACAAGTGGATGAAGGCATCTCCCATTTCAGCGCCGATTTTTGGCATGAAATCCGACTCGACCTTCGCCGCCGATTCGGCCGCCATCTGGTCGTGGTACCCCTGTGCGGACCCGCCGGCGATCAGTCTCCCCACTTCCTGCTCTACGGGCGTGAGGAAGCGGAAATGCGCCGACGGCGCGGATTAACGGAACGAGAGGAAATCGCGGCCCGCGTCGGCGACGCCGTATCCCGTGCCCTCCTCTGTACGCACCCCATGCCGGAAGATCCTTGTTTTGCTCACAAAAGCCAGCGTCTTATCCTTCCACCACGATCGGTCAGCCGAGAAGAACGGGACTGGGCCGAACAAGAACGCATCGCAGCTCTCCAAAGAGGCCAATCGCCGAACCTGTGGTGGCCCGTTCGCCTCCAAGCCGTCGTGGACGCCTTCGACCGCTCCATGCCGCTGCCGCCTGAACCAGCCGAAATCCATGCCTTACGCATCGGAGATTCGGCCCTCGTGACCAACCCCTTCGAGCTGTTCCTCGACTATGGGTTCCAAATCAAAGCTCGAAGCCCCGCGACTCATACCATTGTCGCCCAAATCGCCGGTCAAGGATTCTACCTCCCTACCCCACGCGCAATCGCCGGAGGCCACTATAGCGCCCACCCCGCCGTCGCTCCAGTGGGTCCCGAAGGGGGCCAACTCCTCGTCGATGAAAGTCTGCGCCTTTTGGAGTCGCTCTTCTCCACCCCCTGAGACGCTCAAGCTCAATCCGAAACGCGCCGAACCTTGAAGGCAAAATCCCGAGAAAACGGCGGAAGGAGAACCGTCAAACGCCTCTCGCGAGCTTCGACTTCCAACCGCTCTTGCGCCCGGCCCGCAACCGTATTCCAGATCTCTACAACGTAGCGGCCGTTGTCCATCCGCTCCAACGTCATGACAATCCCTTCCTCGTGCGAAAACGTCACCGGATCGCGGTTCTGAAAATCAGCCCCAATCGCGACCCAACCCAGCGCGCGGGTGGAGTTGGCCATGCAGGACCAAATCAGTGATGCGACCGGCTTGCCTTCCCTTAAGAAAATGGGATCCATCTGCACAAGGGTAGGATCGCGGCGATCTTCCCCTTTCATAAACCGTGCCAAGGCCCCAAAAGTAGGATACAAATTCCGTTCCTCAATCAGCATCCACCACCAAAACAAGGGAGCCCCACCCAGCGGAATCCCAACGGAAGACCAGAGGCCGGCATGAAACGTTGCCTCCAAATGACGGCGGTCGGCTGCATTCCATGCGCCGCCAAATTCGGTAATTAATACCGGCTTCTTGAACGGATTGTTGAACTGCGCCGTCGCTTTCATCAGCCGGACAATCTCAAGGGGATCCCGACTCCCATGATAGGCATCCACCGGCGCCAAATCCATTTCCGGCAAACCGATAATCGCCGGATTTTGATGGGTGTAATCGCCGCAGACGTGCGTGCTCACCAGGTGATCGTTCGGATCCAAACCCTTAACCTCATGGCCCATCTGCCGATGCCATTCCACCACCTCGGGACGTCGGTAAAACCCGTGCGCTTCGCCAACCAAATCCACCTCGCTCCATAACTGCCAAGCGAAAATCCAGCGGCTATACCCCCACCGCGCAATGATATAGCGCATCAACTTCCGGAAGTCTTCGATCGCCTGCGGATGGGTAAAGAAATCGTTCGGCGATTTCAAATAACCCCCATTGTCCACATTGAACGGATTCCACACAAACTCGTTGTCGGAAAACAGACTGTATTTGCCATGGTTATGGATGACCAAATTGACGTAAAGATGATTGCGCGCCGCTTCCGCCAGCACTTCGTCCATCTCCCACGCGTTCCGAAGATTGTACTGCCCAATCCCCCCATAGCCGCTCCACGCCTCGTTCCATTCGAGTCCCAAAGACCAGGGCGCCATCCAAATCTCGACCAAATTGCCCCCCTGACCACCCAGCGCTCTGAAATAGCGGCCAAAAGCGGAAGTTCCCTCCTCGAACCGCTGCCGCCATGGAAACGCACCGTCATGCCGAGTGTCAAACGTCGAACGAATGTTGTGCCCAATCGGATAGAAAAATTCGCCGGTGCTGAATTCGAAATGACGGGGATCTCGCGGCGAAACACGGATGAAACCGGGCAAGACCGACGGCTCCGCCGTAAACCGCCCCGGCCCCCACTCCGTCTCTCCCGCCGGATCCCGAACCCGCAGAACATAACGGTAAACCCCAGGCTCCCACGGCGCATAACGGACCCGCCAAATCGGCTTTCCTTGCGGAATAATCCGTTCGCCCGCAGGGGTAACTTCGCGAAAAAATGATTGATCGTAAAACCCTTCCACCGTCGTCTCACTGCCCCCGGGTGCTAAAAAGCGTGCCGTAACATGCACCTGATTGGAATCGAACGGGTCCAAATAACGATCCGAAATCCGAAAGGAAACCTCAAACTTCTCATAGCAGGGGACCCGAATCTGGGCCGGTCGAACGTCCCGAATGACCGGCGGAGACGCAATCGGAAATCGCAGTCGAGCCGACGGGCGGACAATCGCTACCTGCCCTGTCCATTCCCCCTCTTTGCAAAAAATCCTGAGCCCCACAGTCCTCGGTCGTAACAAAACCCGATAGTGCCAACCCATGTGATGCCCCACCGACACCCAGCTCTCGGCCTCCGGTGCAAGGGAAACGACCGCCGGCGTCCCCGTTCCCGCGGCCAAATAACCGGGAACCAACGTCTGATACCAGTAATGGTTCCAGTCCTTCACATAAACAAGCGCTTCCACATTGGTCGGCGCATCGGCCGGCAACTCCACTTCAAACCGCAAGGCGTCATAGTCGGCCCAAGGACGCCAAGACCACAATTCCACATCGCACTGCCCTGGAAAGGTCACCTCAGGGGCGATGGTGGCAAACCGATCCTCCTCCAACGCGTTGGTTCCTTTCTCCACTTCAGCGCGAATCCTTTCCGGTGACACCACCCCTTCGACCAACCGAAACCCCCCAAGCGCTCCCCGAGTCCGAAGCCGGAGATTGGAGCCGGAACCAACCGCCAATGGAGCGCCCGTGGCACGCAGCCCCTCGAACCGGTTGGTCCCAGGCTCATATCGAACAGGAAGCGCTTCACCCCCGCGGAATAGTTCGACCCTCGGATCGGGACCCGTCGAATGCACCACGGCGGCATAGTGCCGCCAGGCGCGTTCATCGTTCGTTAACGGCTCCTGCGTCCTCCAAATTCGAATCCGATCGTCACGCCCCATCGAAAACAACAGCCGATCCTCCCGATCGAATCCGAATAGCCACTCCTGGCCATCCCCCTTTTCGGCAATCGTAAAATGCGTCGCATCTTCCATCCAAACCCAGGCCGATACAGTAAACGGCCGCGGTCCCGAATCCCCCGATGCGCCAAACTCGATCTCTGGACGCGAAGGAATGAGAAGACGCTGGCTCCCCGTCGTCAAAACAAGAGCGCCCGCTTCAACACCACGGGAAATCCAGCGGCTCCCTTCGAGCCAAACCACGGACTCAGTTCCCCCTTCGTTCGAAGAGCCAACCGACGGCGAACGAGAAAAGACGAAAGCCAGCGGAGTCCATCCAGGTTCAGACTCATCGAGTGGCAGCGCAACGGAAACGGGTGGAATTCCCGCCGGAACATCAAGGGGAAAAACGAAATCCGCACCAACGGTTGTTCCGATTCCCCCACTCAGAATCAGTGCCGAAATACGGCAACCGAATGCCTTCACCGCGAGCATGGGCGGATTTCCTTGCATTCGCCAAACCGACAGGGCGGACCGAAATGGCGCCCCAGTTCCGGAATCGCTTCAGCGACCAGAGCCGTCATGCGGCCGATGGCTTCGCGGATTTCCCACTCCGCCCGCACACACAAGCGCTTCCGACTCATGTTGACCAACGCTTCAAACGTGGGCGCCAGGTTGAGCCCGGTCATCAGCGCCTGCGGCAGAACCATCCGCGCCGCTTCATTCACCGGCTCCCCTTTCAAACCCGTTTTTTCCAAGGCGCGGCGAACCTCACCATAGGCCCGCCGGGACTGCTCGAGCGCCGCCTCATAGGCCGCGGCCGCTTCCTGAACTTCCGCAATCGCAGGCGGCAACACAAAATCGGCATTGGCTAAATTCACATAGCGGCTCGATTGTTGATTGATGGGCGCAAACCGTTCGTGCCGAACCAGCTGGTGGGTGCAAGATCGGGAAATACCGGTGAGGCTGAACTCAAAATGCAAATGGCGGCATCCTGAATAATGCCCGCTCCGAAGACAGCCTAACGCGATCTTTCGAAACACCGGGGCAGACGTTTCAGTGGGTTGATCCAGCAAAGCACGATATTCGGGCAGGGTTCGATAACAGATCGCTGTAAACCGTCCCCATCGGACCAAAAACCCGCAAACGGGATCGGCCATTTCGGTTCGGTTTAGCCAAAGGACTTCCATAAGGTCTCAACGCTCCAATTGGCGTTAATGATAGCCCCTGGGGGCTCGCGCCGTCCACGATAAACACTCGTTACGGCACTCCGTGCCGGAACGACCGGATCCATCGTTTTGCTCACAAATTTCCGTAGGGAAACACCCGGTTCAGTTATATGGGACCGTCGTACCCTCATAACCGATAAAAACTTTTCAAAAAGATTGACTTGTTCTCCCAATTATGTCATATATTCGATCGTTTTAGTGATATTTCATTGTGAAGCTTACGGCAAAAAGTGAATATGCGTTGCTGGCGTTGATTTACCTCGCCCGGCATCAGGGTGAAGGATGGATCCCCGTCCAGCAGATCGCCACGGCCCAAGGAATCCCTCCCCGCTTCCTCGAACAGATCCTCTTGATCCTGACCCGTCAACATTACCTCAAGTCCGCAAAAGGCAAACAAGGCGGATTCCAACTCATCCGTCCCCCAGATCAAATCCCACTCGCTAACATCATCCGGCTCTTCGATGGCGCTCTTGCTCCTACCGAGTCTGTCAGTATCTATTTTTATGACTCCACGCCTGTGGAACGAGAAAAGAAACTGTTGGCCCTGTTCCGAGAAATCCGCGATTGGATCGCCAATAAAATGGAAACCACTACCCTCGCCGATGTTTTGTGATTTTTTTTAGCAGTACTATATGACTAGTACGATCGGGATAATGATATGATTGATATGAAGGAAAAGACGATGAGAACACGTTGGATAAGCCGCGCATGCCTCCTCCTGGGAGTCGCACTCTCAACTACAGCCGAAACTCTCGAACTCCTCAATGTATCCTACGATCCCACTCGCGAATTCTACGCGGAATTCAACGCCGCCTTCGTCCGCCATTGGAAAGACTCAACTGGACAACAAATCCGAATCCGAATGTCCCATGGCGGATCCGGCAAACAAGCGCGCGCTGTCCTCGACGGTCTGCCGGCCGACGTCGTTACACTCGCTCTCGGCCATGACCTGGACGCTCTTGCCCGCGCCGGCCTTGTCAACACCAACTGGTCGGACCAATTCCCCTACCACGCCTGCCCCTACTTCTCCACCATCGTCTTTCTCGTCCGGAAAGGAAACCCCAAAAACATCTCCGATTGGCATGACCTCATCCGCCCCGGCGTCTCCGTCATCATCCCCAACCCCAAAACCAGCGGCGCCGCTCGATGGGCCTACCTCGCGGCATGGGCATACGCCATGCAATCCACCCACGATCTCAGCCGCGCAGAAGCCTTCCTCCAACGCCTGTTCCAAAATGTCCCCGTACTGGATTCCGGCGCTCGCAGCGCCACCATCACCTTCACGCAACGCCAAATCGGCGATGTTCTCGTCTCATGGGAAAACGAAGCTTGGCTCGCCCTCAAAGAAAACAACAATGCCTGCTCCATTGTCCATCCGTCCCTTAGCATCCTGGCCGAACCCCCTGTCGCTATCGTAGAGGCCGTGGCAAACCGTCGAAAGACGCGCGATGTGGCAACCGCCTATCTTAACTTCCTTTATTCGGAAGAAGGCCAGGAACTCGCCGCCCGCCACTTCTACCGTCCTCGATCCCCTAACGTAATGGCCCGCTACACCGATCGATTCCCCCCCCTAACGCTCGTTTCCATTCAAAATCTCGGGGGCTGGTCCACCGTTCATTCCCAGCATTTCGCCGAAGGCGCTCTCTTCGACCGGATTTTTACGCGAAAATAAAGCTATGCGCCCCAATCCCCCATCCCAATCGGTTATCCCAGGCTTCCGCCCCGCCCTCACCTGGGCTCTGCTCTATCAAGCCGTCGTCGTCCTGCTCCCTCTGAGCACCATGGCCATAATGGCTTTCCGGATCCCCCTCGCCCAATTCCTCCATGAACTGCAATCACCCCGCCTCCTTGCCGCATGCCGACTCAGTTTCGGGCTCTCAACACTCGCAGCGTTTCTCTGTACGCTCGTCGGAGGAGTGACGGCCTGGACCCTCGCCCGAATCCCCTTCTTCGGCCGCCGAATCCTGGACGCCTTCATCGATCTGCCATTTGCTCTCCCCACGGCGGTGGCCGGACTCGCCCTCACCGCACTCTACGCGCCCCAAGGCATGATCGGGCGGTTACTGGCTCCGTTCGGAATCCGCGTGGCTTACGCTCCGCCGGGTATCCTCCTCGCCATGATCTTCGTTTCCTTTCCATTCGCCGTCCGAACACTCCAGCCCGTCATTGAGGAAATTCCACGGGAAATGGAAGAAGCCGCCATTCTGCTCGGTTCTCCCCCTTGGACCACATTTCGTAGAGTCCTTTTTCCCCCCCTCCGCCCCGCCCTTGCCACCGCCTTCGGCCTTTCCCTTGCCCGCTCACTGGGTGAATACGGCTCCATCATTTTTATCGCCGGCAATATGCCATTCAAAACCGAAATCGCCCCTCTCCTGATCGTCACTCGCCTCGAACAATATGACTATACCGGCGCCCTCGCCTTGGCCGTCATCCTCTTGATCCCTTCCTTCCTGATTCTTATGGCGATCCACCGTCTCCGAACCCTTCGTTCCTTATGACCGAACCCCCTGCCGTCCGTCGCCTCCTCATCGCCCTCACCTTCTTCCTCGTGTCGGTTCTCCTTTTGCTCCCGCTCGCAGCCGTCCTGATCGAAGCTTTTCGAGACGGCTTCACCCCTTGGTTCCGAGCAATTCGAGATGAGGAAACACGCCAAGCCCTTCGCCTTTCCGTTCTTCTGACGCTGTGCGCCGTTCCGCTCGGAGCCCTTTTCGGAATCAGCGCCGCTTGGTGCCTCTCCAAATTCCAGATTCCCGGCGAATCGTTCCTGCATTCCCTACTCGACCTCCCCCTCGCCGTCTCCCCGGTCGTAATCGGCATGGCGCTGGTCCTAACATGGGGCCCCCACAGCCCCCTCGGACGCCACGGAACCATCCTCTTCGCATTTCCCGGCATGCTGCTCGCAGTGCTTTTCGTGACCTTCCCTTACGTCGCCCGCGAATTGATCCCTGTTATGGCCATCCAGGGAACCGAAGAGGAAGAAGCCGCCGCCCTTTCCGGTGCCGGCTTTCTCTGCATCCTCCGCCGCATCACCCTCCCCAATGCCAAATGGGCCCTCCTGCACGGGCTGATTCTCTCAACAGCCCGCTCCCTGGGCGAATTCGGTGCGGTGTCGGTCGTCTCGGGGCATATCCGCGGCCACACGATCACCCTGCCGCTTCTCGTGGAAATGTTCTATAACGAATACCGCCTGCGGGATGCGTTTGCGGTCGCTTCCCTCCTCACCTTGACAGCGCTTCTCACGCTAACCGCCAAAACCACGCTTCTACGCCTCTCTCAACGACGCACGGCTGCCCTGACTTGCCGAAAGAATCCCCTATGAAATTGGAAGTTCTCCACGTCTCCAAACGCTTCGGCCAGCACCTTGCCCTGGATCAAATTTCCTTCACGCTGAACGGAAATCCCCTCGTGGCATTGTTGGGGCCTTCCGGTTCCGGCAAAACCACTCTGCTTCGCGTGCTGGCCGGCCTGGAAACCCCTGACCATGGCGAAGTGCGTTTCGACGGAGAAGATATCCGAAGACTCCAGACCCGACAACGGGGGATCGGCTTTGTCTTTCAACATTATGCGCTCTTCCGCCATATGACCATCTCCGAAAACATCGCCTTCGGCCTGGAAGTCAAACCCGCCACCCTACGCCCACACCCCACCGAAATCCAGCGACGGGTCCATGCCCTTCTCCGCCTCGTTCACCTCGACTGGCTTGCCGATCGGTACCCCGACGAACTCTCCGGCGGCCAGCGACAACGCGCCGCCCTTGCGAGAGCCCTCGCCGTCGAACCCCGTATCCTAATGCTCGACGAACCGTTCGGAGCGCTCGATTCCACCGTACGAAAAGAACTTCGCCGGGAACTCCGCCGCTTGCACGACGCCGCCGGCATCACCAGCCTCTTCGTCACGCATGATGTGGAAGAAGCCTGCGAAATCGCCGATCAAATCATCCTTTTGCACCAAGGACGCATCGTCCAAATGGGGACTCCGCAGGAATTGTGGACCCAACCGGTATCGCCTTTCGTCTTCCGCTTCCTGGGCGGGTTCTCTCTGATTCCTGCGATTCGCCGAAACGGCGTATGGATCGCGGGTGACCCCTTCCCTAGCCAACGCCAGGCCGAAGGCTGGACCCTCGCTCACGTGCGCCCATGGGACCTCTTGCCCGCCAAACCCCAAGAAAACGCCCTCACCGCTTGTGTCGAGTCCCTTCAGACCGTCGGACCCCGGCTACGGCTGCGCCTCCACCTTCCGAACAGTCATATCCGCCTGCACGCCGAATGGCCTACAATCCCAGGTCCTTTCGCCCCCCCTACTCCCGGGACCACGGTTTGCGTGCGGCCCGTGCGCCTCTGGGTCTTTCCCACAACCCCCGCCTAATGCAGTTCCGAACTCCACGCGGGGAAAGGCGAACCTCCGGCCCTTCCGTCTCTTCGTTCCATAAATCGCGGAAACATCTCGGGACCGAACCCTCTGAACCTCTCCACTGTATAGGATGGATCGCAATGTTCGGGATAGAGTAGGCCGCGACAAAAACCGGTTCTCCCGTGTGCAGAACACCCGAAGCCGTCCGTCACGCCTATTCAGGATTCAAGTCGAACGCGTCCCGATCCCTTGACCACTTGCCCAATAACGACAGAAGGAAAACCCGCCGCACGAAGAGTCGGCAACGCCACCTCCACGTCCGAAGACCGCACCACCACCACAAGGCCAATGCCCATGTTGAATACCCGATACATCTCCTCTCGGTCTATCCCGCCCGCTTCCATGAGGAACCGGAACAAATTCGGCGGCTGCCAAAGCGCCCGATCCACAACGGCATCCGTATCGCCCGGAAGAATCCGCAAAATGTTGTCCGGAAACCCCCCGCCGGTGATGTGGGCGATTCCCTGTATCTTGATACGCCTTCGCAAAAATCGAATCGCCCGCAGATAACTCCGGTGAACCGCAAGCAGAGCAGACTGAACCGTCTGGCGCGTTCCGGGCAGCCGGTCCCTTAGCTTCAGCCCTGCCTGCTCAAAAACAATTTTCCGGGCCAGAGAATATCCGTTGGTGTGCAAACCCGATGAGGCAAGCCCAAGAAGCCGATCCCCTGCCCGAATCGAGGCCCCGGTAATCAACTCTCGCCGCGGAACCGACCCTACAATGGTTCCCACCAAGTCGTATTCGCCGGATGGATAGACGCCCGGCATCTCCGCCGTCTCGCCTCCCAACAACGCGCAACCATTTTGGCGGCACGCCAAACACAACCCCCGAACGATCGCTTCCATGACGCGCCGGTCCACTTTGGAGGTTCCAATGTAATCCAGAAAGAAAAGGGGTTCCGCTCCCTGCGCGAGAATGTCGTTCACACAATGATTCACCAGATCCTGCCCTACCGTATCATGCCGACCCGCCATCACCGCCACCTTGATCTTGGTTCCAACACCGTCCGTGCTGGCCACCAGAATGTGTTCACGGCCAGGGGATCGAAACATGCCGCCAAACGGACCAATGCCGCTCAACACGCCAGGAGTGACCGTTCTTCTGACCCATTTCTTGATCGCCTCGATGCCGGCCATCTTCTCGTCAATATCCACCCCCGCCGCAGCATAAGCGGAAGGCCGCCCGAGAACGGCGTTAGCCCGCTGTCGCCTCATAAATAACCCTCGCATTTCCCGCAGTTCATACGGCCGCTTATCCTATCAAGATCCATCGGCGAGTCGAACCTTTTTCCACAACGCTTTTCGGTTGACAGCAACAACCCTTTTGCGTATAAGAACAGCGTTTTCGGTCAGACCCCGGCCAGATAGCTCAGTTGGTAGAGCAACGGACTGAAAATCCGTGTGTCGTCGGTTCGATTCCGACTCTGGCCACCACCGTTCAGGTTCCATTCATTGCGGTTTCCAGAGGATCGGGTACACCCGCCTCTTTAAAGGCACGCCGCCGCTCCCTGCATGTGGAACAAACCCCGCATGCGGGAGGTATTCCCCGATAACACGACCATGTGGCAGAAAAATCGACGTTTAATTCCATCCCCACGCAAATAATCGCCGTTTTATTCCATTCCACAAACGGCGCGTCAATGCTCACGGGTTTCCTCCGATTCTGGGCCAATACCACGTTGATGGCCCGAACAAAATCCCCCGTGCAGTCCCAGTAACCATAGGCATCCGACTGGTGCGCCCCATAGCTCACGACAGGAAGTCCAACCGCCTCGGCATACGCCGCCGCCACAGAAAGAAGCACCATGTTCCGATTCGGCACGTAGGTGGGCGGTTGATTCCGCTCTTCCTGGGACAATGTCCGCCCATCCGGAACAACTGAGCGAACATCGGTTAGTGCCGACGCCCCCGCAATCAAATCCGCAAAGAATCGAAAGGGAACCACCCGATGTTCGCGAACCCCCGCTCGCTTCGCTTGGACCCGTGCCATTTCCAGTTCGTAAGCGTGCCGTTGTCCGTAATCAAAAGAAAGCGCCCGTAGCTCCGCTTCTGAACCCAATCGTCGGCGCATCCAGTGAAGCAAAACCGTGGAATCCACTCCGCCCGAAAGAAGAACAACCGCCCCCTTCATCGTCAAGGTTCGCCCTGGTCGCCGCCAAGGTCCTCCTCCCCATCCTCCTCCGGCAGCGGTGGCAGGACCCCTTCCCGAACGAGCGCCGCGTCGTTTTCAGGCGTCAATCGAACGGGCAGCGGCGGAAGCCCCTGCCGAATCAACTCCATCTGATACCTCTGAAGATGGGCTTGGATCTCCGCTTCCCGCAACGCAATCTCCTCATCTTCCTCTTCCAAATCGTCGTCCTCTTCGCCGTCGCCCGGAGGCGGCACCGAAACGAGGATTCCCTCCTCATCCTCCGCCTCCTCGTCGTCGGTCTGTTCCTGATTCACCCGAGCAATCGTGAGGGCAAGAGTTTCCGCTTCCGCTTCGTCCTCTTCTTCTTCGCCGTCGGGCGGCGGCGGACGAACAGCCGCCGCAAGTTGTGCCTGCCGTCGACGCTCCTCTTGCTCCCGTTCCCGTTCGATCTGAGCGCGCCGGATGGCCGCGTAACGGGATTGCCGCCGATCCCCCGCCGCCCCAGCAGACGGCGACGGAGGAACCGGAACAGCGGGAGCCGCAAAAGAAAGGACCGAAGTTCCTTGATCCGTCCACCCAGGAGGCGGCTGCGCCGGTCCAACACTCCGCAAGGAAAGCCATTGCACTTCGTTCCCTTTTTGGACGCGGACCAGTTCGTTTTCAATATCCGCCTCCAGCACGTTGAAATCCCCTACCTGTTCGCCCACCGCTAAGAGGAACGTCTGATCCTTTTCCCGGGTGTTGACAAAGCCTACCCGCACCACCCCATCCTCCCCACGAATCATCGCGGTAAGACGGATATACGTCGCGAAGGAATCCCCAGGGGCCGCCGGAACCGCTTGGTCGGAGAGTAGAGCCGGAACCCGGCCAAAGGGGGCCCGCTCAAGAATCACCCCGTAGCGGGTAACTCCCGTGTCTTCCCATGAACGGGATACCCCCAAAGCGTTCCCCACGACACAGCACACCCACAATAGGCAGTTGACCAGAACCATGTTTTAAGTCTAACACATCCGATCGCCAACGCCAAGCGCAACCCCCGTCCTCTGGCGAACCTACGACCGATCCAAAATCCGTCGAATCTCATTTGCCCGATCGATCAGGGACTTCAGTGCCGAAGCATCCCCCCGAGCAACGGCCGCTCGAAAACTCGTTAGCCGCTCCTGAAACGCATCAATCGCTTCCATAAGATGATCTGCGTTATGTTGAAAAATCGGAGTCCACATGGCCGGACTGCTCTTGGCCAGCCGGGCCGTCGAGGCAAAACCTCCTCCCGCTAGATTGAAGATTTGCCGTTCATCGCGTTCCTTATCAAGAACCGTCAGGGCCAACGCGTAGGAGACCACATGGGAGAGATGGGAAACATAAGCGGTGTGCAGATCATGCCGATCCGAGTCCATCAACACCAGATTCATCCCTAACGCGGCATACATCGCTTCGACGAGCCGGACGGCATCCGGCGCACTGAAAGCCGTATCGCACAGAATCCCAATGCGGCCGGCAAAAAGCCCCGGCCGGGCCGCTGCAGGCCCCGAATATTCTGTTCCCGCCATCGGATGCCCCGCCACATACCGATCCCGGCGGGGATGATTCGCCACCGCGTCACGCAAGGCACGCTTGGTGGAACATACATCCGTAACCGTGTGCCCTCCCCCCACCCGATCAAGCAAAAGAGGGAGCAAACGCGTCGCTTCATCGACCGGTACCGCCACCACAATGAGGGAAGCGGCCGAAACGGCCTCCTCGAGAGAACACACGACATCCACGAGCCCCAACCGAAGCGCTTCCTCGGCATGTTCCGGATTCCGTTCCACGCCGATCAACCGCCGGGTGAAACCGTTCGATCGCAGATCAAGCGCAAGCGAGCCGCCGATTAGCCCCGTTCCAATGACCGCCATGTTCATCCTGTGCTCCGCTGATCCCTCACCCATCCAGCCGGATGAGATGGAACTGCTTCTTCCCGGCCCGCAACACCGCCACACGCCCCTCGATAAAGTCCCCCACCCCCAAATGCCTCTCCGGTTCGGTCATACGGCGCCCATTCCAATACAAGCCACCGCCCTGGGCCAGTCGCCGAACCTCCCCCTTCGTCCGGCCAAGTCCCGCCCGCACGGCCAGCTCCGTTACGGTGGATCCAATCGCTTCCTCCCGACAGATAACCGCCGAGGGAACATGGGCAAAAATCGCCAAAAGATCCTCCGCACTCATCCCCTCGATCGAGCCGCCAAACAACACCCGACTCGCCTCCTCCGCAATCCGCAGCCCGCGGTCCCCATGGACCATCCGAGTCACTTCTTCGGCTAGACGCCGCTGCGGTAAGCGCGCTTCCGGTTGCCTCCTCATCTCTTGTTCCAGCCCCGCAATCTCCTCAAGCGGCAGGAAGGTAAAGATCTTCAAAAACCGAATAACATCCGCATCTTCAGTCCGAATGAAAAATTGATAAAAATCATAATAGGATGTGCGCCGGGCATCCAGATATATCGCGTTCCCTTCCGACTTGCCGAACTTCTGGCCGCTGCTGTCACAAACGATCGGAAACGTGAGCCCATAAGCCTCACCCCCGCGCAGCCGCCGGATCAGTTCGATGCCCGCCGTGATATTGCCCCACTGGTCCGATCCTCCGATTTGAACCCGCACCCCCTCCGTATCGAACAGGTGAAGAAAATCATAGGCTTGAATCAATTGATAGCTGAACTCCGCATAGCTGAGCCCCGCCTCGCTCTCAAGCCGTTTCCGTACACTCTCACGCCCCAACATCGCCCCAATCCGAAAGTGTTTGCCTACCTCCCGCAAGAATTCAAGATACGTGAACCGCCCGATCCAATCATAGTTGTTCACAATCCGAGCCGGGGCCTGCCGATCCTCAAAATCCAAAAAACGGGAAAGATTTTCTCGAATACCCGCCAAATTTTTCTCCACCTGATCCGGAGAAAGCAGCACCCGTTCGGCCGTTTTGCCGCTTGGGTCTCCAATCAGGCCGGTCGCTCCCCCCACGAGCGCCACAGGGCGATGCCCTGCCCGCTGAAAATGAGCCAATCCCATGATCGCAACAAAATTGCCGACCTGCAGCGAATCGCTCGTAGGATCAAATCCCGCATAAACTGCGGTGGGCCGTTCCAAAAAATGGCCCAGCCCCTCATCCGTCGCCGATTCAAACAAACCTCGCGCCCGCAGCGTTTCCAGCACATTCGCCATGGTGCGTCCTCGTATCCCCGCGATAAAAGAGCGCCCGGCCTCCGCGACCGGACGCTCGAAAGGTTTATCCGAAAACTCGACCGGCCCGACTCACTCTTCCTTCGTACCCGGCTTCCACTCTTTTTCCGTCAGATTGAAGGCCTCATCAAAGGCGCCGGCCAGCCCACCCAGTTCCTCCGCCCCCTTGAGCCCCTGAAGCATCTCCTCGCTGACTTGGAATTCGTCATCCGGCATCGAAGCCGCCTTGATGCTGAGGCCGATCTTGCGCTCGACAGGATCAATCCGCACGATGCGCGCTTCCACCTCCTGGCCGATGCGCAGCACGTCCTTAACCTTTTCCACTCGCTGATCGCTAATCTGAGAGATGTGCACCAGACCGTCTATCCCCTCTTCCAGCTTTACAAATGCACCAAAGGACGCCAGCTTCGAGACGGTTCCCTTTACTTTCTGCCCCACCTTGTAACGACTGGCAATCGTCGTCCAGGGGTCTTCCGTCGCTTGCTTGTATCCAAGGCTGATCCTCTGCTGTTCGGGATTGACCTCCAGCACCACCGCCTCCACCTCATCCCCTTTTTTGAAAATTTCGGACGGATGGTTGACCTTCCGCGTCCATGACATGTCCGAAACGTGAATCATACCGTCAATGCCATCCGGAAGTTCCACAAAAGCCCCATACGAGGTAAAGTTGCGAATGACGCCCCGAACCCGGCTGCCGATCGGATACCGCTCCCGCACCGCATCCCAGGGATTCTCCTCGCACTGCCGCATGCCCAAGGCGATCTTCTTCTCCTCGGCATTAATGCTCAAAACCACCACATCCACCTCCTGGCCTACGGTGAGAACATCCGACGCGCGGGTAATCCGCTTCGTCCACGACATCTCCGACACGTGCACCAGCCCCTCTACGCCGGGTTCGAGTTCCACAAACGCCCCATAAGGGGCCACGTTGACCACCCGACCCCGCAACCGACTTCCTACCGGATACTTCGCCTCGACGTCGGTCCAAGGATTCGGTGTCTTTTGTTTCAGACCAAGGGACACATGGCCCTTGTCCTGGTTGACGTCCAGCACAACCACCTCGATCTCCTGCCCGACAGAAACCAACTCACGGGGATGCCCAATCCTCCCCCAACTCATGTCGGTAACATGCAACAAGCCGTCCAGCCCGTCCAAATCAATGAAGGCGCCAAAATCGGTGATGTTTTTCACCGTCCCCTTCCGAATCTGGCCGACCTTCAGGTCCGCCAACAGTCCCCGCCGCTTCTCGTTCCGCTGCTCTTCCAACAGTTCGCGCCGCGAAACCACAATGTTGCGACGGTCCGTGTTGATCTTCAGCACTTTGAATTCAAAAGTCTGGCCGAGATAGGAATCCAAATCGTGGGCCGGGGTCAGATCGGCCTGAGAACCCGGCAGAAAGGCGTCCACACCGTTCACGTCCACAATCAAACCGCCCTTGACACGGCTGACCACCCGGCCCTCTACAACCCCACCCTCCGAGCACTTCTCGAGAAGTCGGTCCCATTTGAGTTTCTGGATCGCCTTCTCGTGGCTGAGGACCACCATGCCCGCCTCGTTCTCGATCCCTTCCAAAAGCACATCAATCGGATCGCCTGGCTTGATGGTACTCAAATCCCGGAATTCACTCGCCGGTATCACACCTTCCGACTTGTAGCCGATATCCACCAGCACCTCATTGGGCCGGACCTCCAACACCTTTCCCTTCACGATGGAGCCTTCAGCAAACGGGCGCATCGTCTCCTCGTACAGAGCGGCCAGCGCGGCCCGATCTTGAGGTTCCGTTATACAAGCAGTCGGTTCGGTTTGGGTTGTTTCGTTCGCCATGGATTGTGTTCGCCTTTGGTTTTTCCGGTCCACCACCCGGCAAGACCGTCCTGTCCGAAAACATGACGCCGGACTCGCCACTCCCGTGCGCAGCCTTTCAACTCACCGCGACAAGAGGGCTTTTATATCACCAAATCCCTTTGAAAAGCGCAAGCCAAAAAAATGACCCCCAATCACAACATCCCGGATGATGCACGAGTTGCTCTTTTGAAGAATACAGACACCCCCAAACCGGATTTTGCCCTCTTTCTTACGTCCCTTTATGCTCATAAAACCGTCACGGCGGCGCTCCCGATACAACGGCCCTCCGTTGGCAACCGGCCGGCTTCCCTGCAACGCCAGATGCTATAAAACGCTTGACGTTTGAAAAGGGCATGCCCTATTCTCCCTCGGAAAAACTTTATGTCCACTCCTACCCCCTCTCAACAACTCGCACTCGACACGCTACTGCGCAAACCTGTCCAAGGAATCGCAATCTGGCAAATCAATCCCATGGAATGGCGTATGATTGACCGGATCGCGGGTGTCCCAGAAGGCTCTTACGAAAAAGATCCCGTTCCTGTCTACCGCCGAATGCTGGAACAAGCCGGCTGCTGCATGCTCGATCAGTGGATTCCCACCAACCCCTTGACCATGGGAAGCCGAGGGTACGAAAACAAAGCCGGCCAAACACCGACAACCGGCCAACATGAGATCGTCCGAGACGGAATTCGAATTGACTCCCCAGAAGCCGTTGTACGCCACTTGGAAGAAATCATTTTCCCCAATCTCGAAAAAGAAATCGCCTCCTTCGATCCCCACGCCTGGAGCGCAAAGGTCGCCGACGACGAAAAAACCATTCAGGAAGAACTCGGTCCCCAAATTCTGAAGGCCCCCTATTGCTGGCCATTCGGACTATTCCCAGCTTTCCGTTATAGTTTCTACGGCTACGAAAACTATTTCATGGCCTATGCCCTCTACCCCGAGGTCATCGCCCGCGATTTCCAACTTCAGGCCGAACTGACACGCCGCAAAAACGAAGCCTCGACTCAAGCGATTCTTACGCACCGTTTTCCACCCTACGTTCGACTGGACCACGACATGGCCGACGGCCGCGGCACTCTCGTTTCCGTCGAATCGCTCGACGAATTGTGGTTCCCCCGCTTCGCTTACGCGATCGAACCGCTTGTCAGGGCAGGGATCACCTGTGTCTGGCATTGCGACGGAAATCTTTCCCAAATGATCCCCCGTCTCATCGAAGCCGGTGTCGCCGGCTTCCAAGGCTTCCAATACGAATACCACATGGATTATGAAGCCATCTGCCGAATGAAATCCCGCGATGGCTTGCCCCTCCTCATCATCGGAGGTGTTTCGGTCACCACCACACTGCCCAAAGGAACTCCGGACGATATCAAACGGGAAATGAATTGGCTGGTCCGCCATGCACCCCCTGTCGGATTTCTGCTCGGTTGCTCCAGTTCCATCACGCCCGGCGTTCCCTGGGAAAACCTTAAAACACTTATTGAAGGCTTCCACTACTACCGCACGCACGGACGAGGCTAACAGGGGAGGCTTTTGACTTGTCATCCGCTTCGGCTTTGTGATTGACTAACCCCCGTTATGCGCATCTTGGTAACCGGCTGCGCCGGCTTTATCGGCTTTCATCTTTCCAACCGCCTTCTTGCCGACGGACATCAGGTGATCGGCGCCGATAACCTCAACGCCGCCTTGTACGATCCCGCCCTCAAAGAAGCGCGGCTCAAGCGCTTGCTCGAAAATAAACAATTTGCCTTTCGTCAAATGGATCTGGCGGACCCGCCGGCTGTCACTGCTTTATTTGACTCCGCCTCGTTTGACCGCATCTTCCACCTCGCTGCCCAAGCGGGGGTTCGCTGCTCGCTTAAAAACCCCGCGCTCTATATCTCCAGCAACGTTGTCGGGTTTCTGAACCTTCTGGAAGGATGCCGTCGTCAGAAGACACCTCACCTCATCTTCGCCTCGAGCAGTTCCGTTTACGGTCTCAGCCGAGCTCTCCCCTTTTCGGAACATGGCCCCGCCGACCACCCCGTCTCGCTGTATGCCGCCACCAAAAAGGCGGGAGAGATGATGGCGCATACTTACGCCCATCTCTATGGAATCCCTGTAACCGGCCTGCGTTTCTTCACGGTTTACGGCCCCTGGGGCCGCCCCGATATGGCCCCCTTCCTCTTCCTCGACGCGCTTCTCAAAGGCCAACCCATCGCGTTGTTCAACCATGGTGAAATGGAACGGGATTTCACCTACGTGGACGATGTGGTCGAAGGACTCGTCCGGTTAATGGACCGCGCACCAGCCCCCAATCCCCACTGGAATGCCACCCAACCCGATCCTGCCTCTTCGTCAGCCCCGTACCGCCTCTATAATATCGGCAACCATACGCCTGTCCCTCTCTCCGAATTCATCGCATGCCTTGAACGCCTCACCGGAAAGAAAGCATCGCGCAAACTGCTTCCCATGCAGCCCGGCGATGTGCGCACCACATGTGCGGATGTTTCCGATCTCGCGCGGGATACGGGGTTTTCGCCCGCCACGCCGTTGGAAGTCGGCCTGGCCCGCTTCGTGCAATGGTTCCGCTCGTTCTACGGCGTCTGAACGGATGGAAGCTCCCCCGCCGTCAAGCGCCATGGAACGAATTCTTCACCTGATCCCTGCTTCCCCTCCCTGGCCTCCTTGCTTTCAACAAGAACTCGGGCGACGCTTGGGCGCTCGGGGCTTGCTCTATGAACCCGCCCCAGAACGATTCCCCCATCCCCGCGAAGGCAACGCTCCGGCACTGGTTCTTCTCTGTCAAAATGCCCCTCTCCCGATTCGCTTCACCTGGATCCTTCGAACCCATCTCGGGTTCGGCCCTCCCCTCGCAATGATCGGCGACGGCGCTGATTATTCCGATTACACCACCCGCCAACGCGTTCAGCGCGCTTTCTGGATCCGACAAGCCAACTGGTTCTTTGCACCCAGCATCCGATCCAAACAAACAGCGAGAAACAGCGGTTTCCCCCCCGACCGCATCACCCGATATTGCCCCGCGCACAACCCCGCTATCCCACCGCTTCACTCCGATGCCGCCAACAAGCCAAATTCTTTGTCCCCCTTTGTTCTCTACATCGGTCAGTTGCGATCGGAAATCATCTCGTTTCTAACACTCGCCCTTTTCGCGCTTCGAGCCCTACTCCCAACCGTTCAAGCCGCCATCCTGGGCGACGGCCGCGCTCGCGAGACCGTCGCCTCCTTCTGCCGCGACAATCCCTGGTGTATCTGGATTCCCCATCCTACAGCCGATCAGATTACCTCCCTCCTGCTCCGCCACCCTCTTCAATTGTACCCCCACCCTATCGGCATCGAACTGCTCAATGCCTTTGCGCGCGGCATCCCACTTCTCACCATTGAACACCCTCGTCATGGTCCAGAAATTGAGCTCCTGCGGCCTGGCGTGAACAGTTTGATCGCTCCACCGCGCCCCGGGGTTTATGCCCGCGTTGCTGCCGACGCGCTCCAAAACCCCGAGGCGCTCCGCTCTCTGGCCGAAAAAGCACTTCAAGAAAGCCGCCGCCTCACGGTGGAATCCATGGCGGAAACCTTTGCCCAAGGCATTGCGAACTGTCTGGAGCGAACGAAAGAAAAATCTTCATGAAACGAGTTATCGTGCTCCAGTGCCTTTCCTATGACCAAGCGGAAATGTCCGTTCAACGGCTTATGGAACAGGTCGAACAGGATGGGCTTCGATTCCATGCCGGTCAAAGGGTGCTTCTCAAGCCCAATCTTCTTTCCGATTCGCTCCCCGAACAAGCCGTCACGACGCACCCCATCCTGATTCAGACCCTCTTGCGTTTTCTCAAAGCGCGCGGAACCTGCCCCGCCGTGGCCGATTCCCCCGCAGGTGCCTTGCGTATCGAACAGGTATGGGAGAGAACAGGCATCCGCGCCGTCTGCGAGGCAGAGCAGGTCCCCCTCCTCAATCTCGAACAGGCCGGTTCCGTCGTTTTCCACTTCGAAAAGGTCGCCTTCGCTGTGGCCCGCCCCGTTCTGGAGGCTGACCTGCTGCTCAATGTACCAAAGGTCAAAACGCACGTTCTAACCGTTCTCACCGCCGGTGTCAAAAACCTCTACGGCACACTCCCCGGCTTCCAAAAAGCCCTCCTCCACCGTCATTTTCCAACCCCGTGGGACATCGGCCGCTTCCTGGCCCATCTGGCCGGCTTGATCCGACCCGGCCTTACACTCGCGGACGCCGTCATCGGTATGGAAGGCGATGGCCCTTCCGGCGGTCATCCCCGCCGCCTCGGGTTTGTGGCCGCTTCACGTGATGTCTTTGCCCTCGATATGGCCCTTTGCCGCCTTCTTAATATTCCTCCGCAACAGGTCCCCTTTCTCCCGCATGCATCCAATCCTTCCCTTTCCGAACTCGAAATCGTCGGAGACCCTCCTCCCGCTCCGATGCAAATCGCGCTTCCCAAAACCTGGCGCTCGCGCATCATCCCCCGCCCCGTCGTCCGTTTGCTCAAACCCTTTCTCTGGATTCACCCCCTCTTGGACCCTACACGGTGCATCCGGTGCGGCCGATGCGCGAAGGGTTGCCCGGCCCAGGCGCTCTCGCCCCAACAGAGTGTACCGCCCAAGTTGATACCCCCCCGCTGTATCGGCTGTTGCTGTTGCCACGAACTCTGCCCTGTCAAGGCAATCCGAATGATCGAAAGCCCCCTCATGAAAGCCCTTAGCCGAGGACGTCTCACATGAACCCAACCCCACTCCCCCTCGCCCGTACAAAACACCGAATCGAGTTCGCCACGGCACGGTTTCTCGCTTCCCTTGTCGAGTCGTTACCGGACGGAACCTCCTACACACTCGGATGGATGCTTGCGGCAATCGGTTTCCATATGGTTCGATACCGCCGCGAAACCGCTTGCCGGCGGATCCAATCCGTGTTCGGCCCCGCCATGACACGGGAACGGGCAATGCAGATTGCCCGCGACTCCTTCCGCAATCTGGTCCTAACCCTTCTGGATGGAGCTCGATCGCGTCGGGTAGACCGCAGATGGATCGAGCGGAACATCGAAGACAACGGAAGTTTTGAAACAATACGCGCCCATTGCGCTGCCGGTCGCGGCGCTGTTCTTGCCGTGCCTCATATGGGCTCATGGGAATTGGCCGGGGCCGCTTGTCCGCGAATGGGCATTCCGCTGTTTTCGCTTTCCGCCAAGTTCAAGAATCCGCTCATGGACGAATGGATCCGGCAACGACGGGCGGCTTCCGGATTTGAAATGCTAACCCGCGGAGAAGATGCCATGGCCGCAATCCCCCGCCGACTCAAACGTGGCCAATGTTTCGCTATCCTTCCCGATGTGCGCCATCCCCGCCCCGCCCTCTCCATTCCCTTCCTGGGGGGAACCGCCAACATTGCCCCAGGAATGGCCCTTTTCGCACGCTTAGCCCGCGTTCCCATCTTTCCCTCCATCCTGAAACGGTTGCCCGGTCGCCGCCACCAGTTCCATCTCTGCCCGCCAGTCGATCCCGATCCCTATTGTTCGCGAGAGGATGACCTCCTCCGCATGACAACGGCCGTCATGGCGATCCTTGACCAGGCAATTCGCCAAGATCCCGGTCAGTGGTTTTGGTTCAACAAACGGTGGATTCTCGATCCGCTATAGCAAACCGTTTTGATTCAGAACCCGCTGCTCGAGCATCCCATATCGGGCCAGCATCGCCGTGTAACGCGCATGGGCTGTCTGATCCGGTTCCACACAGCGGCCGAAGCTCGGAGCCTCCCGACGATTCCACACCTCATCATACAAAATAAACCGCCCCTCCCGAAAACAACACCAGCCATGCCAGGCTCTCAGCGCGGCACCCAGCGCCGCCGTGTTCGGAACGTCGCTTGGTTCAACCCGAACGCCGAATACATCCGCCATCACACGCAACACCGCTGGATCTACCGACGCACCTCCCGTGGCCAGAAGACGCACCGGCCGAATCCCCAACCCCTCGGCATGTAACCGCATGGAAAGAAAAGCACCCTCCAAGACCGCCCGCGCCTCCTCATCCGGCGTGAAGGAAGCGACCGGTTGATTATCCGGACCAAACCGATAAATCCCAGGGCGCTGGCATGGGGGCGTAATCTCCGGTTCCAAAAAGTAAAATCCGATCTTCCCCCCATTCCCACTCTCTGTCCGGTCCAACCGTTCCCGATACGCGCGCCAGTCGGCATCCCCCACTCGTTTCCGAACCGCCTCACGAGTCAACGACCCGTTTTTCCAACAAAGCAACGCCATGTATCCCTCGGGATCCACGGGATTAACAAAGATATGGCCCTCCCTCCCGGAAGGACGCGGTTCCCGCAACGCCGCAAAAAGTGTGTCGCTCGTCCCCAAACTGATGGCCACATCGCCCGGCTGACGAAGCCCCAGCCCAGCCAGGCTGCAGGGGTTGTCCCCCGAAGCGGCAATTACCACCGTATCGGACTGAAAACTAAACCGTTTGACCCAGTTCGGGGCGACGGTTCCGACAATCCAATGGGAAGGCACCGGTTCTCCCAACCGTTGGGCTAACCCGGGGGCCGTCACCTCCAGAGATTGTGAATCCCACCGCTTCGTGCGAATATTCAGCAAATTCATCCCCGAACCATCGCTCCAATCAATCGGCGCATAATCCCCCGTCAGGAGGCTGGCCATGAAGGAACTGACTAGGCCGATCCGTTCGGTTGCCGCATAAACCTCCGGACGTCGTTTGGCAATTCGGGCAATTTGATTGCCCGTAAACCGCTCGTACGCTCGCGACCCCGTGATGTCCGCAACCGCTTGCGGACCGCCCAACGCCGCCTCCCGTTCCCGACATTCCTCCGTGGTGCTCGAATCCATCCAGATCGGGGATTCATCCAGAGCAAACGCCCCCGCCAATTGACGTTCCAAGGGCTGGCCCGGAGAAAGGGAGCGGAGCGTGTTCAAGGCCCCCTGTTTCCAGTAGACGCTCCCGTGCTGTTGCCCCGACGCGGAAATAGCCGCTAAACGCGCAAACGGGAATTTCTGGCTCTGCATGCGCAACAACAGCAATTCGAACGCTTCCGCCCACATCACCGGAGGCGCGGACACCTCCCGCCCTTCGTCGCGTTTGTGCACGCCGCCCTCCGTGTGATAACGGGGTAAATCCCGGTCATACGATACGGCCATTTCAAAAGTCGGCTGCCCTTTCTCGTCCACTGCCAGTGCTTTCAAACCCTGTGTGCTCGAATCCAGACCCAAAAACCAGCGCGTTTCCCCTTTCATGTGACTCCTTTCACCCTTCAGGCTCCCTCTGCGAAACACCCAGATGCCATTCCTGCGACCGAAGCCTTTTGACCGTCATGAATTCTTCTTCCCCCCCTTTCCATCGAACCACGACCCGATGGGGGTCCACCATGAGCCGCACGACTTCACCCGGACGGCGATGCGCAAGAAGAACGCCCAAAAGAACCCCCTTCTCCATGCCATCCCCACGCTGAAAATTCCATACCTCGTCGGGTTGGGCCAATCGGCCTTCCTCATCATAAATGGACTTGCTTTCCAAGGCCCGAACATACGCCGGCAAATCCTCCTCCCGGAGATGTCTCGTGCCCTCGAGGCAAACGGGATTCCGCTCGACCGCCGCCTTGAGGAAAGGAGCCGAATCGGTCTCGTTCAGGTCCCGATAGGCATAAAAAGCTAAATCCGCCTCCGGCCGCAGAGCGCGAAGCGAACGGATTCGCTCGCAAAGGGACTCCCGCCCCATCGCAGGGGTGAGATCCAAGGACGGCCCCGCCAATCGAAACGTCTTGGTAGACGCATCGGGAAGACGCGGCTCAACGTGACAAAACCGAATCAAGGCGTCCATCGCCGCCTGGGCATCAAAACAGTCGCAGGCAAACCGTTCGCGAAGCAAGGCCAAATCCTCTTGACGGTCCAGTCGAAGCTTTTGTTCCCGGACAAACTCTTCCAAGTCATTGAACACAATCCGCCCCGGAAGAGGGGCGGGCTGAAACAATTCGTCGTCCACTTCCTCCAACAACGCTTCCCTCTTTTCGCTTGTAAAAAGATGGGAACTGTCCCGTTCAAATTCGAACACCTTTTCCGCTGCCACATAATGGGGAACCCCCCGCTTGGGATGACGGACCTGAAAGCACCGTTGAAGATCGTGCGCCGACCGAAGAAAATTGCCGAGAAGAGTCGAATCGAATTCCGCATGAAGAAAGGCCCGGAGCCGCGCCTCAAACCGCTCATACGCGGCCCGGGCAATGGTTGCCTCGGGATACAACACGTGGATGAAACCGCTCTCATGCGCCACAATGGTCACCCGCTCATGCTCCAACGCTCGGCGCGCCTGAGCCGACAACGCTGTTCCATTGGTCCACATCGCCTTGGTAACGAGTCGGCGATTGTTCGTCAGAATTCCGTCCTCCACATCAACAAAATTCTGCGAATGGAGCGGAGTGGCCATCATGAAGATGTCCTGCAAGGGAATTTCGCTCACAACGAAAAGCGCCGCCGCATACAAGGCCGCCAGCGAAACACATTCGCCCGCTCCCGTCCGAAACCCCGGCCGGAAACGGAATGCGTCCATCGCTTCCACCGTCTCCGTTTTCCAATACGGGATCACGTTGGATCGGTATCGATCGAGACCGAAATGGGTCCTTATGTCGATGTCGAAGTAATACCGGTCGCCTTCGTAACCGAACAATGCATTGGATTGCCGCAGGGCTTCCTCATCCACAAATCCCCGAAAACGGGCCAGCTCTCGTTCCGTCGTCGTTAGCCCCCACGTTTCCAAATCGAGGTTGAACACATAATGATCCATAATATACTGCTTGAGCCGCGCAATCCGACGGGCCGGTTTCTTTTCGCGCCGGGCAAACCAAGGGTCCTCCCTCCAACGCCAGATCCGGGGGGACATGAGATTGGCCAGGAGAAGCGCCAACAGGAGATCGGGAAAAACGAAAAGCTCCATATCCGAAAGGGTATAAGCCGAGGACCGTTTCTCAAGCAGCCAAGGGCCGTTGGTATTCATAGCGGGTCATTTTAGTCCTCAACAAGAACATGGGCAAGCCCGCGGAACAGGCCGATTGACCCCAAGGCGCCGCGAGATATCCGGGGACCCCTCGCCGCTCGAGATAATTCTTGCGCGCGAGATTCCGATGCCTCACACTGAAGAGAAATGATGGAGATGAGGCATCCGGTTGAGTGGACTCGTTTCCATCCTTCCCATCGTAACCGATTCTTCAGTCGATGATCTGGTTGATGTCCTCTCCAAAAGGTCCCCCCATGAGCAAGACAGGACGAGTCCAACGTTTTCAAGAGTTCCTCCGAGAGGAGGGGTACCCTTCCACCGTGGATGCAGAGGGGGATATCGTCTTCAAATGCGAAGGCCACACCTATCTCATCCTTCTCGAGGAGAATGACGAACAGTTTTTCCGGATCGTGTTCCCCAACTTCTGGCGGATCGAAAGCCAGGAAGAACGGCAACAGGTCGAGCGGGCGGCCCTGCACGCCACCGCAGAAACCAAGGTCGCTAAAGTTTATCCCCTGGGCGATAACACCTGGGCCACGATCGAACTGTTTTGCCCGACGCCCGAGGAGGCCAAGGCCGTTTTCGAACGTTGCCTCAGCGCACTCCGAGCCGCCGTCGCGCTCTTCGTCGAGAAAATGCGCCTATAAAAAGAAGCGCCGGAGACCCGCGTATGGGACCGCACACCAACCGAAATTTCGATCTCAACGCCTATCTCGCCGCCCGTCAGCGCCAGGTGGACATTTTTATCCGCACCCACCTTCCTCCTCCGAGCACCCGGCCGGCCGTGCTCCATCGGGCAATGCGCTACAGCGTCTTGGCCGGTGGAAAACGCTTACGCCCAATTCTCGCCGTCGCCGCAGCCGAAGCCTGCGCCCGCCCCGTTCGGTATGCGCTTGCGGCCGGGGCCGCGATCGAACTTCTCCATACCTACACCCTCATCCATGACGATCTCCCTTGCATGGACGACGACGATTGGCGCCGTGGAAAACCCACCTGCCATGTCCGGTTCGGCGAAGCGTACGCGCTGCTTGCCGGCGATGCCCTCCTCACCCTCGCCTTTGAATGGCTCTCCGACCTTCCCCACGACGCTTCCCCCGCACGCCTCGTCGGCGAATTGGCAAGAGCCGCCGGGTCCTGCGGCGTAGTGGGCGGGCAGGTCGAAGACCTTATGGCCGAAGGTGCCCCCCCGTCGCCTAACCGTCTGCGCTTCATCCACCAGCACAAGACCGCCCGATTGATCGAAGCCTCCACACGCATCGGCGCCATCGCCTCCGGAGCCCCCGATCCGATGGTGGAAAAACTCGGGACCTACGGCCGCTGGGTCGGCCTCGCCTTTCAGATCGCCGACGACCTCCTGAACCTTTCCAGTTCTCGCCACACACTCGGGAAACCCGTCGGAACCGATCGGACCCGCGGTAAATTGACATGGCCCCGCGTCTTTGGCATCGCAAACGCTCGCCGCACCGCGGAACAAATCGTTCGCAAGGCGCTCAAGCAATTGCACGGCCTCCCCGGGGATTCCCGCCCCTTGGAAGACCTCGCGCAATACGCCATCGATCGCGCGCGATAACGGAAAAACATACTTGACCGTCACGTTGTTTGATGCCATAAGACTCATCCCATAAAGGAGACTGCGCATGACCTCGCCTAAAGGCCTGAAGTTCACCAGCCATCACCAGTGGGTTAAAGTCAAGACCAATGGCCATCTCGTTGTGGGAATAACCGATTACGCCCAGAGCCAACTCCATGACATCACGTACGTCGAGTTGCCCGAACCGGATCCTCTTCACGAGTTCCAAGCAAACGATGAAGTCGGCATCATCGAATCGAACAAAACTGCCTCGCCCTATTTGGCGCCTGTCAGCGGCGTCATTACCGCCGTCAATACCCGTCTTCTCGACTCCCCCGAACTCCTCAATCAGGATCCCTACGGCAACGGCTGGATTTTCGAAATGAAGCCGTCCAACCGGAAAGAACTCGACGATCTAATGGATCAGGACGAGTACGAGGGTTCTCTCCCCGAAGAGGAAGAGGAGGAGGAACTGTAGGAGGATGAAACGCCGCCCTCCGGCGATCGCCCTTCGTTTCGTTCGGCCTATACCCTGTTCCCTCCTCTACCCGGTGATGGAACGCCTGGTGGAGGAACGAATCGCGGACCGTATTCCCGATTCTGTCCTTTTTCTCGAACATGAACGGGTGGTCACACTGGGAAATCGCGGACGAGAGAATCATCTTCTCGTGCCGCGGGAAGAATTGGAACGGCGCGGAATTCCCGTCGTGCACGCTTCAAGGGGGGGGGATGTGACCTTCCATGGACCCGGTCAGCTCGTCATTTACCCCATCTGCAAACTCGGAGCCGTTGAAGCCGACGCTCGTAACTGGCTCCATAACCTCGAGGAAAGCGGCTTGCGCCTGTGCGCTGAACTGGGCATCCGGGCGTGGCGTACGCCGGGACAAACCGGCGTTTGGACCGAAAAAGGGAAGGTCGCCGCTATCGGCGTCCGCTTCCGCCGCTGGGTGGCCTACCATGGCATGAGTCTCAACGTGGATATCAGCCTCGATTTTACGCAATGGATCGTGCCCTGCGGCTTGGTCGGCAAACCGGTCACCACCTTGCGGGCGTTCCTGGGAACGCAATGCCCCTCCTTGGACGAAATCGCCGAGCGCCTGCGAATACACCTAGGGGCCGCCCTCACACGCGACATCCAATGGAAAACAGATCTTCCCGGAACTGATGCCCTTAAGCCGGTGGCCAATTGGCTGAACCGTCTCCCATCCCCACCTCCGAGAGAAACCGGCGGCAAATAACCCCTGCCTCTTTGAGCAACGCGCGTGTTTGCGCGCTAAACTGATATTCCTCTTCGAAAACAACTTCCGCAATCCCTGCATTGATGATCATCTTGGCGCAAATCAGACAAGGACTCAACGTGCAGTACAGCGTCGCCTCCCGAACGGCTACCCCATGATAAGCCGCCTGAGTGATGGCGTTTTCTTCCGCGTGCGAACAAATGCACTCGCCCAGATCCGCACCCGAAGGCGCGCCGCCCGCGCAACGCGGACACCCTCCCTCAAAACAATTTCGGATGCCGCGAGGCGTGCCGTTGTAGCCCGTCGAAATCAGTCGGCGATCCTTGACAATCACCGCTCCGACCCTTCGGCGCACACAGTTGCCCCGCGTCGCCACAACCCGGGCAATGGCCATGAAGTAAGCATCCCAGTTCGGCCGATGATGCATCAGCACCTCCCCCCCGCCGGATGAAAAGCCTGATTCAGAGTCTGCTCGTCAAATTCCCCGCTCAGCCGTGTGTGAACGTCCGTTCCCTCCCCATGCCTCGCAACGTTAAGCAGCATGCCGATGGCGAGGAGGGAACTGATCAGACTGGACCCCCCTGCGCTCATAAAGGGAAGCGCAAGACCCTTCGTGGGAAGGCAGCCTGTGACCACTCCGATATTGATGATCGCCTCCAAGGCCAACAGCGACGTAAGACCCAGCGCGAGAAGACAGCCAAACCGGTCCGGCGCACGCCGGCTGATTTTAAGTCCTAAAAATGTCAGCAGGGCAAAAAGAACTACCACACCAACTGTCGCCAATAACCCCAATTCTTCTCCCAGCACAGCAAAAATGAAGTCATTGTGGGCCTCCGGAAGGAACCCCATTTTCTGAAGCCCCTCCCCATACCCCTTGCCCCAAATACCGCCAAGAAAAAAAGCGTTTTCGGACTGGGTCAACTGATACCGGGCATCCGCATATCCGTCGGGACGCGCAAACGCAAGGAGCCGTTTCATGCGAACCGGATCTTGCAAAACCATCAAAACAAGGCCGCAAATCCCCAGCACACCGCTGACAAGCAGGTGAGACTTCCGGGAGCCTCCCGCCACAAGCAGAATCACCCCCGTCGCCGCCAGCAGAACCGTGGTTCCCAAATCCGGCTCCGCCAAGATCAACAACAGAATCATCCCTAAAACCCCCAGGGGAATGATCAAACCCTCCCGAAGATTCTCGGCTTTGCGCCCCTTTAAAGCCATCCAGGCCGAAAGAAGGATTACCACCGTGAGTTTGGCAAATTCGCTCGGTTG
This sequence comes from uncultured bacterium, assembly GCA_938038445.1. Classification (GTDB taxonomy): domain Bacteria; phylum Verrucomicrobiota; class Kiritimatiellia; order CAIKKV01; family CAIKKV01; genus CALHRZ01. Next base: position 234,593 of record CALHRZ010000003.1, on the reverse strand, counting down.
AACCCGGCCCAACCCAAATACACGAATCCACCGGCGGCTTCCTTTGACCGCCACGCCAACCCCTGGCACAAAAACCAAAAGAAGAAGCCCGACGGTCAGAACGGCTAGAAATATCAACAACGGCTTGCTTCGGAGCCAGTGATAGTCGAAAAAGGCCGCTCCCGTTGACAGCACAATTCCAAATGCCAGGTATATCGCTTGAAGGCGAACATACCAGAACGGATCCCCTTTTTCGGCAACCCCTTTGTATCCCGTCGCGCTGGCCAGGGTCAACATGCCGATCCCCACCAGCATCGCGACAACAATCAGAACCGCCTGGCTGGTTCTCCGCATCCGCCCGACGTCAACGCGCCATCTTGGGAATCAACAGCTTCTGCCCCTCGACAACTTGATCGCCCTTGAGATTGTTGGCCGCTTGAATCTCTTCGATTGTCGTCTGATACAACATGGCGATATCCCGAAGCGTTTCCCCCTTCACCACCACGTGATACTCGGTTCCGACGGGAACCGCCGTTTGAACGGCCACCGGGGCGCCGGTGGCAGGCGGAAGGGGCAACGGAACCGCCGGAACCATCGGAACCAGCTCAGCCGTCGGCTCGGCGGGCGCTCGTCCCATCGGTGCAGAAACCGCAGACGTCACGGGAACCGCCGGCACGGCGGGAGTGGCCGGGGCCTCTGCCGCCCCCCCAGCTTTCGCAGGAATCGCCAGTTTCTGGCCGATACGAAGCCGCTTTGGATCCGTAATCTTGTTCAGCGTCATCAGATCCGCAACTTTCACCCCAAACTTCCGGGCAATCGTCTCCGGCGTGTCGCCCGCTTTCACCACATAGGTCTCGCCACCCGAAAGCGGCGGCGTGGCAACAGGCTTGGATTCAAGCGCCGGCTTTTTCTTCGGCTGAGGGTGGGGCGGAGGGGGTGCCTTCAAATCCACATAAGCCGGAAGCAAAAGCGTTTGCCCCTCCCGGATTCGGTCCAAATTCGGAATCTCAGGATTCAATTCGCGAATTTCAGATACCTTCACCTTGAACCGCTGAGCAATATGCGATACCGTTTCACCTTTTTGAACCACGTACCGTTTGGCCTCCGGCTTCGCCTCGCGAATGAGTTCCTCGGATTTGAAGACAGGCTTCGGAGCGGGAGGTTCCGGCATCAAAACCCGCTCCTCCGGCTTCGGAAGAACAGGGGGCTGCTCTTCAAACGTCACCGGTTTGGAGCGACGGCCGCCAAACGTCCCGCACCCTGCCGTCACCAGCAGCGTTCCGATGACCACTCCATGCAGCGCAACAACGATTCCAATCACCGTCGGGGTTTTCATTTTTTTCTCGCCTCCTTGGGCAAGGACAGGGCTTCCCTTTTCAGAGTTTCCACGATGCATCGAAAATGCTCTCCTCGTTGTTCAAAGCTTCCATACTGGTCAAAACTCGCCGCCGCCGGCGAAAGCAAAATCACGTCCCCAGGGCGAGACTCTGCCCACGACCGCCGGACGGCCGTTTCAAGATCATCGCATTTTTCCACCGCAAGAAATCCGCTCCATGCCGAAAAGAAATCCGAAGCGGATTCCCCAATACTGTAAACCTTGCGGCATTTGATTTGCAACAACTCTTTTGCACGTTCCAAATCTGTTTCTTTCAGACGGCCTCCGACAATGAGACGCACAGGCCGGTTCATCATCCATAACGCCGCCTGAAGCGCGGCCAGATTGGTCGCCTTGGAATCGTTGACAAAAAGGACCCCCCCAATCTCGTCCACCTTTTCCATCCGATGCGGAAGCGGTCGAAAAGTTCGAATTTCCCCTATAAGTGCCTCCAGAGGAAGGGAAACGCTTGCAAAGACAGCCGCAGCAGCAGCCGCCGCAGGTCCTAAAACAGGATTGTCAAAATACGTCTCTCGCAAATCCAACCGTTCCCTGCCATCACGGCTGACTATCCACCCGGACTCCCACCGGTAGTCGCACTCAGCACGTTCTCCAACCCAAAGGCATCGCATTCCCCGCACCGCCAGATCGTGGGCCCAACGCCGGACGGATTCGTGCAGAATCGCCGTGTCGCCAACGCCCTGCTTCGCAAACATCCGTGCCTTGAGTGCAGCATAGTGTTCGATCGTCCCATGACGGTCCAGGTGATTCGGATGAAGGTTGAGCCATATCCCAATGTCCGGTCGGAAATCGCGGACCGTTTCCAATTGAAACGAACTCACCTCCAAAACAAGCCATTCCGGCGATGAGTCCAATACCACCTGGGAAACCGGAGGGCCACAATTGCCCGCCTCCTGCGCGGAAAATCCCGTGCGACGAATGGCCCCCGTGCAAAGCCGAACCAGGGTACTTTTTCCATTCGAACCCGTAATGGCCAACACACGTGCCCCTTTTCGCCTCTGCCAGCCAATTTCCAGTTCGGACCATACGGGGATCCCCCGACTCCGTAACGCCTCAATCCAGGGATGGCGAATCGGAATCCCGGGACTCGCCACCGCCCCATCCCCTTCCCATCGAAGTACCCCTTCCTTTGGATTCAGACAGACGATTCCTCTTTCCATAAGCTGACGGTCGAGGGGTGGCTCCGGCTCCCTTCCATCCACAGCAGTCAGGATCGCCCCCTCTCGTTCCAACAACGACAATGCAGCACGTCCGCTGGCCCCAAGGCCCAATACCAAAATCCGACGTCCCCGCCAATCCTTCATACCCTCACGCTTTCGTTTCCCCTGGAAAACCAAGCCGTAACGCTACCCGCTCCAACGCAACGCCACGCGAGGCCTTGAGCAGAACCCAATCGCCAGGACGAAGCAATTTGCAAAGCGTCGCCGCCGCTTCTTCCGCATCGGGGGCCAGATACAGGCCGTCGCGGGGAAACCCAGCCTGAAGGGCCCCTTCCGCCATCGCTTCTGTTCCCTCTGAACGCAAGAGGACCACCCCCGCCCAGGGACCTTTCGCGATTTGCCGCCCCACCTCCATATGAAAGGCCGTTCGTTGAGTCCCCAACTCTTTCATCTCCCCTAACATCAGATACTTTCGCCCCGCACCGATTGCTTGCCCGGCAAACGTTTCCAAAGCGCTCGCCATACTGATGGGATTTGCATTGTAGGCATCATTAATGATTCCGATGCCGCCCACCATCGCCTGCTGCCATCGCATTGGAAGATAACCCAGTCCACGTCCGAGCCCCTCCGCGGCGCTCCGCCATTCCACGCCCATCTCGACTGCCGCCGCAAGCGCGAGAGCTGCATTCAACGCATCGTGCCGTCCCGGCCTCGGAATCCGCGCGGTCTGTTCCCCCACCGGCCCCTTCACGTGAATGACTTGCCCTCCCAAGTCATCGCGCTCCAGACATGTGACCCGCCAGACCGCATCGCGCGCTTCGACCGAAACGGTGACCAGCCGCCCCGATATACGCTCCCTTAGGCGATCAAAGCACGGCGTATCCCGGTTCACCACCGCCACGCCATCGGGAGGCAGTGCTTCCAAAAGCGCGCCTTTCTCCTGCGCAATCGCATCCAGGGTTCCGAAATGTTCGAGATGCACCGGCCCAATGCCCGTCAGAATGGCAAGATCCGGCCGAAGAAGAGACGCCAAAGGCTGGATCTCTCCAGGATGATTGGTTCCAACCTCGAACACACCGAATCGATGATACCCCGGAACGGCCTTCAATAAACTCAAGGGAAGTCCGATCGCGTTGTTCCAGTTCAACACGGTCCGCACTGTCGGCCCCTCCATCTCCAGAGCCGCTGCCACCATCTCTTTGACCGTCGTTTTCCCCACGCTTCCTGTAAGCCCGATCACCGGAAAAGAAAGCCGCGCCCGATGCCACCCCGCAATCGCCCACAAGGCCTCGATCGGCTCCCGCACCCGCAAAAGAGGACGGCGCTCACCAGGATTCCACTCCTCTCGCGCCAAAGCGGCAGAAGCACCGCTCTCAAAAGCGACCGATATGAATTCATGCCCATCCCGCGTGCCTGCAAGGGGAACAAACAAATCGCCCGGTTCCAACCGACGGGTATCATGAATCACGCCGGTAATCGGACGCAAGGGGCGAATGCTCCACTGCCCGCCGCATGCCGCCGCTAACTGGTCCGGATCAAAAACCGGCTTCATTCCAGAAAACTCCTCGCCACTTCCCGGTCATCAAAAGGCACCATCCGATTCGCAAATTCCTGAAACGTCTCATGCCCCTTTCCGGCAATCAGCACCACATCTCCCGGCTTCGCACCGTCGAGCGCCGCCCGGATCGCTTGCGCCCGGTCTACAATGATTTCATACGCAGTGTCGGGCGGCATCCCGGCCCGGATTTCGGCAAGGATCGCTTCCGGATCTTCTCGCCTCGGATTATCGGACGTCAGAACCGTATGATCGGCATATCGGGCGGCCACCGCTCCCATCCGGGGCCGTTTCCCCCGGTCCCGATCCCCCCCACAGCCAAACACCACCACCAAACGGCCCCGCGTCAGCGGCCGAAGAGTGCGCAGCACATTCGAAAGCGCATCCTCTGTGTGCGCATAATCCACAAATACCTGAATTCCGCGGCGATTGGGAATCGGTTCTAACCGACCCGGCACCTGGCGAACCGACCTAATCCCCGAGAGAATTGCTTCGAGGGAAATCCCCAACGCACCGCCGACCCCGATGGCAGCCAACGCGTTATATACGTTGTAAAGACCTGGAAGATGGATTTTCACTTCCCCCTCCCCCCAGGGCGTGATCACCCGAAACCGGCTGCCTTCACAGTCCGACTCCACCGCGTCGGCTCGAATCATACACGATATTCCAAGCCCATATGAAAGTTTCGGCACAAGGATCTCCGGATCTTCCACCAGCCGCCGCCCATAAGGATCGTCGGCATTGATAATCGCCACCCCCGCCTTTTCACCCTTTCCCAGATCCGTAAAAAGCCGACGTTTGGCCAAAAAATAGTTTTCCATTGTCCCATGGTAATCCAGATGATCCTGTGTGAGGTTGGTAAATACGGCCACGTCGAAGAGACGCCCCCGCACCCGGACCTGATCCAACGCATGTGAGGAAACCTCCAACACGGCGCCGGCACATCCCGCCTGAACCATCTGGGCCAAATATCGCTGCACCTCGGTGGATTCAGGGGTCGTCCGGCCGGCGGGAATGACGCGTTCCCCCATTCGGTATTCGATCGTTCCGATCAACCCCCAGTCCACCCCCGATTCCTCGAAAATCGCGCGTGTCAGAAACGCGATCGTCGTCTTGCCATTTGTGCCCGTTACGCCCACCAGCCGAAGCCGTAAGGCAGGCTGTCCGTAAAAAGCCTCCGCCAAGTCCGCCAACACAGGCCGCACCTGCGGGACGCGTAACAAAGAAATCGTTTTTTCAAGTTGGGAAGGAAACCGTTCGCACAAAATCGCGCCGGCGCCGCGCCGGACCGCATCTGGCACAAAATCAAGTCCATTGGCCCGCCTTCCAGGAAGGGCAGCAAACAGCCATCCGGCACGAACCTGGCGCGAATCATGGGTGACCCCCTGGATTTCAACAATCCGGGACCCCCGGATTTCAACATCCGGATGGAGAGCTAGCCATCGTTCCAAAGAAAAAGACGTTGAGCAGTCGTACATGGGACCTTATGGAATGGAGCTTTCATTATCGAGGGAACAGGGTTTGAGCGCAAGATAACGGGCCGTCTGCAAGGCGATCCGTGCAAAGACCGGCGCCGCCACCACACCTCCCGTGTGAAAGGGCTGGGGTTCGTCCACCCCCACCACCACCGTGATTTCCGGTTGGTCGGCAGGGAAAAAACCGGCGAAAGAAGCCACATAATCGGTCTCCGAGTAACGGCCCTGGACCACTTTCTGCGCCGTCCCCGTCTTGCCCGCCACGCGGTACCCTTCAATCCGCGCGCGCGTTCCTGTGCCTCCCTCTTCCGTCACCCGGGTAAGAAGATACCGCATCAAAGCGGACGTTTCCGCAGAAATGGGACGGGCCAAGACCTCCGGCTCTCCTTGCTTCAACACCGTTCCGTCGGCCGCCACCACACGACGAACCGCCCATGGACGGAGCAAGTAGCCTCCATTGGCAATCGCACTCATCATCCCCGCCATCTGCAGCGCCGTTACGGCCACCCCTTGCCCAATGGCCATCCGCGAACAAGTCAGACGAGACCAATTCGGGGAACGGGGGGACCATAGAATGCCCGCTTCCTCGTTGGGCAGCTCGATGCCGAGCCGGCGTCCATAGCCGAAGCCCCTGGCCCCTTCATAGAAATACTCGTTGCCGAGCAAAAGCGCAATCTTGGCCGTTCCAATGTTGCTCGACTTCTTAAGAATATCCGCCACGCTCAGCCGGGCGTAGGGATGATAATCGCGCAGAATCCGCCCTTCGTGAAACCAGGATCCGCTTTCACAGTCAAAAACCTGCGAAGGGGTCACCAGTTTCCGTTCGAACGCCAGTGCGAGTACAACGGGTTTAAAAATGGACCCCGGCTCATACACAATCGAAATGGCCCGATTGGTCCTCTGATCGGCCGAGGATTCGGAAAACCGGTTGAGATCGAATGCCGGCCGACTGGCCATGGCAAGAATCTCCCCCGTATGACACCGTTGCACGATCGCCCACGCCCCCTTGGCCCGATGGGCGATTATCGCTTCCTCTATCGCTTCTTCCGCGAAATACTGGATTGTCCCATCAACCGTTAAATAGAGATCCGCTCCAGGAACCGGCGGCGTCTCATCCTCCCGCAGGGTGTAGAGTTCCGTTGAAAACGCATCACGCCGCCCCCGGATGACCCCAGGCACCCCCTGAAGATACCGGTCAAAGACAAGTTCAACACCGGCTAAACCTCGTTCCACCACATCCCGGCTGGCAAAGCCGATCACATGACAAAGATGGTCGCCATGAGGATATTTCCGAAAGGTCGAATCCCTCAAATAAATACCGTAAGACCGATGAAGGCCGGCATTGGATATCGCCTGCCATATCGGCTCGGCAATCTCTTCCGGAAGATGCCGTTGAAGGTATACAAATCGGTTGGACGAATTGGCCAGACGCTCTTCCAAACGACTCGCAGGCTGATTCAAAAAAGGAGCCAAAAGCGCCACGGCTGCTGCGACATTGGTCCGCTGGTGAAGAATGAAGGGGTCGGCGCAGAGGTCCTTTCTCGCCACGCTGGCCGCTAAAAGAACCGGCGTTCGGCTCCCATCGTAGATTCTTCCGCGAGGAGCCGGTTGAATCCGAACAAACCGGCTCGAGGCGTCGGCTTTACGTACCCGGCTTGGGTCCGGCCGGGTATGAAGAAAAATCAGCCGAAGCGCCAGCAGAATAAAACAGGCACCCAATATCCCTTCCACAACCCGCATTCGTCGGACAATGGGCGCCTCATTCATTCAACGCAATTTGTTCCAGCCGAGCGAAACGAGCCGCCTCCCGAACGTCCACCCATGTCAAGTCGGGCGCTCGGGAATCGTAAAGTCGTACAATCTGTCGGCGATTCGGCCATGTCAGGTCGAGCCCATGACGCACAATCGCCTCCTCAATCCGCCGGGGCGTCATCCGTTCGGCCCACTTGAACTCTTCCGCCTGCAACCGGCGACGATTCAACTCCAACTCGCTCTCTAACCGACGAATGTCCGCACCCAGCATTTCACAATGGGATTTTAACCCCATATACCCAACCCCCATTCCCATGACCAGCAAAACACCGATGAGAACAGCCATCGGCAGACGCTGAGTCGGATCATTGCGTTTGCGATTCACGCGGCGCATGGCCATTCTTCCTCCACCCGTTCGACCGCCCGCAATCGGGCGGATCGCGCACAGGGATTTCGTTCCACTTCGTCCAAAGTCGGCTTCAACGGCTTGGGATGGACTGGAACGGCGTACGGCCGTTCCCCTTTCCGGCGCCGACCACCCCCTTGAAGATTTTCCCACCGAGGAAAATGACGCCAAAAAACCTGTTTGACCACTCGATCTTCTAGACTGTGAAAGGCAATCGCCACAACCCGGCCTCCAACGCGAACCCGCTCGATGGCCACTTCCAACCCCTCCTCTAGCGCCCCAAGTTCGTCATTAACCGCAATGCGGAGCGCCTGAAAAAGACGAGTAGCCGGATGAAGCCTACCGCCCCCCGCAACCACACGAAGGGCAAGTTCCGCAAGTTCAAGGGTTCGCGCCCAAGGCCGTTGACGTCGGCGAGCCACCAAAGCGGATGCCAGCCGCTTCGCTCGACGCTCTTCGCCATAACGCCAAATCAATTCCGCAAGTTCCCGTTCCTCTAAGCAATTGAGCAGGTCCGCCGCCGTCACCCCCTCGGTCGGATCCATCCGCATGTCAAGTGGACCATCCTGCTGAAAGGAAAAACCCCGATGCGAATGCATCAGCTGATCGGATGACACCCCTAGATCGAACAGGACGCCATCCACCTCAAGAACACCCAACTCGTCTAAAACGTTTCGTAAACGACTAAAATTCGAGTGGCAAATCGTTACTCGTGCAGACGCTTCTTTTTTCAACCACTCCGCCCGCCGTACCGCTTCGGGATCGCGATCCAAAGCAATCAACCAGCCGGTCGGGCCCACGGCTTCCGCAATCCGAATGGCATGCCCCCCCCCTCCCAACGTCGCATCCACATACGTCCCCCCTGCTCGAACCCTCAACGCTTCAAGCGCTTCCGCGGCCATTACCGGTTGATGAAGACTCTTTTCCATCTTAAAATCCCAGCAATTTCGCCGCCTGGCTCAACGTCATCGAACTCTCGGAGACCTTGCGATACGTCTCCCGCAGGTCCGGCCGCCAAAGCTCAAACCGATCCTTGGCTCCGTTCATGTAAATCTCCTGGGTTAAACTGGCCTTTTCCAGAAGATGATCCGGAATCCGAATCCTTCCCTGCGAATCCCACGGCAAATCCGCGCTGTTTTCCCCAATCAACCGAGTAAAAGCCCGATAGACAGGATCGGAAAGCGAGACCCGACTCACCGCTTCCAACCGTGCCCCAATAATCCGCATTGGAAACACATACAAACAGGGTTCTCCATCAAAACCGGGCATCACAAAAACCCGTTCGGGTTTTCCAATCTCCTCCCGCCACGCGGAAGGAATCGTTAGCCGCTTTTTGGGGTCCAAAGTGTGCAACATTACCCCCGAAAAAATCGGGGGCGGTTGAGGTGGATCTTCCCGCTTTTCCTGAGGATGAATGGTGCCTCGTTCTGACACTTTTCACCACTTCGATTGATTTCAACCGTACTATCGCTGACTTTTGACCCACCGTCAAACATTTTTACTTTTTTTCTATTCGAGGGATCAAACACCATAAAACCGGAACGGATAAAAAGGCGCCGTTTCGAAAAAAATGAGAAAAAAAATCAACTCAAGGTCTATTTGACCAAAGAACCATCGGGAATCTCACCATCCACGGTCAGCAGCCGGAGGGCACCGCCCGATGAAGCCGCAAGCAGCATTCCCTGAGATTCCACCCCACGCAGCACCACCGGCTTGAGATTGGCCACAACTATGATCGTCTTCCCTATAAGCTCATCCGGGCGGTAATGCCGGGCAATACCGGCTACAATCTGCCGTTCCTCGCTTCCCATCCGAACTTTCAATCGCAAGAGCTTGTCAGCTTTCTCAATTCGCGAAACTTCCAAAATTCGAGCGGTCCGAAGCTGGACCTTTTCGAAATCCGCATACTCAAGGAACATCACCCCCTGCTGGGGAGGGGTGCCTGTCTCAGAAGGTTCAGCCGAATCGGTAACGCTCTTCATATCGCCCACCCCCTCTCCGCGTTTCGGCCCCTCCACGATCCGAGGGAAAAGAATGCCGCACCGCGCGAGAACAACACCGGCTTTCAATTCCCCCCACCGCAAAAGAGAATCGAACCGGCTGGGGGTTTCCTCCTCCCGAAGCACCCGCCTGAGTTCCGCCATCTTGTTCGGCAGGATCGGATGCAAAAGGCCTGAAACAATCCGCAGCATCTCGGCCAAAGCGTACAGAACGCGATCAAGCGCCTCCACCTCCCCCTTCTGAGCCAGCTCCCACGGCCTTCGAAACTCAATGTACCGATTGCCCTCCCGAAGCACACCCACAACCGCCGCAAGCCCTTGGTCCAACCGCAGGGATTCCACCGATTCGCGCATCACAGCGGCTGCCGCCAACGTCCTCTCCCGCAATTGCCTGTCCTCCTCCGTCTCAGGGCCGGAAAACCAGGGAATAACCCCGTTTCGATACGACACCACCATCTTGGCCCAGCGACTGAGAAGATTTCCCAAATCATTCGCAAGATCCGTGTTGTAACGACGGATGAAGGCTTCCTCAGTAAAACTCGCATCCTGACCCAACACCATCTCCGCCATCAAAAAATAACGGAACGCATCCGGACCAAATCGCTCAACCATCTCCATGGGATTGACGACATTTCCCAACGATTTGCTCATCTTCGCCTGACCCACAACCCACCACCCGTGCGCAAAAATCGTCTCTGGAAGAGGAAGATCCAGCGCCTTCAACATCGTCGGCCAATAGACGGTGTGTGTCGTCAGAATGTCCTTGCCGATCAAGTGAAGGGAAGCCGGCCACCAGCGAGCAAAAAAAGTCGGATCGCGCCGATAGCCGATCGCACTGATATAGTTAACCAAGGCGTCAAACCATACGTAGCATACAAAATCCGGGTCGAACGGTAACTCGATCCCCCACGAAAGCCTGGATTTAGGCCTGGAAATGCAGAGGTCTTGAAGCGGTTTGCGCAGAAAACCCAGCGTTTCGTTCCGTCGATAATCGGGCAGGATGAAACGGGGATGCGTTTCAATATACTCGATCAGCCAATCCTGATACCGACTCATCCGGAAAAAATAATTGGCCTCTCGAACCTTTTCCACGGGCCGACGGCAGTCGGGACAGCACCCGTCCACCAAGTCCTTTTCCATAAAAAATCGTTCGCAGGGAATGCAATACCACCCGTCATACTCCGCCCGATAAATCTCGCCTCGATCGTACAGATCCTTAAGAATTCCCTGCACAACCTGAATGTGGCGGGCTTCGGTCGTTCGGATGAAATCGTCTTGGGTTATCGCAATCCGTTTCCACAGCTCCTGAAAGCGAATGACCGTCGAGTCGGCCTGCTGGCGGGGGGTCATCCCGGCCTTTTCCGCCGCCCGTTGAACTTTCTGCCCGTGCTCGTCCGTGCCGGTAAGAAAAAAGGTCGGAACACCGAACAGACGGTGATACCGGGCAAGGACATCCGCCAGAATCGTGGTATAGGCATGTCCGATGTGCGGCTTGTCATTGACATAGTAAATTGGCGTCGTGACGTAAAAACGCTGAGCCCTCATATTCCTGAACTCCTAACCCGAGAGTTATAACATGGTCCAACGGCAAGGGCTAGCCTTTCCGACAACTCTCCCTATAAAAGCGAGACCGGGTCCACATCCACGACCACCGCCACCTTGGACGGTATCCGTTCCGCACGAAGGACGAGCCGCAAAGGTCCGGTCAATCCCCGCGAAGAGGAACCCCGCAACAGCAACTGATACCGGAACAATCCTTTGACACGGGACAAGGCGGCCGGCATGGGACCGGTAAGAACCGCACCGGGTGGCGCCTGTTCCCGCCAACGCAACGCCACCCGCTCGGCGATTTCAAAAACTTGCTCCTCAGAGGGCCCTCGAAACGTTACGCAGACCATCCGACCAAACGGCGGATACCCCAGTTCCCGCCGACTCTCTTGCTCTCGACGATAAAAGGCTTCATAGTCAAGCTGAACCGCCGACTGAACAACGGGATGAAACGGTTTGAAGGTCTGAACCACAACGTCGCCGGCCAGTTCGCCACGGCCTGCACGGCCTGCCACTTGGACCAAAAGCTGAAACGTCCGTTCCCCCGCCCGAAAATCCGGTGCATGAAGCCCTTGATCGGCAAACACAATCCCGATCAGAGTCACATTCGGAAAATCCAACCCCTTCGCGATCATCTGCGTTCCAATCAGGATGTCGGTTTTCCCGGTCTTAAAGTCGCCGAGAATTTCCCAGTGAGCATGGCGTCGGCTCGTCGTGTCCGCGTCCATCCGCCGGATCCGTGCCTCCGGAAACCGCTTCGCCACCAGCCGCTCAAGCCGCTGAGTGCCCAAACCCGCATAATGGAAAGCCGGATCACCACACGAAGGACACGCCGGCGGCACCGCGCGATTCGCGCCGCAAATATGGCAACGAAGCCGTTCCCCCACGCGATGATACGTGAACGCCAAACTGCAGTCCGGACAGGATTCGACATGGCCGCAAACCAAGCAAACCAGAGAGGCCGCATAGCCGCGCCGATTGAGAAACAATATCGTCTGTTCCCCCCGTTCAAGCCGACGCCCCATCAGATCCAACAACTCACGGGAAAGAATGGCCGGCTTTCCGTCCGGCAAGCGTTCGTGACCCATGTCCACAACCCGCATCAGCGGCATCCGGCGATGGTCCACCCGTGCGGGCATCCACACTCTGCCGTATTTCCCGATCTCACAGTTCCGGAAACTCTCGAACGACGGGGTCGCCGTCCCCAAAACAACCGAACATCGCTCAAGACGTCCCCGCATGACGGCAACATCCCGGGCATGATATCGGGGAGCATCCTCTTGCTTGTAGGTCGGTTCATGCTCCTCGTCCACCACAATAAGCCCTAACGGAGAAACAGGTGCAAAAACCGCACTCCGGGCTCCAACCACAATTCGCGCCTTACCCTCCCGAATGCGATGCCATTCGTCGTGCCGCTCCCCTTCGGAAAGACCGCTGTGAAGAACCGCAACCGTTTCACCAAATCGCCCGACAAACCGCTCAACCGTTTGAGGCGTCAGGGAGATCTCCGGCACCAAGACAATGGCTCCCTTCCCCTCCGAAAGGACGTGCGCAATGGCTTGAAGATACACCTCGGTCTTCCCGCTGCCTGTAACCCCATGAAGTAACGCCACCGGAGGCTCAAGATCCGCCAGGGACTTCCGGATTAGCGCCAACGCTTCCGCTTGCTGGGGCATCAGGACGGCCGGTTCCGTCGGGACAAAAGTCCGATTCCGAAACGGCAACCGAGCCCCCCGTTCCTCCTCCACCCGAATGAACCCCCCCTTCGCCAATGCATGGACAACCGACGCCGGAATTCCATACTCCCGAGAGAGGACCCCCACTTCGATCCCCGCTCCCGCTTCGATGATCTCTAACGCTTGTGCCTGCCGGGGCGCTCGTCTTCGCAAAGCCGCCCATTCGGCCGCAGAGAGTCCAGACCGCTTCGAAACCGCGATCCGCCGACAACGAAACGCAGAGCCCGATCGCCGAACCGCCCCCGGCAACATGCTTCGAATCACCCGTTCAATCGGTGCGCAATAGTAGTCGCTGATCCACCGGGCCAACTCAAGCAGCGCAGGGGAAAGAACGGGTTGATCATGTAAAACAGCCAAAACAGGTTTCAGCGCCGTGCGCTCGCTCACCGCTGCAAGCCCTACCACAAACCCCGTGGTCTCGCGAGAGCCAAACGAAACCCGCACCGCAGAACCCAGGACGATCTGGGCTCGAAGAGGTTCCGGAATCCAATAGTCGAATTCCCGATTCAGGGAAACATCCACCAGCACCCTGGCGATCGATGCATTCATATCACAAAATAAAAAAGGGCCTTCCTCGCCGAACGGGAAGGCCCCGAAAAATGCTCTGCAAACGATTCAGCCCATCATCAGTGGGTCGCTGGTGTGGCGTTGTACGGATTATACACGGTGGCCACATTGTCCACACCGCCCGTAATCGTCACCCCTTCCGTGTGCCCATCAAGAAACAGCACGTTCACAAAATCGCCATGCGCAGTAAATCGCTTGTCCTTCATCACCAGTTGCGCAGAAGCGTTGGTCAACGACAACGTCAGATCGCTAACTTCCGCTCGGCTGCCCGTCCGGTAATAGAAATACGAAATGTTGACCTCCGCCATGTCCGCCGGATTTTCAACCGGGCCTTCCAAAACCCCAGACGCTCGATTAACATTAAGGTCTGACGGACAAATGAACAGTTTGCCCGATTTTGTTCCGACATACGGCGCCAACTGCTTGAGATTGCCCGGAAGAGGAGAAAAATCGCTGATCCGGTCGTCTGCAAACAAATTGAGCCCTTTATAAATTTCCTTTAGATTGTTGACACATTGCGTGCGGCGCGCGCGTTCACGAACTGTCGCCAAGGTGGGCAACAACAATCCCGCCAGAATCCCAATGATGGCAATCACCACCAACAACTCAATCAACGTGAAACCGACTCTGCGAAACCACCCGATGCGCTTCATGATTCACCCTTCCTTTCTAAAACTGTCCCTCAAAGATATAACGGGAAAATAAGGCCATCCCAAATGAAAGTCAACTCCTTTTTTTACTTTTCTCATAAAATCAACATCGCATCCCCATAACTGAAAAACCGATAGCGTGTTCGGATCGCTTCCTCGTAAGCGCGCAAAATTCGCTCCCGGCCGGCGAATGCGCTGACCAAAACCAGAAGAGACGAACGGGGCAAATGAAAATTGGTCAGCAATACATCCACCGCTCGAAACCGGTAAGGGGGATGAATAAACAATCGCGTACGGCCGCATTCTGCCCGAAAAATCCTCTCCTCCGTCACCGTGGTTTCCAGAACCCGGACAGAGGTCGTTCCAACCGCCGCAATTCGCCCTCCCCCCTCCCGTACGCGATTCAGAGCCTCGGCCGCCGCCTCGGTCAACTCGAACCGCTCTTCGTGCATGACATGGCGTTCAATCGAATCGGCCTCAATCGGCTTGAAGGTTCCCAGCCCGACATGTAGCGTCACATGCACGAGAATAACCCCCCGATTGCGAATCGCATTCAAAAGGTCGTTCGTCAAGTGAAGCCCCGCCGTGGGAGCGGCCACCGAACCAGGCAAACGCGCATAGACCGTCTGATAGCGTTCCCGATCCCTCTGAATCTGGGCGGGATCACCCCGTCCCGAGCCCCAGAACCGCCGAATGTACGGAGGCAAAGGAGGAAGCCCTCTCGCTTCCAGAATTTCCGACAGAGGACGGCCACTCGTCACCTGAAGGCTTACACCGCCCGTCGGTCGGATTTCCACCACCTCCGCCGTCCACTCCCCCGCAGGGTCTTCAAAAACAAGCCCGGGCCGAATCCGGCCGGAAGCCCTTACCAGCGCCGCCCAATAACTCGGTCGCTCCTCCTCCAAAAAAAGCAAATCCACGCGGCCGCCGCTTCCCCGCTTTCGTCCCAGCAACCGTGCCGTAATCACCCGGCTGTCGTTCAATACCAGCGCATCCCCCGGCCGAAAAAATTCCGGCAGATCGCGGACCGTCCGATGTTCGATTCGATCCGTCCGCCGATCCAAAACCAGCATCCGGGACGCCGACCGATCCGGAAGGGGTTCCTGGGCAATCAGTTCCTCAGGCAACGAATAGTAGTAGGCATCCGTCCGGTCCATCATTCCCCAATGATCTTGATCAAAATGCGCTTGCGTCGTTTTCCATCAAATTCCCCATAGAAAATCCGCTCCCACGGCCCAAGATCCAGCCGGCCGGCAGTGACGGCGACCAACACCTCGCGCCCCATGATCGTCCGTTTCAAATGGGCATCCGCATTGTCTTCGGCCCCATTGTGATCATATTGCGTGTAGGGCTTCTCCGGGGCCAGGCGTTCCAGCCAGCGCTCGAAATCCCGATGAAGCCCCGCTTCATCGTCGTTGATGAACACGCTTGCCGTGATGTGCATGGCATTGCAGAGAAGCAACCCCTCCCGAATGCCGCTTTCCGTCAGACAAGTCTCGACCTGAGGCGTGATGTTCACAAAGGCGCGCCGGGAAGGCACATGCATCCACAGCTCCTTCCGATAATGCTTCATGATCCCGTCTCCTTCTTGACAATGCCGACCGTCGCGCTAAGATAGCCCCCATGACGTGGCGGCTCCTTCGACTCGTCCTCGTGCCCATCCTTCTCGGCGCCGCCTTCGCGGGCCGAACCTTCTGGCGCCGTCACCGCTACGACCGCTTGATCCGCTTCGCCGCAGCACAATACCAGATCGATCCCCTTCTCGTCCGGGCCGTCGTCCGAAGGGAAAGCGGATTCCGCCCCTCGGTGCGGGGTGCCGCCGGCGAATACGGACTGATGCAGGTCCGCGAAGCCGCAGGCCGCGAGTGGGCCGCAGCCGAGCGAATTCCAAACTTCGACTCCCAACACCTCGAAAACCCTCTTACCAACCTGCTGGCCGGTGCTTGGTATCTGGCCCGCGCCCGATCCCGCTGGTACGACCGGGACGATCCCGATCCCTTCGCTCTCGCCGAGTATAACGCCGGCCGTTCGAACGCCCTGCGCTGGGCGGCCGCTGCCCCCGACCGCTCGGCAACCGGTTTCATCGAAACCATCACGTTCCCACGGACTCGGGATTATATCCAAGACGTCCTCCGACACTCCCGGCCTGTTCCTTGAACTGCATTTGGTAGAGTTGATAGTAAATCCCTCCCGCATCCAGGAGCTCCTCATGCCGCCCCTCCTCCACCAACCGCCCCTGCTCCAATACCACAATGCGGTCACAGTGCTGCACGGTGGACAACCGATGGGCCACCATAAACACCGTACGCCCTTCCATCAGTTGATCCAGCGCCTCCTGCACAAGCCGCTCCGATGCCGTGTCCAGCGCACTGGTCGCTTCATCCAGGATCATTAGGGGGGGATTCCGAAGAACCGCCCGCGCAATGGCTAGACGCTGCTTCTCCCCCCCCGACAGCCGAAGCCCCCGTTCCCCAATCGGCGTATCATAGCCAGCCGGAAGCGCCGCAATGAAGTCGTGGGCGTTGGCCCGCCGGGCGGCATCCATAACGGCCGATATCGGGGCATCGGGTTGCCCATAGCGGATATTGTTTGCCACGGTGTCGTTGAAGAGAATCGTCTCCTGGGTGACGACGCCGATTGCCCGACGCAGCGACTTCAGAGTATAGTCCCGGATGTCCCGCCCGTTGAATCGGATGCACCCCCGGACCGGATCCGCAAAGCGCGGCAACAGATTCACCAGCGTCGTTTTGCCGGAGCCCGAACGCCCCACAATCGCCACCCGCGTGCCGGCAGCCACCTTGAGCGAGAAATTCCGCAGCACCGGCTGGCCCCCTTCATAACAAAATTCCACCCCATCAAACTCGATCGTATGAAGCGGACCCTCGAACGAAATCGCTCCCGGACGATCCGCCACCGATACCGGCTTGTCTAACAGAGTAAAAATCCGCTCCGCCGCCGCCACGCTCTGCTGAATCTGGAGGTGAATGCCGCTCAGCTTTTTGACCGGCTCATACAGCAGTACAAGCGCCGCCGCAAAGGCCATCACCTGGTTGATCGCAAGCCCCCGGTGAGCGGCATACGCTAGGACGAGGGAGACCGCCACGCCGGACATAAACACCACAAGGGGTTCCACCGCTGAACGGGCGCGTGCCATCCGCATCACCTTGCTGAAAAAAGTCCGATTCTGAACCTCGAACCGTTCCCGTTCCCGCTCCTCCATGCCGTAGGCACGCACGATGCGGGCGCCCACGATCGTCTCCTGAAGAATGGCCGAAAGATCGGCAATCCGTTCCTGAGCCAGGCGTGCATTTTTCCGGATCTTGCGGCCAAAGGTCACAATCGGCACGATGCACAACGGAAACAGCACGAGACTCACCAGGGCAAGCCGAACGTCAAGCCAGAGAACCGATCCAACCATCGCCGCAAGCGTCAGCGGTTCCTTCACAATGTCGCCAAGAACCGACGAGACCGCATTTTCGACCTGGGCCGGATCATGGGTCACACGGGCCATCAGTTCCCCCGTTCGATGTTCGGAAAAGAACTGAATGGGCAATGTCAAAAGCCGCTGCTGAAGCGCGTTCCGAATATCCATCACCACCCGATTGCCCACCCATTTGATAAGGTATTTGCTTCCGAAATCGCCAATGCCTCGGACCGCCGCAATCAACGGAAAGGCGAGGAGAGCGAGCATAAGCCGGCGCAAGTCCGTGTCCGAAAGCCTCTGGGCTTCCGCCCCAAAAAACATCGGTAGCCCCTTGTGAATGGCCCAAACGAACGCACCGTTGGCAGCCGCATACAGGATGCCGAACAAAAGACCCGCCGCCAACCGGGGCAAATAGGGAAGGCTGAACTGAAGCAGGCGCCGATAAACCTGCCAGTCCCCGGCGCGCCAGCCGCGTCGTCGGCTCATGGCGAAAGGGACTCCAAATACCGGCAGGCGCGCATGGCTGCCATGCAACCCGTGCCGGCAGCAACCACCGCCTGGCGAAATTCGGGATCCATGACATCTCCGGCCGCGTATACACCTTCAACGCTGGTGGAAACACCCGAAACCCGTATGTACCCCTTTTCATCCATGGCCACCTGGCCCCGAAATGGGGCCGTGCTGGGCGTATGGCCAATGGCCACAAATACCCCCTGAACCGGCAACTCCTGCCGATCGCCCGTCTCCACGTTCCGAAGCACAACAGCCGTCACGGCCCCCCGCGCCGGATCCCGAACCTCCTCGACCACCGAATTCCAGATCGTTTCGATCTTCGGATGACGCATCACCCGCTCCGCCATGATGCGCGAAGCCCGGAACGCGTTTCTTCGGTGAATGACGTGGACGCGGGAAGCAAACCGCGTGAGGAAAAGCGCCTCCTCCATCGCCGTGTCTCCACCCCCCACAACCGCCACCGGAACGCCCCGGAAGAAAAATCCGTCGCACGTCGCACAGGCGGAAACGCCTTTCCCTCGTAAGGCCTGCTCGGACGGCAAGCCCAGCCAGCGCGCCTCCGCCCCACAGGCCAGAATGAGCGTTTGGCTTTCGACCGTTCGTCCTTCTTCGAGTATCAGACGCAGCGGCCGATGGGAAAAATCCGACCCCGTCACCCGTCCCATCTCAAACCGAGCGCCGAATCGGGTCGCCTGCGCTTTCATGGCCTCCATCAACGCACCTCCCTGAATGCCCTTTGGAAAACCCGGAAAATTCTCCACGTCGGTCGTGGTCGTCAACTGCCCCCCCGGAGCCAACCCCTCCACCACGAGCGGCGAAACGCCCGCCCGTGCCCCGTATAAGGCCGCCGTGCAGCCTGCGGGGCCGGAACCCACAATCACCATCTTTTCCATCAGGCAACTCCTAGGTGTATTTCAGAACTTCCTCGACGGTCGTATACCCGTCGAAAATGTTCCGGATGCCGTCCTCCCGCAACGTCCGCATCCCCAGCTCAATCGCCTTGTTCCGCAGAAGTAGGGTCGGCTTGCGCAGATTGATCATATCCCGCAGGGGATCCGAAATCGGCATATACTCGAAAAGCCCCTGGCGCCCCCGATAGCCGATGTTGTGGCATTGCTCACACCCTTTCCCGTGATAGAACGGGCGGCCGGCAACATCCTGTTCCGTCAATCCCAGGCGCTGAAGCGTTTCCGCCTCAGGGGTGTACGAGACTTTGCAGTTCGGACAAATCCGCCGCAGCAGCCGCTGGCTGAGCACCGCTTCGAGCGTCGAAGAAATCAAATAGGGCTCAACATCCATGTCGATCAGACGGGTCACGGCTCCCGCAGAGTCGTTCGTGTGCAGCGTGCTGAACACGAGATGGCCCGTCAACGAAGCCCGAATCCCGATGTGCGCCGTCTCAAGGTCGCGGATTTCACCGATCATCAGCACGTCCGGATCCTGCCGAAGAAACGCACGAAGAACGATCTGAAAAGTGTTGCCCGTCGCTTCGTTGATCGGGACCTGCACAATCCCGTCAATCTCGTACTCAACCGGGTCCTCCGCCGTCAGAATCTTCGTGTCAATCCGATTGATGCGGCGTAGGCA
The DNA here is from genome assembly GCA_938038445.1 of uncultured bacterium. Classification (GTDB taxonomy): domain Bacteria; phylum Verrucomicrobiota; class Kiritimatiellia; order CAIKKV01; family CAIKKV01; genus CALHRZ01. Next base: position 214,845 of record CALHRZ010000003.1, on the reverse strand, counting down.
AGCGTAAAGGGTGGTCGTCTTGCCGGAGCCCGTCGGACCGGTCACAATGATGATTCCGTTCGGCTTTTCGATATCCACCAAAACGGCCTGCAAAACGTCGTCCGGCATGCCGAGATTCTCGATGTCGAGTGAAACCATGCCCCGGTCCAGCACGCGGAGCACCACGCTTTCACCAAAGGCTGTCGGCAACGAGGAAACCCGGAAGTCCACTTGCCGGCCCGCAATCGTCAACTGAAGCCGGCCATCCTGAGGAAGCCGCCGTTCGGCGATGTTAAGGTTGGACATCACCTTCAACCGAGAAATGACCGGAAGGGCCAGCCGTTTGGGCGGCGGCGCCATTTCATAGAGCGTTCCGTCCACTCGGTACCGAATGCGAAACTCGTTTTCGAACGGTTCGAAATGAATGTCCGAGGCTCGACTTTGAACCGCGTTGTAAAGCACCAGATTGACGAAACGAATCACAGGCGTACTACCGGCCGCCGCTTCGAGTCCCTTGAGGTCCGTCTCTTCCTGGATGTTGAGCGCCGATCCCTCCTCCTCCATGTTCTTCTCAAGCGCGCTCAGCAGGTCAGAGACGGAGGCGCTGTCATCGCCGTAAAACTGGTTCACGTAGGTCCGCACATCGTCTTCCCGGGCCAGCACAAACGAAACGTCAAGAGAAAGAACAAACGCCAGCTCGTCATGGAGGGCGGGCGTCACCAAATCGTAAGTCGCCAGGGTGACGGACTGGGCGTCCTTCTCAACGGGTACGACCATGTACATGCGAGCCACACTGGCCGGAAGGGCGTGCACCACATCGGGGGGAATGTCGGTGGCGGGTAAATTGATCACGCGAGTGCCCATCAACTCGGCCAGAATCTCCAGCAACCGATCTTCGCTCATGAGCTCGAGGTTCAGCACCACATTCCGCGTCGGCTTTCCCGTCGTCTTGCGCGCTTCCAACACGTCGTTCGCCTGGCCGGCCGTCAGATGCCCATGCTCCAACAGAAGGGCGAGAAGGGGATCTTGTTCCAGTTCTGGCATGGCCCTTATCTCCTTTTCCCACTCTGTTCCCGCAACTTCATCACAATCCCTTCCGGATCCTGCGCCTTGGTAATGAGATCTTCGTAGGTGATCAGCCCGCTTTCATAAAGGCTCATCAAATGGGCATCCAACGTCATCATCCCCCACTTAGCCCCCGTCTGAATCTCCGACGTGATCCGGTACGTCTTGTTGTCACGAATCAGCGCCTGAATCGCCGGAGTCGTGATCATGATCTCGAAGGCTGCGATTCGACCCGGCCGGTCGGCACGTACCAGTAATAACTGCGAAATCACTGCCACCAGCCCCGAAGCAAGCTGAGTCCGAACCTGCGCCTGCTGGTCCATCGGAAAGGCATCCACGATCCGATCGACCGTCCGGGCGGCGCCCGTCGTGTGGAGGGTGGCGAAGACCAGATGGCCGGTTTCCGCCGCCGTGATCGCCGCCTGCATCGTTTCAAGGTCCCGCATTTCCCCCACGAGAATGACGTCCGGATCTTGCCGAAGCGCCCGCCGGAGCGCTTCGTAGAAGGATGGCACATCCACCCCGACTTCCCGCTGAGTTACCAGTGATTTGCGGTGCTTGTGATAATATTCGATCGGATCCTCGATCGTGATGATGTGACAGTCCCGCTCCTGATTGATCACGTTCAGCATACTCGCCAACGTCGTCGTTTTACCGGACCCCGTGGGACCGGTGACCAGAATCAGCCCGCGGGGACGGAACAGGAGCTCCTTGACCTGGGTGGGAAGACCGATCTGTTCCAAAGTCATCAGCTCGCTGGGAATCAAACGCAGTACGACCCCCACAAATCCCTTCTGGCGAAAGATGCTGACACGAAACCGCGCCAGTTCCCCAAAACTGAAGCCAAAATCGGTTCCCCCTTGCTCCCGAAGCTTCTGCTGATCCTCCGGCGAGGTAATGCTCTGCATCAGACGCATCGTATCGTCCGGAGTAAGAACAGGAAGTTCCAGCGGGTGAAGGGAACCATGAAGCCGGAAAACCGGCGGCGAACCCACGGTCAAATGAACGTCCGAAGCCTTCATCTCGACCGCCGCCTGCAACAGTTCACTCATCTCAATCTGCGCCATGGCGTCACTCCTCGTCGCCCATCGTGACCCGGAGAACTTCTTCCAGCGTCGTAATACCGCCCAGCACCTTCCGCATCCCGTCTTCCCGAAGAGTCCGCATCCCCCGCTCTCGAGCTCGAATCCGAAGCTCGTTCGCCGGTTTCTTGTCGAAAATCATACGCTGGATTTCGTCCGTCACCTGAAAAATTTCGAAAATGCCGGTCCGCCCAGAATAGCCCGTGAGCGCACACCGGCTGCATCCCCGCCCCTTGTAGAACTCCACATTCTTCGCCTCCGCCGCCATCGCTCCCATCAGCCGAAGCTCACTCTGAAGCGGACGATACGTCTCCTTGCAACTGGGACAAATCGTCCGAACCAACCGCTGCGCCATCACAGCCCGCAACGAAGACGCCAACAGAAATGGCTTGATACCGATATCCAGCAGACGAGTGACGGCGCTGGGCGCGTCGTTCGTATGGAGAGTGCTGAAAACGAGATGACCGGTCAACGACGCCTCCGTCGCAATCCGCGCCGTCTCAAAATCCCGAATTTCGCCGATCATCACAACGTTCGGGGCCTGCCGCAATATGGACCGCAGCGCGGCGGCAAACGTCAACCCAATGTCCTCCTTCACCATCACTTGGTTAATCCCCGGCATGTGATACTCAATGGGGTCCTCAACCGTGATGATTTTCCGATCGGGCCGATTGATGTAATGCAAACAAGCATAAAGGGTCGTCGTTTTGCCCGACCCTGTCGGACCCGTCACCAGCAAAATACCGTCGGGGAGTTGAATCAGCTTCTCAAATATTTCCTGGTCGTCGGTCAAAAAACCCAGCTTCGGAAGCCCCAATGCCAGGCTTTGCTTGTCCAAAATCCGCATCACGATGCTCTCCCCGTGCACCGAAGGAACCGTGCTCACCCGAAGATCCAATTCCCGACCGCTTACATTGAAGGAAATGCGCCCGTCCTGCGGTACCCGTTTCTCCGCGATCTTCATGTTCGCCATGATTTTCACGCGGCTCAGGATCGCGGATTGCAGACGCTTCGGAGGACTGTCCACCTCGTGGAGTACTCCGTCGATCCGGTACCGGACGCGAAACCGCTTTTCCATCGGTTCCAGATGAATGTCCGAAGCTCGGTTCCGATAGGCCTCGTAAATAATCAAGCTGACCAGCTTGATGATCGGCACATCGGAATCCGTCACATCCGCGGAATCCGCCATGACCCCCTCCGGCGCGGCGCTTCGAACGTCCACTTCCGCCGTCCGGTCCAACATGGCGCTCAGTTCGGCAAGCGAGGATTCCGTGGTATAATACCGTTCGAGCGCCACCTGTATCTCCTCAGGGAGGGCCACCACCCCCTCGATGTTCATCTTCAGCATATACCGCAGCTTGTCCAAGGTGTCCACGTCCAGCGGATCGCCAACGGCAACGGTCAACGTGTTTTCGTGATGGTGAACCGGGATCACCTTGAATTGGCGCGCGATTTCGGGGGAAATCTTCTGGGTCACTTCGGCCGGAATTGCCATGCCGGTCAAGGAAATCATCTCCATCCCAAAACGAGCCGCCACCGCCGCCATCACGTCACTCTTGGACAGCACGTTTTGTTCGATCAGCACGTCCACCGGTGTGTGGTCTTCGCGGGACTGCGCGCGCGCTTCCTCGATTTGGGCGCGGGTGACCAGCCCCTCCTCCTCCAGAATTTCCAGCACGAACTCGTCGTTGGATGTCATCCTGCGCTCTCCGATCGCGATCCCAACCTCCGAATCAGTTCGTCCCTCAACAAGGCGGGATTCGCCTTTCCACGACTCAGACGCATCCCTTGCCCGATGAGGAATTGAAGCGCAGCCGCCTTCCCGTTCCGAAAGTCGGCCGCCACCCGCTCATGTTCCCGAATCACCCGGTCAGCCAAACCCCCTACCGCCGCAGCGTCGCTGATCTGCCCCCAGCCACGCTCCTGCACGATCGCCACCGGATCCCCACCCCGTTCAAAAAGCACGTCTAACACCGCTTTCGCCGTGGGCGAATTGATCACACCACGACCCGCCAGCTCCGCCAACTCCCGCAGCGCCGCCGGACGAACGGGAAGCCGCGCCCATGCCTCGGAAGGTGCATCGGCCATGCGCCGCAGCATCTCCGTCATCATCCAATTCGCCACCCACTTGGGATTCGACGCGCCCCGCGCCGCTTCCTCGAAATAATCCGCGATCGCCCGGTCCGCCGTCAAGACCCGCGCATCGTATTCCGGAAGCCCGTACTCCTGCATGAATCGCTCGCATCGGCGAGCGGGCATTTCGGGAAGCGCCGCCCGCCAGGACTCTCGTTCTTCTACCGAAATCCGAACCGGCATCAAATCCGGCTCGGGAAAGTACCGATAATCGTGCGCCTGTTCCTTCGTCCGCATCGAAAAGGTCGCCCCCGCGTCGGCATCCCACCGGCGGGTCTCCTGTTCCAAAAGCTCTCCGGCCTCAAGCGCCGCCTGCTGCCGCTCCAGTTCGTGCCGAAGCGCATCCCGTACTCCCTTGAACGTGTTTAGATTCTTGATTTCCACTTTCGTACCGAGTTCCGAACGGTCCGCCGGACGTACACTGCAATTGATGTCGCACCGCAGATTCCCCTCCTCAAGATTGCAGGGACTGACCGCCAAACACAAGAGAATCCGCTTCAACGCCAGCAGAAAAGCAAAAGCCTCATCGGGCGACCCCATGTCCGGCTCCGTCACAATCTCCATGAGGGGAACCCCCGCCCGGTTGAAATCCACTCCACTCCGCCGCCCAATGTGCAGACTCTTGGCCACGTCCTCCTCCAGGTGAATGCGCCGAAGACGGACCGTGCGCCGAATCCCATCCTCTCCCTCCACCTCAACCGCCCCCCCTTCGCAGAGCGGCGCCGCATACTGCGAGATCTGATAGTTTTTCGGCATATCAGGATAAAAATAACTCTTCCGATCGAACCAACTCGTCGCCCGAATCGCGCAACCCAGCATGAGACCCGTCCGAACCGTCAGCCGCACCGCCTCCCGATTGAGCACTGGCAAGGCGCCCGGATAGCCCAGACAGACCGGACAAACGGAACTGTTGGGCGGAGCGTTGGAATCCGTCGTCCGGCAGCCGCAGAACAGCTTCGTCTGCGTCGCCAACTGTACGTGAACCTCCAGCCCGATGGAGGCTTTCCACTTCATCGCGCACTCCCTGCCACCGGAAAAGGCGGCCGCTGCCGATGCCATGCCGTCGCCTTCTGAAAGGCACCCCCAACCCGAAACAAAACGCTCTCCCCCAGCGCCGGCCCCAACATCTGCAGCCCCACCGGCAATAACTCCTTCGTGAAACCGCACGGCACCGTCAAACCGCAAAGCCCAGCCAGATTCGCAGGAACGGTGTACACATCCCCCAGATACATGCGCAAAGGATCCTCCACCCGCTCCCCAAGAGGATAAGCCGCCGTTGGGGTCGTAGGGGTCAGCAGGGCATCGCAATTCCGAAACGCCTCCTCAAAGTCTCGGCGGATCAGCGTCCGAACCCGCTGGGCTCTTCCATAATATTCCTCGTAATATCCCCGGCTCAAGGCGTACGTCCCCAAAATGATTCGCCTTTTGACCTCCCGGCCAAAACCCTCGGCGCGCGTTCGGCTATGCAAGGTTTCCACGTCCGCCGCGTCCGGAGTCCGATAACCGTATCGCACGCCATCGTACCGCGCGAGATTCGTAGAAGCCTCGGCACAGGCGATCAAATAATAGGTCGGAATCGCCAACGCCGTGTGCGGCAGCGAAACCTCACGGATCTCGGCACCCAACTCCCGGCAAACCGCAATGGCCGCTTGAATCGTCCGTTCCACCTCCCACTCCATCCCCCCCTCAAAATACTCCTTCGGAAGCCCCAGCCGAAGCCCCCGCAAATCGAAACCTTCCACGGCCGAATAATGGACGGACGGCGTGTCCAGCGACGTCGAATCGTGCGGGTCCCGTCCCGCCATGACGGACAAAAGCAAGGCTGCATCCTCAACATCCTTCGTCAAGGTGCCGACCTGATCGAGCGACGAAGCATACGCCACAAGTCCATACCGAGAGAGAAGGCCGTACGTCGGCTTTAAACCCGTACAGCCGCAAAAGGCAGCCGGCTGCCGAACGGAACCCCCTGTATCCGAACCAAGCGCCGCCAACGCCTCGCCGGCAGCAACCGCCGCCGCCGACCCCCCGCTGGAACCCCCCGGCACTCGTTCCAAATTCCACGGATTTCGCGTCGGCCCCTCGGCGGAGTTCTCCGTCGTGGATCCCATCGCGAACTCGTCCATGTTGGTCCGGCCAAGAAAAATCGCCCCTTCCGCGCGAAGGCGAGCTATAACCGTCGCATCATAGGGCGCCGTGTACCCCTTCAAAATCCGGGAACCACAGCGACAGGGTTGTCCCCGTACGTTCAACACATCCTTCACCGCAATCGGAACGCCCAAGAGTCGTCCCCCCTTTCCCGCCGCACGGGAGGCATCCGCCTCCCGTGCCGCATCCAAGGCTTCTTCCGCGTTCAGATAAATATAGCTGTGAATCAGCGGATCGCGCTCCGCAATAACCGCCAACAGGGCTTCCACCAGTTCGACCGAACAGCAATCACCTGCCTCCAAATGGCGACAGGTTTCCGCCAGCGTCCAATGGGTAACTTCGTTCCTCACGACGTTTCAACAATCCTCGGTACAATAAACAATCCGTCCGCCGATGACGGAGCATTCTTCAACGCCACTTCGGACGAAAAACCAGGCGTCGGTTCATCCTCACGAAAAACATTGTACACTGGCCGTGTATGCGCAGTGGGTTCCACACCCTCCACGGCCACCTGTCGAATTCTCTCGAAATAAGAGAGAATCTGGTCCAGTTGTCCTTGAAAAAGATCCCGCTCCTCCGGCTCCAATTCCAACCGGGCCAGTCGGGCAACATATTCGACGTTGATTTGCGGTTGCTCCATCGTCCCTCGGTCGTAGACTCACCAACAAAGTCCGCGCCGCGAATCTTAGCCGCGGTGACGGAGATATAAGAGTACCACGGCCACCACAAGGAACAAAGCCAAAATCGCCATAACGATCGCGCGATTCCGATGGGCAATCCGTTCCCGGCGAAGCTGGGGAGCGGTACGGGCCAAATCGGCACTCGCCAGATAATGGGCAAACCGTTCTCGCTCCCGTTCATCCGCCGGCGCATACGGCCGATCCCGAATGCTTAAACCACTCGCTTCCGGAACAGGCAGAACGTCCTCTGGAATTCGCCCCCGTACAAGGGAACCGGCCGAGGAAACCCCAGGATCCCGCCGATCCAGCGGATACTGTTCGGTAAGTTCACTCAACCGCCCCCGAAGCTGCCCGACTTCCCGCTCGATCGCTCGAAGTCGCTCGCGGCTTTTCTCGCTCCATCGAAGTTCGGCTTCCCGGGTTCTCATCGGCTAAAAGAAGTCGGATTGAACAGCAGACCAACCAGAAAAGCCAACGCAAGAACTCCTAAAAAAATCATGAGTGGGAGAAAGAAGGCCAACCCGGTTCGAAACCAGGTTCCAAAAGAGACCGGACCGCCGGCAACCGTCCCAAGACCTCCGAGGGGCGCCGCTTGAACTTCCATTTCCCCCCCTCCCAAAGACGTCGCCTCCAGCCGGGCCATGGCTTTTCCATATTCCTTACGCGCATCCTCAATGATGGAAAGGGCACGTGTGATCTCCTCGCGCAAACGACTCTCGTCCCATTCCTTCTCCTGGATCCCCCGAATCTGCGTCTGCATCTCCTTGAATCGCTGTCGGGTGGCTGCCAAAAGCTCCGCCATCCGAACCGCCTGCATCTCCTGTTGGTCGAGCTTCGCAAGCGCCTGGGCGAGCCGGTCCAGCATTTCCTGACGCCCCTTTTCAAACCGATCCGCCTCGCGAACCTCCTCCTCTCGCTGGCGCCGCTCCCGTTCCAACTCCTCCAAACGGCGACGTATGCTCTCCGCTTCGCGAGCGGCCTCCGCCAACTGAACGGTTCGCTGCTCTCGATACCGCGCCATCCGGGTCAGATTGAGATCGGAAACCGGCCGTGAAGGCAAATCGCTCGACCCGCCCGCCTCAGGTGCTGATGCCGGCGTAGCCGGACGAGCCGAACGTGTTTCAACCAGATCCTCATCGAAAAAATCTTTACCCATCGTTATGTCTCCTTGTTCGCTCGTCCGTTTCGATGCCTCGCTTACGGCGGGATCACCAACACCTGGCCAACACGTATCGCATCCATGCTTTTAAGTTGGGAACGATTGGCTTCGAAAATCTGCGCCGCCTTGCCCCCGTCGCCGTAAAGGGTTTCGGCAATACGAATCAAAGTGTCGCCCGGTTTGACCCGATAAAACCGATTGGAAATCGTCGCCAAAAAAGAGGGACCGGAGGGTCCCGTCCAAGGGGATCCGGCCGCCGGAATGGTGCTCCGCTCATGCATCACCGCCATCTCAGCCAACAGTCGGGCCTTTTCCTCCTCAAGGGCCGCCACACGAGCTTCCGCTTGCTCAAGCCGCACCCTCAAAGCCCGTGACCCACCAATTTCTCCAGCCAATTGCCGGATCCGGCGGCCGATCACTTCGTTCTTTTCCGCCTCGGGTCTCAACTCCTGATAGCGCATATAATGATAAAGGGCTGCCAAAGGACGCTCGCCCCTTTCATCAAGAAAACGGGCATACTCGAAATGGACAAGCGGCCAATCCGCCTTCCGCCGCAAAAGCTCCTTCCATCGGCGTTCCACCTCTTCCCAGTCACCCCGTTCCTGCGCTTCTCGGACCACCACGAGATCAGGGTGCCGGCGTTCCGTTTCCTCCAAAGCGGCCACATCGCGCCGACACCCCAACCCCGCCCATGCGGTAGCCAGCAGAACCGCCCCAACCGCTGAAATGCGCCCCATGAAGACTCTAAAACAAATCACGCCCATGGGCCAAATCCTATCATAGCCTTCCCGCCCCCTCAAGCCCTTCCCATCCCCCAAAATCGCGTTTCTCTTTTTCACGATATGGAATTGCCACCTATGCTTATTATATGCTACAATAACAAAGATGAAAACGATCTGTGCTTGGTGCAAAAAACTCATCAAGGAGGATGTTCGAACCCCGGATGGCCCCATCTCCCATGGGCTGTGCCCCTCTTGCGCTGAAAAGCTTTACGAAAAATTTGGGACACCCCTCGAACAATTCCTTGACCAGTGGCATCTCCCCATCGTCCTGCTCAACACCGAAGGCCAAGTCCTGGGGGGCAACTCAGCCGCTCGATCCCTCCCCGGCTTCCATGCCACCTCCAAAACTCCTCTCCTCCCCGGCGATGTGTTCGAATGCCCCTGGGCCGATTTGCCCGAAGGCTGCGGCAAAACCGTACACTGCTGCGGTTGCGCAATTCGCCGGGCTATCTCCCATACACAAAAAACCGGTCAGTCCATTAAGCGCCTTCCGGGCCATCTCGACTCCTGCATCGTCGAAGAACCCGCTTCGATTTGGATCTCCACGGAAAAAGCCGGCGATCTTATTTTCCTTCTGATCGAAAAAACGCCTCCCGCATGAGCGACGAACCGCCGCCAACCGTCCTGATCCTCTTCGGCGCTACCGGCGATCTCGCCTCCCGAAAGATTTATCCCGCCCTTTGCCGACTACATGAGCAAAACCTCCTTCCAACGCCTTTCACCCTGTTGGGTGTGGGGCGAACCCCCATGGATGATGCCGCCTTTCGTGAACGAATCCGCACCGCGTGCAGCAATCCGCCACCTTCCGATTTTCTCGCCCGCACCCATTTTCTCGCAGCGAACCCCGCCTCCCCCGAAGCTTATCCCCAACTCGCAACGAAATTGTACCGGTTGTTCCCAAAGACCCCCATTCCTCTCCGCCTCCTCTTCTACCTATCCGTCCCTCCGGCCCTTCTCGTTCCCATTGTGGACGGATTGGTTGCATCCAATCTTTGCCGCTCTTCCCCGCCAAAAGGCTGGTGCCGTGTGGTGGTCGAAAAACCGTTCGGTTCGGACGCCTCTTCCGCCCGCACTCTCAACCTCCGTCTGGCCTCCGCCTTCTCCGAAGAGTCCATCTTCCGCATGGATCACTACCTCGGAAAGGAAACGGTCCAGAATATTCTCGCCGCTCGGTTCTCCAACACCTTTTTCGAAGCACTCTGGCATCGAACCCATGTCCGCCGCGTCGAAATCACAGCGGCCGAAGACGAAGGGATCGGCCACCGGGCCGGCTATTATGATCAAGCCGGCGCCCTTCGGGACATGGTGCAAAACCATCTCCTCCAGATTCTCGCCTTTCTGGCGATGGAAACTCCCTCCTCCCTCCAAGATCGCGCCATCCGCCGCGAAACCCTCAAAGTCCTCGAATCAATCCGCCCTATCCCCCGCAAGCGTATCCCCCTGGACACAATTCGCGGCCAATATCTCCGCGCCACCCTCAAGGGCACCTCCCTCCCCGGCTATCGGGAAGAAATCGGAATCCCCTCGGACAGTCGAACGGAAACATTCGCCGCCCTGCGCTTATTCGTGGATATTCCCCGTTGGCACAATGTGCCGTTCTGCATCCGCACCGGCAAACGCCTCCCTACCCGCGTCACCGAAGCGGTCATTCATTTCCACCCCACTCCCCCTCTCCTGTTTCGACAAGACAATGGACGCCCCCTCCCCGCCAACCAATTCATCCTCCGAATCCAGCCGGATGAAGGTCTTCTCCTCCGGTTCAATCTCAAAACACCCGGCACCAGTTTCAAAACCCAGGAGGCCGCGCTGGAATTCCACTACCGATCCCTCGGCTCTCTCCGACTGCCGGACGCCTACGAACGCTTGCTCCTCGACGTGTTTCACGGCGACGGAACGCTTTTCCCAACCGCCGCCGAAACGGAAGCCGCCTGGAACGTTATCGACCCGATTCTCCATGCATGGCAAACCGACGCCACCATCCCCCTCTACGGTTATCCAGCCGGATCTTGGGGACCTGAAGCCGTCGAAACCCTCATCGGAGAACCCGGCGAAACCTGGCGTTACCCCTGCCGCCGCCTTTCCATGGATGGCGAGTTCTGCGAACTCTAACCCCCTCCTCACCATGAAACGTTGCTTCCGCCTGGCGCATTGGCCCCTGAACCAAAACGGAAATGAGAAAACCAGACGTTTCGACGCCGAAAATAAGGGCGTCCTCTTCACAGGCTCGGAGGCGGTGTTCAACGGATCCGCAGCTCTGACCGTCCCTGACTCTCCCCCCCTTCGACTTGGAACAAATGACTTCTCCATCCTCCTCCGTTTCCGCGCTGACCGCCCCATCGCTGGTTCGCCCGGCACGTTGCTCTCCAAGTTCGATCCAACCCTCCGCAACGGATTGGCCTTCCTTCTTGCCTCCGAAACTCCCGGCTATTGCGGAACCGGCGACACCGTTCATCTCCAATTTGGCCTCGACGACGGATACACGGGCGCTTGGACGGATTGCGGCCAACCCGAGCCGGAAAATCCCCTCATTACGGCCCTCACGCCTTACGAAGGCGCCCTGTACGCTGGAATCGCCGATGCGCTCGATCCCCAACGCGCCGCCCATGTGTACCGCTGGGAAGGCGGAACCCAATGGACGGATTGCGGCCGCCTAGGAAACGACCCCGCCTGCCGTTCCGTCATGTCCCTTCTCGCCCACAACGGTCACCTGTATGCAGGGAGCGGATGCTGGGACTGGGAACGGGCTTCGGGCCGTTGGCCCGGTTTTAAACCCGCCTTCGCGCGAGTCTACCTCTGGGAAGGCGGAACCCAGTGGAAGGACCTCGGACAGATCGGCACCAGCGCGCGAGTGCTTTCGTTGGCCGGATTCGATGGAAATCTCTTCGCCGGCTTGGACCGGCGAGGAGGCGGTCATGTCTTTCGACTTCACAATGGGCGATGGGAAGATCTGGGCGCTCCAAACGGCGATAACGTGGAAAATCTCCTCGGCGTCGGTTCAACCCTCTACGCCGCAACCCATCAGTTCCTCTTTCAATGGCACGGTGGCGACCGCTGGCAACCGATCGCCGAACGCCCCTTCGACGTCAGCCAAATCCACGCCATCGCCCTGTTCAACGGCCGGTTGCACCTGGGCACCTGGCCCCAGGGATTCGTCCTTCGCCTGGAACCGGACGGTCGCTGGATCAATACCGGAAGGCTTGGATTACCGCCCGACACGGCCGCTCCCGATTGCAACGAGGTGAATGACCTTTGCGTCCATAACGGAAAACTGTACGCCGGCGTTATCCCAAAGGCCGAAGTGTATCGGTATGAGCACGACGGCGTGTGGACCCTCATGGGACGACTGGGAGGACGCCCCGACTGGTCCCCTTTCAATTACGAAACCTGGTGCCGGGTCACCGCCTTGGCTTCCTTCGACGGCCTCCTCATGGCGGGAACCGGATCCTGCCACGGTCGCGCCGGACCCCATGTCAACCCAGAGGGATCGCTCGGCCGCGTTTGCGCACTTCAGACCGGCCTTGCCGTCGCCTATCATCGAGATGTCGGTAGCGGCTGGAACTCCGTCGCGGTTCGACGCCGCGGCCGCCGCTTGGATCTCTTTTTAAACGGACTCCCCGTCGCCTCTGCCGAATCGCCAGAACGGACTCCCTTTACGGTTTCGAATACGGCACCGCTCGAGCTGGGAAACGGGACGAATTCCGCCTTTCGAGGCGCGATGCGGGATGTCCAAATATGGATCGGCGCTTTGCCGGACGAGACAATCGCCGAATGGAACGCAACCGGAACTATGGGCTCGACGGTCTAAAGGCACGCTCGGCCGCCTCCAGTAAAATGTGCACCACTACCTGGTGGGCTTCCTGAATCCGCTCTGTCCGATCGTCCATCACACGGATTTCCCAGTCGCCCCGATCGGCAAGCCGCCCGCCAGTCTTTCCGGTCAAACAGAGCACCCGCATCCCCTTCTGCTGTGCCCTTTCAAGCGCCCGCTCCAAATTCCGCGCATTGCCGCTGGTTGTGAAAAGAACCAACAAATCGCCGGCGCGCCCCAACCCTTCGATCTGACGCGCAAAGACTTCATCGTATCCGAAATCATTTGCAATGCAGGTCAAAGCCGTGGGGTCAGCGGCTAGGCAGATCGCAGGCAGACTGGATCGGTTCTCCCGGAAACGGCCGACAAACTCTTCGGCCATGTGAAGCGCCTCCGCCGCGCTGCCGCCGTTTCCCGCAGTCAAAATCTTCCCCCCCGACCGAAGCGTTTCAACGCAGGCTTCCGCTGCTTCGGCGATTCGCCCCGCCTGCAATTCCAATCGGGAGATGACGGAAACGGAATCCGTCAGCAACGTTTTGACCCACGATGCGCCTTGTGGACAGGAGCCGTTCACGACAACCTCCCTTGGGTTCAGGGCAATGAAGAGCCGGAATTCGTTTCCTCGGCCCGTTCGAGATTCAAAAGAAACGCTTTCAACTCGCTGAGGAAGCGATCGATCGCCGGATACGTTTCTGGCGGCGCAACCCCCGTCCGGATTGCCTCCTTCAGGCTCTGGTCTAAACACTGGGCCGCACAATGAACGGCCATCGCTCCAAGCATTCCCGAGGTGCCTTTAATGGAATGGATCAGCTCTTCCACATCACGCCAGGCACCGCGGTTCATCCCCGCTTCGATCCGTTCCGGAGCAAGCCGGTATTGATCCCGAAACAAACGAAGCAGCGATTCATACAAAACCCGGTTCCCCATAACCCGCTCAAGAGCATCGGCAAGGTCTAGCCCTGGGACCTGTTCAATCCTGAATCGGCCGGCCGGAGAAATTTCTGAGGGGTTCGATTCTGTCATAACGACTGCGGATTACGCGATTTCAAAAGCCGCCACGCCGACCAGATGCGCCCAAAGCCGCAGAGCAGGCCGCGCGTCCCCCCGACAAACGGCCAAATGATGGGGCCCCCCGGCCTGGGCGTAAGCCGTCAACCACGTCCGCACGTCCCCCTGTGGCTGGATCAGGCTCTGAGGGGTTTCCGCATGCCCCAGCGGTTCCGCATCGGGAATCTCCATGCAAGAGAACACCAGCCGCCACTCTCCCTTCGGCCCCGGCGTCAAAGCCGCCAGGGTGTACGCTCCTGGCGCATAGGGAAAAACCAAGGCCAGTTGGCCGGCTCGAACAGGAACGATCGGCCCCCGCCGCCGCAAACGAATGGGATGCCCCAAATGCGCCAGGGCCGGATTCGCTTCGCCCATGTGAGCCAAAAGCAACCGGTTTCCGCCAAAATCAACTGTGAAAATTTCGCTGAACCCGGCCGGCGCTTGAATCCAGTTCAAACAGGCCGAAAAAGCCGCCGCCAGAGCATCCCCTTCCCCCCCAAAGCCGACACCCTCGGCCATCAGTCGACACGCCCCCACAAAAGGCAGCGTTTCCGTCGAGGGGTCTTTCCCAAACGCTAAAAACTGATAACTGATCGCGTCCAAATGTCGTGTGGCGACCAACCGACGCAAAACCAACTCCGCACGGGCCGTGGCCATCAACAGCTTCTCCGAAACGCCCCGATCCACCGCATAACATCGCCGGTACTCCTCCACAAGGCCACGCGCTTCCGCCGACCGGATCCCCTTCAGCATCGCCTGATACTCCGCCAGGGTGATGGGCTCTATCTGAGGTCCAAAGGTAGCCCGCAAATGGGTTGCGTCGAGGCTGAAATCCCCCATGCCGGGAAAGGGATGCCCAACCGTCCCAATCCGCATTCGACGTAGCCGGCTGACTGAGGCGGCTCCTTTCAACAAGGCAGTTAACGTTTCAACCGCGCCGGGGTCTTTCAGATGAGAGGTGTGATAGCCAAACCGTACGCCCGATCGGAGAAGCACGTTGGCCAAGTCGAAGGTACCATGAACACCATGGTTGGCCGTCAAATCCGTACTGGAAAACTCCGGCGTGATCGCATATAACTCCTGCGTGTTCCATAGAAGAATCGGCAGCCGGGTCCGTTGAAGCGCCCCCAAACTGCTCAGGCTCGTCGAGTACGTCAACAACATCACCAGCAGCGCCTCGCACCCCTGCGCCTCGAACGCCTGCACCTGCTGCTCGATCGCTTCCGCCGTAAACGCCGCGCCTTCAAATCGGACGTCCAACGCTTTCCTCAGCCGAGGAAGGACTGCGCGTCGAACCCATGCCTCCCGCTCTTTGCGAATCTCGGAGAACCGCTCCTCGTAAAAGGCCAAGGTCAGTCCCAATAGTCCAATCCGGGGTTTTGCGCTCATAAACGCTTCTCCTTCCCTCATAACCGAAGCCCCTGCCGGGCCGGTTTGCCATCGTCCACGTCGCCACGCATTCCAGGCGGACGCGGCCCGACATTGCGAAGATCGGGAAAAACAAACCCCACCCGCTCCGCCGGAGAACCCGGCCGAGGTTTGAACCCGCGTTTTTTAAGATCTTGGCACTTCGGATCGGCCACAAGCGAAAACCGGTCCAAGCCCAACCGCTTCCATTCCTTCCACGACATCGCGCGTCCATTGCCCTCTTGAAAAAAAGGCCGACGGCCCGTCGCATCAAAGAAGAGATTGGCCTCGGACCGAATCACGGCTGCCGGCCGGCTACCACCGGGCCAGCGGAAAAACGGCGTGCCTTCGGCCAGAAAGAGATTCCGCAAAAACGTCGCCGTGACATGGGATTCTGCCCGCGAAATCCGAACGACCGATTCACCCCCAAAGGCAAACACATTGTTCAGAACCAGAATTTCTCGACCGTAGTGAATGTGGAACGGTTCGCGGTCGGCATCGTAACAGACGTTTCCCTCGATCAGCAGATGGCTAGACCCTTCGTCCGGATAGATGCACCAGCCTCCGTAGTGCGCACTGCGCACGTTATGTATCCAATTGTTTCGGATGACCGTGCCCGGCTGAACCCCTAACGTATAGATGCCTCCCATGTCCGAAAGCACTCCCTGCCCGATGTCGTGAATGTGATTCCAAGCAATGGTATTGCTGTGCGCGGCATTCTGCTGATAACCCCACTCCCAGCCGCATGAAATGCCCGTATAGTAAAGATCGTAAATGTGATTGTGTGCGATCGTCACCCGATGGGCATTCATGCTAAGCACCCCGCAGGCCGAATGAAAAACCCTCCCCCCTGCGTGAATCGTGTTGTCGGTAAGAAAGATCGTCCCCGTCATGCGCGATTCCAACTGCCCCCGCCGGGCCGACGCCCCGTCCACCTTGATGCCTCCAGCCCCCAGATCTTCAAAAAGACAACCTTCAACCCGGACCCCATGGCTCCCATCCCCGATCGAGAGACCATACCACCCGAGATTTCGAAACACGCAGTTTCGAAACACACAGTGATGCGCGCCTTCCAACGCAACCACGCCCGGAACATCACAAGCAGCCTGCCCCGCGGCGGCTCGATTCCCGCGGCTCAAATGGTCCAAACGGCTGACCCCGTAAATGGTCGCCCCATCCCCGCTGGGATGACGCCAATCCGTGTGGGCAAAGACCAGTCCTTCAAACTGAATCTGTTCCACCCACGTTTCACGGTCCGGCTGTCCCTCCAGAACCAACAGCTGCAGAAGCCGGGGCGCGATGATCTTTGTTTCCGACGGTTTTTCACCCTTCCGAGGCAGGTAATAAAGGCGGCCCTCCGTCCGGTCGAGATACCATTCGCCCGGCTCGGACAGCTCTTCCCATACGTTGTCCAGATAGTAATCGGCCAACTGTGTCCCGAATGCCCCCACCAACGGCGCCCGACTCGGCCGTTGCATGACAACCCGATTGGTCCCAGAATCAAACGCTTCAAGCGGAGAACGCTCCTCAATCCAAAAATGCAAATAAACCACTTCGACATCCGTCAGGTTGCGAAAATCCTGCACATCCCCCGGCTTGCATTCAAAAACAGTCTGCCCCCCGTCCCCCCACCCCGCCGGAAATTTCAAGCCTGGCGCACCTGCCATGCGAAACAACCCGTTTTTGGGACGTCGCGGCCGAGGGGCGCGCTGCCCGTTCACAAAAAGCGAACGGAAATTCCATTTCCCCTCCCGCACCTCGGGTAATTCCGTGACCCATACCGGCTGCCCTTTCCATTGCCCCACTTTCCAACCCTCAATGACACGCCCTCCGCTGAATACCGGTGTAGCGCCCGGCGCAGCGCAAAACCGAATCGGCCAGTTCAACGCCGGTCCGATCCGAAGCGGCGCTTCGAGAGCGTAGATCCCGTCCTCAAACAGAACAGCGACCGGCCCCGTCAGCCGCCCCTGCTGTTTCAACGCGGTTAGACCCGCCAGCGCCCCCGCCGGGGTTGCCCACGGTCCGTCGTTTCCCTGCCGGTTGGGACGCGCCATCGTCCCCGACCAACGGTCGGAGCCCCGTGGTGAAACATAAAAGAGCTGCTCCCCAGAGCTACTTGATCTTGGCTTGCGCATCTTTGATCTTGCCTCCTTCCCCGACCGTGAGGGTCGCCCGTATCGCATAAACATCCGCTCGTTCAATCCGAACCCCCATCGCACCCGCAGCCTCCCGAATCTGAGCCGAATTCTTGATCCCCACAATCGCCGCATGGATCGCGGGATGCTGCAGCGTTGCGGCCAAAATCAACTGGGGAATTGTCCGCCCATATCGTTCCGCCAACGGCTGGAGCGAACGAACCGCCGTGCAGATTTTCCGAAACCGTTCGCCTTGAAAGTCTGGAAGATGCCGCCGAAAGTCTTCGAACGATTCTTCCCCGGTATATTTCCCCGTCAAAAGCCCCTTGTGAAGCGGTGAATAAACCATCACCGCAATGTTTTCAACCAAACAATAGGGCAATAAATCCCGCTCGATGCCTGGCTCCAACAGACTATAAGAAGGCTCCACCACATCGAAAGCCCCAAACGCCCGCATCAACCGGAACTGCTCCACCGTATGGTTGCTCACCCCGTAAAATCGAATCTTGCCCTGTGCCTTCAACCGTTCCATTGCCTCGGCGAGGTCGTCGGGAGGCGTCAAGGGATCGTAGAAATGGGCCAAGTAGAGATCGAGATAATCCGTTCGGAGCCGGCGAAGCGTCGCCTCGCAGCGCTCGGCGACATGTTCGGGGCTCAAATCGGGATACCGGCTCCCGTCGGGATTAAAATGATTGAAAACCTTGCCCGTAATCACAACGGCGTCCCGCGGAATCCCAGATAAAAACTCGCCCAGCACGGTCTCTGCTTGCCCGTCGCCATAGGCATCCGCCGTATCGAAAAAATTAATGCCGCAATCCAAGGCCGCACGCATCGCGGCCAAAATCTCCTCCTTCGGCTGCGGCCCCCAAAACCGAGGAGAAAGCTGCCACGTGCCAAAACATATCGGAGAAACCCGCAACCCCGTTCGCCCAAAAAGAACCCGTTCGGCCATTCGTCTCCACCTCTTTTTTCAATGGTCCCGATCGTTCTCAGCCTAACGAAAACCCACGGGGGTTTCAATCCGGAAAGAGCATGGCCTCGGCAAAGGCTTCCTGAAATTCCGGGTCGAGCGAAAGATCAAGATGTGAAACCTGGCGGGCCCGCAGTTCGGCCTCTTTCCGCGCCTCCGAGGAGAGCAACGCAATCCGGGCGCCGGCCAGCGAGGCGTTGCCGATGAACCGAATCCGACGATGATCGACCCCCGCCGGAAGCAGTCCAATCCGTTGGGCACTGCTACGGCGCACAAAATTACCAAATCCGCCCGCCACCAGCACCGTTTGGAGATCGGCGGGCGTCAATCCGGCCTGCCGTAACAGAATGGCAATGCCGGCCCGAATCGCTCCCGCCCCAAGTTGAACTTCCCGAATATCCCGTTGCGTCAACACCAGGGGGTCCCCGCGCGCCGCCTCCTCACGGTCGGCAAGCACAAACAGCCGCTCGCCTTGCTCATCCTCGCGCACCCGCCGGCAGAGCGCTTCCGGTGTTTTCGCAGGGCATTCGTCGGAAGCGCGCAAATGACCTTCCGGTGCCAGGAGCCCCTGATTCAGAAGTTCCGCCACCGCGTCAATCAACCCGCTCCCGCATATTCCCATGGGCGCGATATTGCCGATCACCTCCAGATGCACATCGGAATTTAACGCAACCTTTTCGATCGCGCCGCGGGTACCTCGCATGCCGCAGGAGATTCGCGCGCCCTCAAAAGCCGGACCCGCCGCCGTCGATGCAGCCCAAAACCGCTTCCCGTCCCATAAGACGATCTCGCCGTTCGTTCCGATGTCTACAAAAAGCGCCGGCGATTCCTGCTCCTCCAGACGCGCGGCCAGCAAACCCGCAACCGTGTCGCCCCCCACAAACCCACCAATCACAGGAAACACATAGGCCATCCCCCGGGGATGGAGAGGCAACCCCAGTTCCACCGCGGGCACGAAAAGCCCAGGACCAATGCCCGGCACAAAGGGCAATTGCCCCAGCGGACTGGGATCCACGCCCAGCAAAATCTGTTCCATCGCCGTGTTCCCCGCAAAAGCCGCTTCGTATACATGATCCCGGCTCACCCCGCCGTCGCGGTAGAGAGTTTCCATCATCCCGGCAATCTCTCGTATCAGCGCCGTCCGCATCGCATCGAGCCCTTCGCCCGTCCCCCCATGTCGAATCCGCGACAACACATCGTCCCCAAAGGCAATCTGGGGATTCATGCGCGACACAACCCCCCGCGATCGTCCCTCGCAGAGATCCAGCAACTCCGCTACCAGCGTCGTCGTCCCCACATCCACGGCCACCCCATAACACACCTTGCGGGTGTCTCCCGACTCAAACTCAATCAAACGGTGGTCGGCCAGCACCGCCGTTCCACGAAAGCCTTCAGCCCGAAGTCGAGCCGGAAGAGCCCGAATCAACGCAAGATCGGCCCGAAAAGGGCCGACGGATTTCGCCAGCCGAATGAGATCAGGCTGATCCTCTTGAAGTGTGGGAGGCGCCATTTCAACGTACACCTTGCGAACACTGGGAGAAACCGGCCGGCCCCCCCCTCCTTCCCCCGTCGCCAGAATCCGTGCCCCCCCCGCAAAAAGCGACGTCTCAGGCACGGTGACAACCAGATCCCGCATGACTCGGTTCTGACAAGCCAACCGCCGGCCGGCCTTCCACTCCCTTTCGGAAAGTAGTCGTCGGTCCGCTTCCGTCGGAGGCTCCACGGCATCCCAAACCTCAATTTGGCATTTGCCGCAAGTGCCGGCTCCTCCACAAGGCGTTTCGATCATCAGCCCGGCACGCGCCGCCGCTTCCAGCAGCAGCGTTCCAGGCCGCACCTGAACCGTCCGGCCCTGGGGCTGAAAAACCACTTTGTACAGCGTCTCTTTCATCTTGCGCCGCCTGACTTCATCTCTTTACGATAACCACCTATTCAATCACGGACCCCTCCCCATGAAAAAGAAAATTCGCTTCGGCGTTGCAGGACTCGGCCGCGTCGGTTGGTCGTTCCATGCGCAGACCCTTGCGCGCCATCCTGACTGCGAACTCGCTGCGGCGGCCGACCCGGTGGCCGAACGACGCGAGGAAACGCGGCAAACCTTCGGCTGCGCCGTATTTGCTGACTATGGCACCATGCTGCAAAAAGCGGGTCTGGATGCGGTCGTCATCGCCGTACCCACACACCTTCATGCCTCCTACGCAACGCGGGCGCTTCAAGCAGGACTTCACGTGATCCTCGAAAAGCCCATGGCCCGCACCTGGAAAGAAGCCCAAGCCGTGGTCCGGCTGGCCCGGCGCCGGAAACGGATTCTGACCGTCTATCAGCCCCACCGGCTGGCCGCCTACTACCAGCATCTCCGAGCGCTGGTCCAGGAAGAACGAATCGGCGTCCTTGTTCAGATCCGGGCGGGAATTTTCCATTACGTCCGCCGAGACGATTGGCAGTCTCAAAAACGGTTCGGCGGTGGAATGCTCGCAAACTACGGTTCCCATTACCTCGACCAGATGCTCGATCTGGCCGGCAGCCGCATCCGCCGCCTCTTTTGCCGGTTGGCTCGCCTGGCCACGCTCGGAGACGCCGATGATGCCGTAAAACTGGTATTCGAAACGGACAACGGCGTCCTCGGCGACCTCGAAATCAATATGGGTTCCGCCCTTTCGCCTTTCCGCATGGAGGTTTACGGCTCTTGCGGGGCACTCCGCTTGGAACAAAATGCCTGGTTCGTTCGCCGTTTCGACCCCAACTCCCTCCCCCCAAAAAACCTCGACTCCCGGCTCGCAAGCCCCAACCGGCAATATCCCGCCGACACCATTTCCTGGCAGGAAGAAACCGTACCCGTGGATGAAACGAAGGCCGTCGATCTTTATGCCGATTTCGCCGAAGCAATCCGAACCCACCGCCCCCCCTTCGTGTTGCCCGAAGAAACTCTGCGGGTCATGGAAACATTGGAAAAAGCCCGCCGCGCCTGTAGCCGTCTCTGGGATTTCCGTCCTTTTCGACCCTGAGAATTCCTGCGCAACTCAGAGGCCAAATCCGGCCAGATATTCAAAACTCGAGCGGAGGCAGTCGAAGGGATCCCGCCGACAAATGTCCTGCTCAACACAATACCAACGAACCCCAGCCTTTTCACAAACGGGAATAATGTGAGGCCAGTCCATGTTTCCTTCCCCGATCGGCGCCATCACCGGTCCTTCGGCAATCACCTCCTTGTCCTTGAGATGAATCACCGGTACGCGGCCGGGACACCGTTCGACGACACGCTCGGCATGGAGGCCGGCATGTTCAACCCAATAAAGATCCAACTCGAGCATCAGGTCGGGCCCGCCTTCCTCGATGAGAATGTTTTCAAGATTCCCCCGGGGATCTTCGGGAAACCGCATGAACTCCCGGCTGTGGTTATGATGGCCAAAGCGGATACCCGCCGCTTTCAGCTTCGCGAGGATAGACCGCGCGTCCTGAAGCCAGCGCCGGTACCCTTGGGGCGTGTGGCCATACTCGTTGGGAATTCCGCCGATGGCCGCATAGTCACAGCCCAAGATCCGATGAAACTCAATTTCGCGCTCCGTCCGGTCCAGAAGATCCGGCCAGGCGCGATGGGTCGCGATGCAGCGAAGCCCGAGGTCGTCCAGCATCTTTCGGGCTTCCGATACGGAAACTTCCGGCGCTTCCCCGGCCATGCACCCCACCGCAGAAAACTGCACGGCCGGATAGCCAATGGCCGCCACCTTGCGCAGCGTCTCCTGAAACTCCTTGCGCGTTTTCGTGAACTCACGCGCCGTGTAGAGTTGTGCCGCCAGCTTCCAACCTCTTTTTTCACCCATCTCGCGTCTCCAAACTTAAGGGGGGTCTCAACGCAAATCGCGGCGGCGCCGCAGGAGCTCTTCGGCCAAAGGAGCGCGCCCTGTCTTTTTCAGCCGTTCCAAATATTCCTGAAAAGCAGGGCTCGTAAAACGGGCATGGAACGGCCCCCCCTCCCGCATCACCGCCCAGAGCGGATCCACGGCGCGGGGCGACCGGCGCATCGCTTCCGCCCACCACGCATCCAAAAGCGTCATCCCTTGTCCAACCAGATCCGGCCGGGTCGGCGCCAGATCGTTCAACTCGTGCGGATCCAGCGCGATATTGAACAACATCCGTTCCGGATAGTTCTTAAACCCCGAATGATACGTCCGAATGAGCAAATGATCACCCCACCGAACGCTCCGCTGACATGCCCATGCACAGTTGGAAATCACCAGATACTCCCGCCCCGCCGACTGCTCGTTCCGAAACGCCTCGAAGAAGGACCGGGCATCCCAAGAGGCGGGGACCGACTGCCCCACCATCTCAACAAGCGTCGCGGCCCAATCGAACTGATAATAAAGCCCCGTATCCACCCGGCCCCGCCCGCCCAGCCCGCGGGGATGCCGCACAATGAGCGGAACCCGGTTCGTGATGTGGTCCGCCGTCTGATGATCGCCATATACCGCCAGCTCGCCTTGATTCTCGCCATGATCCGAACTGACCACAATCAGAGTGTCCTCGTACACGCCCATCTCGCGAAGCTTCTGCACCAGCACCCCGACCTGCTGGTCCGCATACCGAATGCCACAATCGTAACCGTCAATCCACTTGCGGTATGCCGCGAGATCCGAGATCGCTTCCGGCTGCCGGGGCCACTTGCGATATCCCGAAGGGTCCGTGTACGCACCGCCGGGCTCCTGCGCGCATCCCGGCCCATACGTATCCCAGGTTTTCCGGCGTATCTCCTCCGTCATCCACGCCGGCGGCGGATCGTTTTCGAACGGATTCCCCATCGAAGCAGGCGCACGATAAGGGGTGTGCGGATCCCATAAGTTGACATGCAGATACCAATGGTCGCTTTTCCCCTTCCGATCCAACCAGTCCAGCGCAAAGGGCATCAACTGCTCGGCACTTTCCATGCCGCCAAACCCCGTGTTGACCATTTCCCGAAATCCATTATAAAACCAGAAAGAGGAATGGCGCTCGCCAAAGGGACTGACCGTCGCCGTGTAATAGCCCGCCTTCCGGATCTGGACCATGAAATGGTCTTGGAGGGCCCGGAAATGCCGATCCGGCGGATGGAGAAAAATATCCGCCGCTTCACCCCCATGATTGACGGCCCCGTTGCGAATGCCGCACCGCCCGGAATAAAAAGCCGCGCGCGAAGGAAGACAGGGCGAATCCGAAACATAACAATTCTCGAACCGAACCCCCTCCGCGGCAAGCGCATCAATCGCCGGCGAAGTGGCCCGGTGATATCCGTAACAGCCCAAGTGATCCGGGCGGAGCGTGTCAATATCGATGTGGAGAATTCGCATCGTAAAACCTGAAAACGGGCTTCACACCATGGATCAGTTCGCGCTCCGTCCCTTGACACCTGCTGCCGTCGCGGCGTTGGCACGGGCTTTCTCGTGAGGCCTCAGCGCCCGCACAGCGCGTCCCGCCCGCCACATCTCGGAATCCCGTATGGCGTTAAGCTCTTTCTCCAACATCTCTTTGTAGTCGGGCCGCCCACACGCTCGCATGACACGACGGGCCTCGGCCTGGCTGGCCACGGCTTGATAAAGCGCCTTGAAAACAGGCAGCGTCGCCTTCTTGAACTTCGGCTTCCAGTCCAACGCCCCGCGTTGCGCCGTCGCCGAACAGTTCCGGAACATCCAATCCATCCCGTTCTCGTCCACCAACCGAATCAGACTCTGGGTAAGCTCCTCGACCGTCTCATTGAACGCTTCGCTCGGCGTATGTCCGTGCGCCCGCAACACGTCATACTGCGCCTCCATGATCCCCGCAAGCGCTCCCATCAAAACACCACGCTCACCCACCAAATCGCTCGTCGTCTCATGCTCAAAGGTCGTCGGAAAGAGATAGCCCGACCCAATCGCAATTCCAAGGGCAATCACCCGCTCCTGCGCCCTGCCAGTTGCATCCTGTGCCACCGCGAAACTCGAGTTGATCCCAACGCCCGCCAGAAAGTTCCGACGGACGGAAGTGCCCGACCCTTTGGGTGCCACCATAATCACGTCCACGTCGGCCGGAGGCTTGACCCCCGTCAAATCGCGATAAACATAGCCAAACCCATGGGAAAAGTAGAGCGCTTTGCCCGCCGTCAAAAACGGCTTGATCTTCGGCCACACGACTTTCATCGCCGCATCGGCCACTAACAGACAAAGAATCGTCCCCTTCTCCGCAGCCTCTTCGAGTTCAAAAAGAGTTTTCCCCGGAACCCAGCCGTCTTTCTTCGCACGTTCCCAATCGCTCGCAAACGCTTTGGACTGGCCCACAATGACCGGAATTCCGTTGTCTTTGAGATTGAGCGCTTGCGCAGGTCCCTGAACGCCATAACCCAGAACCGCCACCACTTCTTTCTTAAGAACCTGTTGCGCTTTTCGAAGGGGAAACTCCTTACGGGTGACCACCGTTTCCAACACACCACCAAAATCAATCTGGGCCATGTCAAATCTCCTGGTTTCACCGGTCGCAAAAACCGACCTATCGCGATAATCTCCTCCTTTGCCGGTTCAAAGTCCAGAAAAAACAGCATTCCGAACGAACTTTTTTTTGGTTTGTCCCGCTTGATAAAGAAAAGGAGAACGCAGATGGTTCGTCCCAAGATCTTCCTCCTCGCCTTCGCGTACCTCAGCTACGCTGTCCGGCTCCCTGCGCAAATCGCAACCGACCCCCTTTCGGCCGCCCCCCCCCACCCAATCCTGGAGAGGGAGGCCGCCATTCGCGCCGGACTCGCCTGGCTCGAATCCATGCAAAAACCCGACGGGACATGGTCGGACAACCGTTTCCCCGCCCTCACCGCCCTCCCCCTGTGGGCTTTCGCTCAAAGCGACTATCCGAACCGCGAGCCCATCATTCGAAAAGCCGTCGCCTTCCTCGTCGCCTGTGCAAAAGAAGACGGGGGCATTTATCAGGTCCTCCCAGGCCGCGGCGGGGGACTCAGTACCTATAATACCGCCATCTGCCTAGCCGCCCTTCATGCCGTCCAAGATCCCTCGCTCACTCCCCTTCTCCTCCGCGCCCGACGTTTTCTGGCTGCCGCTCAAAATCTCGAAGACGGTCCCCACTATGGTGGAATGGGATACGATGCCAAAAGCGATCGCCCCTATGCCGACCTTAACAACACGGTCTGGGCCATCGAGGCCATGCGCCGGACGGAAACTCTCGAAGACCTTCGCCCCGCCGGCGATCCGCGGGCAGATCTCAACTGGGATGCCCTCCGCGCCTACCTGAAAAAAGTCCAGAACACCCAGGATGCGGGAGCCGATAACGCCGGCGGCTTCTTCTACCGGGTGGACGAAAGCAAGGCCGGCGTCGAAACCAATGCGCAAGGCGCCATCCTCTTTCGCTCCTATGGCAGCATGACGTATGCTGGCCTGCTCAGTCTCCTCTACGCCGCCGTGGATCGCCAAGACCCGCGGGTTCAATCCGCATACGATTGGGCCGTTCGCCACTGGACGCTGGAGGAAAATCCAGGGCTGGGCCAGGAAGGGCTATACTATTTCTATCATATCCTCACAAAGGCCCTTGTCGCCTATGGCCGATCGGAAATCCCACCCGCCGGAATCCGCAAGGAACCGCTCCCCTGGAAAAAAGCGCTCACCGACCGTCTCCTGTCTCTTCAAAAACCAGGAGCGCTCCCCAGCCAAATCTACTGGGTCAATGACGCCGGCCGATGGCAGGAATCAGACCCCGTGCTCGTCACCTCCTACACCGTGCTCGCCCTTCAAATGCTTCGATGACGAGGCGCACGCAGGTATGATCCGGCCACAACAGCCCCATGCCCGGCCTCCGTTCGTGCCCACGGCAAATACCACTTCGTTTTTGCCCTCCCGAACACTGACGAGCGCCCGATACTGATCGGGCACGCACGGATTCGTAGCTCCCGGCACCCAAGCGGCTTCACGCCCATTGACCCAAACCTTTACCGGTCCATCCGCGCCAAACAAAAGAATCCCCTCAAACGCATGAGGAAACTCCACCTCGGCCCGTACAAACACCACCCCATCCTTCCCGCCATGAACCCCACGAATATCCGCCATTCCCTCCTGGCCGACTGTGGGAACCGGAAAAACGAAAAGATCGACAGGCAGCGCAAGCCCCCCCCAGTCATCGGGGCAATTCATTAGGGCAGATGCCGAAAACGTGGTCAGCCTTTGAAATAGCCGCATATCGCCATTGGACGCAATCAAATCGTCCAACTCCTCAAGATGACGGCGAATCCGTTTTCGATCCTCGACCGCGCCACCGAACTTCTCATAGCCCTCTTGCAAACGCCCCGCGATCCGTTCCCCCACCCCGCGGATTGCCCGAAATGCCCTAACCGCCCCCTCGGTTTCCCCCCGATGGCAAGCTATCCGCGCTTCGTGAATGCCCCGTTTGCGGACGCCCATGTATCGAATGATCAGCGCCGGCAGATCCAGCATGTCCAGCGCGGACCGATTCCGAAGAGCCGTTCCCCTTATTTCGGCAATCCGTTTTTCCAGATAATCGGCCAGTTCCTCATAATCCAGACGTCCCTGGTCCGGCCCCTGATCTGCAACAATCGGACTGTCCAAAAAAGCTGACCGGCGAAACACGGGAATGGTCTCCATCAGACCCGCCACCTCGGAGTAGTCATCCCGGAACAACCCCCAGAACCGTCGGCAGAATCGGGATCCAAACGTCGGATAGACATGCGGCCGATCGGTCCAGAATCGTTCCGCCGCCAACGCCTGGAAAAACCAATAGTTTTCGAAAAATGCCCCCCGATAGTATTCCCAGTTGGTGTTGAACCCTCCGGTAACTCCCTGCCGAACCGCCTCTTCAATGGTTTCCACAATCCAATGATGCCCGCGATGCAAGGGGATGGAATCGTGCCAGTAAATGTTGGTCGCCGTTGCGACATGCACCTCAAACCCCTGCTCCCGAAAGAAGCGGAAAGTGCCCCCCCAAGGCGCGGTATAGTGCCAGTCCGTTATCAGAATATCGCGGCTCACACGGTCCAAAGCCCGCTGGGCTTCCTCCATACTCCCTCCATTGACGGCATCCGCGCGCGGAAAGAGAACGCCGGAAAGAAATTTGTCCCCATAGATCATGGTCCGCGCCCCCAATGCCTTGACCTGATCGTTCAACCAATTCAGATGCCCGGCCAATAAATCGGCCGCCGTGCCGTGCGTTCGGCAACGCGCACAGCGCCCAGAATGGGATTCATCATAGCCCACATGGATCAAAGATGAGCGGAACCCCTCGGCCACATCGTGAAGAAGCCCCGCGAGAAACGGGCGGGACCGGGGATGAGTCGGACAGAGATTATAGGAATTCAGCGGCTCCTCCCGCAATTCCTCATACGGCCCATGGAGCAGCTTGTCCATGTGCCCTAAGGTCGGCACCTGAGGAATAACCGTTATGCCGAGCAGACGAGCCCATTCAACCAATTCGCGCGCATCGGCTTCCGTCATCGCACCGGAGGGCGTGATTTCGGGCGCACTCTTGTAAGCATACGTTCCTTCGAGATAGAGATGAAAAGTGTTCAACTTGAAATAAGCCAGTCGCTGAATCACCGTTTTCATATAAGCAGGCCGATATTCCATCTCGCGGGCCAAGTCATAATGAATGCCGCGGCTTGCGAGCCGGGGCCAATCGGCGACGCGAAAACAAGGGAGCGACCCCGTTTCTTGGGCATCTTCCAAAATTTGGGCCAGAGTCATCAGTCCACGAATAAGCCCCTCCCACGCCGGGGCATGCAAAGAAACTTCATGCCCGTCGTTCCGCAGCTCGTAGGCTTCCTTTCGCAAAGATTCCTCCACGCCGGCCCATTCGGGAGCCCGAAAGTTGGCATCGAGGCGAATCCGCATCGGAACACCACCGGAGGAAAAAAACGAACCCCAAAGATCGGCCGTAAGCCGATCCCATGCCGCACGGTGAAATTCGGGAATCTCCACGCCCCTCCACGTGAACGCCTTCTGAATCGGCAGGGGAGTTCCGCCAAGAAGCAATCCATGACGAGGAATCGGAATCAGCGCGTCGAACATGAACATCCTCATGGGGTGGGTTGCGGTTTTAATCCTATCCAACGGCCGCTTTTCCATTCATAAACAGCTTGCGTTTGGTAATCCACTTTCTTGTCAAATTCACCATCGGCGTTTTCGTCCAACAGCGTAAAGGCCACACGACCTTCCACATCGCGAATGTGCACCATGAAGGCGCGGACTTCCTTCGTGTCCGGATCCAAAACGGCATCAAACAGAGGATGGCCGCGCGTGTGAAGAGTCCGAGTGGCGCCTTCTTCGGTAAACAACCGTTCCCCGCGGCGCAACAAGAGAAGCCGGCCGGCTCCCTCCGAACCGCTTTCGTATTGAAGGCGGGCATTCCCTTCGGGCGTGAGCAAAACAACGGCAGTCGGCGTCTGACACCCCCCGACGGATAGCACCATAAGAAGAAGGGAAAAAGAAGCACGCATCCGAATATAACGATTCAAACTTGTCTTAAAATACTATGTCCGCCTCGGTTTGTCTACATCCGCTATCTGGTCCACAAACACTCTGACGGTTTGAGATTGCGTTTGCAAGAGGGACGGAGTAGAAATGCCCCCCAACCCTAACCCGAGCTCGACTTATGCGCGTTGGACTGACGTACGATCTGCGCGACGATTATCTTCGCCAGGGCTATACGGAAGAGGAAACGGCCGAATTCGACCGCGCCGATACCATCGAGGGGATCGAAGCCTCCCTCCGGACCCTAGGTTACGAAACCGACCGGATCGGCAGTGCGAAAGCACTCGTCGAACGCCTCGCCCGCGGAGATCGGTGGGACATCGTCTTCAATATCGCCGAGGGACTTCACGGCGCTGCCCGCGAATCGCAGGTCCCCGCAATCCTCGAGCTCTATCAGATTCCTTTTACCTTCTCCGATTCCCTTGTTCTCGCCGTCGCCCTCCATAAGGCAATGGCCAAACGCATCGTACATTCCGCCGGCCTTTCCACCCCCGACTTCACCGAAATCCGCTCTCTTGCCGACATTGCCAAAATTCGCCTTCCCTTTCCCCTTTTCGCCAAACCGGTCGCTGAAGGCACGGGAAAAGGCATCTCGCCTGCCTCCCGCATCGAGTCCCCGATCGCCCTCGCCCGCGTGTGCCGCCGCCTCCTCCGCACCTTTCACCAACCGGTTCTCGTCGAACGTTTCCTGCCCGGACGTGAATTTACGGTCGGTGTCGTCGGCACCGGACAACGCTCCCGCGTCATCGGCGTGATGGAAGTTCACTACCAATCCGCCACGGAACCGATCTACTCCTATACGACCAAAAAAGAATACGAAACACGCGTCGCCTACGATCGAGTCACGGGACCGCTCGGAAAACGCTGTGCCCAGCTGGCGCTCGCGGTCTGGCACCTTCTCGGCTGCCGGGATGCCGGTCGCGTGGACCTTCGCTGCGACGGCCGCGGGCGCCCTCACTTTCTCGAAATCAATCCGCTGGCCGGACTCAACCCCACGCACTCCGATTTGCCCATCCTGGCCCGGTTGCACGGCCTATCGTTCGAAGATCTTATCGATCAAATCATGCAAAGCGCCCTCGCCCGCTACCACCTCACTCCTCCGCAGCCGAGGACGGCCGCCGGTCCCCGCCCGCGAGCAGTCGCCGGCAATACGCGACGCCGCCCGCTTCATCGTGGAACTCGCCGTCCAACTGAGCCCGGTAACATGCCTCCAGAAGGGGTTTGAAGTTTGGCCCCGGTTTCAGCCCCAAGGCCAGGAGATGACGGCCCATCACAATCGGACGGGGCGCGTGGTCTTCCAGATCCATCGCGCGAGCCCGCCCTAACAGCCACTCCGTTTCAGGACACACCGGTCCCATCATGGGCGGTCGCCCCAAAAAATCGGCCCGTGCCACCCGCGCCAAACGGTCCAACCGCCCCACACGCGACGCCAAACGCCGAATCGCGGCATCGCCCGCCCCCTCGGTGAAAAGCATGCGCGGCCGCAAATGCTCGACGACAAGCGGCACCACCGCCTCCACGATCGAAGGGGGAACCGCCAGACGCTCAAGAAGCGTCCGGGTCGGCTCCGCGCCCGCCACGCAATGACCCCGAGACCGAATTCTTCCCCCCTCTTCAAACGTAGTTCCCGGTTTGCCCAAGTCGTGGCAAAGGACTGCCAGACCGACGATGAGGTCTTCCTCGGCATTCCCCGTCCGCTCCCGGGCAAACGCATCCAGGCAATGAAGGGTGTGAGTCCAGACATCCCCCTCGGGATGCCAGTCCGGTTCCTGAGCACACCCGATGAGCGCATGAAGTTCAGGATAGAAGCGGCTCCACCCCGCTTGACGCAGAAACTCAAGACCCGCCGAAAGGGAAACACCCTTAAGGAGGAGTTTTTTCCACTCCTCGAACACCCGCTCCCCCGCCATCCCTTCCAGCGTCATCCGCCCCGCAAGGGCCAGAGTTTCGGCATCCGCGGTCAGCACAAACCGAGCGGCAAATTGCATGCCTCGAAGCACGCGAAGCGGATCCTCAAGAAACCGCTCCGAGACGGCACGCAGGCAGCGCGCACGCAGATCCCGTTCTCCCCCAAAAAAATCTAACCGTTCCCCCGTGAGCGGATCTTCCATCATCGCATTGATCGTAAAATCCCGACGAGTGGCGGCCTCGCGAAACGCCATGAAGGGATCCCCGACAACTTCAAATTCCTTGTGGCCGAGTCCCCGTTTCGTCTCCCGCCGCGGAAGGGAAAAGGAAAGCGGCCAGTGATGAACCTTGAAAACCGCAAAGCAGCGTCCAACCGTCTCAACGAAAAACCGGCGCCCCAGAAGATTCTCCAACGCCTCGGCGGATAAGCCGTAGACCTCGAGATCCGCCTCGTCCGCCGGTAAACCCAGAATGGAATCCCGAACCCCTCCGCCCACAACCCATGCGCGTCCGCCCTGTCGGGCAATTTCCCGGCAAACCGATTCCACGATCTCCCGCAGGGATGGATCCTTCCAGCACAGCATAGTGCGTTAGACCGTCCCCGAAGGATCCGAAACGGATGAAAACTTCAACACATTGGCGATTTTTACGAGAAGTTCCGACTGGCGATAGGGCTTCTGAATGAATCCCGCCAACCCCTTGCCGGCAAAACGACTGGTGGCATCCGCCTCCGTATATCCACTCGAAAGAATCACGCGCACGCCCGGCCGGCATAGACGCATTTCCCGATACGCTTCCTCGCCATTTAAACCCGGCATTGTCATGTCCAACAGAACAACGTCAATCACATCGGCAAATTTTTTGAAAAGCATGACGCCCTCCCGCCCGTCGGCGGCCGTCAGAACCTGCATGCCCGCCCGCTCGAGCGCTCGTCGGGCCAATGAGCGGATCGTTTCATCATCATCCACCACCAACGCCGTTCCTTTCAATTCGTGAAACGCCTCGTTCGCCGATTCCGTGCCGTGCGCGACGGAATGTTCTGAGGCCGCCGGAAAGAGAACCTTGAACGTCGAGCCTTTTCCCGGTTCGCTGTAAACCTTAACGGTGCCCTTGTGCGCGCGCACAATGCCCAACAGCGCCGACAACCCCAATCCCCGCCCTGTAAACTTCGTCGTGAAAAATGGATCAAAGATTCGAGCCATCACGTCCGGCGTCATCCCCATGCCGGTGTCGGACACTTCCAGATACACATACAGCCCTTCCAAAAGGGATTCATTGAGGTAGACGCTTTTGAGATAATGCGCATCGCAAATCATGGCGCCGGTCGTCACCGCGATCACACCGCTCCGATCGCCAATCGCTTCTGATGCGTTCACAATCAAGTTCATCACGATCTGGCGGATCTGAGTAGCATCAGCCAGAATCGCCGGGAGATTGCGCGCCAAATCGTATTTCAGCACCGCCTTTTTGGAAATCGAAAGCTGAAGAAGATTGCCCATCTCCTCAACCAACATGCTCAGATCCACCGGTTCGACGGCAAAACGGCCTCGCCCCGAGTAAGCCAGAAGTTGCCGGCATAGATCCGCAGCCCGTTGGGCCGACCGTTCGATCTGCTTCAGACTGTCGAAGGCTGCCGTTCCATCGGGGATATCCAAAAGGGCCAGGCTCGCATTTCCAAGAATGCCTGTAAGAAGGTTGTTGAAATCATGCGCAATGCCACCCGCCAATACGCCAAGACTTTCCAGCTTCTGCGTCTGCTGAATCTGCAGCTCCAAACGGCGCCGTTCTTCTTCGGCCTTCCGTCGTGCTGTCACATCCGTGAATATGACAGCGAACTGACCGGGTGCCGGACGATAGGCGGTCACCTCATAATGGCGATTGAGGACCGAACTAAATCGCTCGAAATGGACCGGCTCTCCTGTTAAGGCCACCCGGCCATAGGTTTCGATCCACTCGGGCTCGATCTGGGGCATCACCTCCAGAACCGTTCGTCCGATCAGATCCCTGGCCTTCAACCCCGTCATCTCTTCAAACCGCGGGTTGACTTCGAGAAACCGATAATCCTTCGGCTTTCCCTGTTCGTCGAGAATGACCTCGTGAAGTGCAAACGCATCCAGCATCGAATCGAAGAGTT
The DNA here is from genome assembly GCA_938038445.1 of uncultured bacterium. Classification (GTDB taxonomy): domain Bacteria; phylum Verrucomicrobiota; class Kiritimatiellia; order CAIKKV01; family CAIKKV01; genus CALHRZ01. The sequence continues at coordinate 181,927 of CALHRZ010000003.1, read as the reverse complement.
GCCGATAACGGGCTTCACTTCGGCGGAGGGCGTTCCACATCGCCCGTTCCCGCGTCACATCCCGAAAAACCAAAACAACGCCGATAATCGAACCATCCGAAAAGCGAATGGGCGCGGCGGAATCGGCAATGACGCGTTTTCGCCCATCCCGGGTGATCAAGAGGGTGTGATTCGAGAGCGTGACTTTTTGACCGGAAGCCAGCACACGGCGAACCGGATTTTCCAACGGTTCATGGCTCGTTTCATCCACAATCCGGAACACCTCTTCCAACGGGCGATTCTTTGCCTCCTCGGCTGTCCAGCCCAGAATGGCCTCGGCTGCCGGGTTCAGAAGGGTAATACGCCCCTCCGGATCCGTGGCCATTAGTCCATCGCCGATGGATTGAAGGGTGACTTCCAGTTCGGCATGTTCCTGCTCGAGCGCTTGCAGGGCTTTTTTCTCTCGCGTAAGGTCGCGAAAAAACGCTTCCACCACGCGGCGACCGGTCGGCTGCTCCGTCCGCACCACCGCATGGACGCTGGTCCATCGTTCCTCGCCCTTCAACGTCTTGTAATGAAGCTCATACCCGCGGACCTCACCATCCTCCTCCAACTGCCGACGCAATTCCGTCGGAGACTGGAGTGGAAAATACATCTCGCGAAGACATTTTCCTTCCAACTCATGCGGTGAGCCGGTAAAACCCAGCATCTGGACAAGTCCCGCATTGCACGCCAAGATTTGACCGGTCTCGAAACAATAACGGCATACCCCATCCCCGGTGTATGCAAGCAATCGCCGCGTCATCTCGTCCATGACGTTCAGCCCTCCGGTCGTTAGGACCCAATGTCTTTTACCCCTTTTCAACCGAGTACGCAATAACGAAAAGCACAGAACGATGTCAGAGCCGGCGACCATTGTCCTCCAGCGTTGCCAGGAATCGACACCGGAAGCCACGCGGCCTTGGTCTCCTTTGAAATAAAGAGTAATCCGAGCAAAAATGCAATGGCCGCCGGCGAACGGATTCGACGGCTCTTTGTATCACACTTTCGAAAGTGTGATACGCCGGACCCTTCCCCTCTTCTATGACGTTCCATCCCCCGGTTCTCTTCCATCCCCACAATATCTCTCTCACAAAGAGGGGGAGTCAAACGCTTGAGAGTGAGTCGGCGGGAAATCCACCGCCGTCAGAATCAAGCCCTTCCCAAACTCCTTATTCCTTTATAAACCTCCAACTCCAGTTGAACGTGAGGCACAACTTGGACGTGCTCCAACACGAATGCGAAGACGGAAACGATTCGTGCACCGTCTTGCAGATGCTTGGAACTCCCTGCCGCAATGAACGAAACAGCCTTAGCCCACTTTGGAAAATCTCTATAATGTTTTTTTCTTGACCGATTGGGCTGCTCGTGTTTCCGTTCCCGTGGAAACTCGTTCAAAGGAGGGTCGTTATGAATGGGCCATTCCTGTTCCGTTTCGGGACTCTCTCACTCCTTTGGCTGGCCGTTCTCTTCCCTGCCCATGGGGCAATTGTGTGCCTTCAAAATAATCCCACGTATGATTACACGGGAACAGCAGACGCCTGGCTCGATGAAAGCTCAACCAGCCAACGGAAGAATTACGGGGGGGCAACCAATCTCATCGTCTCATATGACGGAAATGATGGAGGCTATGTGGAGGATTGTACGGTCATCCGTTTCGCGTTGCCTTCCGTCGCCTGTTCCGGCGTTCATACCGCCGAACTCGCCCTGTTTTATCGAACCGCCGGAAGTATGTGGGCCAACAATACGTTGGGGATTAAACCTTACCGCCTGACAAACGACTGGTTTGAAAATAGAGGCACGGGCGACCGAACGGAAGGCGTCAGTTGGCAATACCGCGACCAGTCCGAAAGCAACGCATGGACTTTCCTTTCCGGCGGCTGGTACGACAAAATCGATGACGGCAACAGCATCCAGCAGGTCAAAAAAGAAGGAGGAACCGGCCAGGGAATCGAGCCCCTCAACTGGGTGCCCTTCAATGTCCGCCCTTCCCTGCTCGCTTGGCAGGGAGGCGCCACAAACTGCGGATTCGTCGTCTTCTCCTGCTCCTTCAGCGGCACCGGATTCCGTGTCTGGGCCGAATTCGACTCGCGCGAATTCCCCATTTCCTCCACCCGTCCCAAACTGACCCTCGGTTACTCGAACGCCCTCATCCGTTGGGAAGGCGCCGTAAACGGAAACTGGACAACCAACGATTGGAATTGGCGAGTGGATATCGCCCGCGCCCGCTTCGAGAATGGCGACCATGTCTGGTTCGAGGATACCACCCAAACCAATATCACCCTCGCCTCAGACGGCGTCGCTCCCCTCTCCACCACCTTCTCCAACGCGTCCGTCCGTTACACCCTCGCCGGAGGACCCCTCAGCGGAAACGGAACCGTGTTCAAATATCGCTCCGGCGATCTGCGCCTGACGGCCTCCAACGCCTTCAGCGGCTTGTTTACCCTGACGAGCGGACGCGTTTACATCGCCCACGCCGCCGCGCTCGGCTCGCCGTCCGGCGGAACCGATGTCCGGCCAGGCGCCTCGCTCCTTCTGGAAAATGGCGTTCTCTACCAAACCCCCGAACCGCTCACGTTGGCCGGTGCCGGCTACGGCAACCAGGGCGCATTTCAACTCCTGAGCGGCACCGGCTTTTTCTATGGCCCCATCACCTTCTCCGGTCCCGCTTCCATCGGTGTCCCATCCAATGGCCTGCTCGCCCTCTTCGGTCCGCTCCACGGCACAAACAACTGGACCAAAGGAGGAGGCGGCACGCTGGCCCTTGCGGGCTCCTGCACCAATACGTATGCCGGCGCCTGCCATGTCACCGCGGGAACGCTCTTCATCCAGAAAACCGGCAATGTTCCTGCGATCCCCGGCCTCCTCCGAATCGGCGGATCCGGCCCGGCAACGGTCCAACTGGGCTCCAGCAATCCGTTCGGTCCCAACGCCGCTCTGCATATCGAACCAGGTGGACTTCTGAAGATGGGATCCTATAACGCCGGGATCACCAATCTGACCATGACCGGAGGAGAAGTAAACCTCGAGAGCGGCACCCTCATCCTGCAAAGCGAGTTCCGCTATGCCGGCACCGACGAAACCGCGCGCCTTACCGGCGGAACTCTCTCTTTGGACGGAACCTTCCGCACCTTCCTTATCGAAGACGGCGCCCAAATTCACGATGTCCTTTGCGAAGCAACTCTCCACAACGGCGGCTTGATCAAACAAGGAAACGGCCGCCTCACGTTACGAGCCGCTTCCTCTTACCCCCTCGGAACAACGGTGGAAGCCGGTGCGCTTCGCGTGGAAAACCCGGCCGGCTCCGCCACGGGCAGCGGAACCGTCACCGTTCACGCCGCCGCTACAGTGGAAGGGACTGGACGGATCGAAGGAACCGTCCTCCTGCGGGATAACGGCTGGATTAAACCCGGCGCTTCCGCGGGTACCCTAACCGTCGGAGAGCTCCTATGCGCAGACCAGGCACGCTTAGGTTTTGAGCTCAACACCCCCGGCTTTTCGCCCAGCAACGACCTGCTTGCCGTGAATGGATCCCTCCAACTGGCCGGCACTTTGGCCATCACTCCCGGCCCCAGTTTCTCTCCCGGCGTTTACCCCTTGATCACCTATGCCGGCTCCCTCTCCATAGGATCCGTTCAGTTCGAAGGAATCCCCGACACTTACGATGCCTGGCTCGTGACAAACACCCCAGGTCTCGTCGCACTCGAAATCGCTCAGACCCCGGAACATTTCGTATCCCCTCAAGGCGGCAATCTCTTCCCCTACACCAACTGGGCAACCGCAGCCCTTATCCTCCAGGATGCGCTCGATGCCGCTAAAGCCTCCGATACCGTCTGGGTCGCCCCCGGAATCTATGACATCGGCGGACGCGCAGCCGAAGGCTTCTCTCTCACCAACCGCGCGCTGGTCTCCACGGGCGTCACGGTCCGCAGCTTGAGCGGCCCCGCCGTTACCATCCTCGTCGGCGGGCCCGATCCGATCCACACCAACGGTCCCGGCGCCGTCCGCTGCGCCTGGCTGCAACCGGGCTCGGCTCTCATCGGATTCACGCTCTCGAACGGCTTCACGGCGGCGGAAGGTGCCGTTCCGGATCGGCGAGGAGGTGGCGCCTATGCGCAATCGGCCGTTCTCTCACAATGCTGGTTCATAGCGAACGGCGCGATCGAAGGAGGCGGCGCCGCGCTTCAAAACGCCACCGTCCGGGATTCCCGCTTCCGGCAAAACCGAGCGTCCGGCGGTGGCGGCCTTCTCCTCGACGAAGGCAGCCGCGCCATCAACTGCGTCCTGTTCCGAAATCAAGCCACCCAGGCCGGCGGAGGGATCCAAACCATCGGAACCGCCCAACTTGCCCACCTGACCGTTTCCGAAAACGAGGCCGGCCAACAGGGGGGCGGCGCCTCCCTGGAGTCGAGTGTCACCATCAAGAACTCCATCTTCTATTTCAATCAAGCACCCCTGAACGAAAACCTTTTCTCCAAAGTCCCGTCACCCTCGATCTCCTACTCCTGCACCGCCCCTCTCATGCCCGGCATAGGCAACACCGAGGAAGATCCCCGATTCCGAGACCTCAACGAAAACGATTTCCACCTCCTCTGCGGATCGCCCTGCGTGGATACGGCTATTCTTCTGACCCCTCCTCTGACGAACGACGTGGAAGGGCTCCTGAGACCTCTCGACGGAAACTGGGATAACGACCCGCGCCCCGATATGGGTGCCTTCGAATACAACCCCGTAACCACCGATTCCGACCGCGACGGGATCCCGGATGACTGGGAACAACGCCACGGTCTCGATCCCCTCGACCCCAGCGATGCCGAAAACGATACCGATGAAGACCGTTTCACGAATCGGCAGGAATACATCGCGGATACGGATCCCCTCTCCTCCACCTCCTACCTGCGAATTCTGGCCATTTCCAATACCACACCCTGGAGCATCTGGTTCGATTCCTCTGCATTCCGCCTCTATCAACTCCTCTGCGCCACGAGCCTCGCCAACCCCGTCTGGACCCCCGTCCCGGGAGCAGGTCCCACGAAAGGCAGCGGCAAACGGGACCACCTCCAGGACACAAACGAACGACCCGACCGCCTCTTTTACCGTCTGCGCGTGGAACTTCCCTGAGGGACCGCGCATCGCGATTGACACCGCCCACCCAAAAACCCGACTATTCCACACATCCTTCCATGCGCTCGTTCCATTTCATGCCCGGCTTCCTCCTTCTTCTGCTCCCGTGCATCGTTGCCGCACAAAACAGCGACCCGGCCTCCCCCGAAACCAACCCTTGGGACTTCCTGGCCGATCTTCGCGCGGGAGACGCCGTGGCCGTCGCCCACGCGATCCGCCATGATCCTTCGCTTCTCCATGCCCGGACAGAAGACGGCTTAAGCCCCCTCCATCTGGCCGTCTTGTCGCGAAACACGGAAACCGTTCACACCCTGCTTCGACAGGAAGCCGATGTAAACGCAATCGATGAACACGGCGTGACCCCCTTGCATCTGGCCGCTCGCCTCGGCCTTCCAGAGATAGTCCGACTGCTCCTGGAAAACGGCGCAGACCCAAATGCGCGCACGGCCGCCGGCGATACGCCTCTTCACTGGTGCGCACTGCAGGATGCCGTAGACGTGGCCCAACTCCTTCTCCAGCATGGCGCTTCGATTACTGTTTCCCCCTCGCCCCTCGAACGCGCGATCGAACAAGAGGCGGATCAATTGATTCGCCTCCTTCAAGTCAACGGCGCAAAACAACCCCGCGAGACCCTCCGATTCCCCTCCCCCGCTACCGTTCTCCTGTATCCCGATGGCACGGTCTATACCGGGTCCGTCTTCCGCAGACGCTTTCACGGCTTCGGCGAACTGGTCTTCCCAAACGGGGAAAGCTACCTCGGCCATTGGAAAAAAGGACAACGCGAGGGGTCGGGCAAAGTGTTCCTCCCCGACGGCTCGTCCTACGACGGCGAATGGAAACGAAACCACCGCGAAGGGCAGGGAATGGCCAGATTCGCAAACGGCGATTCGTATGAAGGCGAATGGAAAGCCGACCTCCCCCATGGCTTCGGAACCTATCGCTTTTCCCAAGGAGGAGCGTTGACGGGACAATGGCAGAAGGGTTGTCTGCGCGAAGGCGCCGGATCATGGACCATGCAAACTCAAGGGACTTATTCCGGCGCTTGGCGCAACAACCGCCCGGAAGGCCCGGGCGTTTTCATCTTTCCCGATGGGACTCGGTGGAACGGCCAATGGAAAAAGGGAAAGCCTTTTCCCACTAACCCATAAGTGTTTCAGAACAGAGGGAAAAGATCAGCGTCCCATCCGCCTTAGATTCTCCCGGCAAATCCGGATGCATTCCATCGGCGGATGCGTGCAGGTCTCCTGCTCGATGATGTACCACTCCGTCCCGCCCACCGTTTCACACGCCGCAAACAAATCGGCCCATCGGATCTCCCCTTCCCCCAAAAGCGCCGCCTTGTTGCTATCGCCGGAATATTCTTTGAGATGGACGGTCCGGGAACGCCCCGCGTATTTCCAAATGTAGGGAATGATATTCGCACCGCCGTGTTTCGCGTTCCCACTGTCCGGTTGCATGCAAACTTCGGAGCGCGTCAGGTCAAACAGAATCTCCCATGGAATTTTGCCGTCCACCGGCTTGAACTCGTGATTGTGATTATGATATCCGGTCAACATATCATAAGACGTCAAACGGTCGGCAATCTCGTTAAACAGATCGGCCGTCCGCCGCCAGTCCGCCGCCGAAGATCGGAATTCGGGCGGCAGCCCGGGAACAATCAAAAACCGATTGCCGATCGTCCGATGAAACTCCACGCTCTTTTCCAATTCATCCCCCAACAGGGTCTGAATTCCCACATGGGCGCCAGCAACCTTCAAACCACAATCGTCCAGCATGGCCTTTAACTCGGCCGCGGAACGGTTGTGATAGCCGGCAAACTCGACCCCATCATAGCCCATTTTCGCAATGGCTTTAAGAACACCAGGAAGGTCCTTCGCGCAATCTTCCCGCACAGAGTAGAGTTGAACCGCCACCGGTATCTTCTTCATGACCTTCTCTCCCAACGTTCAGGTGAAAAACGCTTCCACTACCCCCCGCTCGGCAAGCCCGGCGGCTCTGGTAGAAAGAAGCACCCCTTAAATAAACAAGTAATACGCTACCGAATTAAGGACGTTCCGTCCATCCCCTTTCCGAAAAAAACCATCGCCCGTCACGCGTTGCCAATTTGAGCAGCCCCTCGCCCACCCAATTCGCCCGGAACACCGTATGGTCGTCAGGGATACAAAACAAACTTCAGTCGGATTCATTCTCCGCCCAACGCTTCCAGGATCAACCATCCATACCCTCGGGTGCTGCTGGATCGACTCATGAGCCCCATCCAGTCGAGATTGAGGGCCTGATCCGTAAAGCTGACCGCCCAGTCAAAGGGGCAGCGAAAGCCCGGAGAGAACGCCACCTGCTTGAAATTCCGAAGTGGAATGGCGATTTCCAACGTATACCCGCCCGGCTCCGGTTGAGCGGCAGCGGTAATGCCTTCCGCTTGCGAATTGTCCCCGTTAACGGTGACCCCCACGCGCGGCTTGACACCCGAAAAGTCACGGTGAAAGCAATACTGGGTAAGACCGGGCGCTTTTCTCCACACATTCCCAGACGGAGAGGGATCCGAACGGCCGTCGATGAAGATTTCCACGATCTCTTGGAACCAGTTCCCATTCTCGGTGTTCGGTTCCGTGACATGAAGCGCGAAATAGAGATTCGCCTCATCATAAACGCTTTGTAAGGCGGCCGCATAGCGGCCCGTGCGCGCCGATCCCGGCACGCATTCCATGGTCACATGAAGAGGAGGCGCAATTCGCACGCGGGGCACATCGCTCCACTCGGCAAGGTTCCCGTCCACGTCGATCAGAATGGTTCGACGCCGACTGACGATTTCATCCGTGGGCGGTGGGATCAGGCGCACGTTCAGGAAAAGTCCCTCAAACCCTAACGCCAAAGCCGCCGAACGGGTGTCCACCATAAGCCGGCCCTGATCGGAAAAGGCGTCGGCTTGAAGAACGTCGCGCTCCATGGGCGAAAGACGAAAACCCAGCGATCTCATCAAGGCAGCGCCGTAAACCCAATACCCGGCAAGGTTCGGATGAACACTGTCCATCGTAAACGAAATTCGGAGACCCCGGTCCCGCCGCTCACGCAGGATTTGTTCCACCGATTCGAAAAGAGGTACATACAGAATCCCCTCCTCTTCACAAAGCTCTCTGGTCGCGACCGCAATCGTGGCGCTTTTGCGCCTTCCTTCCAGAAGCTTTTCGCCACGCTTGGCCTGTAACGGATCATCGGCCCAGGCGGTCGGTTCGACCCCAATCAAACTGATCCAACCCAATCGGGCAAGCGGCGCCTTCTCCCTCAGCAAGGCAAGGAGTTTTCGAGAATGCTCCTTGAATTCATCCGCGCTAAAACGGTTGGCGTCATTTTGGCCGAAATTGACCAATATCCAATCATACGGGCCGTTTTCCAAAGCCCGAGGTACGTCCGCCAAAATGCTTTGCGCCGTTGCTCCCGCTTTGCCGAAGGAAGCAAAAAGTGGCGGCGATTCCATGCCCGCGGCCAAAAGAATTTCATTCGCCGCATGCGAATACATGCCGGGGGCGGCGATGCTATCGCCGAGAATGAGAACCTTTTGATTGGGTTGGATCGTTAACGACGCCAATTCTGCGGAGGCGACGTTCGCCGTGTGAAACAGAACCCAAACAAGGAACCCAAACCCCCGACAGAAACAGCGTAAGATCGTTCGCATCAAAATCCCTTTTTTCTCCTCACCCCCGGCGGTTTTCACGGTCACACATTCCCGGACATCTTGCAACGTCAATCAGATTCCCCCACCCAGACCCACCTTGGGCAAAATGGCGGCTTCGGCCTCATGCTCCGCTTCGTGTCCATCAAGGGGCCGGTTCTCGCCGAACTGTACGCGGTCCGAACAGTCCCCTGCCTTTTTCAAGCCAAGGATTTGGTTGTTGCCGTACGGCGGCGTAACGCGGCCCATGAGGCCGTCACGAACCCCAAACGCATTCCGCTCAATAAGGTTTTTCCGTTCGGCCTTGTGCAGAAATAGACTCCACAACCACACCCGCACGACGACGTTTTCGGTAAGGGTCCACCCCGTGCTGCCTTCATCCAAGTATATCCCCTTCCGAACACCCACGCTCGGCAGGACCACCGGGGGAATGTCGCGAACCAGATTGCCGGTGATTCGCCCGCCCGGTTGGTTGCCGAGACAATAGATGCCTCCGCCGTCAGCTAAAAACAACATCACGCGTTCGATCCTATTGCTTTCGATGACGTTATTCCGTGAACCTGTAGGAGCCGCGGTCCACTCCCATCCCACACTGATGCCCGTGTACGGCAAGTCGTGAAGATGGTTGTGGACAATGCGACAATTCCGGGCAAACCCGATCCAAATCCCCGGTGCTCCCGCATGCACCGCGCCACCCTGTGCAATTCGGTTCCGTTCTACCTCCACCGTGTGAACCCTAAGCATTTGTTCCGCTTTCCCATCGTAACGCCGTAGCACGGGATCCAAAACCCGCTCGGCGGTTCCCACAAGGAGCGGAATCGCCCCAATGCGTTCGAACGTACAGCGCGCCACCCTGACGCTCGCGCAGCCGGACGAGAAGGCTAAACCATGCCCCCCCAGGTCGAAAAATCGGCAGTTTTCGAATTCCACATGGTGCGCGTCCGTGATAAAAATGGCCGCAGGCAGGGTCACCAGGTCAACCTCGTTCGAACTCGACTCGTCCCCTCGAACCAGAATGAAATCACGGTGCGTGCGGCATGCTTGCAAGTCCTCCACGCCGCCCGGAGGCAGCGGAGCGGCCGTGTCGCGAAACGTCAACCCTTTGAAACGCAAATGCTTCACCGGCCGTTGAGCGGATCCTTGGATTCTCAGAAGCCCTTTCGCGCGTCCAACCAAAAGGCGTGTTTCCGAAACCGTTTCACCCGGAAGAGGGCGGTAGACGATTTCTCGCGTGGCACCTTCCCACGCCCAATGACCCGGCGGTCGCAGGAAGGACGGATGCGCTTCAAACCAACCCAAAAACGGAACCTTGAAGTCACCCGCCCCACCGAGAAGATTCATGTGCTTCCGGCTGACAAGTCCCTCTTCGAGCCGCACCTCGTTCGCTCCAGAGTCCACGGCAACCGCTCGCATGCGGGCAAGGGACCAGATTTTTCGCACCGCCATCCGAAGCGGCTCGTGAGTCGGCAGCCCACTAAGATCCCCTTCCACGATGAGCGACCATCCGCCCTGAACAAGGGTCTTGTTATAATGGGCTGCACGCTTCATGTTCACCGGAGTTCCGTTCCGGTTGATCCCACGCCGGACAAGCAGATAAGCGTTCGTCTGAAGTTTGTCCCCAGCGGGGTAGCGGGACGGCTCCGCCCAACGCTCGCCCACCCGTATCCATTCGGGTTCCGGTACATCCTCCGGCAACGGCGCCCGCCATTCTTCTCCCGCCGGCACCCACGGCACAACAACCCCTCCGCTGATTTCCGGGCTTTCACCCTCCGCTGCGGCCCAGATGACGGTCACGTCATCACGCCCTCCGTCCTCAGCCCCCAGCTCGAGCGGCTTCTGAAGCTCATATCGCCCCCCGTGTATCACCACATGGATCATCCCTTTGGCGCCTGGCAAAACCCTCCGGACGGCATCCCTCGCCTCTTCAAGAGAACCATAGGGGTGACGGGAAGACCCGTCTCCTTTTGCGTGCCCCGGCGCGACGTGAATTTCAACCGAAGGGGTGGCCATGACAATCGCTCGCGCTATCAGAGTCGCCACGAAAAGAACTTCCTGCGCCCGTATCGATCGTTCTCTCATAATAAAAAACCCTCATCTGTTTGGTCTCCGTCTCTATCCGACATTCCTACATCCCTGTGGGAACTTTCCTTCCGCTTAACACGCCGGCCAGGCCGCTTCAACCGGTACAGGCCAATGCCCACCCTCAAACCACCCCAAACGGCTTTTCACCGAATCAAGAGCACGGTACCGGTGGCTCGAAACTCATAGCAACCCATGTCGACTCGTCGATTGAGTCGAGGTTTTCGGTCTAGATCCACTCCGTCAATCATCCACGCCATATTGGTGCCCGCATCCACACAGGGGGAGTCCTTTTGAAGCCTGTAGTTGTTAAGAGCGGGAGCAATAAAGAGCGGATCGGAGTCAATATTTCCGATGCCCGCGCGCAAAGGCCACGTGCACGAATACGCATATGTTCCACCGCTAAAGTTTGTGATGTTTCCCGATGCGTCAACATTTGAAAAAACAATGGAGTTGGTGCTGGAACTGTTATAAGTGCCACAACCTTCAGCAGTCGCAGTGTGTCCCCGATTGGACACTACCGTGCAATTCTGAATCAGACCCCCAAATACCCCACCTCCCCGTTTGGCTAAATTGTCAACAATCAGGCAGTTCCGCGCCACCCTTCCGCCGGTCAAATACAAACCGCCCCCATCCGAATTGTTTGCGGCATTGGTGTTCCCTCGTATGACGCTATTCCAAATCTCACCCCCCCAACAGGAAACACCCGCCCCACGCACGGTCCCGGCAGTCCCCGTATAACTGTTGTTGGCCACCACGCAGTTCACCAGCCTCGAATCGTTCGTCATGTATACCCCAATCCCATCCCCGGCCTGACCCGACAACCGATTCTCCGCAATCACACAGTTCCGAACGGTCCCCCGGTTGATATAAACACCGCTGCCTGCGGGTAGATTATAACCTGCCTCCACGGCCCCCTTTCGGATCGTGAACCCCTCGACCACCGCATTGGAATGATCGACCAAAAAACAACGCACCGCGTTGTTGCCATCCACAACCGTGACGTCGGCTCCGTTCAACCCTTTCACGGTTATTCCCTTGTCGATGACAATATGGCGAAACAGTCCATACACTCCATTGGTCACCAGCACGGTGACTCCGTCCCCCACCGCATCGACCGCCGCCTGAATATTCGTTGCCGCGTTCACCCAATTCGTGTAGGGAGAGATGGCTGCACCCCCTGCCCAAACATACGCCGTCGAAAGGCTTGCGATCACCATGTTCGTCTCTACCCTCGCCGCAATCTCGCCAACCGCATTGCTCACGTGCAGGCGAATGGTATAAACCCCTGCTTCCAGATTCGTATGGACTTCCGAAAGCCCCGCTCCTTCCACATCCCAAAGGCCGTCGTTGCCAATGTCCCACCCATACCAGAGCCCATCCAGATTCGTCCCCCCCACATACGCCGTAAAAGTCACATCCAGCGGCGCCACCCCACGCCTGGGCGTTGCATCCAAACTGCACAGCAGATTACTCGCCAGGTATTCATAGCACCCCATGTCACTCCTGCCCCATCCAGGCACTATTCGGGGATTCCCATCCAAATCGTTCGTCGAGGCCATCCATGCGAAATTAGTCCCCCCATCAAGACCGGGCGACCCTGGCAGAAGACGATAGTCTCCTTGGCCCATGTCGCGGAACCACGGCGCCGCGTTCGTGTTCCCTGGCCCGGGCGCCAGCGGCCACGAACAGGAATATCCCATACTCCCTAAAGCATACTCCCGCTCGAAGGGAAAGTTGTCCGGCTTGGTGAAGTTGAAGAATACGATCGAGTTCGTCACTGCCGTTGCATACGTGCCGCCACCACGTAGGAGAACCCCGTTGGACACAACCGTGCAATTCTCGATCCGCCCCTTCTGTGTTCCACCATATACTCCGCCACCATTCTTGGCCCAATTGCCCACGATCAGACAATTGCGCGCCACCCCTCCGCCGGTCAAATACAAACCGCCCCCATCCGAATTGATTGCGGCATTGGTGTTCCCTCGTATGATGCTATTCCAAATCTCACCCCCCCAACAGAAAACACCCGCCCCACGCACGGTCCCGGCAGTCCCCGTATAACTGTTGTTGGCCACCACGCAGTTCACCAGCCTCGAATCGTTCGTCATGAATACCCCAATCCCATCCCCGGCCTGACCCGACAACCGATTCTCCGCAATCACACAGTTCCGAACGGTCCCCCGGTTGATATAAACACCGCTACCTGCGGGTTGATTATTACCTGCCGCCACGGCCCCCTTTCGGATCGTGAACCCCTCGACCACCGCATTGGAATGATCGACCAAAAAACAACGCGCCGCGTTATTGCCGTCCACGACCGTCGCGCCCGCCCCATTCACGCTGCGCACGGTAATCCCATTGGTGATGACAATCGAATTGGTCAAGGTGTATGTGCCGTTGGTCACCCATACCGTCTCGCCCAACGCGGCGGCGCCCACCGCCGCCTGGATGTTCGTGGCCGCATCGGCCCAAGATTCGAATGGCGCATTGTGCCCCCCCGAAAGCGATACGTACTTGTCGGCCGCCCATCCCCTCCCGGCAAGCAGAGCGATCCCCAGAACCAATCTCAACCGTTGATGTGTCGTGTTCATATTCGTTCCTCCCTCTCTCTTTTTCTGCAACCGCTTCCTCTCCGACTTTATGACGCACTCCCTCCCCAGGGGCAAACCGGCCCCTTACCCCCGTTCACTCCAGCATCCAAGCGCCCCACTGGTTGGGACGGATTCGGATTTCCGAAGGAATATCGTTGTTGATCGACACTTCCGGACTCTTGTCAGACCACATGTAGCGAATGGCGTTGCGGGTTCCCCCTTCGTTGCCGTAAATGACCCCGACATCGCCGATCAATTGCAGTCCGCTGTGCGGTATGATGCCGAGTTCACTCCACGGAATAGCCGCCTCCAAGACATAACCGTCTTCCGCGACCCTTGCATGCATGGGCAAATCGTTCCACGGAACGACTTCATCCACCGTATCCTTGCCAGAGCTAACGGTTTCAACGGAAAAAGCATGCGGTTTATCTTTCGACAACGTGATGTACCGGTATCGTGTGGCTACCAGCTTGTCATCCGCCGTCCGGGCCATGATGATTCGAATATCGCCCGGCTTCATCTCCTGTTTGTTTTGGCCGCGAACGCTACGGCGGGTCACATTGGTCGCAAGGTTGACCTCAACCGAGTCGCCCGACTTGAACAACAGGCGCTGGTCGGTCGGCGTGTTCAGCAAGGGTGATTCGTCGGACACTTGAAAGCGAACATACAGATTGGCATCATCCCATCCCAGTTGCGCTTGGGCGGTCCGCGCCTCTTCCATGCAAAGGGTGAGCACCGGCGCCTGCCCCCATTCCTCATCCTTCCCGTCCGCAGCAGCCTTTTGCAACCGCGGGATCCGGACGATTTTTCGGCCGACGGCCTGCTGCTGGGCCAGCGCATTGTGCCGGGCGTTCGCCTGGGCAACCCGGACGTGTTCGGGCAACACCTGAACCGCGTTTGTCCACCGCCGGATCGTGTCGAGCCCCACGAGCTCCCAGAGCCGTTGATCGGCATCCCCACCCAGGAAATAGGTTTTGCGACTCCGCGGATGCTGAAACAGGGTGCCATTGAAGTTTTCGGTCAGTACCATATGATGATCCAGCGTGTAAGGGCTGCGTTGATCTTCTCCCAGCGCATCCACGAAAAGCCCCTCCCTTTTATCCAGGAGAAAATACTGCCCGTAATAGCCGGTGAGCGCCACGAGGTCCCGGGTCGGTCCCGTGCAAAAACTCAACACCCCCACCAGATAGCCCGGTGTGTAAGCTTCGCTGGTCCAGGCGAAGGCGCAATGAACGTTATGGTATTCCCATATTTTTTTTCCTTGCGGGGAAAAGGCCGCCACGCGATGTCCCGTTCCTTGGGCCCGGATGCCGCGCTCCAGGGAACCGCCGGAAACGAGAACATACACGTTGCCCTCCTCATCGGGGGTATAGCAAGCGACCGCTCCGCCTTCAGGGTCTTCGGCCACAACGGTGGGTTTTTGCGGGTCGCCGTATTGCAGGCCCCCCCGCTCGTTAAACCCGAGAAAATCCCATCGGACGATCCGATAGGGTTTCGTTGTCTTGGGACCGCCCTGTGCATGCCATGGGACCCCTTCCGCCCAGTAAAGGTTGAGGTTGTGATCCATCGGTTGCCCCAGCCAAATACCGGGAAGCGATTTCCCCGTGCGAATTTCCTCCGGCTGCACGCGCCCGTCGTTATTATCGTCCAACCACCAGTTTTCCTTCTGAGGAGTGTAGAACGCCATGCGGGGCAGGAAACGTCCGCCGACTTGCTCGAACAAAACGGGCCCCGGCGAAGCGTCCCGCGCCCAGAGAAAGGTTCTCCCCTGCACGGTTGCAAACATCGCGCCGGCGTGCCCGCCGGGGCAGCCGAACTTCACACCGTTGTCTTCTGACGGCCGCAGGATAATCGAATCCACTTTCCATGCGCCTTTCTCATAGTCCACGGCATAGCGGACGGAATTGATGTAGACATGAGCGGGATCTGCAGGGTTTAGGTACGCGCGCATGGAATAGGCGATGGAGCCGAAAAATTCCTTCCAAAGGGAGCCGTCCGGATTCCAGACCGAATACCGTTTGGGATCGCATTCCACATAGCTTCGGCCAATGTTGTCCGCCTCTGCAACCCAAAGCCTGCCGTTCGGATCAACCGTGATCGCATACGGCATCAACATCCCCGAAGGGTCGTAGGGGCCAATCAGAGGGCGACCGCCGGGTTTTCCATATTTTTGAAGAATCACGCCGCTTGGAGTAAATTTCCATACCTGCATCGTCTTGCCCTGAAGCGAAACGTAGAGGTTCCCTTCCCCATCGCACGCCAGATGTTGCGGCGCATCGAGGTCCTTCACGATCGGGACAAACGTCGAGGATCCCAGATCATAACGCCCCACGCTGTTGCCGCTCACCGCATACAGGTTCCCTTTGTTGTCCGACGCCAATCCGCGCGGCGACGGCAGCGCGGCGGTCCCTTTCGGCACGCCGGTGTCCACGTCAATCAGCACCAACTCGTCGGCGCTCGTGCAGCTCAAAACCAGCGTGGCTTCGTCGGCAACGGCAAGCGCATGAACGGTCCAGAGACGCTTCTGCCACGACTCGTCGCTTTCGTCCGCCCGCTTCGGTAACACAACGGATTCAGGATTGCCGGATGGGAAAGGGGCCAGAGCGCCGGTGGCCAGATCGAATTTGACAAGCCGCCCGTTTTTGCGCCCGATGAAATAGCCGTACCCCTGGTGCAGAACAAGCATGGAGCCCGCCGCGGCAGTCCCATACTTTTTGCGCCCCTCCAGGTCCACACAGATGGTGGCCGGCGCGGCTTCGGCGTTCCCGGTGCCCAAGATAACGCAATCCTTGGCCGCCGCCACATAGAGCGGATGGTTGTAGTCTCCCGCCCATCCGCCGGTGCCGTCTTCCGTTTGATAAGGCGGATTGCCCGTGATGCCGATGTTGCACACGTACTGTTGCTTCACGCCGTCATGGACAAGAAACTTCGCCAGGTATCGTCCGGCGGGAACAGGCCGATCGTAATCGTCAAGACCATCCCACAGGTATTCATGACGGCCCGCCGGATACGGTTGAGCGCCCAGACAAGTGCGGATGATTCGGCCCGAGACGTCGGAAATCGCCAGGCTGACTTTGGCCTCCCGATCCAGACGGAAAGGAACGGGAATATGCCCCGGCGCCCTGCCGAGGAGACTCTTTGTGTCAAGTGTTAAGTTCCCACTTTTCTCCAGGATTCCCACCCCCCAGGAGGCCGGTCCCATGTAGCCAAGGTCCCCACTGGCGGGATTACGCACATCGGTCATTCCGGTGCGCACACCGGTCCCCCGATCGTTTCCCCAGTGGATTTGCCACTGAATTTGCAAGGTGTCACCCGGCGACGGAGGATTCGGCGCGCGCAGAACAGACCATGGAATTTTGTATTCCATGGAATACCCTTTTTCATCGGCATCCCGCTTGTAGGCGCCTTCGACACCTGGTGGATTAAGCTGCGGATCCCGAAAGTTCATCCCATGAGTGCTGAAATAGCCGGCTTTCTCGTCCTGCGTGGAATACCAGAGCGTAATGTGGTTGATGCACCGCTCAATTTCCGGCGGAACTTTTCCTCCACTCTGAAGAGACGCCGAAGATCGCACATTCGGGTACGAAAGCACCCGCAGTTGAATGGCGTCCGCGTTCCAGGACATATCAACCCGCCCTCCAAAGGCATACTGGTTGATCAGCGGCGTCGGATCCTTGACCTGCGCAGCGACGTAGAGGTTCTCCCGATCATACATCATGGCGCCGCGCACGGCATAAGAATTTCGGCTGGACTCGTCCAGGAACATCACGATGGCCCCGGACAGGTCCCAATCCGAAAGGTCTGCGTCAATCGTCACCTTCCCCGGCGCGGGGACGATGTGAATTTGCGTATTGTCCGTCTTGTTGACGATGGCGACATACCCCCAGGCGCTCCAAACGCAAACCAATAAACCCCACACACCTGTTGGGATAACGATCGATCTATTCATTAATTTCTCCTTCGGTTCATTCGAATCTGTAACGGTAAGATAGTAAGCTTTAGAAAGGTAAAAGTAAATATTTTTTTATTGCTATTGATTTTTTGTCACGTTACATTAGCTGAGATCCGGTGTGTTTGCGGCATCCCCTGTGGAAGGAGAAACACAATGGCGATTTCGCTTCGAAAAATCGCAAAAAAGGCGGGCGTATCCGTTATGACGGTATCGCGCGCCGTGCGTGGAGCCGAGGGTGTAGGGCCCGAATTGCGGCAACAGATTTTAATGCTTGCGCGCGAGGCGGGATACCCGATTCCAAAGAGCGAGCGAAGACCAGCGGTGGCTTCCTGGGGTGTTCTGTGCGCAATCGGTGTCTCCGGCGACGAGGGAGGCGCGGAATTTCACAGACGAATCATTGCCGGCATAAAGCAGGGCGCACAGGAATGCCGAAGCGAGGTGCTGAACTATTCGGGCCCGACTACGGTCTGGCCTTTGGTCGTGGCGCGCAATCAAGTGGACGGGGTGATCGTCGCACGAGGCAACGAACGAAATCGCCTCCCGCCATTCCCTCCGCCGGTTCCCGCGGTCTTCCTGTTCCTTGGCCCAGAAAATGCCGATGTCGTGACCGTTGACCATTTCGCGGGCAGCCGGGCTCTGGGATGGACCGTCGGCAAACAGGGACATCGGCGCGCCGCATATCTGGGCCCTGAAAGCGAGATTTCGCGCGAACGATTGGCGGGGTTCCGGACCGGTCTGGAATCCACGGGAGGAGAAGTTCCGTCCGCTTATGTCCGGCTTTTGCCCGACGCAGGAAGCCGAAATTCAGCCCGCCTTCTCGTCGACCAACTCATACAAACGTGCGGTTTTCCAAAAAGGGCCAGCCGTTCGTTCACGGTTCTCATGGTCTACAACGATTATATGGCGGCCGCCGCCATCGAACGGCTGGGGGAGCTGGGAATCAAAGTGCCCGACGACCTCAGCGTGGTCGGCTTCGATGCCCAGCCGCCTTCCTGGTACGAAGGGCCGACCATCACAACCGTGGCTCTGCCCTTGGAAGAGTTAGGCGCAGAGGCCGCCCGCTTGGTTTATTGGCGCTTAACCCATCCCGAAGCCCCGGTGCGACGGTTGATTCTGGGCGTTCAAATTGTCGAGGGCGCCACCCTCGCAAAGGGCTTGACCCTAAATGCGAAGCCCGCTTGCCCATAATCTTGCATATGGAAACAGAAATAATAGTGTCCACCCCATCCCCCGACAACCCGTGAACTTGGCCACCCTCCCACCATGAACATTGTTCCCAAGAGCCAAAACAACCGCAACCGCGCCGCAAAGCAATGCGGCGAAATCCCGCCAAACCGCATCCCCCCCCGCCGCCAACCGCCTCAAGCGGCACGATCCGGCTACAATTGGTTCTCCCCCTTGGCACTCCTCGGAACCCTCCTCGCCCTCGGGTTGAATTCCCCGACCGTGCAGGGAGACGAATTGAACCTGGAGCAATGGATTGCCCGATGGGACGAGAAAAAGTTCGTCCCTGATTTGGACCTCGCCCTCACACAGCCCCTCCATGAGTGCGCCGCCCATTTCTGGGATCTCGCGACAAATCCCTATGCTTCCCTGGCAAAGGCCCCTTTCACCGCCTGGCTGCAGAAAAAAACAAAGACCATTCCATCGAACCGGCGCTGGATGGTCGCACTGGCCGCTGGCCGCATGAAAATCCCGGATGCCATCCCCCCGCTCGAAACATGGCTCCGAGAAGCGGACCGCGACCCGGACAACCCGATGGATGCAACCCTGTTGCGTGAAACCATTCTGTATAGTTTGGGCGAGCTGGGCACGCCGGAAGCCTTGCCGGTTCTCAATGCCTACGTCCATCACCCAGATGAATGGACCCGGTTCTTTGTCCATGAGGCCATTTCGAAATTAAACAATCAACCGCTCGAGTTCAACCCGCTGTGGCCAGGCTCCAAGGATTTGCGATTCGCGGTGGTCGGCGCCGCAGCCTGGGAAAAGGCAACTCATTTCTTTTACCGCGATCGACTCGCAAAAGAGTTCGAAAGAGGAGTCCTGGCCGATTTCTTTGCCCCGAATCCCTATCGGCGCGACTGGGGCGGCGATGGCATGGCTCGATGTTTCCAGTCGTTGACGTTCGACCGGGAGGGCCGTCCGAATTTCACGCTGTTGGTGGTCCATAAGCTGATGCCCTACCAAACCCACCCGGCATTCATGTGGCGGTTGTATCACTACGCCCGGCGCGGAGGAAGGTTGATCCTCGATGTGCCTTCCATGTTCTGGGGCGCCGATGCCGACCGACAAAACAACCAGCATTTGTATGCCTATGCCCGCTATATCCCCGGACCCTGGAACCGCCTGTTTCCAGACCGCTTCGAACAAAATCCTCAATTTCCTTCCTTGGATGGCGTCCCCCCCCATCCCCCGACCGTGAGAACCCCTCCCTCGCCCAAAGACCTATATTACGGTTACCAGCCGATCGGTCGCGGTGGCGTCTTAATGGTTTCGGAGAATCCCACAAGTTTGGAAGCCAGTGTCAATCGGGTGCTCTCCGGATGGGAACTGGAAAGCCCCAGTAAAGGATTGCTGGAACCCAGCAGCCCCGACCTGCTGCCGGCCTTGCAGGCCGCGTTGTCCCAACTCTTCGCCTGGTTGACAGAAGGCCCAGCTTGGAAAATCGCCACCATCGACTGGCGCAACGAACCCCGTGGAAATAAGCCAACGGCTCCTTCCCAAGCCGATCCAACGGCGTTAAACCCCGCCAGCGTCCCCCCCGTCGAACGCCCATTAATCGAGGTCGGAAGGCCGTTCCCCGCAAAGGTGGCCGTAACCTTTCACCAGGATGGCGCCGGTCTGATTCCAGTGCTCTCCGTTTTCAATCCGCGCGGGGATAAAGCCGTCGAGATGCAGGGGCCCAAAGTCGATGGGAAACGCGGCAACGTGCTTCACGAAACAATACACCTAATGCTGCCGGATGAAAGCGAAATGGGTCTTTACACGCTAATGTTCGCTCTGAACGATTCGAACGGAAACACGCTCCACGCATGGACCCGCTCCGTGGACGTTCAGGGGCGCTTTCGACTGACCCTCGCGGCCCCGCCCATTCTAGGAGACAACGGCCCTCCAATCCCATGGCCGTCGCCCAATGGGCTCCCAATTGAGGATGCCAAACCAGGAAAGACACAACTGAAATTCCCGCCTGAAGATTCCAAAACCTATCGTGGCAGGCAGACCCCGATCCCCCTCCCTCCCATCACCTTGCACATCGTGGATCCGCGCCCTAACTCCCTCCCCAACGGAGAAGTGCGCCTCGCCCTCGTGAACGAAGACTCGGGAAGGTGCTACAAAATGTGGCGCAAACCTTGGCCGGGTACGCTGACTCCTGCTGCCGAAGTCCTCTTCGACATCGCGGGATTGCTCCCTCCGCTTCCTCCCGGGCAGTACGCATGGACCGCAGAGCTCGGCGATGCCCAAGGCCGGACCTATGCAAGAACCACGGCCCCATTGGCCGTCCCGGCGCATTACCGAGACCGCCACGTCATGCTCTGGCAAGAGTGGGCCTCCTACACCGCCACTCCCGAAGGGCCGGAACCGCGGCGGAAAATCGGGTTAAACACGACCCACGGCTATGGCAACTTCCTTCGGGTGCCGGGATTCCCATACGAATATGCCATTCTCCAACCCCCTTCCATCAGAATCATCCCCGAAGCGCTCGGTAACCAGTATTTGGACAACACAATTGCCGACACGGAACGTGCCCGTTGGATTCAACAGGGGGTCGATTCGCGCGCCAACGCCCGCGCGATGGCGGTCAATCTGATTGAAGAAGCATCGTCCATTTCATGGCGAAATGGACGGCCCGTCCAATACATCCGGTTGCTCCAAGATCGCCACGAAACCCTGGCTGCCCTCAATCGGCATTTGGGAACCGAATTGGCCTCCTGGGAGGAGCTTCGCTACACCTTGGCCGACACGCCGGAAAAAGAAAAGCCGACCGACGGTTTCCCGTTTTTATTTGGAACCAACCGAGTCCCAGTGCAGCACGCCTTGAGCTGGTTGTTCTACACCTCCCGCGATGCCGTGCTTCGCATGCACGGCGACTGGCTGCGCGAAGGCAATCCCTACCTCCACATCGAGCCCGGCATGGGAGCAGGCGGCCCTTTTTACGACTGCATGCACATGCGCGGTTACCCCTGGAACCGTATGGAATGGTTCCCCATATTCCGTCAGGGCTGGCTCGCCATCCATGGACGCGCTCCAATGACCTGGCTCCTCGGCATGGCATCCGAAACCCGGTTCCCGACACAGGCACGCGTGGTATGGTCCGCAGTCGCCGCAGGCGGGCGGAATATTCTCGTCTATGCGCCGGGCGACACTTATGGCCGGAAACTTTTCAACCCCGACGGCAGCCGCACGGAATCCGGTCAAACCTACGCCGAAGTCATCGCATCCGTGCGGCCCTACGAGCCCGCCTTGTGCTACGTTCAAAACGCCGTGCACCCCCAAGTCCTGAATCTTGGAACCGACGGGCTGTTCTTGGAAGCACTCTTCCGAATGGGAATCCAGCCGAATCAATCGTCCGATCCCCTCGGCCAACTCTTAATCCTTGACGCCGGGGGGATGAACATCAACGACTCCTTGCAGAAGACGTTGCGGCAGGCGGTCGAAAACGGAGCCACGCTTCTGACGACCGCAAACGGAACGCCCGCGGTGGCGGCAGCGTTTGGAGTTCGAATCCGGGATGCCGCCGCGCGGGGAGAACCGACTATGGCAGATCTGGCGCCACTGGCGGCACTGATACCGGGAGTCGAAGGGCTCCGCATCAAAGGAAAACAAGGCCCCGCCATCGAAATCGAACCCTCCGCAAAACTTTCGGAAACGCAGAGTCTGATCTTCGGAATGATCGGCAAGGGGCGGTTCGTGTTTCTTAAAATCGAACCCGAAATCACACCGGAAAACCTCCCGAACTGGGCCGCTTTCCTCGAGGCGCTGCTCCGGCAGGTGGGAATAGCCGCGCCGGGAAAAGTCCTCGATACCCTCGGGCGCGTGGACAACCGTTTCATGTGCCATACTCTCAACACCGACGACGACACTCAGCGCTACCTGCTCGTGCAGGCAAACGATACACTGGATGGTTCGCTCTCCTCGTGGGGAATCGAAAATCGGTCCGACGAGCGGTTGGCACAATGGCCGGTCCTTCCAGACTCCCCCGATCCCTCCGCCCCAATAACCTTGCGTTGGACCCAGACAAATTCTGCCGACGCCGTGCTCTGGGTGAAACGACGAGTGGGAAAACTCCCGAACCAAACCGACTGGGCCGCACGATTCTTCCTGACGCGCGATGGCCAGCCAATCCCTGCCCCCAGCCGAAAATCCATGACCCAACAGAAGCCGACCCCCATCGCCCACCTGCGCGCTTTTCCCGCCTCCAGGGAATGGCTTTGGGAAGCGGTCGGCCCCTCCTTAAAGCTGGAAGACGGGGTATATGAACTCCGGATGGAAAAAGGGGACGAGTCTGTCGAAGTGCAGGAAGTGTGGCTCCTGCCAGCACGGATAACGGCGCATGTGGCGCTGGGTGACCCATCAATCCGCCGCCTCTATGACATGAAACGGGATGTTTCCTACCCCGTTCAGACGCAAGGAGAAATCCGCTTCGTGGAGATTCCCCTGCGCGCCGGCGAAGGAGCCGTACTCTCCCTGCTCGAAGAACCGGCGAGCATCCTGGAAGTGCGCGTGGAAACTGCAACCCCACAGGCCGGTCGCTCCATGAAAGTCGAAGGAATCGTACGCCGCACGGACGGTCAACGGATACGCCGCAGTCACACGCTCGAAGCCTGCCTGCTCGACGGCCAAGGCCAGCCGATCTCCAACACACTCATGCGCGTTTTGACCGCGCAGGGGCGAGCCGTATTCGATTTTTGGATTGCAGATTCCGACCCCCGAGGGCCGACAACCCTGGCCGTGTTCGACCGCACGGCAGGTGTCCAAGCCGCTGTAAATCTTACCATTTTGCCTCCCTCACGCCACGATGAACCGGTGAGGTCTCTCACGGCCCAATGGAACATGGACGCATTGCTGTTGAGGGGGAGATCGCACAGCGGAACGCTCCATCTACAAAACCGCAGCGGAAAGTCGATCCACTTGGAAGGCGTGGCCCTCGCTACAGGCGGATGCGACGGCCTAACGGCAACCGTCGCGCAAAACAGATGGACCATTCCACCCGAGGGATCGGCCGATCTGCCGTTTGCCTTGACTCTGGACCCAACGTGCGAAGAAGGCCCCGCGCTCATGCGGCTCACGGCAGCGAATGCCTCGTTGGATGCATTAGAGGGATATCCGCTTCTCGTCCCACCCGTATGCGAGTTCGAAATGGACGATTTTCCGGATCTGCGTGTGCCCGACGTGGGGATCGTGGAACTGTCCGGCCGCGTGCGAAACCGAACGACAGCGCCTTTGACGGTCACGCTCGATCTGCCCCTGCCGTCCGCTTGTTTCCCGGACGGAGGAAATGGATTGCGCGTTGAGACCACTCCCGGGAAATGGACCCCCTTCCGAATTGCGGCAATAATAACACGCGACGTCGCCCGTCAGGCACGCGAACGCGACCTGTCCCTCCCTGTCCGCCTATTGGGACCCAGCAGTAATGTGCTGGCGCGCGCCCGCCCCCGACTGCTGATCAATCCCTGGGATGTCGAACCCCCGACAATCGGTGTCTCGACAGGCGGAGCGGCTATCCTGACGATTTTCAATGGAACAACAGTGACAAGGAATGTTCGGATCAAACCGATACTCCCGAACGGATGGGAAGGCCAAACGACGGAGAGCCTTTTGGCGATTCCTCCTTCCAAAATGGAAATCCTCTCGATCCCCTGCAAACCCATCGCCCCCGAGGTTCAGGAAGGGCTCTATACCGTGTCATGCACCGTGGCATTGGATTCGGGAATGGAACAAGTATACAAGGCGCGGGTCCGTTTGCGCACAGAATCCCCCTGGTGGATTTGGGTGCAACAAAACATTTTTACGGCCCAGTCGACAATCCGCGTTAACACCGCCCAGGACCAGAAGTCCCGCGACACTCCAGATAATCCTTGGCAATACCCATCGCAAGTCTTTACGAACCGAGAGCCCCCTAAGGAATGGAGTCATCGCATCTTCCACAGCGCCTTGGCCTTCGACGACCCTTTGCCGCCGCCCCATTCCCTCATTACGGCGGCCACTCAGGTGTATTCGGAACGCGAGCAAAACGTCACCTTCACCCTTGGATATGAATCCTCCCGATTTTTGCTTCTGGGCAACACGGTCATCGAAGACCGGAGGCAAAAAGGCGATCAAAAACCTCCCGTTTTTTTCCAAGGTCGTGTTTGGCTCAATGAAACCCTCCTCTATGACCATCGGCCTGCTCTGACCTTACCATCGGCAGACAGTTTGGACATCCTCCCGGCTTCCGTGCAACAAACCGGCCGGCTCCATCTCGGCACCAACCGGCTCGTAGTGCAACACTACACCGGTGTTAAACCCCAGGAAGAATCCGGAAAGGTTTATCTCTTTTTCCAGGATTCCCAAACGGGGAAACGCGTCCCGATCAAAATCCTGGGATTGTCCGAAACAAACCCTCCCTCCCCAAGACAACCCAACCCTGCGGTATCCCGTTCGGAAGGGTCCTGAAATTCGAGCCCTCCATAAGAAGGCTTGAGAATTTTTCACCCTTTTCTTATGATCGAAAAAGTAGGTAGGAGCATGGTGATGAAAACCCTTTCGCGTCTCGCAGGGCTTCTTGCCTGCGCGCTTCCCCTTCAAGCAACGGAACTCCTTTACGTCCAAATTCGTACCGCCCCCCTTCGAGCGTCCCCCGCCCCGTTTGCCCCCATCACCGCAACGCTCGAATACGGGGAACGCGTACACGCCCTCGACACCTCCGGCGCCTGGAAGAAGGTCCGGCCCGAATCGCGCCCCGATGCCCCCGTCGGCTGGATTCATGTGACTGCATTGACGCCTAAAGCCCTCGCCCTCCAAGCCGGTACCGATACGTCCGTCCGAGCAAGCAGCGATGAGGTGGCCCTTGCCGGAAAAGGGTTCACCGCCCAGGTCGAAAAACAAATGAAAGCCGCCCATCCTGATCTGCCCTTCGTCGTAATAGATCGGATGGAAAAACAAAACATTCCCCTACCCGAAATCCGCGCCTTCCTGGAAAAAGGCGGTCTCACCCCCCAAGGTGCAACACCATGAGCCTCGGTGCCAGGAGTCATACGGTCCTCCTTCTCCTTTTCCTCCCCGTCCTCTTCTTGGCCTCCTGCCAAGCCGTCAAAACCGTAACGGACGCCGGCGCCGGCCTCGCCGCAGCCACCGGTATCATTACGCAGGATCAAGCCCAAGCCATCACCCGCTCGACCGATGCCATCGTAAAAGCCTCCGAAGTGATGACACCCGAAAATGAATATTACATCGGCCGCGCGGTGGGTGCGACTATCCTTGGCCAGTACCCTCCACTCGAACACCCCCAGGCAACCCGTTATCTCAACACCCTCGGCCAAGCCCTGGCCATGGTTTCAGATATGCCCCAAACTTTCGGCGGATACCGATTTCTTATTTTGGATTCCGACGAAGTCAACGCCTTCGCCGCGCCCGGCGGCTTCATTTTCGTTACTCGTGGGATGATCCGATGCTGCGCACACGAATCGGCTTTGGCGGCAGTCCTCGCCCATGAAATCGGCCACATCCAGCACCGCCACGGACTCGCCTCCATCCGCCAGGGCCGGATCACACAGGCCACCGTAACCGTACTCGCAGAAGGCGCCAAAGCCATGGGCGGCGAACAACTCAAGATGCTCACGGAACAGTTCCAGGGAACGGTGGAAGACATCACCAAAACCCTTATCGTCAACGGCTATTCCCGCGCTGCAGAAAGGGAAGCCGACGCCGCCGCCATCGAAATCCTTCGGCGCCTCGGATATCACCCCGCCGCGCTCCTCGAAATGTTGGAAGCCATGATCCCCCGTGTCCAACCCGGCGGAGCCGGTTTCGGCAAAACCCACCCCCCACCCCAGGAACGCATTAAAACGATCCAGGCGCTTCTCGGCTCCGCCGCCGCGACCCGCTTTCAGGAACATCCCGCCCGTCAAGCCCGCTTCAAGGAGGCGATGAAAGGCGTGTTGTAACGCTCACAGAAGCGCCCAATACCCGTAAGGCCAGAGATGCATCAGAGCGCCCAAACTGCACGTGATCTTGTTCTTCCGCGTCAGACCCGCCAAATGGCGCCGCTTCGGCTCCTCCCATAAGCCGTCCCCACCAATCCATTCCAACCGACGCCATACGCGTTCTCCACCCTTCCCCTTTTTCATCTCCTCCGCAATCGTGTTCCGATAACGGATGTCGCCCGTCGCCCGCCAGGCCAACGCCAAAAACATCATCGCATCATGTGGCGAAGGCCGCTGATACGGTTGCCAAACCGTTTCGTCAAACCGACCCGCCACGCACAGTTCGGCAAACCGGATCAACGCGTGCCGAAGTCCTTCATGGCCGTAGTTCTCGACCGCCTCGACGAGCGCATGTTGCCCCCCAAAGGTTTGGAGAAAGAAGTACGACCCCATCAGATTTCGGCCATCCTCAACGGGATTTCCCTCTCCCGTCGCCAGGTTGGCGTGAAGGGAACGGGCAAACTGGCCATCGGGTCCAATCGCGCGAGCATAAAGATCCAACAGATGCCGAACGGTCTCAAAATCCTTCGCCTCCCCCGTCATCTCGGCTTTCACCATGACACCCGCCAACGCCGAGGCCATCGAGGGCGCCGTCGCCGCTGTGCGCTCATAACTCTGATAGATCGCTACCGTTTCAAGAATGACTTCCCTCGTCCATGGATCGCCGGTTACATAATCGTGAAACCGTTTCACCAACGGCATGGAAACACGCCATTCCTTGTCCTTGCATCCCCAGTGGTTCACATTGTGCCGAGACCCGACGCCCTTAAAGTTCCCCCGATGATACATGTCCACATCCCGGTTGTGACGGGTCATCGCGATGGCCCCTTCCATCCAGTCCGGCCGCGCATGGCGAAACGCCATAAGCCACAATCCAAGATCCGGAAGCCCTTCCGTGTTCACCCAGGCATAACCCCCATCGTCAAACGCCCACTGTCCTCGGTCACTGTAATAGGCAGACATCACATCCCCCCAATTCAGAAATCCGTACCACCCTTGAACCTCTCGCTCCTTCAGAAGGAAATCCGTGAGATCGACCAGCTCCCGCTCATGATCCTCGTACCCCGCCGGAGGATGAACCGCTAACGGACCCGCCGCGCCGGTTTCGCAAAAGGACTGGGGATCGGGAAGCACGCGCGCCGGCTCACTCCAGAATAGACCCTCTTCCTCCGCCTCCCGTTCCGCATACCCTGCTTCGTGGAAAAAAAGCGCAAGTTCCGACGATTTCGCAATGCCTGTCGCCCCATGGGTCTGCGCAGGAAAAGCGCCCCCCCCCGACTCGTATGTCGTGCTCCCCAGGATCACGGGAGAATACCGGCGCAAGTCCAGCGGCTCCGTATCCGAAGGGATAAGCCCGAAGGTCAGATCGCCCAAGTCGGCATTCACTTGTAACGCGCGTGGATATTCCTGCCAGAAATAACGCATCGCTCCCGTTACACCACCTCGTGCATCCCCCAGATGCATCCATCCTCTCGAACGCAGCCCTTCCCGTATCTTCACCCAGCTCCCCGCCGGCCCCGTCCGCTTCTCCAGCCGCCAAAAAGAGGACCCCATCTGCACCAGCCGGCCGTGCGGCCATCGTGGACCGTCCGGCAGCCATTGGCAAGCGTCCCAATACCCCCGCGCCCGATCCCCGCCAAATCCGAATCGGGCCGATTCACCACCGACGGCCGTATGCAACACAAGCGAAAGCTCCGCCACCCGATCGCGATCCGGATCCCCCAAATAGATCCAGACCGGCTGAAGCCCAAGCCGCCGCGCCCCGCGTAAGATCTCGAAAAACACAATCAATTCGCCGACCAAACGGCCGTTTTCAACAAAACGACCTGCAAGCCGAAGCACCACCCGCTCCTTTGTCTCCACCGTCACACAGGGCATCCCCTCCTCAAACGTCCACACGATCCGCCCTCGCCGCTCCCCATCCGCATCCGCCAACCGGAGCTGCGCGGATAACCCCGGCGCCCGTGTCCAAAGACGATCATCTTCTCCCCGAATCTCAAGAGCACGATGAACGTCCGGCGACAGCCGGACCTTTAGAAGCCCCCCCATAACCTCCAAAATCCCCGGTAACCGCCGAACCACCAGCCCCGATCCACCACTCCCTTCCCCGCCGACCGCCATTAACTCAAATGGATTGGAGGACCCGCCCCGAAGATCCACAATCCCGCTGAGCCGCAGCCATTTGACCGAATGGTCCGGCCACCAGGCGGCCGGAGTCCCTTCCACCGGAAAAGACTTTCCACCCTCCATAAACCGAAGCAGAAAATGGTTCCCTTCTTTCCATCGCCCCTTCGCCAAGGGAAGACCGCCCAAAATCGGATGGCCGTTCCGATCGGTTCCCGTCGTTTCCGGAATTGTCCCTTTCGCGATCGCCATCATGCTTCGTCTCCATCCCTTACCATAAAATAAGAACTCATAACGTTGCAATCTACAGTATTCACTCTTGAGAGCGAAGCTTTTTGTTCCGCTTGCCCCCTCCGGGATAAAAAAAGTCCACTGGGAAAGCAACCAAGAATGACAGGCGCCTATTCGTAATTCCAAATGCGATGCAGGCGAAAGGCTTAAGAGACAAGGAAATAAAAAATCTCCTTTTGAAGAGCAACGCATCTTGGGATTGGGCGGCTGCGACACTCGCAAAAGCGGTTCCTGCAGTCCAAAAATCGCGGCATGAAATGAATGAATTCCACGTCGGAACCGTCGATCATAATGCCACAATTTCCCACTATCTTCAACCCTCCGCTTGGTCCCTTTTGTTTGCCTCCCTCCTCCTCATTCCCTTTCCCCTTCCCTTATCGTCACCCATCAATAAAGAACATGCGATCTATATCACACTTCTGGAAGTGTGATATAGACGGCAAAACGTTTTCTTCCATCATTCCCACCGTCGATTCCAAGGCGGAATCAGAAACCCCAAGCCGTTCACAACTGAAGCAGCACCTCGCCTCATCATCTCAAAGACGATCCCCCCGACCCCTCTCAATGCCGCCTATCCCGACACGAAACCATCCTTTCGCCAAACCCCCTCGAAGATCGGTTGCGACATCGCGAAATGCGGCCTCCAACAGAGAACCGCACAAACGAAAGGACCTCCCCGTTCCAAATGATCTTAACGAAATCGACCCACCCCCGATCTTTCCGTCACAATGCCCGCTTGATAACAACGCGGGCAAGAGACGATTCCCAGATGCCCCAGTCAATCATTTTCCCGCATCCGATCCTTCTTCGCTTAACATCCAATTCAATAAATCTATAAAAAGCTTGCTCCCGTCCGATTCATTCCCTAGAGTTTTTCACCCGATGGACCTTCGAGAGGAACAACGGGAAAGCTGGGGCAGTCGATCGGCATTCGTTCTCGCCGCCATCGGTTCCGCCGTTGGGCTGGGCAATCTCTGGGCGTTTCCTTACAAACTATACGCCCATGGTGGCGGGGCCTTTCTTATCCCCTACCTTGTCGCTCTCCTTCTGATCGGCATTCCCCTCCTCATCCTCGAATTCTCTCTCGGCCACCACTTTCAACGTGCTGCGCCCGATGCGTTCCGCCGAGTTCATCCCCGCCTCGAATTTATCGGATGGTGGGGCGTCCTTCTCGGTTTCCTCATTCTCACCTACTACCCCGTCATCCTCGCGTACTGCGTCAGCTTCTTCTATCACAGCCTAAAATCGCTGGTCAGCGGCGCCCCTCTCCCCTGGGCCGGGGAAGGACTCGAAGGCGTCCAAAATGCGAAATCCTTTTTCTTCAACGACTACCTCCGTTACACGGAAGGTTTCCAGCTCGGCCCCGTTCAGAGCCACCTCGCGCTGGTGCTCGCCATCACATGGATCGCCATGTTCCTCTGCATCTTCCGCGGTGTCGGATCGGTCGGGAAGGTCGTTCAATGGACAGTCCCCCTTCCCTGGATCATGCTGGCCATCCTCACAGTCCGAGGACTCACACTTCCCGGCGCGCGCGAAGGACTCGCCTTTTACCTCAACCCCAACTGGATCGAACTGCTGAAACCCGCCACCTGGCGCGTCGCCTTCGGCCAGGTCTTTTTCTCCCTCAGCCTTGCATTCGGCGTCATGGTGACGTATGCGGGTTTCCTCCACCGCAGAAGCGACCTCAACAACAACGCCGCCATTATCTCCCTCGCCGATCTGGCCACCAGCTTCGTCGGGGGCACCGCCGTCTTCGCCACTCTGGGCGGGATGGCCCATGTCTCCCGCACCGCCGGACACCCCATCCCCGTCGATCAAGTCGTTACAGGCGGCCCCGGCCTCGCTTTCGTCGCGTTTCCCTACGCCCTCGCCCAGTTGCCGTACCCCGCTTTCTTCAGCGTCGTCTTTTTCATCGCCCTTCTCACCCTCGGCATCGACTCCGCTTTTTCGATTTCTGAAACCGTCCTGGCCTCCCTCGTGGATAAAACCGGATGGAACCGCGTCTGGACCTTGACCGGCCTCTCACTCGTTGGGTTCGGTCTCGGCTTTTTCTTCATCACCCGCGGAGGGCTGAATTGGTTGGGCGTCGTAGACTCCTTCGTCAACGGAACGTGGGGCATCCCCTGCATGGGTCTCCTCGAATGCCTCGTTCTCGGCTGGCTCTACCGCCTGGAACGGCTCCGACGCCATGCCAATATGCATAGCGACTGGCACCTGCCACGCACATGGAATCTGATCATCCGCGTCATCGCCCCTCTTATCCTGGCCGCCTTGGTGGCATGGAATTTCATGGACGACCTGAGCCAAAAGAACGGTCACCTGAAGACCTCCAATGGGCAATGGATTTGGCCGAACATCGTAGGATTGCTGGCCGTCATGGCAGCCCCCATTCTCGCGCTCACGCTCAACACTGTGCCGTCGGCCCGATCGGAGCACGCCCCTGAAAAAGAATGGGTTCCCAATCCTAACACCGGCAGCCTTCCCCTCGCCTTTTCTCTCCTGGGAACGATGGGGTTCGTCCTCGCCATTCCGATTTCCCTGCGCTCGGTGTCCAGCCCCCTCCCGGTCGGCAGCCCCCTCCCGCTTCCTTCTCCCCTTCTCATTCCGGCAGCCTTTTTCTCCCTTGTAGGTGCCCTGCCGGCATTGCAATCGGTTCTTTGCCTCGATCCAACCAACGCGTCCCCCTCCTGGAAAATCCGATGGGCAGGAGTGCTCGGCGTGACGAGTCTGGGCGGCACCGCCGGCATTGCCCTTTTCCGTGTCGGCGTTCAAAGCGCTCTTTCCTCCCCCGCCGAACTCCACCCCCCTGCATCGCATCTCACCCCCGCCGGGTGGATAATGCTGGCCCTCCTGCTGTTCCTGGTGATCGGCGGACTGAGCGGCTGTTTCTACCGTGCTATTCGGGTCGCGCTCGTTCAGCAGAGACCGGTGCCTGCAAACGAATAGGCCCAAGCGCGCGCCACACTTCCAAAACACGGCCGGCCAAAGTTTCGACCGTTTCGTCCTTCTGAATCAGAATCGGCCGCAGATTCGCTTGATGACGGAACCATGTCCGCTGCCGACGAAAAAACTTCCACGTCCGGCGGTACGTCACCGCCTGCGCTTCAGCCAGATTCAACCGCCCCTCCAAAACCGCGATCGCCTCGGCATACCCTATCGCCTGCAACGCCGTACAACCTTTCCCTCCCACTCGCTCCCGCAATACGCGTGCCTCTTCTATCAGTCCGTTCTCATACATCCATCGCACCCGTCGCGCAATCCGCCACCGAGCCGTCTCGTCGTCCGGCCAGAGCGCCACCAAAACCGGCTCCCTCTCCCTGCATCTTTTCCAATAACCGCTCGCCGCTCCGCCGTTTTCTCCACCTCGCGCCCTTTCAAGAGCCCGAATTAATCGCCGGGGATTGTGGCGATCCGATTCATTCATCAATGCCCAGGCACGAGAAGCCCGAAGACGAATCTCCTCCCACAACGGCGCGAGCCCCTCCTTCTCCGTGCGTTCCGCCCAGTGGGCCCGAAGCGCGGGGTCCGGTCCAGGCGTGCAATCCAACCCCGCAATCAACGCTTTGAGATAAAGTCCCGTGCCTCCCGCCACTATAAGCCCTTCCCCCCGTTCCGCTGCCGCCCCAATCGCGCGCAAGACCTCCAGCCGATAATGCGCAAGAGAAAAAGTCTCTTCCGGTTCGACAAGATCCACCCCCCAATAACGCACCTCCCTCCGCTGCTCAGGCGTCGGCTTCGCCGTCCCAATATCCATCCCCCGATAAACAGCCATCGAATCGGCCGAAAGAATATCCACCCCCATCTCCCGCGCCAAAATGTGCGCCACGTCCGTTTTGCCCGACGCCGTCGGCCCTGTCAGAACAAGGGCATGTCCCAAAGGAGGCTTCACGTCCCTTCCGTACGCATTCCCACCCACCAGGCGCTCCATAAATAGAGACAAACCCCTACACAGATCGCGGAATCCGCAATATTAAAGGCCGGAAAACTCCATCCCCCCCGGTAAACATGGAGAAAATCCACCACATACCCCAATCGAAGCCGATCATATAAATTTCCCATAATCCCGCCCACAATCAACCCTGCGGCGGTCCGCTGAAGAGATGAATCCCCCCAGAAATGACGCCGCCAAACAACCAGCACCGCCAGAACACCAGCGGACAGAACGGCCAGACCCAGGTTGAACCCCCGAAAAATCCCCCAAGCGGCCCCCGTATTCCTCACATAGGTCAGCTCGAAAAACCCGGCAATAACCGGAAAGGACTCTCCAACATAAAACAGATTCCGAACAGCGTACTTGGTCGCCTGATCCAGAAAAGCAATGCAAATGGCCCACGCCAATACACGCATGGCGATAGACCAGGCCTCCTTAATCTATTCCTGATCTTCCGTTCGTTCCGGAACCGTCAGCTCATTCTCTTCCCCCGGAGCGATTGGGAACTGCCCACTTCGCATTCCGGCCCGGAAGTTAGGATTCGTCCGTTCCAGTTCCGCTTGAACCGTCAGGCAGTACCGAGCATAGGGAATCGCCTTCAACCGTTCCTTTTCAATCGGTTTTCCGCTGATCTCGCAAATGCCATAACGGCCTTCTTCGATCCGCCGAAGCGCTTCATCAATTTCGTAAAGCGCGTTGTGCACCGAGCCGGCCACACTCAACGCGAACTCCCGATCGAAATCATCCGTCCGATCTTCGGCAGGGGTTTCGTCCGGAACGGCCAGGGACTCGCTGGTCAAGGCCGTCGCTTGACCCGTCAAACGCGCCCGCAAATCCAAAAGCCGATTTTTGAACTGATCGATCTCGCGGGCCGTAAGCACCGAGCGGATACTGCCTTTTGGCCCAGAGGAAGAAACCGCTTTGGGCTTACTTTCGGCAACCGTTTTCTTCTCGGGGGCTGATTTGCGGCCGGCCTGCTCTTTTGGACTGACGTTGTCCTGCGCTCCCCGAACTGTCGTTTTTTTCTTCTCTGCCATGATCTCTGGTCCCCGATGTGGGATTGCCTCATAAGTGGTCAATAATAGGATTTTTCTGCATAGGTCGTCAAGGTGAATCGAAAAAAGCTGCTGCCCATTCCCGAATTTCCGGGGGAAGAGGCCGAACCGCCGCCACTCGCGCCCGCACAAGGGATCCGTTCTCGCGCGGTATGTCCACCATTTCGCCGGCAACACGACCCCGCAACACCTGCGCCAACCCGCTTTTGCAGGAAATCACGGAAAGCCCCGGGTCGAAATCCCACTCGCCCAAAATCCGATAAACTTCCCGCCCACCGCCCTCCACCTCCAGTTCGACCTCCGTCCCCAACCCCGCTCGCTCGGCCGAAAACCCGGTAAAATCGGTGGGACGAACCATTTGCAGGTCACGCTGCCATTCCTGCTGGCGACGCATCAGTAAGGCCTGAGTTTCCTTTGCAGTTTTGTACTCGTGATTCTCCCGAAGGTCCCCATAGCTGCGGGCACGCTCGATCTCCTTCGCATTGCGGGGAATCTCCTCCCGGATCAGTTTTTCCAACTGGGCTTGCCGCTGGCGATAGCTGCGCCAGGATGTCACCGCCGGTTCCGCCGCCTGCGGCTCTGCCTTTTCAAGCTGGGAGGAAAGTTCGGGATAAAGCGCAACCAGCCGGCTCAACACGAGCTGGGAGTCGAAATGACGCGGCGCGTCCGGATGAAGGGCCAACCGAACGAAATCGCTTCGCCGCACATCGTCCATCCCATCAAAAACCCTCTGAAGCCATTGCCGGTCCTGCAGGCACGCCCGCAAAGCATTGGCTGCCTTTAAATCTTCCCCCGTCGCCGGATACTGAAGCGCCTCCACAATCCGAAACGGAAGCTCCTCCAGCGGCATCAACAACCACGCCGCCACGCGCTCAGGATGCCGCGCCATCCACGCCAACAGCCGAATGGATTCCCGTCGCTCCAGGGCCATCGCTGAAAGCAACCGACGAACCTCTCCCTCCCACCCCTCCCGAATCAAAATCTCCAGCAACTCTCCCAGAACGGAAATATGAAGCGCCGAAACCGACCCCAGCAATCGCCCAATCAACTCCGAATCCCACCGATGCAGAAACCGGAGGAAATCGGCAAGCCGACGAACCGGTAGATCGTTGAGCGTTCGGGTCAGCATGCCCACCTCGAGCCACCTGGCCCGCCAGACGGCAACCTCCGCCTCGTCCAGCATAATCCCCAGCGCCTCCGCTACCAGCAAGGCCCGGGCCGCCCATTCGGGATGGGCTTCCGCCGCTGTCAAGACCGCATGAAGTTTCGTCCGCGCCACACGCTCCCACTCCCCCCCTCGCTCCACCGGTCGGTCGGAACCCTCCGCAAGCGACTCGAAGATCTGGACCACTCGATCCGGTCGCCGTTCCGCACGAAGACGCTCAATCCCACGCTCCTCCACACTCAAAACTCGGGATACCCGCCGCAGAGGCTCGCTTTTCCGGGACGGCAATAACACATCCCCGCTTTCCTGCAAACGCTTCCGAGCCGCCGTCCAAAAAGCCTTCCACCCCGGCTCCGGGTCAACGATCGGCCCCAAAAGCCCCTCAAGACGCACCAAGGTCATATCTCCCTCGCTCCGAAGAGCCATTCGGACCAACTCATCTGGCCGTTCAACCGCCAGAGCCCGAATCGCCGCCGGATCTTGATACCAGCGAATCAGAAGATGATCTTCCGGAGGAAGTATGAGCGACTCGGCTGCAAACGCAAAGGAAAGCTCATGCCCCGGCCGATCGGCAAAGTCGACCACTACCTTTCCATAAAAAGAATCCACACGCCGAATCACGCCCGGTCCAAGCCCACGATGGAGGCAATACCGCCCCTCCCGAAGCGCAAGCAATAACCGCAACCGACGTAAGAGTTCCGCCGGCGCCACACCGTCTCCGCCCGCCGCTTCCAAATAGAGACGCCCCCCCACTTTTAGAGCGAAAAGATCGGCGAGAAGTTCCCGGATCCGACTTCTGGCCCGAACGGGATCCTCCGCCTCATCCCAACCCGCTAACAGCGCGATGAAATCCAACCCCTCGGCGCAAAGTTCGTTTTTTTTCAGCCGTTCAAGCACGAGTTCCGTCCAAGCACGCGCCTCCTCACGGCGTTCAGGAACCTGCCCCACCTGGCTCAGCGCCTGCCGGATTGCCTCCCAGTCGGAAGGCTGCTTTTCAAGTTCGTCCAACAGCCAGGATTCCACCTCGGCCGTAGGTTTGTCCGCCCAGCTCATGCTTGCCGTCTCATTCATGCCAAACCACTCGCCCTTTTCCGACTTTTGGAAAAAGGTGCAATTCTATATAATAATCAAAAAAACACAAGCCGGAAACCTTGAAAAAAGAAACAACCATCCCCCGCCAATGGATCGTAAACGCCTCCTCTGAACCGCCGGAACTGGCCCGTTTCCTCGTCCGCCAGCTCCACCTCTCGGTTCGAGGCGCGCGCCGTCTACTCGACGAACGCCGCGTCTTCGTCAATAACCGCCCGGTCTGGATGGCACGCCATACGCTCCGCCCCGGCGATACCGTCACCGTCTTGCTTCCGAACTCCCTCCCGCCGAACCGTCCCCCACCCACCCTTTCCGTCCTCTGGGAATCCGCCGGACTCGGCGTTGTCAATAAGCCGGCAGGTCTTCTCTCCGTAGGTCAGGAAAGTGTGGAAAACCGTCTGCGGGAAGAACGGCGCGCGCCCGCCCTGAAGGTGGTCCATCGCCTGGATCGAGATACAACCGGTTGCCTACTCTTTGCGGAACGCCCCGAGCTGTTCGATGCCATGGTCGCCCATTTCCGAGACGGTCGTATCGGCAAAACCTATCATGCGATTGTTCGAGGAAAAATCGAAGGGCACGGAACCCTCGACCTTCCGATCGAGGGACAACGCGCCATCACCCGCTACCGGGTCGCCGATGCCCACCGGGAAGCCAGCCACCTTATCCTTCGAATCGAAACCGGTCGCACCCACCAAATCCGCCGCCATCTAGCAATGATCGGACACCCCCTCCTGGGCGATCGTCAGTACGGAACGTTGGAAACCGTTGCCACTTCACACTTTATCCCCCCCCGCCCCCTCCTGCACGCCTCCCTTCTGCAGTTCCCTATCGGTTCGGCCCCCTCGGGAACAAGCGCCCACGTGGAAGCCCCACTCCCGGCCGATTTCCGCGAAGCCCTTCGAATCCTGAACCTCCGGTAAAACAACCTTGGGTCAGGTCCGATGACGGTAGGTGATTCGCCCCTTCGTCAGGTCGTAGGGCGAAATCTCTACACTCACGCGATCCCCTACCGCAATGCGGATAAAGTTCTTCCGCATCTTGCCGGAAATATGGGCGAGCAACTCGTGCCCGTTCTCCAGCCGCACGCGATACATGGTGGCCGGCAGCACCTTGACCACCACGCCATCCACTTTGATGAGGTCTTCCTTATCCGCCATAACTGCGTCCGTTTCCCTCCGGTTGCCTGCTTATCCCGTTTTGCGCGAGAAATCCGGCGTACGATACCGGTACCAAACCAATACGATCGGAGTCGCAATCGTAATCGTCGAGTAGGTCCCCACGATCACGCCGACCAACATCGTAAGCGCAAACGACCGAATCTCCCCTCCCCCGAATGCCGCCAACGCCAGAACGGCTAGCAGAGTCGTCAGAGAAGTCAGAATCGTCCGACCCAGCGTCTGGTTGATGCTCAGATTGCACAATTCAACGAAACTCTTTCCCCGAATCAGCCGGATATCTTCCCGAATCCGGTCGAAAATAACAATCGTGTCGTTCACCGAATACCCCACAATCGTCAGAATGGCCGCAACCACAGTCAGATTAACCGGAATCCCCATCCAGTACACCAAGCCAAGCGTGAAGAGAGCATCATGGAAAAGGGCCAGCACGGCGCCCAACGCAAAACCAAACTCGTACCGCCACGAAATGTAGAGAATCATGATCAAAAGCGAAATTAAAACGGCTCGGACCGCTTTGACCTTTAATTCGCGCCCGATTTGAGGACCAATGTCGTCCGCGCTCTCCACCGCAAAGGCGGCGGATGGAAAAGTATCGGAAAGAACCCGCACAATCTCGTCCTTTGCCCCCGCAGGTCCTTTCACTAAAAGCAGATCACGGTTCTCTTCGCCGAGCTCCCGTTGATACTGCACGAACGGCTGGCTGATTCCCCCCGCCTCCAACGCCCGGCGAATGTCCGCTTCCGAAACACGTGCGGCCGGATCGAAGGAAAATGCGACCGATGCGCCACCTGTAAACTCAATGCCGAACACGCGATTCTGATCCCGCGAAGCCGCCCAACCAAAGCCCGATAGACTGACGACAATTATCAGAAAGGAAAAGATAATTGCATATCGGCCGAAACGTATAAAGTCAACGTTCATCTCCGGAAACCAGTTGGCCATGCCCCAATAACGCGTCTCCTTAAGACGAACCGCTATTTGTTCCAAAATCATTCGCCCCACAACCACCGCACAAAACATGCTCACCAGAAGACCTGCCGAGAGCGTTACGGCATAGCCGCGAATAGGACCCGAGCCGAAAATGAACAAAACAAACGCCGTCAGAATGGTCGTGATGTTGGAATCGAGAATCGCGCTCAGGGCCCGCTCAAAACCGGCCGCCACTGCCGAAATGGGCCCTTTTCCGTTCTTGAACTCTTCCCGAATGCGCTCAAAGATGAGGACATTGGCGTCCACCGCCATGCCAAGCGTCAGCACAATACCCGCAAGCCCCGGAAGCGTCAAAACCGGCAATGCCACACGACCCCCCGCACGCGCCTCCTCCACAAAAACACCCATGAATCCCGCGACCAGCAACATCCCAACCGGCAAAATCAACAGCGTAAGAAGCAAGGCGATATTCGCCACCACCCCCACCAACCGGTAATACACCAACATGAAAATCGCGACCAGAATAAGACCCGTCGCGGCTGCCCGCAGCCCGCTCCGGATAGCGTCCGCTCCCAGCGTGGCCGAAACGTCCCGCATCGCAACAATCCGCACCGGAACAGGCAAGGCACCCGCTTTCAGCACATTGGCCAAAAAATAAGCCTCCTCCGAACTGAAATCCCCGCTGATCTCCGCTTGCCCCCCCGCAATCGGCTCCTTGATCACCGGCGCCGAATACACCACCCGGTCCAACACAATGGCCAGCTGCCGCCCCACCGGGTTCGGATTGCGCGTCCCGTTCGGAGCATAGGCAGTCGTCAGCCGCTGGAAAATTCGCGCCCCTTCGCGATCAAATTCCAGTTTCACCACCGGCGAGCCCAGCCCGCCCGAATATCCCACCCCTGCTTTGCGCAGCCGCGTCCCGTCTAACTCCGCCTTCTTCTGGACCAGATACGGACGGTGAAGCGTCCGATTTCCAATTCGTTGCCGCTCGAGAAGCACTTCATAGGTCGGCGGCGCATTGAAAGCGGCGACCTTGGCCTGCATGGATGCATCCATCCGGCCTTCTGGAATCGCGCCATAATCCCGTTCCCAGAAAAATTGCGGCCTCCCCTTGTACACCACGGAAACGACCTTGTACCCCTCGGGCGCCTTGCCTGCCTCCATCATCTTCGCAATCAATTCGTCGTTGTCCGGATGCACCAAGCGGAACTCGAGAAAAGAAACATCACGGATCGTCCGGATCGCCCGTTCCCGCTTCTCCCGCGCCTGCCGCGCGCGCTCCGCACGACGCCCCTCAGCACCCTCTCCCCCTGCGGCTTCCCGGCTCGAATCAATGTCCGGCAATTGGACGACAATCCGATTCCCCCGTTCGGGATAAATAATGGGCTCGGCAATTCCCAACCCGTCCACCCGGTTGCGAAGAACCTCGATCGAACGTTTCAGCGCATCCTGCATTTCGGCCGGCGTAATCCGTTCCAACTCTTCGTCCGTCAGCTCCGTCCCTTCCTCCTGCGCACGCATTCGCAATTTCTCGCGAACGGCATTTTCATCAACCTCAACCGTAAAGCTCATCCCTCCCCGCAAGTCCAGCCCCAACGGCACCTTCTCCGAGAGAGGAATGGTGATCGCGAGGGAAAAGAGAAGAAGCCCCAAAGTCAGGACCCCCAAAATCACATGCCAAACATTCTTCTGCATGGCGCTCCTTACGCTCGTTATGCCCCTTCCGCCGCGTCAAACCGATTTGTTCACGTCAAGATCCCCCGGCGCCTCGTCGGCTTCCAGTATCCGGATCACCGCGCCCCGCGCAATTTCAACCTTAACATTGTCCGCTATCTTGACCGTGAGCGTCTGGTTTTTGACATGGGTCACCAACCCCAACATCCCTCCGCAGAACAGAATCCGATCCCCCGCCTTAATCTGCTCCAACATCTTTTTCCGCTCCTGCTCCCGACGCGTCTGCGGCCGGATCATCAGAAAATAGAACAACGCGAAAAAGATCGCCATATAGCCAATCATCGGAAGCCATGCCGCTCCGCCCGTTGGTGCCTGGGCCGCTCCGCTCATCATCGCCATCGTTAGCCTCATTCCGGTTCCTCCCGATACGTTTCCCATACCGATTGCCGAAACGCCTCCCATCGGCCTTCCGCAATCGCCCGGCGAATGAACTCCATCCACCGCAAATAACAGTGCAGGTTGTGAATCGTCAGCAGGCGGACACCCAGAATCTCGTCGGCCTGAAGCAGATGCCGAACGTACGCCCGCGAGAACGTCCGACAGGTGTAACAACCGCACCCTTCCTCCACTGGCCGAAGATCCGCCTTGTAACGGCCCGCCTTCACCGGGTAACGTCCCCGCCGCGTGAAAGCACCGCCGTTCCGGGCCACCCGCGTGGGCATGACACAGTCGAACAAGTCCACGCCAAGCGCCACAGCCTCCGTCATCTGCCGCAAATCCCCTACCCCCATCGCATACCGGGGGCGATCCGCCGGCAAATGAACCACCGTCCGCTCAATCCCTTCCAGGATCTGGCGCTCCGGTTCACCAACACTCACGCCCCCGATCGCGTACCCGTCAAAACCGAGCTCGATCAACCCGTGTGCACAACGGGCTCGTAGATCAGGAAACGCTCCGCCCTGCACAATTCCGAACACCAGTTGACCCGGCGCCCGGTCCTGCGCTTTGCATTGAGCTGCCCATAATAGGGTCCGCTCCACCGCCTTGCAAGCATATTCGTACGTCGCATCATGAGGGGGACATTCGTCAAACACCATCGCCACGTCCGACCCCAAACGCCGCTGCGCCTCCATCGCCTCGCGAGGACCCAAAAATAACGTCGCCCCGTCCACGTGCGACTGAAAAACCACCCCCTCGTCCGTCACCCGACGCCGATCGGCAAGGCTGAATACCTGATACCCGCCACTATCCGTCAGAATCGGCCCCCTCCACCCCATGAACGCATGAAGTCCACCGCATGCCTCGATCACCTCAAGCCCCGGCCGAATCAATAAATGATAGGTGTTCCCCAGAAGGATCGGAACCCGCAGCGCCTCCAACTCGGCGGGCGACATGGCCTTCACCGTTGCCTGAGTTCCCACCGGCATGAAGACCGGCGTCGGTACCGGCCCGTGCGCTGTCCATAATACCCCGCACCGCGCCTCGGAGGAAGCGTCCCGCACCGCAATCTCAAAGGTGCCAGGCTCCATCCTCACCCCCGACCCTCCGCCAGCCGCCGAACCCGTTCCACTGTGGCTTCCATAACACCCCGACGCCTCTGGACCAAATCCGCCGCCCGCCGGCCCAGTTCCCGCCGCGCCTCCGCGTCCGACGCCAAACGCCGCACCGCCTCGACCATCTCCACCCCATTCCGGATCCGCCAAAAAGCACCCGCTTCTTCAAAATCGGCCTCGACCCCCGGAAAATTTTCCAAATGCGGACCGACGAGAATCGGCTTGCCTAACGCCGCCGGCTCAATCACATTTTGACCGCCCCGGTTGGGCGCAAGACTCTTGCCCACAAACACCAAATCGGCGACGGCATAAAACGCATTCAGCTCGCCCGTCGTATCGGCTAAAAACACCTCCGGCTGCGCCCCCTCGGGAATGGCCCGGTGCCTAGATCGTTGCCAAACTCCGAGCCCTTTCCGGCGAAGGAGTTCAAGAATCTCCTCCCGACGTTCTTCATGTCGGGGAACCAAAACAACCCGCAAGCGAGGAATTTCCCCCCGGAGCCGCTCCCACGTCTCGATGAGTACAACCTCTTCTCCCGGCCACGTGGACCCCCCCACTAGAATCAGCAATTGGTCCACGTTCCATCCGGCTTCCGCCAACATGGCCCGCCCTCGCTCCGCGGCGCCCTCCTGTTCTCGCACACTATCATATTTTGCGGAACCCAACACCTCCACCCGCGCCGGATCCACCCCAAGCGCCAAAAGCCGTTCACGATCCCGCTCGCTCTGCATGTAAAAAGCCGTCGGCAATGTCAAAAGCCAAGAAGTCCAGAACCTCACTCGCCGAAACCCCCGAAAGGAACGCTCCGAAAGCCGCCCGTTGATCACCCCAACCGGCACCCCCTCCTTCCGCGCCCGACACAGCCAGTTCGGCCACCATTCCCCTTCCACGAACACGAGAAGCCGAGGACGAATCGCCTTCCACGCCGGCTCAACACAGCACGGAAAATCCAACGGGGCATACACCACCACATCGCGCGGGTCGGCACCCTCCTTCGCCACCCGCCGCCCCGTTGAGGTCACGGTCGAAAGCACGAACCGGACCCCCGGTTCCCGATTCCGCCAAACCTGCATGAACCGCAGGGCCACTTGCACCTCGCCGACACTCACGGCATGAACCCAGACCGGCCGCGGCTCCGCCATTAACGGAGACCTCACCTCCACGGAATATCGACCGAACCGTTCGTGAAACCCCTCCCGATACCCTCCTCGCCGCTTCATCCGTATGAGATATTTCGGCGCCAATATCAGAAACGCCGGAATCCAAACCAGGTTATATAACACCCGAAACACCCACGAGAAAGAAGGGCGATCAGGCACGGGGATGGGCTTCGTCATAGGTTTTCCGCAATCGTTCCGCCGTTACATGGGTATAAATCTGGGTCGTCGAAAGACTCGCGTGCCCCAGCAGCTCTTGCACGCTCCGCATGTCCGCCCCGGCATCCAGCAGATGCGTCGCAAAAGAATGCCGCAACACATGGGGAGAAAGTTGGGGATTCAATTCCGCCGCTTCCAAATAACGCTTCATTTGGCGCTCCACCGACCGGGCCGAAAGGGCACCCCCCCTCACGTTGAGGAACAACGGTCGTTCCACAGCCCTTTTCGACGGCCGCCCCCGAAGCGGAAACAACCGATCCCTCTCCTCCACTGCCCGCCGCAACGCCGCCAGCGCGGGCCGCCCCAACAAACATAACCGCTCCTTCCGCCCTTTGCCCCGGACACGAACCACACCCCCCAACCAGTCAACCGCCCCGTCCGTCAGCCCCGTAATTTCGCGAATCCGCCCCCCCGTGCTGTACAAAACCTCCAAAATCGCGGCGTCCCGAACACCCCCATATTCCACCTCCCAGCGCCGTCTCTCCGAACACCGCTTCGCCTCCCTCTCGGCCACCTCGAGCGGAGCACGCAGCAGCCGCTCAACCTCCCCCACCGAAAGCACCTTCGGAAGGCGGCACGCGCGGGCAGGCCCTGATATCCCGGCAAATGGGTTCTTCTCCACCCGGCTTCGCCTTATCAAATACCGAAAAAAACGGCGCAAACTGGAGATTTTTCGGTGAATCGAGGGAGAAGAAAGCCCCTGTTGCATCAGATGCGCAAGAAACGCGCGCGCCATCGCGCGATCCACCTCGGCCCAGGGATAAGGCGGTCGCCCTTGCTCCCAGACCATCTGCACAAATTGCTCCAGATCCCCCCAATAGGCCGCCACAGTATGCGGCGAGGCATTCATTTCACTCCGCAAATAACGGCGAAATGCACCGGCCAACGCATCCTGGGCCAGCCGACTTTTCACGTCTGCAATTCGGCTCTCCCCCTCGCCTCAGCCGCCAGCCCATATTGGCGCGCTAACCGTTTCAACGCCGAAATCTGGCGGGGGCTCAACCGACCCTTTTCACGAAACTGCCGGAACAACGATTCAAAAAACTGCCGGTCATCAAATGTCCGACCACGCCGTTCCACAGGCGGCCGCCAGTCCGTCCACTGGGAAAGCCGTTCCATAATCGTCCCAATCTCCGGATCCGTCGTCGCAACGTCAGAAGACGACTCGACCTTCTGTAACCCCAACGACTCCCGCTCTTTCTCAAAATCCGGAATACGGTCCGCATATTTCCATAACAGACGGTCCAACACAGCACCCTGCGCCGCCGACAGATTCCGCCCCCTCGCCGCCTGCTCCGCTAAGGACGCAATAAAAGCCGCATCGTCATAGGTCCGCCCCCGCCGTTTCGTCGGAGGATCCGTTTGAACCCCTTTCAGCAATTCGAGTTTCCGTAGCGTAACATCATCCGGCGGCAGAACCGGCGGCGTTTCAAGATGCGCCTCCTGCCCTAGACCCCGAAGGGTCTCGTCCAAGCCGGGAATCTGCTCCCGATAACGAACCGCAAGCCGAATCAATGCCTGGTATTGCCGGTCCGTGATCGGCCGCCCTTGCTCCAAC
The DNA here is from genome assembly GCA_938038445.1 of uncultured bacterium. GTDB lineage: Bacteria > Verrucomicrobiota > Kiritimatiellia > CAIKKV01 > CAIKKV01 > CALHRZ01. The sequence continues at coordinate 137,384 of CALHRZ010000003.1, read as the reverse complement.
TGACGGCGGATCGAGGCGACAAATTGCGGATCGTTCTTCCGACGCCCCCGGGGAGTACCTGTGGGTTCCTGCCACTGCGCCACCTGCGCCAAATGGTCCAGAACTCTTCGGACATGATCCTCTTCGGCCGGCGGCCCTTTGGCCGCTTCCAACCATTTCTGCAGACGGCTGTAAAAATCGGCCAGCATTTCCCGCCACCCGATCTTTCCCTCTTCGATCGCGTCGAGCTGTTCTTCCATCCCCGCCGTAAACCCAATATCGAAAAGTTCCGCCAAATGGCCGATGAGATGCGAGTAAACCTTCTCCCCGAGCTCGGTAGGCGCCAGCGCGCGCTTGCGCGCCTCCCGTTGAACGTATCGCCGGTCGTAAAGCGTCGTCAAAATCTGGGCGTAGGTGCTCGGACGCCCCACGCCGTTCTCCTCCAAAGCCCGAATCAGCGTCGCTTCGGTAAACCGTGAAGGCGGTTGCGTCTCCTTCCGCTCTTCCAGCCACCGAAGCACTTCAAGCGGCTCGCCGGGTTCGAGGGGCGGCAGGGACTCCACCTCGGGTTCTTCCTCTCCCGCCCCCGCATTTTCCGGTTGAGCAGCACGCACTTTTTCCGGCCCGTTATCCTTCTCCTCTTCTTCGTAAACCGCGCGAAAACCCGGAAAGACCAGCCGGGTCGCCGTCGTACGGAAAAGATAGGGCGACTCCATCCCCGCCGGCGCCTCCGTCTCGACCTCAACCACCCGTTGCTCGAACCGCGCAGGAGCCATCTGACTGGCCAGAAAGCGCTGCCAAATCAGCGTGTACAGCTTCCATTCGTCCGGTTTAAGACGCTTGCGCAGCGAATCGGGCGTGCGCGACACATCGGTCGGCCGTATCGCTTCATGGGCCATCTGTGCATCGTGCCGGCTCCGATAGACAGGAGGGCGATCCGGCAGATGATCGGCCCCGTACTTCTGGGCAACCAATACCCGCGCCTGTTCCTGCGCCTCGTGTGCCACCGCAACCGAATCCGTCCGCATGTATGTGATGAGCCCAATCGGCCCTTCCCCCAAGTCCACCCCTTCATACAATGTCTGCGCCAGACGCATCGTCCGCGAAGGGGAATAACCAAACCGCCTCGAGGCCGCCTGCTGCAGCGTACTGGTCGTGAACGGAGGGGCCGGCCGCCGCTGAGTTTCCCGCGTCTCGATCCCCTTCACCCGCAGAGTGGACGCCGCCAATTCCCGGCAAATGGTCGCCGCCTGTTCCGCGCTTTGGATAACGGCCTTCTCGCCCCGAATGCGAACGAGCCGAATGGGAAAGGCATCCTTCGGCGGAACCCGCTTGCATACTTGCGCCCCAATCAGCCAGTAGGGCTCGGGCACAAACTGTCGAATCGCCTCTTCCCGCTCGCAAACAAGCCGGAGGGCAACCGTTTGCACCCGACCGGCGCTCAGATTCCGCTGGAAACGGCCCCATAGCAGCGGACTAACCTTGTACCCCACCAGCCGATCAAGAATCCGCCGAGCTTGCTGGGACTCCACCAACCGAAGGTTGAGATCGCCCGGATGCGCAAACGCCTCGCGCACCGCCCGCGGCGTAATCTCGTTGTATACCACACGCCGAAAAACGGCGTCCGGAACCTTATCCTCCAATAGAGTTTTCAAGTGCCACGCAATGGCTTCCCCCTCCCGGTCGGGATCGGGCGCAAGATAAATCGTCGAACAGTGTCGTGCCGCCGCCTGCAATTCCTGAACCGTTTTCTTGCGGTCCGGGGTAATTTCATAGCGCGGCTCGAATCCTTTCTCGACCGCCACACCCAACGACCGAACCGGCAAATCCCGTACATGACCCATGGAAGCCTTGACCGCGTACTCCTCTCCCAGAATCTTGCCGATCGTCCGGGCTTTGGCCGGAGATTCCACAATTACAAGACTTTTCGCCATTGCACTGTCCCATCAAATCCCAAAACGGCTAATATTCCTTGAATTCGCCGTCTCGAGCAACTGTTTTTTCCCTCAAAACATCTCGCACCCCCCGCAAAAACTCTCCTCAGGGATTCCTTCGCTCCACCACCCGGCCAGGCAACACCCTCACCAACCCCTTCATCTCAAGCGTCAAAAGCGCAGCCGCCACAACCGCCGCCGAGAGCCCGCTTCGCCGAGTTAGCGTATCCACATCGATCCGCTCCTCCTCCGAAACTCTCTCCAAAAGTAAACGCTCCTCCGGTAAAAGACGAAGAGGCTCACTCCCGACCCCAGCATCCCCCCCATCCTTTCCTTGGCATCGAAGTGAGAAAGCCGCCCCCCGAAAGAGCGTACCCAATTCATCCAGAATATCTTCCACCCCTTCCACCAGCCGCGCTCCCTGCCGGATCAAATCATGGGGACCCTGCGCCAGCGGATTGTCCACCCGCCCCGGAACGGCAAGTACCGACCGGCCCTGATCGGCGGCAAAACGTGCCGTGATCAACGCGCCGCTGGTTCGTGTCGCCTCCACGACAACCACGGCTTGGGAAAGTCCGCTGATCAGCCGGTTTCGATAGGGAAAGGTCGTCTTGTCCGGCTCCCGCCCTATCGGAAATTCGGAAATAAGGGCCCCACTTCGGGCAATGGCCTCCGCCAAACCGCGGTTTTCCGGCGGGTAGATGTCGTGTAAACCTCCCCCCAGCACCGCCACCGTACGCCCCCCTGCCTCCAGAGCCCCACGATGCGCCCAAGTGTCAATCCCTCGGGCCAGTCCGCTCACAACAACATATCCAAGCCGCGCCAAATCAGCAGCCAGACGCGCGGCGGTCTCACGACCATAAGAAGTGGTGTGCCGAGATCCTACCAATGCGACGGCTTTACGATCTTCTTGTTTCCATTCCCCCTTCACATAAAGGGCTAACGGAGGATCATGAAGTGATCGAAGGGGTTCGGGATAGCCAGCATCCACCGGTGTGACGATCCGAAGACCCAAAATCTCAGCCCGTTTTTCCTCAGCCTCCGCCAGCCCTCCTTGGCGGCGAGCAGCCGCCAACCGTTCAAGGGCCGCCGGCCCAACCCCCCGAACAGCAGGAAGACGCCCAGGTTCGATTTCCAGTATTTCCGCCACCCGGCCGCCAAGCGCCTCAGCCAACGTCTGAACGGTCACAGGACCAATATCAGGGATCTGGTTGAGGGTGATATAAGCGTCGCGCTCCGAGAGTTTCACACCGCGGTCTCCAAAATGGCACGCTGGGACCGCTCTCGCCGATACATACTATATCCGAAACGTCATCGAATGTCCATCGTTCTGTCCCATAAACAACCCGGTCTTCGGATCCGAGAAATGATCGGCAAGAAAGACCTTGGCGCTAAAACCGAAAACTCCCATCCCATCCCTTTCCCGTATGCTCGATTCTGCATCTCTCGACCTCCACGCGAGCGAACGACACCGATTTTCAGGATTGATTGAATCTTATGCCATTTGCTTATATTGTCTCTATTTCCACTCCATATGAAAAACATACGAATCTCCCATATTGTTTTCAGGTTGCTGATTGCGTCCCTCTTCCCAACTCTTGTCCTCAAAGCACGAGAGGAACCTGCCCCGCGCCCCCCTGCCCGCCTCCTGCGGACGGCCCCCGACGTTCTCCCCGCCGCCCTTAGCTGGTTGTCTCAACACCAAGACGCCGAAGGATACTGGGGCTCCGGCGAATCCCACGCTCTCCTCACCAGCGTCTCCCTCCTCGCGTTTCTCCTGCAAGGGGAAACCCCCCTGTCGTGGGAACATGGCCTCACGGTCAGCAAAGGACTGCGCGCCCTTATCCGTGAAACGTCTCCCGAAGCGATCCATCCCCCCGAACGCCGCGCCCTCATCGTCTGGTGCCTTTCAGAAGCCTACGGCCTGACCCGCATCCCAATCGTGCTCGAATCGCTCAAAACCCAGTCCGCACTCCTCGAATTCAAAAGCCCAACCCAATGGCACAGCCTGGCTGTCGACTCGATGATCACGAGCGGAGGCAATCCCGATCTGGCCCGGCTCGCTATTCCGCGAATCATCGAAGCGTGGGCCAACCAGCCTCCCGACCTCGCAACGCAGGCCGCCCTTTTCCTCCTCGCCCACCGCCAACGAAACCACGCGGACCAGGAGCGTCATCTCGAAGCCATCCGTCGCTTAGACCCCACCAACTGGAAAAAACATCCCTCCCCCCTCCTCACCGCCATCCTTCTCTCCCATGCCCTGCTGCGCGCCGGCGGAAAAGATTGGACCCAATGGTCCGAATACTTCTTTCCCCTCCTCGCCCGTTCCCAAGTGCGGAAGGGCAATCTCGGATGGTGGACGGCCGAAAGCCTCGACATCGAACCGCCCGACTCCCGCCTCATTTCGGCCGATGAGCGCAATCTCTTCGTTACGGCCTGTCTTTTGTTGACCTATCCCCCTCCCCGCACACCCTCTTCGGCGTTCTAAATGAATCTCCTCTTCATCTTCACAGACCAGATGCATCGGTTCGCTCTCCGCTGCATGGGAACGGCCGATATCGAAACCCCCCATTTGGACCGCCTCGCCTCGGAAGGAGTCCTCTTTCGGAACGCGTACTCAAACTGCCCCATTTGTACGCCCTTCCGCCTCAATCTGTTCACAGGCCTCTACAACGCCCAATTGGGCACCTACAACAACGAAGCGTCCATCCCCCCCGGCGTACCCACCTTGCCCCAAGTTTTGGAAAACGCCGGAGTTCGGACCAGCTTCGTCGGCAAATGGCATATCGGGGGAAAAGGCAATGGACCTATCCCCTCTTCCCTCCGGGGCGGCTTTCGCGATTTCATCGGCTACCAGTGCTACAACGGCTTCTATCAGAATGTGTGCTTTTATGACGAAGAAGGGCGCACGCATCGCTTTGATGTCCACCGAGAAGAGGCCGCCACTGCCCTCGCAATCGAACGGCTGCGCAAATTGGCCCGACAACCCTTCGCGCTTTTTATCGGATACCAAGCGCCCCATTACCCCGTGCAACCGCCTCCCGAATTCGCAATCCGTTACGCCGGCCGCACACTCCGGCGCAGGCCGAACTGCCAGGAAATAGACCCTTATACGAGAACGTGGAGCCCCCCAAGCCCCTGGCCTCCCAACGCATGCCCGGATTACCAACGCTATGGACATAACCTCGACGAATATCTCCGCCTGTACTACGGAATGGTCTCCCATCTGGATCACTGCGTCGGCCGCCTCCTGAACGAACTGGAACAACTCGGAATTGACGGCGACACTGTCGTGGTCTTCACCTCGGATCACGGCGATATGCAGGGAAGCCACGGTCTCAAAAATAAATGCCTCCCCCACGAGGAATCCAGCGGGATCCCCCTGATCGTGCGTTGCCCCACCGGCCCCCAAAACGTCGTTTCCGACGCGCTCGTCTCCGGTGTGGATTTCTTTCCCACCATCCTCGACTGGTTCGGACTTCCCCCCCTTGCCCATCTGCCCGGCCGCTCCTTTGCCCCCATCACCCGCGGCCTTTGCCTGCCCCCCAACGGCCTCGTTTTTTCGGAAATGAAACGATGGAAAATGATTCGGCATGGCCCTTATAAACTCGTAACGGAAGATCCCGACAACACGCCCACCATGCTGTTCAACCTCGACACCGACCCCTACGAACTCCACAATCACGTCCATAACCCCGGCTATGCGGCCCTCCAAAGCGAATTACGCGCCGCAATTCTTCGCTGGCAAGTCCAATGCGCCCGAACCGCCGTCGCTCCCCCCCAATAAAAACCGTCCGTGCATTTGCCTTCATCCCCCCCACCGAACGTGGACCTCCCTTCAGCCGGAAATTGTGTTCGAATCGCCCTCCCTTTCCTGGAGTTCCCCACTCCGTTCCGCCCCCCCTTGTAGTTCCGGCACTCCCCATGCCGGAAACTGTATGACACGATGCATGAGGAGAACCAACATGACGCGCATAACAGATGACATTGTGGATCACAGCAACGAAACCGATATTTCCAAAGACAAGCCGGATTGGCTGCGCAAACGCCTCAATGAGTTTATGGATCTACGCTTCGGAATGATTGTTCACTGGGGACCGTATGCTCAATGGGACTGCTTCGAGTCGTGGGGCCTCTCCCCGGCCGACAACTGGGCGCGAAAAGATGAGTTTCGATGCTGGACAGAGCGCGGCAGGGATTTCGAACGATTCTGTAAAGATTATCGGGCGCTCCCAACCACGTTCAACCCTGTCCTGTTCGATCCCAATGCCTGGGTCGACCTCGCGGTAAGCGCCGGAATTAAATACCTGGCCTTCACGACCAAACATCACGACGGATTCTGCATGTTCGACACCCGCACCACCGATTACCGCATTACGCACCCCTTTTGCCCTTTTCACTCCCATCCCCGGGCCAATGTGGCCAAGGAGGTTTTCGACGCTGCCCGAAGGCGCGGGCTGGCCGTCAGTTGCTATTTCTCCAAGTCAGACTGGCATTGCCCATGGTATTGGGCCCCTCACTTCCCCGTGGTCAACCGAAACCCTAACTACGACACCACCCAATACCCGGATCTCTGGGAAAAATTCGTACGGTTCGTGCATGCACAAATCCAAGAGCTGATGACCGGCTACGGCCGACTCGACATCCTGTGGCTCGATGGAGGGCAAGTGCGTCCGCCGTCCCAGGACATTCGGATGCCGGAACTTGCCGCCATGGCGCGAACACACCAACCCGGCCTTATCATCGCCGACCGGACCGTGGGCGGAGAGTACGAAGACTTCATCACGCCAGAACAGAAAATACCGGAACGGCCGCTGAACGTCCCCTGGGAGTCCTGCATCACACTCGGAAACTACTGGAAGTTTTTTCCCAACGACTCGTACAAACAAGCCAGCGACGTCATTCGCATGTTGGCCGAAACCAGCTGCAAAGGCGGCAACCTCCTCCTCGGCATCGGACCGGACGCCCAAGGCGTCATCCCCCCGGTCGCAGCGGAGCGGCTCAAAGCGATCGGTCAATGGATGAAAACCAACGGCGTGTCCATCTACGGCACCCGACCCTTCCCCCCTTTCTCAACCGGAAACACCCGCTTCACAACCAAGGGCCAGGACGTCTTCGCCATCCTCCTTAATGTTTACGAGCCCGCAACCATCCCCGCCAAAATCGAAATCACCGACATCTGCCCTCCCCCCGGATCCGAAGTGCTGCTTCTTTCCGACCAACAACCGATCCGCTGGAACCCAACAGCCCAGGGATTTGCTGTGCAGAACCAAGGCCGCTTGGATCGCGACCAGCCGGCATGGGTCTTGAAATTCCCTCGCTGATTTTCTAGGTGGGGCGCGTCCTTATCTTGACCGGACCCCCTCCTCCCAAATACCATCCTTCACATGCTCCCCCAATGGATCATCGAGGCAAAACGCGACGGCCACGCACTCCCACCTGACCAGATCCGGAAGTTCGTGCTCGACTTCGCCCAAGGCCGTATTCCCGATTACCAAATGGCCGCCTTCGCGATGGCCGTCTATTTCAAAGGAATGACGCTCGAAGAAACAGCCGCCCTCACCCAGGCTATGCTCGACTCCGGAGACCGCCTGGACCTCCACACCTTGACCCCCCCCCGCGTGGATAAACACTCCACCGGCGGCATTGGCGACAAAATCTCCCTCGCTCTCGCGCCCCTCGCCGCCGCTTGCGGACTCGCCGTCCCCATGATCTCCGGCCGTGGTCTCGGCTTGACCGGCGGAACCCTCGATAAAATGGAATCCATCCCAGGCTACCGAACCGACCTCGCTCCGGCCGAATTTGCCCGTATCGTGGAAACCTGCGGTTGCTCCATCATGGGCCAAACGCCCCATCTTTGCCCGGCCGACCGTAAACTATACGCCCTCCGCGACGTTACCGGCACCGTGCCCTCCATCCCCCTCATCACCTCCAGCATCCTGAGTAAAAAATTAGCCGAATCTCTCAACGGATTGGTCCTGGACGTCAAATGCGGGCACGGCGCCTTTATGACCGACCGCAATTCCGCCCGCGCTCTCGCCAGCTCCTTACGGGATGTCGGCCGCCTCCTCGGCCTGCCCGTTTCCGGCTGGATAACCGCCATGGATCAGCCCCTCGGCCGTTCGGCGGGCAACCGCGTGGAAGTCGCGGAGGCCGTTCGGATCCTCCAAAACGAAGGACCGAAAGACACGCGCGCTCTGACCTTGGCCCTAACGGCTCGCATGCTCCGTCTGGGAGGATTGGTCCCAACCGACGCCGAGGCTTATCCGCTCATGGAAAAAGCTCTCCGCTCCGGTGCCGCCTTCCGCTCGTTCCTCAAAATGGTCCGTCTCCATGGCGGCGATCCCGCCTTTCTCGAAAATCCCGACTCCATCGAAGGTCACGCCTCTCTCAAAATCCCAATCCTAAGCACCAAAAGCGGTTGGATCGCCGCCGTGAATGCCGAAGCGATTGGCCGCGCCGTGCTGCTCCTCGGCGCCGGACGCGCGAAAGTCGAGGATCCCGTCGATCCGAATGCCGGCATTTCCCACCTCAAAAAAATCGGCGAACGAGTGGAAAAAGGGGAACCCTTCGCTGAACTCCATGCCTCGCACGCCAAACGGATTCAGGCCGCAACGCCTTGGATGGAGCGCGCCTTTCATATCACGGAATCGCAGCCCGAATCTCCTCCGCTCCTCCTCGAAGATCTCGATTCGCTCGGAACATGATCCCCCTCCCGCCCCATCTTGACCGTCCATGCCTCGAGCGCGCCACCGCTGCCATCCGCGCCCGCGCGCCCGACGCACCCATCGAATGGGGCGCCATTCTCGGTTCCGGTCAGAGCGACCTCGAATTTTCCGGCTCCTCAACCTTGACCGAATGCTCCACCACGGAAGTACCGGGACTGGGCGCCCCCACCGTCGCCGGTCATTCCAGCCGTATTCAGTTCCTCCATTGGCTCGGAAAACATTGGATAGTCTTCCGCGGACGCCGCCACTGGTACGAAGGCGAAGGTTGGCTTCCAGTCCTTCTCCCCGTCTATCTCAGCCATGCTCTGGGCGCAACACGCATGCTGCTCCTGAATGCCGCCGGCGGTATCCGCCGGGATTTGGCCCCTGGTGATCTCGTTCTGATCCGTGATCACCTCAACCTCCTCGGGGATCACCCCTTCCGAGGCCCTCACCAACCCCTCTGGGGACCACGCTTCCCCGATCTCACGGAGGTCTATTGCGTCCCGTTGCGCACCTGGGCCCGGCAAGTTGCCGAACACGTCGGAATTTTCTTAAAAGAAGGTACCTACGCGTTCGTATCAGGTCCGTCCTACGAAACGCCCGCAGAAGTCCAAGCGCTAGCCCTTCTCGGAGCGGATCTGGTGGGTATGTCCACCGTTCCCGAAGCCATCGCAGCCCGATCGCTCGGAATGGAGGTTCTCGCCCTTTCCCTGGTCGCAAACCGGGCGGCCGGTCTCGCCCCCAACCCCCTGCGCCATGAAGAGATCGTCACCGCCGCCACCCAAGGCCGCAATCGCCTTCAACAGTGGCTGACCGCCCTGCACGCTTCGCCTCCCCCGCCCGACAACCCGCCGATACCATGAAAAAGCCCTCCCACACTCCCGCCGATTTCACGCCTCTTTTGGCTGCCGCCCGCCAGGCCGCCCAAAAGGCGTATGCCCCCTATTCTCGCTTTCCCGTCGGCGCCGCGTTGGAAACAACGGATGGCCGAATCATCACCGGTTGCAACGTTGAAAACAGTTCCTACGGCCTGACCCTCTGCGCGGAACGCACGGCGATTGCCGCCGCCATCTCCCAGGGCGTGCGTTCCTTTCAACGGCTTGCAATCGTAGCCCCCCGTTCCATAACGCCCCCCCTGCCCTGCGGCGCCTGCCGTCAGGTGCTCGCGGAATTCGTGAAGGCCGATTTCCCCATCGCCCTTCAGGGAAAAGAAGACCCCGTGAAAATCTTCCCGTTCGGAGACCTTCTGCCGCACCCCTTCGAACTGAAACGGATCCAACGAGATACCCCGCCTCACACGACGTAAGCGTTTGCCGTCGTCGTGCCCCCGTGCCCCGTCCAGTCCACATGGAAAAACTGGCCCCGAGGTTTGTCCACCCGCTCGAATGTGTGCGCGCCGAAATAATCCCGCTGCGCTTGCAAAAGATTGGCCGGCAACCGCTCGGCGCGATACATGTCGTAATAATTGAGCGCTGTGCCCATGGCTGGAACGGGAATGCCCAGCGTCACCGCCGTTTTTACCACATTCCGCCAGGCATCCTGCGACTGCGTAACCACCCGCTTGAAATACGGATCCAAAAGCAAACTGGGCAGCTCGGGCTGACGGTCAAACGCCTCCTTGATCCGGCCGAGGAAACGAGCCCGAATAATGCAGCCGGCACGCCAAATCGTCGCGATTTCGCCGAATTTCAAATCCCATTTGTACTCCACGGACGCTGCGCGCAGAAGCTGAAACCCCTGCGTGTAGGAGCAGATCTTGGAGGCGTACACCGCCTGCCGAAGTTGCTCCACAAACGTCTTGCGATTGCCGCGAAAACGCCCATTCGGCCCCACCAACTTGCGCGATGCGGCCACCCGCTCCTCCTTGATGGCCGAAAGACATCGGGCAAATACCGCCTCCGCTATCTGGGGAATGCCTACCCCTAAATCCAACCCGGCTTGGCTGGTCCACTTACCCGTCCCTTTCTGGCCGGCCGTGTCCAGAATCACGTCCACCATCGGCTTGCCCGTCTCCTCGTCCGTCCGGGCTAAAATATCGCGGGTAATCTCGATCAAATAGGAATCCAAAACCCCCCGATTCCATTCGGCAAAAACCTTGTGCATCTCCAGGGGCTTCATCCCCAGACCCCGCCCCATCAAATCATAAGCCTCGCAGATGAGCTGCATGTCGCCATATTCGATCCCATTATGGACCATCTTGACAAAATGACCGGCACCGTCCGGCCCAATCCATGCGCAACACGGAACCCCATCCTCGGCTTTGGCCGCTATCGCCTTGAAGATCGGTTCAATCGCCGGCCAGGCGGCCGGATTTCCTCCAGGCATTAATGCCGGCCCGAGCAACGCACCCTCTTCCCCGCCGCTGACGCCTGTGCCGACAAATAGAATCCCCTTCTCCGCTAATGTCCGAGTCCGCCGTACCGTGTCGGGATAGTGGGTATTGCCACCGTCAATCACAATATCGCCCGCTGCCAAATGGGGAACCAGTTGCTCGATGAACTCGTCCACCGGCTTGCCCGCTTTGACCATCAGCATGATTTTGCGGGGAGGCTTCAACAACGCAATGAACTCGGCCAACGAATGGGCACCGAGAATCCTCTTGCCCTTTCCGCGGCCGTTAAGAAAATCATCCACCTTGCCCACCGTCCGGTTGAAGCAAGCTACCGTGAACCCTTTGCTCTCCATGTTAAGGATAAGGTTTTCCCCCATCACCGCCAACCCCACCACACCGATGTCCGCCTGCGCTGTCATGTCGCTCTCCATTTTTCAAGTTTATAGTCATACTCCGCTAAACGCACTGAATCCGCCATCTACCGGCAATACAACGCCATTGACAAATCCCGAGGCTTTCTCGGAGCACAAAAACAACAAAGCACCCCCCAGGTCTTCCGGATTTCCAAACCGCCCCATCGGCGTATGCTGGATAATCGTCTGCCCGCGGGGAGTCAATGACCCGTCCTCCCGCGTCAACAAGGCCCGATTCTGATCGGCCAAAAAAAATCCCGGCGCTATCGCGTTCACACGAACATGAACAGGGGCTAAATGCACCGCCAGCCATTGGGTAAAGTTGCTCACCGCCGCCTTCGCCGCACTGTAAGCCGGAATCTTGGTGAGCGGCTTGAAGGCATTCATCGAGGAGATATTGACAATCACGCCCCCTCCCCGTTCGGCCATTCGACGGGCAAAAACCTGCGTGGGCAGCAGGGTGCCAAGGAAGTTTAGGTTGAAGACGAATTCAACCCCCTTCGGATCCAGATCGAAAAAGGTCACCAACCCCTCCGCTTCTTTCCGCAAGTCCTCGGCTTCAAGTCGCTCCTTGCTTGTGGTGGCTAGTTTGTGGTTTCCGCCTGCCCCATTGACGAGAATATCAGGAGGACCAAGCCGCTTTTCAATTTCGACCGCCGCCTGCTCCAACACGGCGCGATCCAATACGTTGCAAGCAAGCCCGATCGCCTTTCCCCCCTCCGTTCCGATCGCCCGGGCCACAGCCTCCGCCGCCTCTTGTCGGAGGTCTAACACCGCCACCTTCGCGCCGGCTTTGCCCAAAACTTTCGACATATAGCCGCAGAGAACCCCGCCGCCGCCCGTGACCACGGCAGTCTTTCCGGCAAGCGATAGGGGAATCGGCAATTCAATACTCATGGGATTTCCTCATGATTTCAGGGTTGTGTTCCAATGGAACCGCCCAACCGAGGCGGCGCATGCTTCCAACGGTACAGCATCTCCCCCGCTTTGGGCACGCAAAGAATTCCTTCCTCTTCCCGGTTCTGAAAATCTGCAAGGCGGATCGAGGCCGGATCCCGATACCCCAGGTTGATCCGCCGGCACTCGTCCTCCGAAATCCCCGTCGCCAACACCACCTGGACCCGCGGCGTTTCAACGCCGTTTTCATAACTGCCAATCCCTTTGACATGGGTCGAATGGGCCAGCACACCCCAAGGGTAATGACGGAAACGTTCCCACTGCTTCAAAAAATAGTCCAGCGTGTGGTATCCAACTTCCCGAATGATCCGGCCATGCGTCTCCGATACTTCCCGAATATGCGGCGCATAGATGATCACCGTCCCACCGTCCGCAACAACGGGTTCCAACTTGTACATGCATTTCCCCCCCGTCCAAAGGTCGTCGTACATCGGAGGAGCGCACGAAAGGACCGTGTGAAAAGGCCTCTCGTAAAACAGGATATGCAGTTGGCGGGAAAGATCGGCCGCCGCGCTCCATGCCTCCTCGCTCGTGCCATAATAGAGCCCTGCCAGATCATGCCCTTTCACCACCATGCAGAGAGCCCGAACGGGACTCGGAATCAGCTTCGCCGCCCGGTCGACCACCCTTCGAACAGGTGTCCACTTGTTCCCAATGATAACCGGATTGGTAATAACCGCGCCTAGCCAATGGAAAAAATCAATGATCTCTTGGCCGGAAACGCCGGGAAACAGATACTTGTTGCCACCCGAAAAACCCACGACTTCATGGGGAAAGACCGGCCCAATGATAAGGACGAAGTCATGCTCGAGCACCAACCGATTGACCGTAATGCGGACGTCCAGCTCAAAGCGTCCTTCCGTGATGGCCCGAATTTCCTCGCGGGTCAGTCGGCCCACTTCCGAAAGCACCGCCGGGTTTTTATACTCGTGGTTGAAAAATCGGGCCTTGGAATAGCGCGTCCGATGGGCTTCAGGGGTAATCCCCATTAGTGCGCAGATCCGCTCGTGCGCCATGGGAGGGTGGGTACCCAACGCGATGAGAAAATTAAGCTCCCGAACGCGCGGGGCCAACCGCTCATAGACCAGGCGAAACATCAAGGGCAACGGACAGGTCCGCGTGTGGTCGGGCACCAACACCAAAACCCGCCGGCCATCCACCGACCATCCAGCCATGGCCTCGTCGCACAGGGCCATAACCTCTTGCTCGGTCAGCGGACGATCCGTCCGGCCTAATCCCTGAATCCCGTTCATGTCAGCTCCTAAATGAGCCAAGTATAGGAAAAACCGCTTGCTTTAAACAATACTTTCCCTCTGGGTCAGTTCTGGGTCTCCCCTCAAAGAATGCGCTCACCGCCGGGATTCCAGAGCATGAGTGATCGCCATCTCCCCACAACGTTCAAAATCCCATCCCGTCATCGTTCCACCCCCCATCCTCTTCGCTCCCCATGCCGGATACCCAACCGCCCATGGCGCTTTGCTCATTCTCCGATAGCTTCCCCCTCGGGCAAGACTTCAACATTCCATCCCGCCTGCCGTTCCGCCACTCTGTGCCAGAAGCCTTATCTCATTCCCTGTAGTTCCGGCACTCCCGTGCCGGAAGCCTTATCTCATTCCCCGTAGTTCCGGCACTCCCCTGCCGGAAGCCGTATCCTCGTGCCGCAAGCCTTATTCCCTTTCCGCCACAGAGTGGCGGAACTACAGAAAAGCCAGTGGCGCAACTACAGCCGAATGCCTTGCGTATTCGCCTGTAGAAATCCGCATATCATTCCCTCAAAAAAATACCTCCAGCCCCTGAAAAGTTGATGAGTTTCCGCTGAATGCTGTATAATATTGCTTATGGCAAAACGACAGCACCGCATCGGGCAAACTCTGGTCGAGTACGCGATCGCCCTCGCCACGCTGATTGCCGTGATCACCATGGCCGCTATCTTCTTTTACGTCTTCAAAGAATGGAGTGGAAGAGTCCTCGAACTGGTCGCTTCCGAATACCCCTAAAACAATATTGAAGACCAAGCATCGGTTTGTTATAATGAATCCGTAAGAACCAAGGAGCGCCATGCACTCTCCTGCCACACGCAAACGCGGTCAGACCATGACGGAATATATCATCATCCTGGTCGTGATCGCCTTGGCCGCCATCGTCGTGGTCGCCGCCCTCGGAAACCGCATTCAGGGCCTCTTCCGAGGCGCGACCGAAGAACTCGGCGGCCAGCCGGGTCAGCAGGTAGACTCCCAGCAGTACCTCAAAGATATGGGCAATTGAGTTTGCCCCGGAGTTTACCGCGGCGGCTTTCCGCCACGCATCGCGGCTTTTCTTTTACCGCGAAAGGGACGGGTTTATGAAACGCAAAGCCGGCCAGTCCCTGGTAGAAACATGTATCGTGTTGGTCTTTCTCTGCCTCATCTTTTTCGGTCTCCTCGAACTTTCCCGCCTCACAGCTTCAAAAGAGATTCTTGAATACGCCGCCTCCTGTGGTGCCAGAGCCCGCGCCGTAGGATTCAACAGTTTCATGGTCCATAAAGTCGTGCGAGTCGCCTCCATCCCCAACGCCGGCCCCCTCCTCAACCCCCAGGTCGCCCCAACCCCCATCGCACCCATCCTTCAGTCCCAACGCCCCGGCAACGCCTGGACGCTCGCCCTTCGCGCCCAGCCCCGCTCCCCCCAGCTGCCCGTGGAGGCTTCTCGCATCCCGCTTTACCTTGGCGCCGAAAGCTACGGCCGCCTCTCCCCCATTCTCGATTACGCCCGATGGGCGACAATCCGCCACACGGTGCTTGATCTTCGGTCACCTACAGTCACGGTCCGTACCGATCAAACCCTTGAAATCCTCATGCCTCTTCATCGCCTCATCACCGGAGACCGCTTCATTGAACTCGACGGGCGGTCCGATCTCGAAAACCATTATCCGCTTTATCTCGGCTATGCCCTCCCCTAACGCCATCCCACGCTCGCGTTCGAAACGCGGCCAAGTCCTGATCCTGCTCGCGGTTGTCCTCGTCATCCTTACCGTCGTGGGATTATGGAATTTCGATCTCCATAAGATTCTTCGCATCAAACATCTCGCGCGAAATGGAGGGGATGCGGCCGCCCTCGCCGCCGCGCGATGGCAGGCCATCACCCTCAACCTCATCGGCGAATTGAACATCGTCCAAGCCGCCGCATTAGCCGACGCTCTGAACCACGGCCTCTCCAATAGCCCCGTCGCCGCCGCTGCTTCCGACCTCCAGGGCCGCCTCTGCTTCGCCGGACCGCTTGCCGGCCTCGCGGCCGCTCAATTGGCGGCCAAAAACAACGGGATCCACGTTCAGCCCGATTTCACACGTTCCCTCCTCCAACACGCTACCCTCGTCCGACGGGAATACCCCATCCGGTACACCCCCCCCTACCAAAACCCGCCCGGCACACCCGGCGCTTGGGAAGAATATGCCGATATGCTCGAAATCATCGGCCGCCTCGGCATTGCGGCCGATCCCGAAAACCGCCGCCTCTATGCCGATGTCTCCAGTTCCGACCACTACCTTCTTAATCCCGCGTTCTACGACGCGATCGCTTCCCGCGACTGGTGCTGGTTTTATTTCAACGCCATGTCCTTGCTCCAAACCTATCGTTCCTGGCACGATTGGCCCCCCCTGCCCTTCTTCCACGACCCCGAACCGATCAATTCCGAATATTTTGGCCTCGGCCTCCGAACCGTTCCGCGCCTTCTTGCTCTCCCCACCCCAGCCTCACCGGATAACCCCGCCACTCACGCCCAAGCATGGGCAGCGGAACTGTCCGCTCTGACCCATCAAACCGTTCCTCCCGAAATCGTTTGGGTGGAAACCCGGTGGTTCTGTTACCGCGACGCCGACTGGTTTCCCTGGACCGACCGAATCCCCGAACGTTTTCCCTTCATCGAACCCGTCCGGAACGCCTTCAATTACGCAGGAGCCGATGCGGCCGTTCGCATCGAAGCCACCCTGCGCCGCGTATCCCCTGGAGCAAGCGGAACCACCGTGGGTTGGACGGCCGCCGCCAAACCCTTCGGCTCCCTCCACGATCAGCAAACACCGCCCCATCGCTTCGGCCTCGTCATCCCCGCCTTCCACGATGTGCGCCTCATCCCTGTGGATACCTCCTCCGCCCCCGCCGGAGGCAGTCGCCCGGGCTGGGGTATCCATATCCGACTCCACCTCCAACCCTACCTCCAGGCCGGCCCGTCAGCCCTCGCGCCGGGGTGCTGGTACTGCGATCAGTTGCACAGATGGGAAAATGCGTCCTTCCGCCAAGAAGGACTCGACTGGCTCCGCCAATTTCATCACCTTTGCCGACTGCCCGAAGGCGGCGGAGGAAGCGGAGGAAGCAGCGGCGGGACGCGAAGAGGCCATTAACCATGCGGCAACACAACAATCCATTTCGCCCACCTCGCACGAGGGGCCAGGCCCTCGTGGAGTTTACCGTCGGCCTCGTCTGCCTCCTCATCCTCATCGCCGCCCTCGTCCAATTCGGCGCGATCGCCCGCCGCGACCTCCGCAACATTCTCGACGCCCGCGCACGGGCCGGAGCCTCCGCCCTCTCCGACGTCTATTTCGTCCCCCTATCGCCCGGCCCCCGATTCATCCAAGATTGGTCGGATGGAGCCGACCGTTCCCCCTACACGGCCGACGACGTTCCCCGTTTTGCGAATCCCGCCCTGATTTCCGAGGGCATCATCGCCCGGGCCGACCCAGACCGCCTCACCCTCCTCGCCCCCCAAAATCTTTTTTCGCCCCTAACCGATCCCGCCGCCGTCGTGCCGGGCATGGGGTTTGTCCGCGGCTCCTCAAGCCGATCGGTCCTGCCCCTTCTGCCCATTGCCCGGCGCCTCTTTTTCGGCCGCGATACCCTGGAACTGCAATCCGACGTCTATCTGATCTGGACAAAGGGGCTCGAATGAAGGGATGGCTTCGCTGGATTGGAACGCCTTTCGCGATCTTCCCGGCCATACTGCTCGCCCGGGTGTTTGAAACGCAGCCCCGACCCACGACGGCTTGGGATCGGTTTGGCCACTGGCAATGCGCCTATCGAACCCCGCTGGTTGTCAACGGCAAGCCCATCACGCTCGAAATTTGGAACGCTCCCGAATCGCTCGCCGCCGCCTGCTCCCGTATTGAAAGTCAAGCCCGTACAGAGGGACAAACGCTTTTCTGGTTGCCCGGTTCGGACGCCGCACTCGGCGTCCTCGCCGCGTCGGATCACCTCCTTCAACTTCTGGCGATGGCCATGGAAAGTGGGCGGCAAACCCTGATCTTTGCGTTTCGCCGAGACCACGCCGCACCGACCGTGTCTTCGTCGGACCTCGCAATTCCCGACGGCATCCCCGCACCCCCCGGCGCGATTCTCCGGTTCCATGTGCGCAATCCAAAAAGCCGAACGACCACAATCGGCTGGGAAACCTTCTTGCCTCCCGATCAAGTCCGCGCCTTCATGGCAGGCGGCCTCCTTCAAAACGGTTGGCAACCGGCCGTCCCCGGCTCTGCCGGCCATCCGCTTGCGCTCTACCTGAAGGAGGATGCCCTGTGCACGCTGTCCGCTGAATTGTCTGGCCAAGAAGGCCGTGTTCTCCTTACTGTACTCCATCATCGCATGGGGAACGCGACCGAACGATCCGCGCTCCCCTGGAGAGCCGCACCATGAAAGAAAAAGCCATCCTGTTGATTGCAATCGCCGTCGGCATTCTCGCCGCCGTCCTCATGCACCGCTACCTCGCCGCCGAACGCGAGCGCCTCTACGCCGGAATCGAAAAAGTCCGCATCGTCGTCGCCGCCCGCGATCTGCCCGCCGAAACCCTTTTGAAGTTCTCGGATCTCGGCGAACGATGGGAAATCAAGACCGCCGTCGGCGAAAACGTCATTAAACCCGAAGAATATCCCCTTATCCTCGACCGACGCCTCCGATACCCCGTCCGAAAAAATGAACCGATCTTCTGGTCCCACGTCGAAGCCGCCGCCCGCCGCCCGGCCGGTCTCGCCCCGATGATCCGCATGGGAATGCGCGCCGTCTCGGTAGCCGTGGCTGGACCCGATGCCGTCAGCGGACTGGTCCAACCCAACGACCGGGTGGACATTCTCGGCACCTTCTCCCTCCCCTCCCGTACAGTCCCGGGCGAAATGGAAACCGTGACGCTCACGGTTCTCCAAGACGTGACCGTGCTCGCCTGCGGCCAGTACCTCGCCCGCTCCGATCAACCTACCGGCGCTGATCCCTTCCGACCCGGCGGTTACAATATGGTCACGCTCGCCGTCACCCCCCGTGAGGCCGAACTGCTCACCTTCATCCAGCACATGCGCGGTCTCGGCCAGTTGACCCTCTCCCTGCGTAACCCCGAAGACGTCAGCTTCGAGAAAGATCTTCCCGAAATTAATTTTCGACGCCTCGAAAGCGTGTTGCCCGACCTCAACCTCTACCGCCAACGCCAAATCCATCGCAAATCCAACCTCTGAGAGGCTCCGCTGCATGTCACCCCACCTGGAAATCCGACTCCAGATTCCCGGTAAGCCGGAAAAACGATTTCGCCCCGCTCCCGGCATCTACACGATCGGCGCCGGTGAGGATAATGCAATCGCCGTCAACGCCGATGGAGTCGCCTGGCGCCATGCCGTCCTCGGCATAACCCCTAACGAAGCCTGGATCGAAGCCCTCCCCGCCGGCATAACCACGCTCGACGGAAAACGCGTGGACGGCCGTCTCGTCCTCCAACCCGGTCAGACCTTGAGCATCGGCCCCCTCACCCTCACGGTCGAAGGAACGCCCTCCCCCAACTATCCCCTTCCCCCTTCATCTCCCAGCGTACCGCCTTCCCCACCGGAACCCGCCGCGACCCAACCCTCTCCCGCCCCCGTCGCGACTCAACTCCCCGATCCTTCCCCCCTGGAACGTGCCGGCCGAGATATCCGCAAACAGCTCCATGCGGAACTGCTCGCCCGTCTCGACCTCAAACGCCTTTCCGCCCGCCAAATCGGCGAACGCGATCTGCGAGAACGCGCCCGAACCACGATCCAACAGATCGTCCACGACGTCCGCCACCGTCTTCCGGCCGGCCTCGACCCCGACCGCCTCGCCCGGGAACTCTATGACGAAGCGGTGGGACTCGGCCCTCTCGAAGACCTTCTGGCCGATCCGGAAGTCACCGAAATCATGGTCAACGGCTCCGACTCGGTTTACGTCGAACGAAACGGCAAACTCTTCCTGACCGGCAAAACCTTTCTCAACGACGACTCGGTCCTCGCCATCATCGAGCGAATCGTCTCCCCCATCGGCCGTCGGATTGACGAAAGCCAACCCTTCGTGGACGCCCGCCTCCCCGATGGGTCCCGCGTCAATGCCATCATCCCCCCCCTCTCCCTTTCTGGCCCCTGCCTCACAATCCGCAAATTTTCAAAAACTCCTTATACGATCGACGACCTCATCCGCTTCGGAACCCTCGCCCCCCCCATGGCCGATTTCCTTCGCGCCTGCGTCCACTTCCGCAAAAATATCGTGGTCTCCGGGGGAACCGGCTCCGGTAAAACGACTTTCTTGAACGTTCTTAGCTCTTTTCTGCCGGCCGATGAACGCATCATCACAATCGAAGATGCGGCCGAGCTTCGCTTGATGCAACGCCACGTCATCCGCCTCGAAGCCCGCCCCCCCAACATCGAAGGCCGCGGCGCCGTCACCATCCGCGACCTCGTCCGCAATGCGCTCCGCATGCGGCCGGACCGCATCGTGGTCGGCGAATGCCGCGGCGGAGAAGCCCTCGATATGCTCCAAGCCATGAACACCGGCCACGACGGCTCCCTCACAACAGTCCATGCCAATTCCCCCCGGGATGTCATCTCCCGCCTCGAAACCATGGTTCTGATGGCCGGTATGGACCTCCCGCTGCGCGCCATCATCGAACAAATCGCCTCCGCCATCCACCTCATCGTCCACACGGCCCGCTATGCCGACGGAACCCGCAAGGTCTCCTCCATCACGGAAATCTGCGGCCTGGAAGGCGACCAAATGACCATGCAAGACCTCTTCCTCTTCGAACAGACCGGCATCTCCGAAAACGGACGGGTGGAAGGCCGATTCCGACCTACCGGCGCCGTCCCATCCTTCGCCGACCTCTCCGCCGTCAAAGGGGTCTCTCTTGACCGCCGCATCTTCGACCCGCAATCATGGACCTCCTGAACCCCTCGATCTCACCGCTGCTGATCGCAGCCCTCTTCGGCCTCTGCATCGGAGGCCTCGCCTGGACCCTTCTCAACACCCTTCAGGAAGGCGCCCGCGCCTACCAGTCGGCCTACGAAGCTGATACCGCCCGCCACCTTTCCGATATGTTCCTCTTCATCCCCCCTCGCCGCATCCTGGATATCGCCCGCCTCTCGGCCCTCATCGCCTTCATCGTGGTTTTCCTCCTGGCCGGCGACTGGACAAGCCTCAGCGGCATCCTGTTCGGCGCAGGTGTCGGACTGATCGCAGCCCTTCTGGCCCTCCAAGCCCCTCGCACGATTCTGCGCCTCCTCAAAGAACGAAGACTGGCCCGCTTCAATGACCAGCTCGTGGATGCGCTCGCCTCGATGAGCAATGCGCTCAAGGCCGGATTCAGCATCGTGCAGGCAGTCGAAACCGTGGTCAAACAAGGGCGTAATCCTATCGCCCAGGAATTCGGAGTTTTCCTTCAACAACTCCGCGTGGGCGTCCGCTTTGAAGAAGCACTCGCCCAGCTCAACGAACGGGTGCCCAGCGAAGACCTCTCCCTCATGATCAGCGCCATCGAAATCGCCCGCCGCACCGGCGGTAATCTGACGGAAGTCTTCGACAAAATCGCAGCGACGATCCGCGAACGGGCCCGACTCGAAGGGAAAATCCGTTCGCTCACGGCGATGGGCCGCCTCCAGGGTTGGGTCGTGGGCGCCATGCCGCTTGCCCTGCTCGTCGTCCTTAGCCTCCTGGATCCCGTCTTGATCCGAAACTTCGTCACCTCACTCGCCGGAATCATCACGCTCGTTCTCGTCGCCTTGCTCGAACTGGCCGGTGCCTGGTTCATTCGCCGCATCATCCGAATCGAAATATGACCCCCGACTTTTCCATCGTGCACCTTCTCATCGCCACCCTCTGGGGACTGGCCGCCGGCGCTTTCGTCTGGTACGCCCTCACGTTCGGTTCCCAAATCACCTATGTCACACTGGCCGACGGACGACGCCAGGAACGGCGGTTGCCTCCCCTCTTCCGCCTCCTCCTCCCCCTCACCCCCAACCTGACTCCCTTCTTCAAAACCCCGCGATGGAAGCCCACACGGGAAAAAATCGGCCGGCTCCTCACCACCGCCGGCTATGAAGGATTGCTCGACCCCGCCGAGTTCCTCTCCCTCCGCGTTCTCGTCCCCTCGATGGCTGGGATTCTCCTCATTCTGTTGATGAAAATCGCCTTCCAAGTCCTCCCCCCCCCTGCCGGCCCCTTCTTCCGCAACCGCGAAATCACCCTTTTCCTCCTCTTGCTCTTCCTCCTCGCCTGGTCCCCCGGCGCCTGGCTGACGCAGGCCGTCAGGGAACGGCAGCGCCGCATCGAACGCGCGCTCCCGTTTGTCCTCGATCTGCTCACGCTTTCCGTGGAGGCAGGACTGGACTTCATGAACGCCATCCAACGGATCATCGAAAAACGCCCCCTCGATCCTCTTTCAGAAGAACTGATCCGCGTGTTCCGTGAAGTTCTGCTCGGAAAAACTCGCAAAGAGGCACTCCGAGATATGGCAGAACGAGTAAACCAGGACGATATGACCGCCGTGGTCAGCGCCCTCGTACAAGCCGACGAACTCGGCGTCTCCATCGGCGCCATGCTCCGCATCCAGGCCGAACAAATGCGCACCCGCCGCTTTCAGCGGGCGGAAAAACGCGCCAATGAAGCCCCCGTTAAAATGCTGTTCCCCCTCGTGGCGTTCATCTTTCCGGCCGTCTTCCTCGTCCTCCTCGGCCCCTTCTTCGTCCAACTCTTTGCCGGACGGTAAAGGAAAATAACCCCCCCCCTCTTCGATCATCCGACACGATGTTTCCTTGCCGCCTCAGGGCTTATTTCGGAATGCCGTCCGTCTCCAAAATGCGCCCGGCCAAAAGGATGGGCCGGTCCGGAAGCGGTTCCCCGACCAGCTTCCGCCATAAAAGCTCCATCGCATGCTCCGCGTTCCGCTTTGTCGAAAAGGCATACCGTATAACCGGAAATCCATATTCATGCAGCACTTCCTCGTTCGCCAGCGTCAGCACAAGCAACGCGTCGCTGGAAATGCCCCGCTGAATCAGCGCCATCGCAACCCCCCTCATCGCGACATCATCCGTGACCACCAACGCCCCCGGCATTCCCCCGTTGCGTTTCCAGCGGTCCAAAAGCGCCAGTGCCTGACGGCAGGACTCCGATAAACTCCTCTCCCCGCCTTTCAGCGGGGTCGTCGGTGGCGGAGTAAGATCAAATCGACAGGCCGCCGCTACCGCCGCCTGGTAGGCTTCATCCCGAGGGGCAAATCCAAAGATCTCAATCCGCTTCATCCCCCGACGGGCCAACCACTCCACCGCATCCTGGGCAAACCGGTAATAGTCGTTCATCACGTCCGAATCCCGATAAACCTGACTGCAGTGAACGGCCGGCAAAGGACTGATCCGTTTGAAAAGTGCCCACGTCGATGTCGTCAGCGCCAGTTGCAGAAAGCCCGCAAACGGCGTCCGAGCCAATTCCGCCGTCAGCCGCCGAACGCCCTCCGACTCCTCCAGCCGGTCAAATTTTTCGGCCAGCCGGATATCGTCGAAAACCACTCCAACCCATCCGTGTTTCTCCACCTCCTCCCGCAAAGCCTTCGCCAGCGCGCGGTGATAGTGCTGCTCCGGAGCCGCAAAATCACACCCCGTCAGAATCCCAATGGTCAGAGGCTTGACCACCGTCCCCAGCCGCGTTTTCCGCTCCAGCAACCCCCGGCTCGTCAGCCGCTCCATCGCCTTCTGAACCGAGACCAGATTCACTCTCCACCGCCGCGACATCTCATGCGTCGTAGGCAGCCGCTGCCCCGGTAACAGTCGTCCCGTCCAGATCAGGTGCCGCACGAACGCTTCGACCTGTTCCTGAACCCGCTGCCCTGTTCCACGCCGAACTTCAAAATCTTTGAGAATCTTCATCATCATGTTGTGAGGAAAATGCGCTTTTGTGAAAGACTTTACCCTCCGGATCTCCGGGAGGCAACGGTTTTGTTTGCCCCGCTTCGGATAATCAGGTAACATTTCCCCCCGTGCTGGTTGGCATCAAGGTGTTCCATGCAGCGTCGTCGCGTGCCGGCTTTTCCGGGTCTCCGAGCCTCGGCTCTCCGAGGATGCATCCCCCACGCCTTCGCAATTCCGCAACGGCCCCCACCCGATCTCTTCCCAGTCGTCCTACGTCCCAGCCTGCTCAATTCCCCCATCCCCCCCATGTGGAACACGGGTCGCCATCGCCTCCTTCACACTTCCACTTCCCGCCTCTTCCGCGTATCGGACTGACCCCAATGTGCCACCTGGCATCCAACGGCTTCTCAAACATCCCCATGCCGATGACCGCACGCAGAAGAACCCTCGCATGAAGACCAGCGAGGCGTTCCTCGCCGATAACCTGACCGATTTCTCTCCAACCCCCTTTGAGGAGTAACCGCAATGCACCTCCAATGTGAACCACTAGCTGCCCTCGGCACCCGCCACGGCATCGTCCTCGATCCGGTCCACCGTGGTATCCGAATCGCCCGCTTCGATCGCTACTCCCGTATGCCCCTCCTCCCGCTCGGCGCAGGAGCCGTCATCGGCGGCAAACGATACATCTTCCCCCTCGGGGGCCGTGGCCGACCCTTCGACTTTTACGATATGCGCCTTTCCCCCTGCACCATCCGATGGATCGGAATCCATGCCGCCGGCGCACTCAAATTCACCTTGACCTTCGTCACCCCCTTCCGACCCCGCGACGCCGAATTTTCTACAATCCCCATCCTCGCCATCCGCCTGGAAGTGGCCCCGTTGGCCGGACACTTCCGCTGGGAACCCATCCGGGAATATCCCCGTACCGTCACCCTCTTCCTCGAACCGGGCGGTTCCGGCTTCCTCTTCCAACAGACCTCTCCCCAATCCGGAGACCTCCGCTTCGACAGCTGCCTGTTCCGCCAGCCGCCCCAGGGCGGAGAAGCCTCCTGCGAAGAAATCATCCCCCAGCTCGATCGCTTCGTTACCCCGGACGGCCACGCGACGTCAAACGGCTTCCAACGAACCGTGGCCCCCGCCAGCGGCCAGGCTCTCACCCTCGCCTGGTGCGTCTGGAATCCCCCCCTCTTCGAAGTCCAGGGACGGCGGCTCCCCTTTCGTTATGCCCGCCGCTTCGCCTCGCTGGATGCGGTCGCCATGTGGGCCGCGCTTCATACAGAACAACTCTTCGAAAACGCCCGCCGAGTCGACGGCATCATCCAGAGCCATAACCTCGGCCCGGTGTTCGATGCGCTCCTCGCCCAAACCCTCCATTCCTGGCTTCTCAATACCTGGTGGCTGGATCGTCAGGGCCGCGATTGGTTCTCCGTCTGGGAAGGAAACTGCCACTTCCATTCCACGATTGACGTCGAATTCACCCAGGTCCCGTTCTACCTGACCCTCTGGCCGGAACTCCTCGGTTTTGAACTGGAATTCTGGCCCAAATACGCGAAACCCGGCACCCAGACCCTCGGTTCAAAAGGCCGAAATACCCTCTTCCAATCCCACGATGTCGGCGCAGGCGCTTCGGCCAACGGCCAAGCCTACCATCACGAGATGGAAGTCGAGGAAACCGCCAACTATCTCCTCCTCCTCTTCCTCCACTGGCGCCGCACCGGCGACTTCCGTCTCGTACGCCAACAACGCGCCACCTGGAGCCGCTACCTCGCCTTCCTCCGCGCTTGCGATTCCACCGGCGACGGAATCCCCGACCAAGGAGTTGCCAACACGATTGACGACGCTTCACCCGCCCTCCAATTCGGCAAACGCCAAACCTATCTCGCAGTCAAATGCCTCGGCGCATGGACCGCCGCCGCCGCCATGTGGAAGGCGCTGGGCCACTCGGTCAACGCACAGGCCGCCTCCGCCCAGGCCCGCCGCATTCGACGCGTCATCGAAGCAAAAGGGTGGCGCGAATCGCATTACGCCGTCCTGCTCGACCCCGAAGGAAAAGGCGTCCGTGACCCCTGGACCGGCGAAATCCGCGACTACGACGAAATTCCCGGCTGGGACAGCCCCCACATCTACACGGCAAACACCCTCGCCCCGCTCGATATGGTGGGAACCGACCTCGGCCTCTCGCCCTCCCGTCTCCAGCACGACCTCCGCTTCGCCACCGATGCCTGTCTTCGCGAATACGGCTGCGTGCATTCGAACTATACCCCGGAACAACCCGCCGGACGTCCGCGAGAAGGACTCGTCGGAGCCGCACTCAACCCAGGTTGGATTTCCATGAACATGCTCCGGGACATCGCGGCCTTCTACCGCCGCGTAGACCTCCGCCCCCTCCTCCCACGCTATTGGAACTGGCAGACCACCGTCAACACCCAAGGACCTTTCGGCTTCTTCGAAACCTTTTCCGGCAACAATCTCCATCTCTATCCACGCGGCGTTGCCGTCTGGGGCTTTTTCGAGGCCCTTGCCGGTCGTGCCTTCGATGCCGTAACCGGCCGCGAAACCACTTCACCCCCTTTCCCCTCGGTCCGCGTGCCGCTCCTGCTGAACGCAGATTGGGAAAACGGTACCGCCCAAACGGTGGAATCTTAAGAAATCCCTATGAGCAAAAAGCCAAAGGCCAAACTCCGCCTGGGCCAGATTGGCTGGCTCCACAACGATCACGGACCGGATTATGAAACGATCGCTTGGTGCGACATCCATGAGGCCAAGCTCAAAAAAGCCGGCACCCAAGCCCCCCAAATCGCCCTCTATACGAACTTCCGTGCAATGCTCGAGCGCGAAAAACTCGATGCCGTTTTCATCGCCTCACCCAACAAGTTCCACGCCGAACAGGCCATCGCTTTTCTCGAAGCCGGCGTCCATGTCTTCCTGGAAAAACCCATGGGCATCACCGAAGCCGAATGCCGGGCCGTGCGCGACACCGCTCTCAAAGCCCAACGCCACTGTGTCGTGGATTTCGAACTCCGCGTCTCCATCATGACCCAGCGGCTTCAGTCCGTAATCCAATCCGGCGAGTACGGAACCCTCCGCCGGCTGGAATTTTTTCACCACCGCGGAGGCTGGCTCGAAGAAGGAAACGGCCTCTGGCGAACCCGGCCGGAACAAAGCGGGGGACTCTTCCTCATGGAGCCAATCCATGCAATAGACCTCTTCCGTTACCTCGGCGGCGAAATCGCTTCGGTGCAAGCCTTCGCCGGCCCGCGGGTTCTCCCGCACTACCGGTTTGAAGACCATGCCGGCGTCTTCATCACGTTCCAGTCGGGTACCGCCGGTTTCCTCTTCACCAGCCACACCCACAGCGCCCAAACCCCCGATCCAAAACGATGGAATTCCGACATGGGACACGACATGGCCCTCATCGCCACCTTCGAACGTGGATCGGTCGGCATCAATGTGCTCGCCCAACGAATGACGTTCAACCGGTTCGAAGAATACCCGCCAGGTTCCGGCGGCATGCGGGTCGTGTTCGATCACATCGAAGACTACGAACCAGCCGGTTTGCACGCCTTCAGCCATGACATCGGTCGGATGCGACACGAGTTCATCCGACGACTGCTCGAAGCCCTCCCCCCCCTCATTTCCATCGAGGATGCCTACCAAAGCCACCAAGTCTGTTTCGCCATCGAAGAATCCATCCGAAAAGGCGGAACCGCCACCTCCCTTCCTCTCCCCTCCAACCGCAAAAAACGATGAACCGTGTGGCCGGCACCTACCCTACAGCCGTTTAAAGTCCGTTGGTTTTGCGGGATTGACATTTTTTAGGCCGTGTTGTATCTTCGCCTATCCTTTTATTCGACCAGCGACTCAAGGTGGCTCATGGAACCGTATGCAGTCATTCAGAACGGCGGGCGACAGTACCTCGTCCATAAGGGCGATGTCATTCAAGTCAATGCGCTCGCCGCCGAAAAGGGGGCCGTCCTCCGGCTCACCCCCGTTCTCGCCTATAACGATGGCACCCGCCTCCAAATCGGAGCGCCAGCATTGGCGGGAACCGAGGTGGAAGCCGAGGTTCTCGACCAAATCAAGGGACCCAAAACCGTCTCCTTCAAAAAGAAACGGCGCAAGGGTTACTCGCGGAAAGTGGGCGCTCGCCAACGCCTGACCGTGATCAAAATCAACCACTTCATTGCCCAGGGGTAAGTCGCCATGGCCAGCAGCAGCGGAAGCGGTAAAAACGGAAGAGACAGTTGCGGAAAACGCCTCGGCGTCAAATGCGGCGACGGGCAGTTTGTCACCGCCGGTAGCATCATCGTTCGCCAGCGGGGAACCCGCATCCACCCCGGCCGTAACACAAGGCGGGGGCGGGATGACACCATCTTTGCAACGGCCGACGGCATCGTCCGATTCCAGAAAGCCGCCGTCCATCGCGTGCACGTACTGCCCCCCTCTTCCTGACGCATTCGTGAGAACCTCCTCATGGCGTCGCGGCGCTTTCTCCCGCCGCGACGCCTTTCTTTTGAAAAATACCGTTCGTGAAAATCCATAAGTTTATTGACCGCGTCAAAATCTACGCCAAGGGAGGGGACGGCGGCAACGGCTGCGTCAGCTTCCGACGGGAAAAATATGTTCCGTTCGGCGGACCAGACGGAGGCGACGGCGGCCGCGGAGGCGATGTGGTGCTGCGCGCCGACCCCGATACCGACTCGCTCATCCGCCTCCATTTCAACCCCCATCAGCGCGCCGAATCCGGCACCCATGGCCAAGGCTCCAACCGCTACGGCCGAAAAGGAAAAGATCGAATCGTACTCGTCCCCTGCGGAACAGAAGTCTATGACGAAGCAACCGGCGAACAGCTTGCCGATCTCGTCCGGCCGAACGAAACCCTCGTCGTCGCGCGAGGAGGCTCCGGCGGCTTCGGCAACGCCCGCTTCCTCAGCAATACCAACCGCGCCCCCAGGGAACACACCCCCGGGAAGCCGGGAGAAGAAAAAACCCTTCGCCTGGAACTAAAGCTCGTGGCCGACGCCGGCCTGATCGGATTTCCAAACGCCGGAAAATCCGCCCTCCTCCGCGCCATCAGCCACGCCCACCCCAAGGTGGCCGCCTATCCCTTCACCACGATCAACCCCGTCGTCGGCACCGTCCGTTTCGACGACTACACCACCCTCCGCATCGCGGATATCCCCGGCCTTATCCCCGGAGCCCACAAAGGTGCCGGCCTCGGATTCGACTTCCTCCGCCACGTGGAACGCGCCGGATTCCTCATCCATGTCCTCGATATGGCAGGCACGGAAGGACGAAATCCTATGGAAGATTTCGAGACCCTACGCCGGGAACTGGCGCTCTATAAACCGGAACTCGCGGAACGGGATTTTCTGATCGTCGCCAACAAAATGGATCTCTCGGAAGCACAGGAGAATTTGAAACAGTTCCAGAAACAAACCGGCTATATCCCCATCCCTCTCTCCGCTCTCACCGGCGAGGGCATTCCCCGTTTCCTCGAAATCTTGCGGCAGGAACTCCGAATGCGCCGGCCTCTGCCTCCTTCTCCCAACGTTCCCCCTACACCTCCCCTTCCGCAGGAAACGGAATAACCTCGGCCAGCGTCCTCGCTCCGCACAATAGCATCACCAGACGATCAACCCCCATGGCCGCTCCCGCACAGGCCGGTAGCCCTTTCTCCAAAGCCCGAAGATATCCTTCATCCAAAGAATAAACCGGCCGCCCCTCCCGCCGCCGCCCCTCAGCCCATTCAGCAAACCGCTGCCGTTGCTCCTCCACATCCGTCAGTTCGCTGCACGCATTGACCAGCTCAATTCCGCCTAAATACAGTTCCCAACGCTCCGCCAAACGAGGGTCTTCCTTCGACCTCCGAGCCAGCCCAGCAGCGGCCGCCGGATAGCCGATCAACACGCACGGCCGCTCCCGCGGAAGCCTCGGTTCCACCCGAAACAACAAATCCCGCTCGAACCGCTCTTCGTCCCACTCAGCAACCGGATCCCAACCGGCCCACCGACTGAAAACCTCCGCAACGCTCCATTCGAGCCACTCCCCCTCCACCACAACTCGACCCCATGCCGAATCAAACCCCCCGCTTCCCGTCGCCGCCCGAATCACCCCGCCCAGCAGCTCCCGCGTCTCCCTCAGCAACTCGCGATAATCCGCCCCCACACGATACCATTCGAGCATCGTAAACTCGGTCCGATGAAAATCCCCCCGCTCCCCACGGCGAAAACATGGACCGATTTGATACAGCCGCGAAATGCCCTCCGCCAATAACCGCTTCATGTGAAACTCGGGCGAGGTCCGAAGCCAGGCATCCCCCGAAAACTCGGCGTCAATGTACCGTTCAAGCGCCGGAGGAGAAATCCGCACCGGCGTCTCCACCTCGAGATAGCCCCGCTCGTCAAAAAAAGCCCGTATCGCGCCCCGGATGCAGGCCCGCATTTCGAGCACCGCCCGAATCCGGTTCATTTCAGAACACGTTCAACAAACGCCCCCGTCCGCGTGTCGATTTTAACCTTGTCGCCCTGACTCACAAAAAGAGGAACCTGAAGTTCGTAGCCCCCCTCGATCTTGGCCGGCTTGGTCACATTGGTCGCCGTATTGCCACGGGCACCCGGTTCCGTTTCCACAATCTCTTTCACCACAAAAACAGGCAGCGTCACATCAATGGGACGCCCCTTGTGAAGAAGAATCTCGCATTCGATGTTGTCGGAAAGAAAAAACCGCTTGTCGCCCAGCACCTGACTCGGCACGGCGATCTCCTCATAGTTCTCGTCCGTAAAGATGTACCGGTCGTCCTCCGCATAGGAAAATGCCGCCTTGCGTTCGTCCAGTTCCGGCTTGTCAATCACATCGTTGGATCGGTACGACTTGACCTGCGTCTCGCCCGTCACCATATGTTTGATCCGGCAATTGTAAATCGCCGCCCCTTTGCCGGGCTTCATAAAGGAAAATTCGGTTATAACGTACGGCTGACCGTTGACCTCGATTTTAAGGCCTTTCCGCAGATCGGATGCACTGTAGGGCATATTCTTCTCCAACAATTCAAACTTAGTATTATCAATGTCTGTTCCCCAAGAATCAAGAGAAATAAGCGCCCTTTCGCAAAAACGGGACCCGACGCGGAACGAGAACATAAACCCCCCGCCCCGTGCTTTTATCAGAAGGTCCCCTGCCCCCGACCACCAATTGTGCAATAAATAAACAACTCTTCCCAAACAACCCCACACGAAATCCTCCCCTGATCCAAACCCTTCCGGCCGGCCTTCTCTTCACCGACTAACATCGTTCTGTAATTCCGGCACTCCGTGCCGGAAGCCCGGCGAATGTTCGTCATCAACAAACGTCGTTCTGTAGTTCCGGCACTCCGTGCCGGAAGCCCGGCGAATGTTCGTCATCAACAAACGTCGTTCTGTAGTTCCGGCACTCCGTGCCGGAAGCCCGGCGAATGTTCGTCACCGAAAAACATCGTTCTGTAGTTCCGGAAAGGGATGCGACTTCCGACACAATGTACCATAAAGCAGTAACCACCATATGCCAACGGTAACTCCACCGCTCCATGGTCGAAACGGTGTCAGGCCGAATTACAGAACGAAACCGATCGAACCTCCCAATCCCTTGGCTTGGAGAACAGATTCGCCCCGCAACCGTCAGGATCGGATCATAATCAACAGCATCTTGAACGGAACCGCCGCACGCAAAGAATGCGGAACCCCCGCCGGCATGATGAGGAGTTCGCCCGAACGAACGGTCTGCGTCTTTCCACCAATCGTGATCTCCGCTTCGCCGTCCAAAATCTGCACCGTCGCGTCATATGGCGACGTGTGCTCGCTCAATCCCTGGCCCGCATCGAACGAAAAAACGGTCAAAGTTCCCGTCTTGCGGTCGAGAAGAGTGCGACTCACCACCGCCTCCTTTTGATACGCAACAGCCTCCGCCAGCTTGATCGGCTGCGCCATCTCTTGTTTCATGGGTTTCTCCAAAGCAATGGACCTCGTATTGTTTCTTTTATCGAATGGGACGAACAACCTGCGCCGCCAGAGGCTTTCCCAAAAAACGACCCGCCGGACCCCGGTCCCGCCACACGTGACGCCGCGCGAACACCGCCAGACGATAGCCTCGGGAAAAGATCATCAACCCGTCCAAAAACGCCGCCGCCCGAAAGAAAGGAAAGGCGATCGCATAAAGCCTTCGGATTCGCCGGCGGCTGTCCGAACGGAGACGGGCATCGCGCACCGCCCGTTGAAGCAAAAGATCGGCCAGCGTCATGAAAAAACGGCTGTAAGGCACGACCGTATGAACGTCAAAACCACACTTCAGCAGTTCGAACAAGCTCCGCATCGTAAACCCCGGCTGAAACAAATCCCCCACGTAAAAACCCGGAAGCCCCTTCTGAAGGGCTCTCAAAGGAGAAAACGGACGGAAAAAAGGAACTTCAACCACCCACCGTCCGCCCGGTTTGAGAATCCGATGACATTCCACCACCCACTCTCCCGGCTCCGGCAACCGATGCAAAACATCCGTCCAAACCACCCCGTCAAAGGTCCCCGCCTCAAACGGTAACGGAAGTCCTCGAAATAACTGCACCTTGTCTAAAAACCGTTGCCGCGCCTCCATCGCCGACGGCGTCCACGCCAGCGCTTCCCACTCTCCCCCGCTGGCGGACAACCGGTGGCTCACCGCCGCTTCTCCGGCATTGAAATCCAAGTACCGTTCGCCGCGCCGAGGCCGAAGCAGCCGAATCAAGTGGTCGGCCCTGACCTGCGCCGGCTCCAGCTGCCGAAACAGCTCAAGCGAATAATCCGTTTCGTCCGGCCCGAGGTGAAACGTAAGGCTCGGCGCCTCTTCCCGCGTCCTGTCAGTTCCAACCATGCTCTCATATTACTCCAGAGCCCCCTTTCGCGCAAATCCGAATCCCTCCCCCGAATCCTGCAGCTTTCATCACTTGCCCCGCCTTTCCGCGTTCGCTAAACTGGCCCTTCGAAAATCGAAAAACATTTCGCCATGGCCGATCTCCAAAACACCTTTTCCTGGTCGTTTAGCGCAGCGGAAGATTTCGATATCTGCCGCCGCAAACGCTATTGGGCCAAATATGCCATGTGGGGCGGATGGGAACCCACTGCCGATTCGCTCCGCAAGGATGCCTACCGCCTTTCAAAAATGGACAACGCCTGGTCAGTCCTCGGCCGAGCCGTCGAGGAAGCCGTCGTGTGGACCATCCGCCGCGCTCAAGCCGGCTTGAACCCGACACCCGACGAAGCCTATGAGGCCGCCGCTCGCCCCTACCTCAACCGGGCCTGGACCGAATCCCGCCGCAAACGCTACCTCGAAAACCCCAAACGCTACATCGCCCTCCGTGAACACTACTACCGAGAATGGACGCCCGAACGAGAGCAGGAGATCATCGCCGCTCTCAAAGTCCAAAGCCGCCGATGCATTGAACAGTTTCATCAAAACGTTCTGCCCCGCCTTCGGAACGTCCGCCCCGAAAATGAAATCCGAATCGCCATCGTCGGATCCGGCGGCGAACCCGAATCGTTCGAGTTTGAAAAGATCAAGATTTATGCCATTCCCGATTACGCCTACCGCGTCGGCCCCCGCCTCCATATTCACGACTGGAAAGCCGGCAAAATCCGCGAACACCACGAAGAACAACTCACACTGTACGGTCTTTGGGCCCAGGTCAAGCACAACATTCCCCCCGAACAGGTGGATGTCTTTATTGAATACCTCGCCGAAGGTGTTACCCGGCACTTGACGTTCACGGCGGAAGACATCGAAGCAATCAAGGAACGAATCCGGAGTTCGGTCGAGGAAATGGCCGATTACCTTGTGGACGGGAATATCGAACGCAATGAACCATTGCCCCAGGCCGATTGGGAACTCAGTCAGGACCTTGCCCTCTGCCGCCGCTGCAATTTCCTCGAATTGTGCCAAAAAGATCCCGACTACCCTCCCCCCGGCGCTTCGTAATGCCACCCCCATGCCTTCCCCGTCCCTCCAGCCTATCCTGTTCGAATTTCACCCCCTTTACAAAGATTACCTCTGGGGCGGAAGGCGCATTCCCGCCCTCTTCAACCGTCCCTCACCGCCCCTTGCCCGCTGCGCCGAGTCTTGGGAAATCGCCGATCGCCCAGATGGCATGAGCCGCGTCAAAGGCGGACCCTTTGATGGAGAGCCGCTTCAACGCCTCATCCGCAACTACGCCGTCGAACTCATCGGCCACCCAGCCCCCGCTTTCCCCCTTTTGGTTAAGATCCTCGACGCCGCTCAAACCCTCAGCGTTCAGGTTCACCCCGACGCCGACGCCGCCCGTCGCCTCGGCGGCGAACCCAAAACCGAATGCTGGTACGTGCTCGACGCCGCCCCGAATTCCCTCTGCTATCTGGGACTCAAACCCGGCGCAACGCCGACCCACCTCCGCGCATCCCTTGCCACCGGCACCCTTGCCGAATGGCTCCAGCCCATCCACCCAAACCCAGGTGACCTTCTCGATGTGCCGGCCGGACGGGTTCATGCCATCGGCGCCGGCTGCCTCTTTCTCGAAATCCAACAAAACTCCAATACCGTTTACCGTCTGTACGATTGGAATCGTACCGACCCCCAAACCGGAAAACCACGAGCCCTCCACGTCGAGGAAGCCCTCGCCTCCCTCCGTTGGAACGAGGACCCCCCCCAAGCCGTCCCACCCACCCCGTGGATCCCCGATGGGGCCGGCCGTCGCCGGAAGCGCTTGGCAACCTCTTGTTTCGAGTTGGAAGAATTGGAAATCGCAGGGCCCGTCCTGATTACAAAAACCACAGACCGATTCGATATCCTGTTCACCCTTGAGGGCAAGGCGCAGGTCGAAACGGAAGCGGATGCCCGCCGCCTTTCGTTCGGCTCCACGTTGTTGGTGCCCGCCGTAGTCGCTCGCTATCGAATCGTTCCTGAGATCCGCCCCTCACGAATGCTCCGCACCACTTCCCCGTCCTAACCGAACTCCGGCCCCGCAATGCCCAAAAAGCGGATCCTCCCAGAAGGGGGAAGCGGTCGGCCCCCCACCGTCATTCGGGTAAAATGGCGGTGCACACGAAACCCGATCTCTATAAGCCATTCGCGCCAGGCGGTTTCCCCTTCCGGCACATCCACATAAACAGGCCGCCCCCCCAATGCGCGAAATGCCGCCCCCGCCAGCGCGCGGGCCGTTTCAATCCCATCCGCTACAAACGGCCCGATATGCTCGGCCAATACCCCCGGCCGCCCGAGCACAAAACCCGTCAGGCTTCCGTTCCGTTCCGCCACAAAAGCATAGTGCGGACACCCCGAATAAAAACGCGTTAAAAGTGGATATCGCGAAGCCCCGAACAACCGAGCATCCAGCAATGCCACCGCTGCAAGGTCAGCGTCTGTCATGGGCCGAACGCCGGATGGGGGTTCCGAAACCGGCGCTGCAGGAATTGCAAACCGATCAATCGCCCCCACTTCATGAAACCCCAACCGGCGATAGACTTCCCGGCCTTCCGGCGTGGCATCCAGCCCAACCACCGCCCCCGCCGGTGCATGTTCCAACGCCCGCTTCACCAGCGCCGACGCAATCCCCATTCGCCGAAAATTGGGATCCACCAGCACCATGGCAATCCACGCCTGTTTTGCTTCATATACGGCAAGGGCTGTCGTCCCGATCACCTGCCCATTCCGCACAGCACCCCACACCCCTTCAGGCCAAAGCGCCTGAATCATCACCCAATCCGCAAGCGGTTGGTTCCATCCCGCCACCCGGGCTAACCGCCACCCCTGCTGCAACTCCAAAGGATGCAGCAACCGTACCGTCCATGAACCCGCACCCGTGTAGCGAGGTTCCTGCTCGAGCCAGCCCAAACGCTCCCGAATCGCCGCCACGAGATTTTTTTCGACGGACCTCACAATCGCCCAGCCGGCCACGGCCGAGGCGCGTGAAGGATCGCCCCAGTACCCCTCCGGCCGAAGGGCTGAAATCCCGAAGTGGTTGAGATCCGAAACCCGCACCGGCCATGAAGAACGAGCAGGACCCAGCGACCGATAATCGCCAACCCGATCGGGACACAGCGCCAGAGCCACCGAAGTTTCCCAGGCGTCGGCATGAAGCTGGCCCTCCCGAAGCGCCATTCCCTCGGGCGAATCGTCCCATTCATACCAGTTCATCAGCAGAATTTTGAGAGGACGATCGGCACGGTTCCAATCACGCACCAGGGGAGGAATCGCTTGATTCCCACCATGACCATTCAGGAGAATCAAACGCCGAAAATGCTGCGCCTCCAAGGATTCCGCAACATCCCGAATCCAGGCCATTGCCGTCTCGGGCCGTACCCCGATGCTGCCGCGAAAACCGCTATGCTCCGCGCACTGAAGCATCGGAAGCGTCGGAAGAAGCGCCGCCTCCAGTGCCTCCGCCACCACGCGGGCAAAATGGTCGGCCATCACCGTGTCAAGGGCAATCGGAAGATGGGGTCCATGCTGCTCGCAAGAACCTAAAGCCCAAACCGCTACGGAAGAACCGACCCCCGCCCAATCAGAGGCTGTCCCCATCGGATCCGCCCAATGCTTTCGCATATCGGATTCTCCAAAATAACGTTGCGAAACAACATCAAATAATTACCATACCTCCTTTCCTCCTCCAACCCAAAAGCGCCTGTCGGCGCCAATCCGTCCCGTCAAGCTCACCCCCGCAATGTTCCGACAGATTGGAAAACTTCTCCTCCTGGTGTTCGCCCACATGTCCGCCGATCTCCTCGGCGGCCTATTCGGCGCTATTCTGCCCATCCTCGTGGCTCATTTTCAGCTGCCCCTCTCCTCCATGCTAGCCCTGATCACCGTGCTCGGCTTTTCCAGCAACGGTTTTCAGATCGTCGCCGGCCACCTTCCATTGCGAGGGGAAAAGCCATGGCCCATCACGGCGGGACTTCTGATCGCAGGACTCATCCCCCTTGTTGCTCTCGTGCCACCCGGCCCTTGGGCTTGGATCCTCATGACCCTTTTGATGATCGCCGGAGGCGCCGGCATCGCCCTCGTGCACCCCAACGGATTAAGAGCCCTCTACCATTTAGACCAAATTCCCCCCTCCTTCGCGACTTCCTGTTTTATGGTCGGAGGCTTTGCCGGATTCGCCGGCGGCGCGTGGGTCTCCAGCGCCCTGGTAAACCGCTTCCAACTATTCGGACTCCTTGCGCTCATTCCTCTAGCCATCCTAGCCGCCTTCGCGGTGCCCCTCGCCGGAATCCGACTTTCTACCGAAACCATTCCCCCTGCCTTGAAAAACTCCTTAACCCTCCCTGCCTTGAAAAGCCCACCATCTCTTCCATTCTCAGCCGTCTTCAGCATGGGATTGACGGCCGCCACGGCCTCTCTCATCATCACCAACCTGCTTCCGACTCGACTCCACGAGCTCGGACACCCCCTCCCCTTCGGCGGTCAAAGTATTTTCCTCTTCGGAGTCGGCGGCGCCATCGGCTCTCTCTTCTGGGGCGCTCTGTCCTCCCGCTACAGCTTCCGTTTTTCTTTAACTCTCTCTCTGTCCATCGGTGTCCCCCTTCTCGTTCTGTATCTTTTTGTCGCGCCCATGAATTGGGCCCGCTTTCTCTTGGGAGGCTCGGGCTTCTTCCTATACCCCTCCTTTCCCTTGATCGTTACGCTTGCCCGCTTCTCGTCCTCCACTTTGTCCCTTTCCCAACGCATGGGTTGGATCGTGGGCGGTACATGGGGACTCGCAGGACTCTTTCTCATCACCATCGGCCCTTTGATCGAAAAAACAACTCTCAGTCCATTTCTCCACATTTCATGGGCTTGTTATTTGATATGTCTTATTGCCTT
Organism: uncultured bacterium; assembly: GCA_938038445.1. GTDB lineage: Bacteria > Verrucomicrobiota > Kiritimatiellia > CAIKKV01 > CAIKKV01 > CALHRZ01. The sequence continues at coordinate 100,100 of CALHRZ010000003.1, read as the reverse complement.
TGTTCGTTCCCACAAAGCCTTCTAAGATTTCACCCCAATGTTATGGGACTCATTCCCTAAATTCCACATTTCGTTGCCTTCCTTAGTACAAAAAAATTTTTTTTGTTTTTTTTTAAGGCGTTACTCATAATAATAGCATTTTACGAGCTATTTTGTGTATTTATCACGCGTCCCACTATTACGATATCAATTTACTCTTGACATAATAATCGCTTTACCTCATCATTACAAGCGGATGGAGAAAATGACTTACAAAACGACTTTGAAAAAAACAGATCTTAGACCCCTCTCCATACTCCTTCTCTATAATCTAAGTCCAGATTGGAGAAAAAGAGAAAAGCAGGAGGTCGAAAAAGAAACACAACTTTTTGCTGAAGCAATTCAGCAGGCAGGGTTTTCTGTCCGTAAAATTCCAATCGTTTCCCCAAATTTTGATAAGGTTCTATCCGCTTATGATCCTATCGACCATATTGTTTTCAATTGGTGTGAAGAGATTCCGGGTGTTCCGGATGGAGAAGTAAAAGTCGCCCAAATCCTCGAATCAGCCGGCTTTACGTATACAGGTTCCACACCCCCCGTACTGGAACTCTGCCAAAATAAACTCAGGGTCAAGGAAACCCTCCAGGCACATCGAATCCCCGTACCCCAAGGCCGTTTGATACGACAAAAAGAGGAACTAGAAGAGTGGTCCCAATTTCCAGCTATTGTGAAGGCCGCTTTCGAACACTGCAGCATCGGACTCTCCTCCCATTCCATCGTCCCAAACCGTGACGAACTGGCCAAACAAGTCGAATGGGTTTTCTCCACTTTTCATCAACCCGCCCTCGTGGAAGAGTTTATTGACGGACGTGAATTCCACGTCGCACTCATCGGAAACGGTGCCCTTCAAATGCTCCCTCCGGCCGAAATGGACTTCACACAGTTCTCCGACTTCCGAGATAGACTCTGCACGTGGGAAGCCAAATTCAATCCCGCTTCCCGGCACTATCAGCAGATTCAAACCCTCCTCCCCGCCCCTCTTTCGGAAGAAGAAAAGGCCAACCTCGAAACAGTCTGCATCGCCGCCTATCGCGCCATCGAATGCCGCGATTACGCCCGACTCGATCTCCGCCTCCGGGATGGACAGTTCTACATCCTGGACGTCAACCCCAATGCCGATATCAGCGCCGATGCCAGCATCGCCTGCGCCGCGGAAGCATTCGGTTGGGATTACACTGCTTTAGGCCGCCACATCATCGAATTGGCCGCCCATCGTCATCCACGTAACGCAGCGGCCTGATCCTCCTGCTCCTCGCTCCCTGTCATAAGGGCAATCGGCGGCACGGAACACCCCAGCGCATCGGCAACCGCATAAAGGAAATCCGCCTCGTCCACCGTAACAGTTCCATCCTTGGCCACACATAACTCACATGCTTTCAATAACATTTGTTTTGCCGCCGGCCGGAGCAAGGCCAACCGTTCGAGCGCCTGATCCGCTTCCTCCAAAATGCAACGCTCCGCTGATGGCAATTCCTCATCGCCCAATCCCAACCCCCGCCACCCAGCCGCAAACGAAACGGCCGCGTTTGCCTCGTCCCCCTCAGCCCCCAGGCGCGCAATCGTCCCTAACAAAACCGCGCATTCCTGCCGAAAAGAGGCCAAATCCGCGTTGGCCGCCTCCCGATGCACCGCCAGCCCAAAATAGCCATCAAGCCGCCGGATCAAAAACCGCAGCATCGTATACTCAAAAAGGGTCACCCGTTCGTCCGAAACCATGACCGCCTGAACCCCTTGCCGAAATCGAGCATAAACCTCCGGCGCCATCTCCCGCAAAGCCGGAACCGCAGCCGCAGCCACAATCATCCAGGCCCCACGAGGAGTCTGCATCACAAACGGAACAAGACCCGCCACCCGTTCCTTGACCAGGACCCCCTCTTCCGCTCCGATCCTCTCCCCATAGCCTTTTTCTCCACGCTCCTCCGCCGCCGCACAAAGCAACGCCCAGATCACCGCCGGTGCTTCCCCAGGCCGCTGGAGCGCCTCCCGCAGCGGCTTCGGCAACCCCTGCAGGAACGTCGAAATCTTCTGAAGCGCCGCCGCCGAAAATTCACCGCTCTTTTGCGAAAAATCCCTCACCGAGACCTTTTTCGCGCGTTGAACCTTCGCCGCCGTTCCGCTTAGACTCGCCACCCCAGCGCCACCTCCTTGTCCCTTCCTTCCGCCACCGTCTCCACCCCCCTCTTCCCCCAAGGCATTCGCCAACTGAGGCGCCGACGGGTCGAAAATCCCTGTAAAGGTCGGATCGAGCCGCCGAATCCGATTGATCAAAGGAGGATGTGTGGAAAGAAGGTTGAATAATCCTCCCCTCAAGCCACCCGCAAAAAAGAGATGACTCGCCTCCTGCGCCCGATCCGCACGCATCGCGCCCGCTTTCCCCAAAGCGCCGATCTTCTTCAGGGCATTGGCCAACCCGGCTGGGTTCCGGGTAAACTGAACCGCCGATGCATCCGCTAAATATTCCCGCTGCCGGGAAACGGCGCTCTTGATCAAATTCGCAAAGAAAACCCCGATCATCCCCAAAATCCATAAGACAAGTCCCAAAAGAAAAATCGCCAAAACGACTGCGCCCCCCTCCCTGCCCCCCCGACGGCCCGAACCTCGCCCCCGCCCCATGATGCTCGTCACGCGCATCGTGTAATACCCGATCAAACTCAACAAAAGAATGCCATGCAGAACCCCCATCAGACGAAGGTTCAACCGCATGTCGCCATTGTGAATGTGGCTGAATTCATGCGCGATCACTCCCTGAAGTTCATCCCGATTCAACAGTTCAAGCGCCCCACGGGTCACGGCCACCACGGCATCCCGCTTTCCCAAGCCCGCCGCAAACGCATTGATTCCCGGCTCTTGGTCCAAGACATATACCTTGGGCATCGGGGTCCCTGACGCCAGCGCCATTTCTTCCACAACGTTGACCAATCGGCGTTCAAGAGGATCCTCCGTCGCGGGGGTAACCGCCCTTCCACCCAGCATCTTCGCCACAACGGATCCCCCCTGCGAAAGCTGGAGCACCTTGTAAAGGGTCCCAAGCCCAACGATCACCATCACCCCTACAAACGTCCACAAAAACAGCCCCGGCCGCCCCTCCGCTGCCATCCGATCATCCAGTTTGGACAACGTGAAGAACAGAACTAGATAAAGCACAACGGCGATCGAAATCACCGATAAACCATAAAGAAAGACCAAAAGAACGGTCCGCCGCTGAGCCTGTTCCTGATACTCGAAAAAGTTCATCCGCCCCCGCCCGTTTCCTTCAAGAGAACGAAACCTTAGGCGCCTGCCGCTCGCTGGGAGACTCGACCTCGAAAAGTTGCGCCGGGCCGAATCCGAAAAGATTCGCCACGATCACATTCGGAAAAGTCTCCCGCCCCGTATTGTAGGCCATGACGGCATCGTTGTACGCCTGCCGCGCAAAGGCGACCTTGTTCTCCGTAGACGTCAACTCTTCCATCAGCAGGGCCATCGTCTGATTCGCCTTGAGGTCGGGATACCGTTCCACAACGGCCAATAACCGGGACATCGCACCCATCAAAGCGCCTTCCGCCCCCACAAGCGACTGCATGGTTGAAGGATCGCCTGGATTCGCCGCTGCCCCCTTCGCCGCCGCCAACGCCTGGTTCCTCGCCGCCACCACGGCCTCCAACGTTCCCCGCTCGTGCTGGATATACCCTTTGGCCGTCTCGACCAGATTGGGAATCAAGTCATACCGCCGCTTGAGCTGCACGTCAATCTGGGAAAACGCATTCTTGTACCGGTTCCGCAGCGTCACCAGACGGTTGTATAAACCGACCCCCAACAAGGCCAGTACCACCAGAACAATCAATACAATCCATCCGGCCATGGCAGCCTCCTTTAATTATATTTTTATTTTCTATACGCTCGAATCTGTGGCGTTGTCAATCACGAAAAAAACGTACCGATACACCCGTTGGCTGACGTCTCGCTTTTTCCAGCCCAACCTTGTATTGCCCTTCCCCACAAAAAAATGGAGCCAACGATCGGAATCGAACCGATGACCTGCTCATTACGAGTGAGCTGCTCTACCGGCTGAGCTACGTTGGCCCCAAAAACTTCAATACCTTAGCCGCTTCCTCCCAAAAGTCAAGACCGACTCAACAAGAACCATCGCCTTCTGCATCTTTGCGGATGTTCATAAAAAAAGTTCTCTCGCGCCTGTTATCGCTATCCCTCTTCCACCATCAGCTCCAGGACTTTCAACAGTGAATTGACGCGGGTGTTTCGCTCTTCTATTATCTCGGCTATGGCATCAGCTTGCAGATGTCGCAGGGTCTTTTTTCCCGCTCCCCATCGGTCGTGGATAAGCTCGAATCCCCGCCGCAATCGGCAAACTCACCAGAACGAAATCCACTGCCCCGACCCATCCCCCTTCTCCCTGCATCCCTTTTTGCAAAAGTCCCGATTGAAATCTCACCACCAAACAAAGGAATTCGGGTGAGCATTTTCGTTACGCCTAGAACAGGGGTAAATCGAGAAACGCTCCTTGTCATCGGGCTCTCGCTCATCGTTCTCGCAGGATGGTTGGGCAGTCGGGGGCTCTCGGAGCCGGACGAAGGCCGCTATGCAGAAATCGCCCGCGAAATGGCGCTTCAACCCAACTGGTTGATCCCTCATCTCAACGGAGTCCCCCAATTCCAAAAGCCCCCTCTCACGTTTTGGATCACCGCCGGCTTCATCCGTCTTTTCGGCGCCAACGAATGGGCCGTCCGCCTAACGCCCGCTCTGGCGGCCTTCGGAACAATACTCCTGACCATCTCTGCCGCCGGAACCCTTTACGGACCGTCATGTCGGTGGAAGGCAGGATTGATCTTGGTGAGTTCGACCGGCTTTATGCTGCTGGCCCGCATCCTCACGGCCGATATGCTGCTGACCTTTTTCATCACAGCGGCCGTAACCGGAGTGATCCGTTACCTGCACGGCGCCCAAAAGGGTTGGCTCGCCGTTTTTTATATCGCCATGGGGCTGGGATTCTTGACCAAAGGTCCTCTGGGGATTGCCATCCCTTCGATCACAGCCTTGGCCCTGCAAACCGAGCAATGGCGGAATCGAAAACCCGTTGCCCGACTCTATTGGGGGATCGGGCTCCCCTTTGCGCTGCTAATCGGCCTTTCGTGGTTTCTGGCGCTCATTGCCCGCCATAAAGTTCTTCTCCATTATTTCTTGGATTTCGAATTGTTTGGCCGCATCGCCAGCAACACCCACCACCGTGCCAAGCCTTTCTGGTTCTACCCGGCAATGTCCCTCCTCGGTTTGCTTCCCTGGACGGGGTTCATCCCCCTCGTGGCGCGGGACCTTTGGCACCGACGATCTTCCCTGTCCCCCCTCCGCCTGTGGCTGTTCACGGGCTGGGTCGTCATTCCCTATCTGCTCCTCTCGTTGGCCGTCTCGAAGATGGCCACCTACCTCTTGCCGCTGATGCCTCCCCTTTCCATAATCTTGGCCCGAGGACTGGAACATCCAAACACCCAAGATCGATGGAGATTTCCGGCCCGCATCAGTGCGTGGGCTTTGGCCATCCTTCCGCTCTTGCTCCCGACCCTGGCCTTGAGCCCGCGGATCCATTTGCCGCCGCTTCGGGAATTACCTGCCGGCTTCTGGTTGGCTACGATCTCCGTCATCCTATCGTTCCTGCTCCTCGCCCACGTCTTGCGGAAAGGATTGCCCCTGCGTGCCTTTCTGTTCTGGATGGCCGGCACGTGGGCCACGCTCCTCCTGGCGCTTGCCTCGCAGGCTGACACCCTGATCATAGGGGGAAATCGCTCCCTTCGCGCTCTCGCTCAACAAATCGCCCGGCTCGACCCAAACGGCTCCGCGCCGATCTTGGTGTACCGCGCGCGGCTCAACGGGCTTCCCTTCTATTTGAAACGCTTCGTTTATCGGAGTCACGAAATGTCCAACGTCGTTTTGCCCCTCGAAGGAGAACTCCTGCAACGCATCGTGCACGATGAGCAAGAGGCCGCTCGCGCCCTCCGCTCCAGCCCGGCGATCCTGATCGTAAAAGAGCCTATCTACCATGAAGCACCCAATTTGCAGGACTGGCGATGCGTGAGCCGCGAGGGCCCCTGGCTGATTCTCGCCTCGCCCCACCTTGCGCCAAACGCTTCACCGGCCGACTGTCCCCCACGGTTTCCTAGTCCCTAATCAGATGCTATATTGTGAATCGTACGCATCCCTCACCATGAAAACACGCTGCACCAATTCGCCGGCATGCGAGAAGCAATTCATTGCCCATGATCCCCGACTCTTCCAACGCGGAAATCGCCCGTGAATAAACCCCGTCCCACAATCAATGGTCCAACCGATGAGCATGCCCCGCCGAGCATCTCCCTGATCATTCCCGTCTATAATGAGGAACAGTCCATTCGAGCGGTATTGGATGAGGCGGTTCAAGTGCTCGATGCCCTGCACGAACCCTACGAAATCCTTCTCGTAAACGATGGGTCCACCGACGGGACCGCCTCCGCCTTGAAAGCGGCGTGCCAACAATACCCCACGGTCCGAGTGTTCACCGTTGTGCCGAACTCCGGCCAAAGCGCAGCTTTCGGCGTCGGCTTCCGTGAATGCCGAGGCCAGATTGCGGTTCTGATGGACGGAGACGGTCAAAATGACCCTCAGGATATTCCCCCGCTGATCGCCGCTCTAAAGGATTGCGACGCGTGCTGTGGATACCGCGCGTCCAGACAAGACTCAATCAGCAAAAGGCTGGGAAGCCGCATTGCCAACCGTATCCGGCAGCTCATTCTTCATGACGGCATCCGGGATACCGGCTGCAGCCTCAAAGCGGTCAAAACGGAATTTCTCCGCAACTTGCCCATGGAGTTTCGCGGAATGCACCGTTTTCTTCCCGCCTTCTGGATCATGCGGGGAGCACGGATCAAACAGATGCCCGTCCGCCACCGCCCCCGAGCGGGAGGACACAGCAAGTATACCAACCTCGGCAGACTCAAGGAAACGATCTGGGACCTTTGGGCGGTCCGCTGGATGCAACGACGCTATCGCCATTTCCACATCGAAAAAGGAGAGAACAGTTGAAAAGCTGGATGGGATTCTTTTCGCAGCCGATGGCTTTGCTCGGTCTGGTCGGACAGATCTGCTTTTTTATGCGGTTCCTCGTGCAATGGGTGGCATCGGAGCGTCGAGGCCACTCCGTTGTCCCTACCGCCTTCTGGTATTTGTCGATGGCCGGGGGTCTGCTCGTTTTTGTCTATGCCATCTGGCGGCGCGATCCCGTCTTCGTTCTGGGTCAGGCTTTCGGTCTCGTGGTCTACATCCGAAATCTCATTCTCATTCATTCGAATGGGGGGCCGAAATGTTCCCGAGTCGCTTGATGCCCATCACACAGGAAAGTCCTAATCGTCTTCTTGACATCCTTCCTTCGATCGGAAATAATCAAACGCTCTTTAGCACGCCCCCTTCGTCTATCGGTTAGGACGTCAGGTTCTCATCCTGAAAAGAGGGGTTCGATTCCCCTAGGGGGTGCCAGTCCCATCCGCCTTCTCCGGCTCAATCGTCAACCGCTCACTCGGACGATCCGGATAAGTCAAATGAATTCGGATGTGACTCTGACGCCGCGATTGCAGCGCCCGCAGGACTTCCCAACATGCCAGTTCCGGCTTATTGCATTCCTCGCTGAGATGGGCCAGAAATACATCCGTCATCTGGCCGTGTCCAATTTCCCCCAGCAATTCCGCCAGTGCCCCGTTCGAAAGATGCCCGTGCCGACTCAAAATCCGCTGAATAAGAGACCAGGGCCGTCCCGAGTTTTTCAGAAGGTCCTCGTCATGGTTGGCCTCGACCACCAACGCGCGGCAGGGCCGTAACCGCTCCCGAATCAACGTTGTGGCCATTCCCATATCCGTCACTAACCCCACACGAACTCCCCCCGCTCCAAACCGAAATCCCACCGGATCGCCGGCGTCGTGTGGCACAGAAAACGACTCGACTTCTATATCGCCGATCCGGAAATGCTGCCCCGTCTGAAAAATTCGCCACAGAATGGGTTGCTCTTCAAAAAGGGGCATGCGATCCACCTTGTCCGCCGTCGCGGAATTCGCATACACCGGCCATCCGAACCGGCGATGCAGCACGCCCAATCCCTGGGTGTGATCGCTGTGCTCATGCGTAACCAAGATGCCCTGCACCCGCGCCGGCTCCAGGCCGACTTCCTCCATCCGCCGAAGCGTTTCCCTGGCGCTAAACCCCGCGTCCACCAAAAGCGCAGTCGTGTCCGTTCCAACGTACGTGCAGTTCCCCTGGCTGCTGCTCCCTAAAACACAAATCGTCAGTCCCATCCGCTCCACCTTCCGGCCACCCCACTCACCCGTCGGATTCGATCCGCCCATCCCGCATCCGAACCACCCGCCCGCACTGCCGGGCAACCTCCTCATTGTGCGTCACCACGACCAGCGCACGGTGCCCCTTCTCCGTCAGACTGAACAACAAATCCAATACTTGCCGCCCCGTCCGACTGTCCAGGCTGCCCGTGGGCTCATCCGCCAGAATCAACGCCGGATCGTTCAGAAGCGCCCTGGCTACCGCTACCCGCTGCTGTTCGCCGCCGGAAAGCTCCAACGGCGTATGCCGCCGCCGCCCCTCAAGCCCTACGGCCGCCAGTAACGCTTCGGCCCGAACGCGCGCCGGCCCCAGCGGACGTCCCAACGCCATGGCCGGCAACAGAACATTTTCCAAAACGCTCAACTCCGGCATCAAATGAAAAAACTGGAAAATAAATCCGACATGAGACGCGCGCCATACGGAACGGTCCGAAGGCGCCATCCCGTACACATCCTGCTCCCCTACCCGCACCCGCCCGGCCGTCGGCCGCTGCAACCCGCCCAAAATGTGCAACAGCGTGCTTTTTCCCGCGCCGCTCGGCCCCGCGATGGCCAAACGTTCCCCTTCCCCTACCTCAAGCCGAACGCCGTCCAGAACCGTCAACTCAGAGCCCGGAAGACGGTAAACCATCCGAATCTCCTCCGCCACGATTGCCGCACGCCCATTCATTCGTTCCGTAACGCCTCCACGGGATCCAAACGGGCGGCCCGGCCGGCCGGAAGAATTCCCGCCATGGTGCAAATCAAGACCACTAAGGTCGCCACAATCACCACGTCTCCAACCGTCGTCCGGGAAGGAATCTCGCTCAGCCGATAAAGCTCCTTCGGCAGTAAATCCATCCGAAAGAGCGTCGACATCACCTCGAGAATCTCATTGCGGCGGCTCAATACCGCCAACCCGAACAGGATGCCCGCGACCGTGCCCGCCAAACCCTGCAAAAACCCGATGACAAAAAACACCCCCGTCACCTGGAGATTCGAAAAGCCGATCGCCTTCAGAAGCCCGATCTCTCGCGTCTTCTGAACCGCGAGCGTAATCAACGTATTCGTGATGCCGAACGCCGCCACGATCGCAATGAAAATGAGAAGAAAAAACATCATGTTCTTCTCGACCCTCAGCGCCCCAAACAACTGCTGATTCTGCTCCATCCAGGTCTCCACCGGATATCGCCACTCCAGCGCTTCGCGAATCCGGCCGGCAACGGCCCACGCCCGCTGCGGATCCTCGGTCATGACGTGAATCGCATGAGCCCCGTCCCGCAATCCGTGTACATCGCGGGCGGTTTCCAGCGTGGTAAAAAGAAAATGCATGTCGAAATCCCACATCCCCACGTAAAAGATGCCACTCACCTCCAACTCCTCGGGCAACCGGATCTCCTCCCCGCTCAAAAAGGCTGAGGGGGAATGAACGGTCAGCCGTTCGCCAATTCTCAAATTCATCCGCATCGCCAGTTCCTGCCCGACGGCCACTTCTCCCCGATGGCGGGGAAAGGTTCCCGCTACCAAATGCGAAGGCACCGCGCTAACCCCCCTCTCGCGCTCAGGGTCTACCCCCCGAAGAATCGGGGTATAGAGCGCCCCCGCATGCCGAATCATGACGGGACCCTGAATATAGGGCGCGGCCGCTCGAACCCCAGGCACTTTCGCAATCCGATCCGCCAGTTCCATCGGCTGATGCAGCACCTCCGAACCCCCCACCGTAATGTGCGCGTTAAACCCCAGAATCTTCTCCTTCCACATGTCGTCAAAACCCGTCATTACCGAAAGGACGATGATGAGAAGCGCTACCCCCAACAGGACACCCAAAAGAGAAATCAGGGTGATGACCGAAAAGTAAGCCCGCCGGGGTTTCAAATACTTAAGGGCCAAAAACAACGGAAACGGCATCGCCTCATCCCTCGTTGCGGGGCCGAAGCTGGGGAAAGAGAATGACGTCCCGAATCGCTTCCTCCCCGCTCAAGATCATGACCAACCGGTCAATGCCCACCCCCATGCCGCCGGCCGGCGGCATCCCATGCTCCAGCGCGGTCAGAAAATCCTCGTCCACCTTTTGCAGATTGTTCCCCGCCTGGCGAAGAAACGCTTCCCGTTGAAGCAGCGGATCGTTCATCTCCGTGTAGGCCGGCGCTATCTCCTGCCCCCGAATGACCAACTCAAAAACATCCGCCGTCGCGGGATCGTCCGCACAGGGTCGCGCCAAAGGAAGAAGAGCCGCTGGAAGGCGGGTGACAAATGTCGGCTGTATTAAGGTGCGTTCAATCAGTTTTTCATAGACTTCATGGGTGATGAGCAGATGATCCCAGTCCGCAGGCACCTCGAGCCCCGCCGCCCGAGCACGCGCACGCGCCGCTTCAACCGACAACTCGAACCAGTCCACCCCCATCCGTTCCTTCACCAAATCCCGATAACTCACCTCCCGCCACGGCGGATCCAGCCGAATCGCCTGTTCCCCCTTCCCAACCGTTCGGTTCCCATAGACCCGATCCGCAACCCGAAGAATCAACGCCTGCACAAGATCCTTCATGCGGCGCACGTCCGTATAAGCCTCGTAAATCTCTAACATCGTGAACTCGGGATTGTGCGTCCGATCCAACCCCTCGTTCCGAAAATTGCGATTTAACTCGAAAATGCGGTCGAACCCTGCTACCAACAATCGCTTCAAATACAATTCCGGAGCAATCCGAAGCGCCATGTCGGTATCCAGCGCATGATACCGGGTCAAGAAAGGACGCGCCGCCGCACCGCCGGCCTGAGGCTGAAGCATCGGCGTCTCCACCTCCATAAACCCATCGGTATGCAAAAATTGGCGAATCTCCCAAATCAGGGCGCTGCGCCGACAGAAAAGTTCTCGCACCTCCCGATTGGCAATCAAATCCAGATACCGCTGGCGATAACGCTGCTCGACATCGCGCAATCCATGCCATTTTTCCGGAAGAGGAAGAAGCGCTTTGGACAACATCGTCCAGCGCGCCACCCGAAGCGTCCGTTCCCCCGTCCGGGTCACGAACAACACTCCCTCCACCCCAATCCAATCGCCGGGATCAAGATACCGAAACGCCTCGTAAGCCGTGTCACCTACCTCGTTCTTCTGAAGGTAAATCTGAAATCGGCCCGTCCCGTCATCAAGATGCCCAAACGTGCTCTTGCCCATGTTCCGAATGAGCACCAACCGGCCCGCAATTCGGGCGGACTCCCCTTCCCGGAAACGGGCCGCCAGCTCAACTATCCGTTCCCGTGGAAACGCATCCCCGTAAGGGGCGATGCCCATCGCCTCGAGCCGATGTCGGTTCGCCAGCCGCTGCTCGCGAAAAAGATTGCGCTCGTCCGTCATGCTCCTGCCCTTCGTTCGTCCCCATTCTGGCCGATCGGGTTGCGCGGTTCAAGCCCGCTCTTCCCGCTTCGTCGCCTCCCATAGCGCATCCAATTCGGCAAGAGAGAGGTCTTCCGGCGCTTCCCCCCGCATCCGAAGCCGTTCTTCCATCGCCTGAAAACGGCGCACAAACTTGCCCGTCGCACGGTCCAACGCCTGTTCCGCCTGAACGCCATGAAACCGGCAAAGATTGACCACCGCGAAAAGCAAATCGCCGATTTCTTCCTCAACCTTCTGCGGATCCCCATTCTCAAGAGCCTCCCTCGTTTCCCCCCATTCCTCCGCAACCTTGGCCGCCACGTCCCGCGCTTCCGCCCAATCGAAACCCACCCGCGCCGCTCTCCCCTGCACCTGCTGGGCGCGCTGCAACGCCGGAAGATGACGCGGCACGCCAGCCAGCACGGACCGACCCACCCCGCCCTTTTCGCTCGCCTTGATGGCTTCCCATCGTTTCAGCACCGCTTCCGGCGTTCGCGCGTCCGCGCCTTCAAAAACATGGGGATGCCGGCGAATCAGCTTGCCAATGATCGCTTCCACGACGTCCCGAAACGTGAAGGCACCCTCCTCCTCCCGCACCCGCGCCTGAAACACCACCTGAAGCAGCAAATCGCCGAGTTCCTCCCGATGCGCAGCCGGATCTCCGGCCTCGAGCGCATCCAACACCTCGTAAGCCTCCTCAATGAGAAACGCCTTGAGCGTCTCCAGGGTCTGTCGGGCATCCCACGGGCAACCCCCAGGCCCCCGCAGCCGTGCCATGATCGCAAGCAACGCTTCAACAGCAGCGCCGGCAGACCGGTCTTTCGGCGCGATTTCCTGGCTCATGAAACAATTCCTTTCGTTCAGCGCAGCATGATTTCACGAAAGACCCCCGTCAGTTCCATCGCCAGATCGCTCGCCAACAGCGTTTGTTGCGACCCCCTTAGCGCGACACTGTCGCCCGCTTGCCCGTGAAGATAAACGCCTGCACGCACCGCATCGAACGGTTCAAGCCCCTGCCCCGCCAACCCCGCAATCAACCCCGCCAGAACGTCCCCCGTCCCTCCCTTCGCCATTCCCGGATTCCCGCTCAGATTAAGATGAAGGGGCCGACCGGGCGCTCCAACCAACGTGCCGGCACCTTTCAGCGCCACAATGGCGCTCGTCTTTTCAATCGCCTTCCGCGACGCCGCTTCGCGATCCTCCTGCACCACAGCCGTCGAACATCCCAGCAGACGCCCCATCTCGCCCGGATGCGGCGTAAGAATCACAGGTCCTGCCGCCTCCGCCACCCGCGCCGCGTCCCCCTCCAGGACGTTCAGCGCATCCGCATCCAATACCAGTGGAACCCGACATTCCACCAGTAGCCGTTCCACCAACGTCCGAACGTCCGGATGCGGCGTCATACCCGGTCCAATCAAAATCGCCGAGTAATCGGAAAGCCGAGGCCGAAGATGATCCCAAAACGCCGCCGACATCGTTCCCGCCGGCGTGGCCGGAGCTGACCGCACAATCGCATCGGGCAGCGCCGCCGAAACCGAAATCGCCAGCGATCCAGGTACATAAGCCGTCGCCAGTCCCACCCCCGATCGAACCGCGCCCGCCAACGCCAAGGTCGGCGCGCCGGGATAGTCCGCCGATCCGGCCAGAATCAACACGTGACCGTAACTCCCCTTGTGCGTGTTCCGCAGTCGCCGAGGAATCATCGCCCTCAAATCCGCCGCCGTAATAAGCTCCACCGGACCGTCCGCTAATTCCATCAGGTCCCAGGGAATTCCAATGTCCGCAACCGTCACGGTCCCCACATATTCCAACGCGCGAGGCGAAAGATAGCCGACCTTCGGCAGACCGATCGCCACCGTCAGATCCGCCCAGACCACGTCGCCCGGCGCAATTCCCGTGTCGGCATTCATCCCGGAAGGAACATCAATCGAAACAACAAATCCCCGCTTGGCGTTCGCGTTGATATAGCGGATGGCCCCCGCAATGGGACCGCGAGCCGGTCCCGAAAGTCCCGTCCCCAACAATCCGTCCACCAGAATGTCCCCGCCCGGCCATTCATGTTGAAGACGGTCCCAATCGCCCCGCGTCGGCACCTCGGTGAATTTGACCTTCCCTTCCTTGATTTGGTGAAAGGCACGCAGCGCGTCACCCTCGAGATCCCGCTCGGATCCCGCCAAAAGCACTTCGACGGAAAAATCCTCCTCCGCCAGATAACGGGCGGCCACAAAGGCATCCCCTCCGTTGTTGCCTCGCCCCGCAAAAATCTGGATGAGCGGATCGGTAAAACCCGCCCGATCGGCCAGCGTTCGAACCTCATGCGCCACACCGTAACCGGCGCGATCCATCAGCATTTCAGTCGTAACGCCGTACTCCGCGGCCATCCGGGCTTCGATTTCGCGCATGCGCGCCGTTGAAACGGTTTTCATCTGCTTCCGCCCCTTGGTTCGAATTCGCAGTCCTCCCCCCCCGTCAAAATCGCCTGGGCAACCGCATAATGAGCCGTATGAGAAATGCTCACCATCACCCGGCTCACGCCCCGCGAAGCCGCCAGTAAGCGGCCATTCTCGCTCAGCCGTACCGAAGGCGCACCGCTTTCAGGATCACGCACCACCTCAATGTCGAGCCAGCTCAGGCGGGACCCGATGCCGGTTTGAAAGGCCTTCGCCACGGCCTCCTTGACCGCGAACCGCGCCGCATAGTGCATCCACGGCGCGGCCGTCGCGTCGCAGTACGCCTGTTCGCCCGGCGAAAAAAGTCGGTCCTTGAAGCGCGCATCCCAACGCGCCAACGTCTCACGAAAACGGGCGATTTCCACCAGGTCAATCCCTGTCCCGATCACACTCACCGCGTCAAACCCGGCCTCCCGCATAGGTCCGAAGCGCGTGCCGCATCTCGCGTACCGCCGCCTTCAGTCCCACAAAAATCGCCCGCGCCACAATGCTGTGACCGATGTTCAAGGTGTCGAGATGGGGAATTTCCAGTATTCCCCCAACGTTCGCCAGATTGATCCCATGCCCCGCATTGACCTGCAGCTTCAACGCATGAGCCAACTTCGCCCCCTGGATGAGCCGCTCGAGTTCACGACCCCGGGCCGGCTCCCGTGCGTCGCAATAGCGGCCCGTATGCAGTTCAATGCAGGGAGCGCCCGTCTCCGCCGCCGCCCGGATCTGGTCTGGATCCGGGTCCACGAAAAGGCTCACCCGAATACCCGCCTCGAGCAGACGCCGAACAGCCCGAACCAGCACCGCCCCCCACCCCACAACGTCCAGCCCCCCCTCCGTCGTCAGTTCCCGTCGCCGCTCGGGAACAAGACAACATTCCTCAGGCCGAACCCGGCAAGCAAACCGCACAATCTCCGGCACAGCCGCCATCTCCAAGTTCAGGGGCACCCGCAACATACGCCGCAAAGACTGCACGTCCTCATCCTGTATGTGCCGGCGATCCTCCCGCAAATGGACGGTGATCCCATCACACCCCGCCTCCTCGCAAGCACGCGCCGCCTCCGTCACCGAAGGATACGATGTGCCGCGCGCCTGACGAAGCGTCGCGACATGGTCAATGTTGACCCCCAACTTCAAACGGAATGATGCCATCGCATTTTCCTCCCTTCGGCATTCCGAATAACCAGCCCAATATAAAAAAAATGGGTTCAGGATTCCAGCCTATTCACCCACCCCACGTCCGCGATTCGCGCAACAAACGCTTCGCGTCCGCTTCGCTTGAAACAGCCGTACCGATAAACGTCCGCGCCCAGCCAAACTGTTTCAAAAACGGTTCGACTTCCTTCGGCGGAACGCCCAGGACCAGCGCCGACTTGCCCGCCGCATAAACTTTCTTCCAGATCACGTCCCACCAGACCGGATCGCTGGGCGCAGGATTCGGATACCCGGGCGTCCATTGGACCGCCGTGAGCGAGGGCACTTTGAGAAGAAGGTCCAGATGGGCAATGCACCGAGGCCCATCCAAATGGAATACCGAAAAATCGGCTCGCGCACACTGGCGCTCGAGATATGGGCAGACGAACTCCTCAAACATCGCCGGAGAAATCATCGCCGAAAAATCACATTGGCTTTTAAGCGTTTTGCCGGGACCCCAAATCTGGAAGGCGATAAAAAAGTTGCCGTTCCGATCATCGCGAACCTTCTCATAAAGAGGATCAAACGCTTGCCAATAAATCAAATCGAGTTCTCCAAGAAGTCGGTGAATCTCCTGCGGACAGTCCAGGAGATAAGTCAACAGTTCCTCCGTTCCCAGAAGCTCCGAAAGAATGTCCAATCCTTCAATCAAATCGGGCAACCCCGTCAAATACTTGCCCATTCCCTCCTTCAAAAAATGGTCGGTGGCCCGAAGCGTCCATTGCCAATATTCATTGTCCGGTTGAAACGCCAGGGTCGCCTGCGCCGGATCCTTGTAAACCGGCGTGTACCAAACCGTTTGAGGCGCAAAGATCGGCCGAGAACCGAGATAAATATTCAAGGCGCCCGGCCCCAACGAAGGGGTGATGTAAGGCACCATGCATCCCCCGTGAAAATGAGAGGCCACCACCGCTTCGAACCGCCGAGCGTTCCCTTCGTAATCCAACCACGCCTCGCGAGGATCGGTAGGAGAAGGAGGGGCCGCAGGACATGCCATCGGCTTTTCGCGGGGCGCGGAAACCGCCAGAATCGGCCGGTGGGGCTTCCGGCCGGTCCACCAGGCCGTATAAAGATCGCGAATCTCGTCCCAATCCTCATCAAAATAACGCAAATGTGTCATTCCGCTCCCCTCGGGCTAAAACGCAATTCTCGAAACTATAGATGGCATTGCTTCCGCCTAGCAAGCACGAAACTGCCGCTTCCCTCTCCCCCGCCGGAACGGCAGAGAATGGGAAATCAACTCGGGGAGATTTCCCGGATGGGCGTTGGGAAAAACGCACGTTGCCAAGGACGCCGACAAGCAGACGATGCGCCAAAAAGAAGGGACACGAATCGCCGTGTCCTTGACGTAGCGTTCGAAAAACGAAATGCCTTGATCCCGGCGGTTTGCCACCGATTGCCCTTCCCCTCGCCTCGCGACAATGGATTTCTCCACGGGTAAGGCAGAAGATGGATTCGGGATGCCTTGCCGCTTCCATTCAAATATTGGTAAAATCAAAAAGATGAAGCCCCGCCCGAGACTCCTTTCTGTATCAGCATTGGATCTGGGAGTACTCACGCAAGGCTTCAGCGGCTTGACCGGCCAAATTTTACTCGTCAGGGAACTGCTGGTTGCCTTTGAAGGCAATGAGCTCACGCTCGGATGGATGATTGCACAATGGCTGGCCGGTGAAGCCGTCGGTTGTTTAACGGCGGAATCCCGATGGGCTCGGAGTCGGAATCCTCTCCTTCTGTTCGTTGCAACCACAGCCTCCTTTTGCTTGCTTCTACCCCTCACGCTGTTCGCCGCACGATGGATTCGCCTGGGCGCAGGAACCCCGCTGGGGGAAACCCTCTCGCCTGCGTGGATTCTCGGCTCCTCTTTCCTTTTGGTCGCGCCTCTCGCTTTCCTTCATGGCGCCCTCTTCCCCTTGGCATGCCACCTCGCGCAAAGACGCATGTCGGAATCTTCCCTGACGGTCGGCCGTGTTTACGTTCTGGAAACTGCTGGAACGCTTCTGGGCGCCATCCTGGGAATCTTTTTCCTTGTTCCGCATTGGAACGCTTTTTCGATCGCGTTAGGACTCGCAATCCTAAATGGCTTGACCTGTCTCGGACTTGCCTTCGCACCTCATGCTCGTGAGAATCCACGCAGGATCCTCTCTCCCGCATTTACCCTTGCAACCCTGTTGACCTCCGCCGGCATGCTGATGCTTTTCCTCCGAGGCGATGAGTTCCTTCACCGCGACTCCCTTCAGAAACAGTGGGGTAACATGCGGCTGGTTCACGCACAACCCTCTCGTCATGCAATGGTATGCGTGCTTGAAAATCAAGGCCACTACACTTTCGTCGCCAACAATCAAGTGGTCGCCATGATTCCTATCCCCAACCGGGCCGAGACCGAGACCCTCGCTCACCTCCCTCTCCTCCTCCATCCCTCGCCCCGCCGCCTCTTCGTTGCGGGAGGAGGATGGGGAGGACTTATCCATGAACTGCTTTCCCATCCCTCTATCGAACACGTGGACTGCCCCGAATTAGACTCTGTTCTCCTGAAACTTCTAACCGCTTTCCCCTCCCCCATCACCACCGCAGAAATGACCGACCCCCGCGTCCGCGTAGTGCTCATGGATCCTCGCCGTTTCCTCCGCCTCGCTCCCGAACCCTATGACGTGATTCTGATCGGCTTTGAGGACCCGACTACGCTTCAACTGAATCGGTTCTTCACCTATGAGTTTTTTTCCCTCGTCCGCCGGCGGCTGCGCCCCGGCGGAATCGTGGCCTTGAGAATGCGAGGAGGCTTGAGCTTCCTACCCGACGAAACGAAAGATCTCTACCACACCCTCTACCACACACTTCACGCCGTCTTCCCTCATGTGAGGGCCTTTCCCGGCGAAGGACGTACGGTGCTGCTGGCAGCGGAAATGCCTCTCCCTGACCTTAACACCGACCAGATCCTTTCCCGCGCGGCAGAACGACACCTGTTCGAGGGGACTCCGGTCCCCTGGCACCTCGAACAACGTCTCCATCCCCTTTGGCATGAATGGTTCCATCAGACAATTGCAGACCGCCCGTCCCGAATCAACCGCGACTTCCATCCCATCGCCGTCTATCACACGATGGGACGTTGGCTGGCTATCCATGCGCCTTCGGCCGCTCATCTCTGGCGCTCATTGAATCTACACGTTCCCGGCCTCCGCATATTCCTCTGGGGAGGAATGGCAGGGATTGTCGCCCTGGCCTTTGCCGCCCGTCGGCGTCCTTCAGCACCCGCTTCGAACACAACCCTTCGGACGATCGGAACAACCGGAGCCGCCGCAATGGCGATGGATCTTGCAACCCTCCTGGCGTTCCAATCCACCTTCGGTTATATCTATGGATGGATGGCTGGACTCCTGGCCGCCTTTATGGGAGGAGCCGCCAGTGGCGCCGAGTGGAGCCGTCGCCATCTTCCATCTCCACCCAACAGAATCACACGTCTCGTCGTCCTCGATGCCTCCGTCGCGGGAATGGTTCTTGCCTTCCCTCTGTTTCTTCACGGCTTATCCCTTCTGGCCCCCAACGCCGAAACCCTCGCGTCCCTGTCCTTTCTCCTCCTCGCCTTCCTGGCCGGTGCCATTACCGGAGCCCAGTTCTCTATGGCTGTCGCCGTGTGGACTTCCCCTCCCCTTCCGTCGCACCTCCCCCGCAGCGCCTCACTCTATGCCGCCGACCTCTTCGGAGGCTGGATAACCGCAGCAGCAGTTCCCATTTTTCTTTTCCCCCTCCTGGGAATCGAACAGACCCTTCTCGCACTCGGCACGCTTAAAGTCGCAAGTTTCGTCCAGTGGAATCACAACCCCATCCAAGGCAAAAATATAGATGAATATCGCAACCCCAGACCCTAACCCTCGCGGCGCACCCACGCTAACCCGACGCCAATTTCTTCAACAAACGGGCGCACTCGCCCTATGCACAGGTTTGGGCCGCTTTTTTGCAGCGTCCGTTTCCCGGGCCGCCGAATCCCATGCAACCCCCTCCTCCACTGCATCCCCTCCGACATTCCCCTTTAAACCCGCTTACCTTGCCTTACATGAACAGGGGATCCTCCGCCTCCGAGCCGATACCCTCTGGGATTCCCTCGCTCACTGCCAACTCTGCCCCCGACAATGCGGCGTCAACCGACTGCTCGGCAAACAAGGGTTCTGCCGCGCCCCCGGCGCCGATCTGATCGTCTCTTCCGCCCTCCCCCACTTCGGCGAAGAACGACCCTTGGTCGGCAAAGGAGGGTCAGGAACCATTTTTTTCAGTCACTGCAACCTCCGCTGCGTGTTCTGTCAGAACTGGGAAATCTCCCACCTCGGAAGGGGAACGCGCCGATCAATTTCCGAACTCGCTGACCTGATGCTTTCCCTCCAAACCCGCGGCTGCCATAACATCAATCTCGTGACCCCTACCCATTACCTCCCCCACATTCTCAAGGCATTGGACCTCGGGGTAAGCCGCGGACTCCAACTCCCTATCGTATACAATACCTGCGGCTGGGAAAAAATAGACCTGCTCAAACAACTCGAAGGCATCGTGGATATCTACCTCCCCGATTTCAAATATGGCGACGGCGAAACGGCGGCGAAATACTCGGCCGGCGCTCGTTCCTACCCGGAAATCACCAAAGCCGCCCTCCTCGAAATGAATCGCCAAGTGGGCATCGCTCAACCGCACGCCGACGGCCTCATCCGCCGCGGGCTCATAATTCGTCACCTGATTATGCCGAACCTCATAAACGACTCGATCGCGATCGTCGAATGGATCGCAGCTCAACTCCCTCTCGATACCTATCTCAATTTGATGAGCCAATATCATCCCGCCTACAAAGCGTTTGACTATCCGGAACTGTCCCGCCGCTTGACCCTCAAAGAATACGAAAAAGTTGTCGCCCGTGCGCGAGAACTGGGGCTGCGCAATCTGGACCTCGACCGACGCTGGTTGACGCTTTAATATTTCTATGGTCCCATCACCTCCTATTCCCTAAGGACAAGTCCAACGGCTGGGCCGTTTGAGATCCCAAAAAAGTCGCAGGAACCGTAGGTTGATTCTTAACAGTCTTCGTTGCCTCCTTTCGATCCCCCCGTCCGCAACCTTCCCGTTCGCCGCCAAAAAACCTCCCTGCGCAACTGACGTTGACCACGCCGTCTCAACATGGTAAGGTGATCCGCCCTGAGCTATCGTAATTTCCATGAGCACAGCTTCCCCTAAAGGTTTTATTGATCTGCAAGTCAACGGCGGACTGGGGATCTCTTTTACTTCCCAGGACCTGACCCTTGAGGCGATCCGAACCGTCACCCGCCTCCTCGTAGCACGCGGCACCCTCGCATATTGCCCCACCGTCATCACCGGCGACCCCGCCTGCTACCGCCATGTCCTCCCGTTGTTCGCCTGCGCTATGCGCGATCCCGAACTTGCCCCACACCTCCTCGGCATCCATCTCGAAGGCCCCTTCATCTCCCCGGAACCCGGCGCGATCGGCGTCCACCCCCGCCCCTTCGTTCAGGATCCATCGCCCGCCGTGTTCGATCGGTATCAGGAATGGGCGGAAGGCCATATCCGCATCCTGACCCTCGCCCCCGAGCGCCCCGGCGCGCTGGACCTCATTCGCCATGTCACCCACCAAGGGGTCGTCGCCTCGATCGGCCACCACGCCGCATCCGACGCGCAGATGGAACAGGCCGTCACCGCAGGTGCCCGCCTCTCTACCCATTTGGGCAATGGATGCCCCAATCTGATCCACCGCCACGAAAATCCCCTCTGGTGGCAATTGGCCTGCGACGATCTGGTGGGACTCTTCATCACCGATGGCCACCATCTTCCCGCCGATTTCATCAAAGTCGCGCTGCGCGCCAAAACCCCTTCCCATTTCATCGTGACCAGCGACGCAAGCCCTCTTGCCGGACTTCCCCCCGGACATTATGAAACCTTCGGCCTCCCGGTCACCATCAATGCGCAAGGGAAAATCTCCTCCGAAAAATCTCAAAGCCTCGCCGGTTCCTCGGCCTGCATGCTGGACTGCATGAACCACCTCGCCGGACTCGGCCTCCTCTCCGAATCGGAACTCTGGCAGGTCGGTTTCCAAAATCCTGCTCGACTGCTCGGCCTCGATCCCGCCGGTTTCCGCACCGGTTGCCGCGACCCCTTCGTTCAATACAAGGAAGGCCGCTTCGTCCTCCAAGAGAACGTTTGATGAAACGCGCCACCGCGAAAACCCCTTTCCGAACCGTCCTCCATGAGGCCGATTTCTGCGTGGTCGGCGGAGGCATGGCCGGTCTCTGCGCTGCCGTGGCCGCCGCCCGGCGCGGCGCCCGGGTTGTCCTCATGCAGGATAGGCCCATGCTGGGCGGAAACGCTTCCAGCGAATGCCGCATGCACGTGTGCGGCGCGGATCGCTCCGGCCGTATCCCCCATATGCGCGAGACCGGCCTTTTGGAAGAAATCCGCCTCGACAACCTGTTCGAAAACCCCCAGCGCAGCTTTTCGCTCTGGGATCTGCTCCTGCTTCGAAAAGCCCAGGAGGAACCTCGCCTAACCCTCCTGCTGAACTGCACCTGCCAAGAGGCCGAAATGGACGGCCTCCGCATCCTCTCCATCACCGGTTGGCAACTCACCACCCAAACCCGCCATACCGTTCGGGCGTCTCTCTTCGCCGACTGCTCAGGCGATAGCATTCTCGCCCCCCTCACCGGCGCCCCCTGGCGAATGGGCCGCGAGGCGCGCGCCGAGTTCGGAGAATCCATCGCGCCGGAACAGGCCGATACGAGAACCATGGGAATAACCTGCCTCTTCCAAGCCCGTCCCTTTCCCACACCTCAGCCCTTCTCGCCGCCCCCCGGCACCCCACGTATTGCACGCTGCGACGATCTGCCCTATGGCTCCGGCGGCCACGGGTACTGGGAATACGGCTACTGGTGGATCGAACTCGGCGGCGAACAGGACGCTCTCCACGATACGGAATCCCTCCGCATTCAACTACATCAGCTCGTCCTGGGCATCTGGGACCATATCAAAAACAGCGGCGCCCACCCCGAATCGGCCAACTGGGCCCTCGATTGGATCCAGATGCTACCCGCCAAGCGGGAAAGCCGACGCTACGAGGGGGATCACATCCTCACGCAACACGATATCGAAACCGGAGGACCTTTTCCCGATATCGTCGCCTACGGCGGATGGAGCATGGACGATCACGACCCGGCAGGGTTCCACGCCTGTGCGCTCGGCCGTAAGTCCACAATCTTCCACCCTGCCCCCTCTCCCTACGGCATTCCATACCGCTGCCTCTACTCGCGAACCATTGAAAATCTCTTCTGCGCAGGCCGCAACGCCTCGTGTACCCACGCCGCGATGAGCAGCACCCGAGTCATGGGGACCTGCGCCGTCATGGGACAAGCGGTGGGAACCGCCGCCGCCCTCGCCGCTCACCACCACCAAACCCCTCGGGAGGTCGGCGCTGCCGCCATCTCCGAACTCCAACAGATGCTTCTCGAAGACGACTGTTATCTCCCCGGCGTTCCCCGCCGTTTCTCCCGCCTGACCCGCGAATCCTCGCTTCTCGCATCCTCCGGAAATCCCGAACCCGTCCGCGACGGCTTTACACGCCAAATCGAATCCGATCCCCACGCCTGGATCGCACGCCCAAGCGACTGGATCGAATACCGCCTCCCCGGCCGAACCCTGGTGCAAGAGGTCGAACTCGTGCTCGATACCGGTATGGAAAAACAGATCGGCATGATCTTCGAAAAGGGCGGGACCGCCCAATACCATGTCCCCCCCGCCATGCCTAAAGCCTTCCGAATCGAAGGAATCGTCGGACATGACCGGCACCTCCTCTTCCGAACGGACGACAACCGGAGACGACATCACCGCCTCGCCGTCGGACGAGAGTTGGATGCCGTCCGCTTCACGCTCGAAGATACCCGCGGAAGTCCAGACTCCCGCGTTTATGGGTTCACGGTCTCCTGAAGCTCCCAGCGCATCAGAACCGGCCGAATGACCTCGCGCCATGCGGCATATCCCGCCTCCGAAAGGTGTAACCCATCCGCGGCATAGAACTCCAACCGTGGTTCGCCCGCATGATCCATAAGAGACGCAGCCGTATCAATAAACATCAGGCGGGAATCGAAACGACAGCGTGCCTCCAAAACGGCATTGAGGGACCGCATGAGCGGCCAGAGCGAACGGCGAATCGGCGAGAACTTGACGGCCAACACATAAACACGCAACCCGGGACGCCATGAGAATAACGCCGTGAAAAAATGCTCAAAATCCTCTCGAACCTCTTCCACCAAGCGCCCCCCCGCCAAATCGTTGTCCCCTTCGTACACCACGACGGCATTCGGCTGCCACGGAGGAATAATCCGCTCCCATACCCCCAGCAGATCCGCCATCGTGCTCCCCCCAAATCCCCGACCCACCACCCTCAACGGCGCCATGTCAGTCGATAATCGCCGGTTCCATCGCGTAATGCTCGAACTGCCGGCAAACAGGATAACCCCCGACTGGGGAGGGCTCCGACGGTCTTCCTCCTCGAAAGCGGCAATCTCCTTTTCAAACCGACACTCCCGCATGACGGATTGTTAACACTTGACCGAACAATAGGAAAGAAATATCACTGACTCCATGAATGACGAACGTTCACTCGTCCGCGATCTCTGCCGCCGCTATCTCGAAATTTGCGCCGAACCCGTTCAGCAAGACCGGCGCGCCCTCTGGCGCCGGCTTAACAGCCTCAAACCCGTCCGCCCCCCCATCTATATCCGGGCATTCGCCTGGTCAGAAATGCCGCATTCCCAGTGTCTCTGCACCGATCCCTTCCTTCGCAGATGGGAAGAAGTGTTTCGATTCTGCCTCTTCTGGCATTCGCTGAATGATGACTCGATTTTCGAGCCCTGGCTGACCCTGCCCGCCGTGCGCATCGGCTGGGAATGGGGTGTCTCCGGCACACGCCGCCAAAGCGAGGAACCCCGCGGTTCCTACAAAATGGATTATCCAATCAAAACCCTCGACGACATCAACCAACTCCAGATCCCCCGCCACGCAGTGGATGAAGCCCAAACGGCTGCGCAGTTTTCCAAAGTTCAGGACCTCCTCGGCGACCTCCTGCCCATCATTGTCGATCGCGGCCCCGTCCGCAGAATGTGGATGGCAGACCTTTCAACCATTCTGGGTCAGCTTCGCGGCATCGAGCACTTCATGCTCGATATGATGGACAACCCCGAATGGCTCCACCATCTCATGAAATTTCTCTCCGACGGCGTCCTCAAGTGCCACGACGAAGCCGAACAGGCCGGCCACTGGCGCCTTTTTCACCACATGAATCAAGCCATGCCCTATTCGGAAGAACTGCCCGACCCCTCGCCCGACGATCGGCCGGTCTCCCGCCGCCAACTCTGGACGTTCATGGCCGCCCAGGAGTTCACCCTCGTCTCGCCCCCGATGCATGAGGAATTTCTTCTTCGCTACCAAATGCCCATCCTCGCCCCCTTCGGCCTCGTCGCCTACGGCTGCTGCGAAGACATGACAAACAAAATCGCCATGCTCCGGCAGATTCCCAACCTCCGGCGGATCGCCGTCGCACCCGCCGCCAATGTGGCACGTTGCGCCGAGCAGATCAAAACGGACTACGTCATCACCTACCGTCCCCATCCCGCCCTCATGGTCGGACCCGCATCCAGCCTCGACCGCGCCCGCGCCCTCCTCGCAAAAGACCTCGATGCCCTGCAGGAATGTCGCTTCGATATCACACTCAAAGATGTCGAAACCGTCGAAGGAGATCCGGACCGCATCCGCCGTTGGGTCGCCATGGTCCGCGCCGAACTGGACCGGCGCTTCCCTTGACCGCCGCGGCGAACAAATCCACCCTCACGCCCGCTTCCATCGTTGCCGACGGCGGACCATAAGCCGCAACCCCTCGCCTAACCCACGAACCAGAAGATTCGCACCTAAAATCAGCATGCACATCGCAATCGCCGGCGCCACGTCCCCCGCATCCTCCATGTTGACAACCGCCACCGACGCAATCGGATAACCCGGCGGCCGTAGAAAGACGACGGCCGAAACGCTGGCCATGGCATTGACAAAAAAGAAGAGCGCAATTTCGATAATCGCCGGAAGACAGATCGGAACGGTCACGCGGAATACGGTCCCCACAAACGAAACCCCCATGGCCTCCGACACGGCCTCGAATTCCCGATCCAATTGCCGAAGTGCCGTCATCGCCGTCAAATACGCGACGGTCAAAAAATGAACGATGTGGCTGAGCACAATCAGAGCCGGCGTGTTGTAAAGTCCTCGAAAAGGATTCGGAACCGCCACCCCGTATCCAAGACTCGGAGCATTGAAAAAAAAGATGAAGGCAATGCCGATCACAAGACCGGGAAGCGCAAGGGGCAGAAGGGCCAGCCCATGCACCGCCCGCCGGAACCGATCCCATCCCCGCGTCTTCTCAACCAAATACGCCAGCCCAAACGTCAGAGGAGTCCCAAAAACACTCGTCCAAGCCGCCAGTCGAAGGCTGTTGAAAAAAGCTTGATACCCCCCGCCACCCGTCTCACGAAACCGGTAATGCCACCCGCCCAACTCCAGGCGGTAGGGCCATACGCGAACCAAAGACCCATACGCCGCAACGAGAAGCGTCGCCACAACCGCACCCGACACGCCAACGCAAAACGTCCAAAAACTTATATCCCTCAGCCAAGCCCGCTTGGGAATGTAAGGAACAGACCGGGCATTGAAAAGCGCCTGCTGCCGCGTCGCCAAATGCCGTTCCAACAACGTCGCAATCAGAACGGGAGAGAGGAGCATCATGCTGATCACCGCCCCCAGACCAAAATTTTGCTGCCCCACGACCTGCTTGTACACCTCGGTCGCAAGAATCGGCGTCTGCCCCCCGACCACTTTGGGCACGCCAAAATCCGTAAAGCATAGGGTAAAAACCGCAATCGCCGCATGGATCAGGCCATATCGGGCCGCAGGAACCGCCACCGTCCAGAACGTCCGCCACGAATTGCTTCCCAGGCTGGCCGCCGCCTCCAAAAGCCGGGCATCCATATTTTCCAGCGCAGCGCTAAGAATCAGCACCGCCGGCGGTATCGCCAGAAGGCATTCCCCCAACACAATCCCCGTGCGCCCATACAACCCGATGTCCAACGCTAATGCCGGATATCGCCCAAAAAAGCCGGTCGTGATCATTCCCTGACGCCCAAAAAGAAAGATCAAAGACAGACCAAACAGCATCGTCGGCGCATAGAGCGGCGCCATGATCACCGTCCGAAACAACGCCTTCCCCGGAAACACCGCCCGATGAAGCGCAAACGCAAAAAGAAACGCCACCGGAACGACCAACACCGTCACCACAAGCGAAATCGCTGTGCTGTTGAGCAACGTGGCCAGCAGGGACGGACTTCGAAGATAGAACGCAAAGTTCGAAAGGCCGACAAAACGCCCCTGCCGGTCCGCAAGGCTCTGCCGCACCACCTCGCCCAGCGGAAGCAAGACAACCGCCACCAGCCAGATTCCCGCACACAGCAGCAGCAGCCGTTGGAGACGATACGATCCCATCAACCCGCAACGGCTGCCGGAACCGTCGCCTCCGCCACCTCTCCCGCGGCATAGACCAAAAGCGCATCCGGCGGCAACCGTACCCGCACCCGCATCCCTTCCCGAATTTGCTGAGATTCCACCACCGATGCCGGCCAGTGAGCCGTGACCGTCAGAGAAGAGGGCAACTCCCCCTCCAAGAATCGGCATCGCACACGATAAAACGGACCGCGAAACTCCAGGGATATCACCTCCGTCGAATGTTCGTTTTCCCCCTCGTCCCCAAGGGCCAACCCCACTTCCTCAGGCCGTATCCCCACAATCACGGTTTCTCCCGGATCGAGATGCCCATTGCGTAACCGGAGCCTCATGCCTCCCCGAACGACCCCCTCCCCATCAGCCCGCCACCCTCGGAGCACATTCATCGCCCCAACGAAATCGGCCACAAAGAGATCGCCCGGCTTGCGATAGACCCGATGCGGTCGGTCGCTCTGATGAATACGCCCGTCTTTCATCACCACAATCTCATCCGCGAGCGAAAGAGCCTCCTCCTGGTCATGGGTGACCATCACAGTGGTCACCCCTAACGCCCGGTGCAGACGCCGTAACTCTTCGCGCAGGTCGGAACGAACCCGGGCATCGAGCGCCGATAAAGGTTCATCCAACAGCAGAAGCCGGGGATGAATCGCCAACGCCCGCGCCAACGCCACCCGCTGCTGCTGTCCGCCTGAAAGTTGCGAAGGATAACGCCGGATTTCGTCCGATAACCGAACCAATTCCAGCATTTCCATCGCCCGGTGCCGTCGCGCCTCCCGCCTCAACCCCCGAATCCCAAACATCACGTTCTCCAAGACCGTCAAGTTGGGAAATAAGGCATAGGATTGAAACACAATCCCAAACCCCCGTTGGGCCGGAATCCATCGGGTGATGTCCTGACCCTCCAAATAGACCCGGCCCTCGTCGGGAGTTTCCAGCCCGGCTATGACCCTCAATAACGTGCTCTTGCCGCAACCGGATGGCCCCAAAATGCACACGAAACTTCCTTCGCGCACTTCAAGCGAAACATCCCCCAGCGCCGTCACGGACCCAAACCGCTTGACCAGATGGAGACAATTCAGAACCATCGCCGGTTTCTCTTCGCCGCCTTTATTTCGGCTGACTCTTTCCGTCGTATCGCTTCGTCCACTCCGCCAGAATCCGATCGCGATCCGCCGCAGCCTTGACCAAATTGTTCGAAATCAGAACCTTCAGAGGATCCGCAGGGTATCCCTCCGGCACCGGCAGCCCCGTTTCGACACTGGTGATCGGATAAACGGCGGCGTAGAGCTTCATGACTTCATCGCCGATCGCCCAATCCAGAAACGTTTTCGCCCCCTCCTTGATC
The DNA here is from genome assembly GCA_938038445.1 of uncultured bacterium. GTDB lineage: Bacteria > Verrucomicrobiota > Kiritimatiellia > CAIKKV01 > CAIKKV01 > CALHRZ01. The sequence goes on along the minus strand of CALHRZ010000003.1, from coordinate 71,801 downwards.
TTCGCCTTTTTGACCAGGGCATTCGCCTCCACATCCCAGCCTGCGCCTTCCGCCGGCCAATAGGTCACGACAGGCTCCCCTTTCGCCTTTTGCTTCAACCCCCGATAACCAAACGAAATCCCTACGGCACATTCGCCTGCTCCTGCCATCCGGGCCGGCTTGGACCCCGAGTGCGTGTAGGCCATCATGTTCTCGTGCAACCGGTCCATATACGCCCAACCCCTCTCCTCGCCCATCAATTGAAGAATGGCCGAAACGGTCAGATACCCCGTTCCGGAAGAGGCCGGATGAGGCATCACCAACAACCCTTTGTATTCCGGCTTGATCAGATCGGCAAAGGACTTCGGATGCGCCAGTTTCCGTTTCTCCGCCTCCACTGTGTTGACGATAATGCCCGTCTCCCAACACTTGATTCCGACCCACTTCGGTGGATTGGCCGCATCCCGGAACATCGGTTTTACCCGTTCAAGCCCTTTCGGCGCATACGGCACCAACAAACCGGCCTGATCCGCCACCAGAAGACTTGTCGCGGCAAGCCCCCAAATGACATCCGCCTGGGGATTTTCTTTCTCCGCCAGGAATTTCGCGGTAATAATTCCAGTGGAATCTCGAACAATTCGCACCTGAATATTCGGATACTTCTTTTTAAACAGCTCCAAATACCCCGGGTACTCGTCATCTTCCAACGCCGTATAGACCACAATCTCTTCCGCCCTCGCGCTCCCACGCCATATTCCGCCGGCCACAACCGTCAACGCCAGCCCCAATCCCACTATCCATTTTCCCTTCATCATCGTCTCTCCTCTTTTTCTGTTTCCTTTTCTTTCGTCCGCTCTTTGTTGAACCGTCTCCTTACCGCAATTCCATTTCGCGTAAAAGCTCTGGAAGGTCCCCCAGCGACTCGCACACGATATGCGCCCCAGCTTCTTTCATCTTAAGCGCCGCAAGTTCCAGCCGGCGCCTTCGCTCTTCAGCGTCCATCCCTTCCGCTTCCTCCTCTGAAACCCCCAGCATGTTCCCAGTCCGTGTCACCCCCACGGTCCAAACCCCTGCATTTCGCCCCGACTCAATATCCGCAATCGTATCGCCCACGGCCAACACAGCGGAAGGCGGATAAATGCCGCTCGCCTCCATACACCGATAAATCATCCAGGGCGCAGGACGGCCCGCCGCCACATCCTCCGCGCAACAGTACCCGTCAAACACAAGCCCCTGGCGGGCAGCATCCTCCACAACCAACCGCGTCATTTCCCGGTTATAACCCGTGGTCGCCATCACCTTCCTCCCCTCCGCCCGCCATTGGACCACCGCCTCCGAAGCGCACGATATCACTTGGTTGAATGCCAACAACGATGCCGTTTGCAACGGGAGAAAACGCTGATACAAATGTTCCACGTCTTCTTCCGTCCAAGATCGCCCCATTCGGATACGCCAACGCTCGGCCAGGGCAGGCTGCTTCAACATCTCCCGAATGTGATCTCGTTTGTGCATCCCCATCGGAACCCGCGCTTCCGCTTCCGAACATTCCACACCGGCATGCCGAAACAGTTCAACAAAAGCCCCCGCCGGCGCGCGACTGCCAAAATCCACCGTCGTGCCCGCTAAATCACAGACAATCAGCCGGATCGGCCGTTCCAAAGCTCCTCTTCCGTTTGCAATGCCCTTCATGCATCCTCCGTCAACGGAACCGAAATTCCCAACTCCTCTAAGACCTCCCGAATCGCGGCCAGAAGCCCCTCCATGTCGGACTCCTCTAACCTCCCAATGTGCCCGATCCGAAAACATTCCGCCTGAGCCACTTTCCCCGGATAGATCAAATATCCCCTTCGACTCAGCGCATCATAAAACCGGCGAAACTCAAACCGGGGATGCCGTGGATAATAAAACGAAGAAATGATGGGTCCCTGTCTCTCCCGCCGTAAAAAGGACCGAAATCCCATCCCCAACATCCCCTCCATCACCACGTCCCGGTTACGCTCATACCGCGCGAGCCGAGCCGCTTGCCCTCCCTCCGCTTCAAACTCCTCCAACGCCCTTTGAAACGCCAGCATGGCATGGGTCGGAGGCGTGAAGCGAAATTGCCCATCCCGTTCCAATCCTTCATATTGATCAAACAAATCCAGCGAAAGACTTCGGGCACGCCCTCGGCACCGCACAAGCTCTTCTTTCCGCGCCAAAATAAACGAAAAACCCGGTACACCCTCCAAACATTTGTTCGAGGAAGACACCAAAAAAGCGATTCCCGCTTTCTCAAAGTCCAGCGCGATCGCCCCGAATGCACTCATCGCATCAACAAGAAACACGCGTTTCTGCCGAGCGGCCACGGCACCCACCGCCTCCACATCATTGATCAGCCCCGTCGTCGTTTCACAATGGACAACCGCCACATGCGTAATGCTTCGATCGCCCCGCAACGCCTCCTCCACCCTCCCCGCATCCACGGGTTCCTCCTCGGGCCACTCAAGGGCCGTCACGGGAATCTTCAAAACTTCCGCAATGCGCACCAAACGACGACCATATGCCCCATTGACGGCCACCAAAAGTTTTCCTCCAGCCGGTATCACCGACCCAATGGTCGCCTCAAGCCCGAACGTCCCGCTCCCCTGCATCAAGATCGCGGTATAAGAAGAACTCGAAATGCCCGCGACACGGCAAAGCCGCTCCCGAATATCCCGAATCACCTCGAGAAAAGCGGTGTCGCGCGAACCCACATCGCACAACATCGCTTGCTTGACGGTCCGGCTTGTCGTCAACGGCCCTGGCGTAAACAGCGCTTTATCCTTCCAGGAAAATCGAACACGTCCCATGAAATTCTGACTCATACGCAAACTATCGTTGCGCCCAATTAGACTTCCATCAGCCTTCCATGAGAAAATTGTTCGCCTTGCAACCTGAACCCTGATTCGCTATAACCCCTCTCGTTATGAAAACCCTCTCGTTCGGCGTCGTCGGCATCCACGGCTTTTCCCGAGTCCACATCCATTGGCTTCTCGAACTGCTCGATTCGGGCTTCCCCATCCGGTTCCCTGTGGCCGTTGCCCACGCCCGCCATCTCGATGAAGCCTATGCCGCACAACTCGAACAAAAAGGCGTCCGCCTCCTGCCCGATTTTGAAACCCTTCTCAAACTCCGCTCCGAGGTGGACGTTCTGACCCTCCCCGTCGGAATTCCCCTTCACGTTCCCTTCGCCTCCCGCGCACTGGAAGCGGGCTTCCACGTCTATCTGGAGAAACCAGTCGCCGGAGATATCGCCGACGGCCTTGCCCTTGCCAATGCCGCCCGCCAAGCCCTCGGCCGCCTCTTCATCGGCTACCAGGACCTCTTCCAGCCGCCGGCTTGGTCCCTTAAACGTCTACTGCTGAGCGGCCAACTAGGGGCTGTACAACGCATCGCCGTCATGGCCGCCTGGCCCCGTCGCGCCTCCTACTACGCCCGAAACAACTGGGCCGGAAAACTTCGGGTCTCCGGCGTCTGGACCTTCGATTCTCCCGTTAACAATGCCTGCGCCCATTACCTCAACCTCGCCCTCTTCTGGGCCGGAGCTGCCGAAGCGTCCTCCGCACTGCCGATCGCCGTGAGGGCCGAACTGGCACGCGCCTATCCCATCGAGTCCGCCGATACAACCGCCTTGCGCATCGAAACCCGCGAAGGCGTCGAAATCCTCTTCGCCGCCTCCCATGCCTGCCAAACGCTAAAAGGCCCCCTTTTCCGAATCGAATGCGAACGCGGAACGATCACCACACAACGAGGAGGAAACCGGTTCGGTTGGACCATTCACCAACCAGGGCGTCCCCTTGAAACCCGCGATGCGGAAACACGCCCGGCCAATCCCTTTGAGTCGGTGGCCCGCGCGCTCAACGGCGACCCGGTTCCCGTCTGTACCCTCGACCAGGCCCTGATGCAGACCCGAGCTGTCAGTGGCGCATTCCAAAACGCTTCCATTCATATGGCCCCCCTTGATCAAATCCTTGAACTCGAACCGGAACCGGGCGAGAAACAAATCGCTCTCCGCAACATGAACGAAATCCTCGATGCCTGTTTTGACCGGTTCCTCCTCCCTTCGGAAACCGGTCTCGCCCCCTGGCTCGCTCCCGGCCCCCGCATCCCCCTATCGTAAACGGAACCGCCCTGATTCCCCTCAAAGCCGTTCCGGTTTCCCGGGACGCGCCATGAACAACGCCAGCACGTCGTCCGGTCTGCGCCCTTCAAATAAAATTGCATGAACCTCCCGGATCACAGGCGTTTCGACACCCCGATTTCGCGCCAGTTTGAGGGCCGTCGGACAGGTCGGAATCCCCTCCGCCACCTGTTTCATTCCGGCGACAATCTTCTCCAGCGGCTCCCCTTGCCCCAATCGTTCGCCCACACGATGATTCCGGCTCCAGCGGCTCGTACAGGTTACAACCAGATCCCCCAGCCCACTTAACCCCGCAAAAGTCGCCGCCTCGGCGCCACACGCCACGCCCAACCGCGTCATCTCCGCAAGCCCCCGCGTGATCAAAGCAGCACGGGCATTGTCGCCCAGTTCCAACCCGTCGCAAATCCCCACCGCCAGCGCCACGACATTTTTGAGCGCCCCTCCCATCTCCACCCCCACCGTATCCTCCGAGGTATACACGCGAAACCGGCGATTCATCAAAAGCTGTTGAACCCCTTCCGCCCGCGCCCGATCCCGGCACGCCGCAACCACCGCCGTCGGAAGTTCTCGAGCAACTTCCTCCGCATGACTCGGACCCGAAAGCGCCACCACCGCCGAAAAACCCAGCACCGCCTCCGCCGTCTCGCTCAGCCGACGACCCGTCGCCGGGTCAAACCCCTTCGCCACACTGACGGCCAGAATGTCCGGCCGGAACTGTCCTCGAAATTTCTCCAACACGCCGGCAAAATAACGGGAGGGAACGGCCAGAATAACCGCCTCCGCACCAGCCGCCGCCTCCGCTGGATCCCCCGTGATCGCCAACTCTTCAGGAAGCGTCACCCCCGGTAAATAAAGGGAATTGGTTCGCTCCTTCCGAACGGTTTCGGCATACTCGGGAAACGGACTCCACACAATCACGGAATGCCCGTTTTCGAGGAGCAACAGGGCAAGCGCCGTTCCCCACCCCCCATCGCCAATGACCGCCGTCCTCATGACGACCCCCGCCGGCGATACGCGATCCGATTTTCCGTCCCTTGCCAAAGTCGGCGAATGTTGTCCCGATGCCGCACAACGACGAGGACCCCCATCAGCGTCAGCAATGCCGGCAGCAGAATTCCTCCCTCGCGCTCGAATACCCATCCGCTCACGCACACCGCCGCCGTCGCGCAAAGGGAAGCAAGCGAAACGGTCCGCCAGAGAATAAATACGACAACCCAAACCGCAAATCCAATCCCCACCGCCAGCGGCGCAACGCCCAGCAGCCCCCCAGCCCCTGTTGCTACCCCTTTGCCTCCTCGAAACCGAAGCCATACCGGCCACGTGTGCCCCGCCAGCGCCAGCGCCATAAACAAAACGCCCGATAACGCGTCCCACCCGTCCACCGGCGCCGGCACCCATCGCGCCAGAAGACGTGGAAAGAAAAACGCCGGAACAAACCCCTTCGCCGCATCCAAAAGGAACGTAAGAAGTCCCCACCGTTTGCCCACGGTTCGAAACACGTTCGTCGCCCCGATGTTCCGGCTTCCCAAGGTTCGAACATCCACTCCACGGAAACGACCGATTAAAAGGCCAAAAGGGACCGATCCCATCAAATACGCCGCCGCTCCCAACCCCGCCCAGACGAACACGCGTTCGATGCTCATGCGCCCTGGCTCCTTAGCTCCGACTTCGCGCTTCTTTGAGCCGCTTCTGCCAGAGCATTTGAACGATCATGATCACCTGGTTCGCTGTCCAGTACAGCACCAAGGCCGACGGCATGTTGTAAAAGATGAATAACATCATCAAGGGCATCATCCACGTCATCATCCGCTGCTGCGCGGGATCGCCGCCGCCCGGAGAAAGATGACTCTGCCAAATGGAGGTCGCCGTCATGATGAGCGGCAAAACATTCAACCCCGAACCAAACGGCAACTGGCCCGCGAACAAATTTTCGGGTTCACTCAAATCCCGAACCCACAAGAACGAGGCGTACCGAAGTTCCACCGCACTCCGTAAGACGTTAAAAAGCGCAATAAAAACCGGAATCTGGATCAACATCGGCAAACAGCCCCCCATCGGGTTGACCTTGTGTTCACGATAAATCCGCATGGTTTCTTCCTGGATCTTCTGGGGTTTCCCCTTATACCGTTCGCGGATCTCGGTCAAAAGGGGCTGGATTTCCTGCATTTTGCGCATGCTCTCGGTGCTCTTGTGGGTAATCGGCCAAAAAATCAACCGCAAGAGAAGCGTCAGCAGAATGATCGCCACCCCATAGTTGGGTATCACCGCATACAGCGCATTCAACGTCACCAACAAAAGCCGGCACAAGGGACGTAGCCGTCCGAACTCCATGATCTCCACAATCCGATTTCCCATATCCGCGATGCGCCGATACTCCTTCGGTCCGGCGTAATAGGTCGCCGTCATCACCGCCTCCCCACCCGGCGGCAATTCGGCTCCGTCGCGCGTCATCTCCGCCGCCACCCGTGCGATCACCGGCGCCTTCATCCACGTCGAAGGTTGTCCCGGATCCTCCGTCGGAGGAACAATACGCTCCGCCCGAAGCACAAATCCCGCCGACCCTTCCCGCGGAACCAAAATCTGCGTGAAAAACTTGTTCTTGGCCGCCAACCAGTCCGTCCGATCCCTCACCCCATGCCGGATTTCCCGGGGCAACGGTTCGCGAAGCGGAGGCTTGAACGACTCACACCCCCCCCCGCGCCGTTCCGGAGGCTGGAAAAATTGAGCCAATCGCGGAGTCCGACTGAAAAAGCCGCCGCCCCCCCAGTGATGAACATCCGCCCCCCCGCTGGACGAAAGAGTGTCCACACCCAGATAGTACCCCTGGCGCGCATCGGCCATCGCCCCGGCCCCCCCCAAAGGTCCCACCCGCAACCCATGCTCCGGCACCACAATCGTCCCGGAACCCGTGTTCACAAATCGGTCCTTCAAAACAATCTGATACCCTTCCTCCAGTGTCAATGTCCGCTCCAAGCGTAGCCCCTGGGAATCCGTAAGATGGAGCCGAACCGAACGCCCTTCCTCAAGCCACTCCCCCTCGAATGCAAAAGCCTCATCAAAGGCGAACCGACGGCCATTACCTCGCACCGGCGGAGATAACGACAGGGCGGGTTCATCGCAAAAATCCAGCCGCAACGAACGGTCCGGACGGTCCGGAGATTCCGGGTACGGTATCATCTCGACCCAGACAACACCCGCCCCAATCCGACTCACGGCTACCCGGACCAATTCGTTGCTCAGCACCCAAAGATTTTCCGAAATCGTCCGGTCGGCAACCGAGACTTCGGACGGAAGAACAGCCTCTTCCGCCGTGACTTGAACAGGTGCCTGAAGGACAGGCAGTGCCGCCCCCATAGACAGATCCGCCGAGGACGCCGGTTCTGTTTTGGAACTGTCCCCACCAAAATCAGCCGATTCTGCCGATGGACCACCCTTCTCCTCCGCCGGCCGTTCAGGGGACTGTGGCGAACTCCCCATCCACCATTGAACAAGCGGGCCCCATGCGATCAGCAGCGCAAAGAGAATGCCCATGATGATAAAATCCGATCGTGTCCAACGCTTTACAGTCACAATGTTCTCCCGGGTGTGGATGAAGGTGGCGGCACGGGATCCAATCCGGAGGGTCCAAACGGATGGCAACGAAACAGACGCCCGACTCCAAGTCGCACTCCCCGCCAGAGGCCATGAAGACTCACCGCTTGAATGAAATATTCGGAACAGGAAGGCTGAAAACGGCATGCTCCCTTGAAAAAGGGAGACAACGTCCATTGATAAAGACGCACCAAAAAAATGACAAAACGGCCGATCATCGGTTCCCCGTAAAAGAACAAAGGCCCGCACGCGCCGCCAAACGAAGAAAATCCTCTGCCACCGCCCGATAACCCGCCACAAGCGCTTCCGATCGAGCGGAAAGAACGACGTCCACCCGCAGCACAAAACGGGATCTGTTACGTCGCCAGATTTCCCTCATCATCCTTTTCGCTCGATTGCGTTGCACCGCACCCCCCACTTTCCGGCTGGCCACCACTCCCGCTCGAAGAGCCGCTTCCGGTCCTCTCCAAACCCACAGCGTCAAATACCTTCCACCATATCGTTGCCCTCCCGAAAAAATCTTTTCGAAATCCGCTGATCGAATCACACGCTGGGAACGCCTTAGCCGTTCGTCCTTCTCCTCCCTCACCCCAGGAAACCCCCCGCCCAACCCCTCACGAACCACCGGCCGTTCCCGTTCCACGGGATACGCCCTCAGATGGTCAGCCGTTTCCGCCCCTTCCGGCGGCGGCGAGCCAATACTTTGCGGCCATCGGCCGTTCGCATTCGAGCCCGAAATCCGATTTTGCGTTGCCGTTTCTTTTTGTGAGGCTGATACGTTCGTTTCATAAAGGAATCCTTTCCGAGAATCTTTTGCCAAGAGTCGAAAAGGGTACCCCACATGGGACCGGCCCGTCAACTCCAAACACGACGAAAAGACTGCCTCCCGGCCGTTATTCCCCACCCGATCGTACTGGCCCCGTTCACGTGGCAAGGACCGAAAGACAACAACGGTTAGTCCTTTTTATGACCCGGATTGTAACGCCAATGGGGCTTCACGTGGGTTCCGTCCTTCCGATAATAGCCCCGCACAAAAACCTCTTTGCCTGCAGAGGGAGCCGGAAAGGATCCCAATTTGGACTCCCACGAGGCCCCCCCGACCGGAACGCCCCACTGAATGACCATCCCCGACGAGTGATCCCCTTCCCTTGTCGCGGTAATCGTTCGCTGCTGTTCTCGATATTCCCAGGGTGGAATCGGAGAAGCCTGACTCCACAACCCCACCCGCGCCTGTCGGGCCTTCTGCTCCGCCACGGCAAGCGCCGAATCGCTCGAATAGCGGGTGTAATGATAGGCCAACCCTTGCTCGACCAACGCAAGGGCCACATTCCTTCCGCCAGATTCCACATCGGCAATCATCCGGCCATACCGATCGTGCTCATAGGGCCGAAGCGTCACCGTGCGGTCCAACACCAGCGCCTTCAGCACCCATGCCGCTTTTGCTCCAAAAGGCTGCCCCGTCTCCGGCGCATCAATCCCTTGAATACGGATCACACGGGGTTCCCCATTCCAAAGCACGGTCAGCGTGTCGCCATCCGCCACGTGGATCACCCGCCCACGGACGGGCTCAGCAATCCCAGAAATCGAAAAAGCCACCACAATCCATGCGGCCATCCCCCATCTGTATACATGCCCCATGGCGAGCCTCGCTCCCCGTCTCCCAACAGGTTAACCCCTTCCCATTTCACTGTCAACCCCGATGAAAACCACGCCCCCAATGCAAAAAACGGAAGGAACCTTTGCACTGCAAAACGCGAAACGGGACTCCTCAAGGGAACCCCCGAAGCTCAATTCCCTACTCTTTCCCCCCCCTCCTTCTTCCACACTAAACCCCAACGATTTTTTCAAGGGGGGGACTTGCTGACGTTGATCAAATGAATTTTCGTAATCGTAGTCCGGTGCTGCGTAATGGGATAGTGCGGCTGGAACGCGCGAACCCCCTTTTTTAAAGTGTGACCAGGATGCGCGTTTTTTTCGGGGGCGGAAACCAGCCATATTCGATTGTATTTCCTCGCAATTCGCGACAGCGTCTTTTCGTCCATCCGATACCATCGGTCATTCCACATGAGAACTTTTTCCCCCTTCTTATAGGTGACCACAGAAGGCGCATTCTGGTAATGTCGCTTCACAACATAGGTATAGGGGACAAGGTGATAATTCGGCCAAATTAATACTCCATCTCCCTCCTGGCTGTTTTCTACGATATGTTTCACAATCGCATTCCAATCACTCCGTGGACGATAGACGGCGGGAATGCCAAAAGATTGCCCCACCACAACAGCGCTCACCAATAATAATGATCCCACCGGCCATGCCACCTGCCGGAAAAGCATCGCCATTCAAAGAGTGTACCCCGGCAATGCAAACGGAAAGTACCGTGTGGACCATACCGGCTTGATATATACCGAAAAAAGGAAAGAAACCAGAACCGGTAAAACAATCCATGCCCCAGGTAAAACCCACGCCCGAAAGGTCGGGCGACCGAGGCGCTTCCCCCGGTTGATTATCAAAGCAGCCATCACGGCTGCTGACAGACATGCGCTTGCTGCCGCAACCCCCAACATCCCACCCGCCAGCACTCTAGAAAGCGAAACAATATCACGCAAAGTGGGTTTAATAAACCAATCCGCCTGACCTAACCCTATTCGATATTGTAGCCATATGATGGGAAGCAGGAAAAAGGTTATCAGGACACAACTGAAGAAAAAAAGCCGGATGTGGGTCAGCTTCGCGCCTGTCATCACATAGACCCCATGAACCGCCAACATGAGAATGGAGTAATAATGGGCATAGACCGATAGCGCCGTCAGCACACTGTAGGCAATCCACAGAAAGGCACGGTTGTCTTGTTGCGCCATCAGCAGAACCACCGTTGCATTCACAGCTAAAAACATGGCCAAAGCAAAGCCTCGCGCTTCCTGTGAGGCAAATAAAAAATAGGGGTTCGCCGCAGTCAATAGAGCAGCGATTAACCCGGTCGGTTCGTCCCATATTCTCCGGCCGATCCAATAAATCGATGGGAGTGTGCAAACTGCAAAAAGGACCGATAAAGACCTCATCGCTAATTCCGATTCGCCAAAAAGTCTCATCCAAAAATGAAGCAATAAATAGTAAAAAGCCATATTGACTTCTCGGCTTCGAATCACGTGCCAGAGAAAGGCGATATCTTTGGAGAATTCCCAACTAAACGCTTCATCCAGCCATAGGCTTTTGTGATGGATGTTTGGAACCGACAGCACTGCCCCTAAAATCCCGACCGCCAAAAGGCCCAGGAGAGTGGCCCATTTGTTCTTTTTGAACCCAATACGCATCACTCGGACTTCCCACTATTTCATATGGATTCTCTCGATGCTCGCCTCCCCGTGAAAACACAAAACCTTCCGATAGTACAACGGAAGCAGAAGATGAGCAAGGAAGCCTCGATGACCTTCCGGCCCCAGCTTGGATGCATCCCAAATCAGAACACGAACAACGGGATTTGCTGCAGAAAAATTCGGCCTCCTTCGACCTCTTGACGTTGAATCATGCATCCCCTCATGCTCGCAACCCAATTACCACTTTTACCCTGCACAGCATGACGCTCGCTTTGCTACTATTTAGGGCTTGGTCCGTCCATGAACCCTGTTCAATAATACCTTCTCATTCAAAAGGAGATTCAGAATGTCAAACCTGTTTTCCCCCGCAGTGATCGCCGGCCATCTCTTCACCCTGTGGAGCGCGCTGATCTGTGTCCTCTGGGGAATAGGTAAAGCAAGCCGGCCTGCCCCCTCCCCCGACGAACCCGAGGAAACAGTTCGCTCCTGGACTCAAGACGAAAGACAAATCGAGGAAAACCTCTAAACGCCCCTATCGCCATGGAAAAAATCACCCTTGCCGCCTTCGTGCTCGCCTATCTCGGCATCGTCCTCTTTCTCGGCTGGCGCGGCTTTCGTAATACCCGCACCGTCACCGACTACCTTCTCGCCGGCCGCCGAAGCCACCCCTGGGTCATGGCGCTCTCCTACGGCGCCACCTTTATCTCCACCTCCGCTATCGTCGGCTTCGGTGGCGTGGCCGCCGTGTACGGAATGGGCCTCATGTGGCTCACCTTCACCAACATCTTCATCGGCATTTTCATCGCCTTCGCCTTCTTCGGCCCTCCGACTCGCCGACTCGGGCTCCGCCTCGATGCCCACACTTTTCCCGAACTGCTCGGCCGCCGTTACCGCTCCCGTGCCATCCAATCCTCTTCGGCTGCTCTGATCTTTCTGTTCATGCCCCTCTATGCCTCCGCCGTTTTGATGAGCGCAGCCAAGTTTCTCTCCGAACATCTCGGCCTCTCCTACCAGGAGGCACTCTACCTCTTTGCCGGTATCGTCGCCGTCAGCGTCGTGCTGGGCGGGCTCAAAGGCGTGTTGTACACTGACGCCTTCCAAGCGGCCGTGATGACCGCCGGTATGGTCGCGCTCCTCCTCCTTTCCTACTACCGGCTGGGCGGTTTGACCGCCGCCTACAAAAAACTCGCCGCCCTCCACTCCGCAGTCCCCCCCCGCCTCACCGCTCTCGGCCACCAAGGTTGGACTGCTTTCCCCGCTTTCGGCTCCGTCCTCTGGTGGACTCTCGTCGGCTCCATCATGACAGGGGTTTCCATCGGCGTTCTGGCCCAGCCCCAGCTCGTCGTGCGCTTCATGACGGTCCGCCGCGAGTCCGAACTCCACCGCGCCATTCCCATCGGCGCTCTCTTTATCCTCCTGACCGTCGGTATCGCCTACCTCGTGGGACCGCTGACCAATGTCTTCTTCCACGAGACCTCCGACACCCTCGCATTGCAACGAGCAGGGGGCGATGTCGAACGAATCATTCCCATGTACGTCACGGCAGCCCTGCCGCCCTTCTTTAGCATCCTCTTCCTTGTTACCCTCCTCTCCGCCGCCATGAGCACACTCAGCAGCCAATTCCACGTCATCGGAACCGCGCTCGGCCGCGACTTGCTGGAAGAAGGACTCGGACTTCCAGCCCGCTTCCGAACCCTCCACCTTTCCCGTATCGGCATGGTAGCGGCCATTCTTTTCGCCCTTCTCCTCGGCGTGGAAATGGAACGGATCCTGGGAAAAACCGGAACGGAAATCGTCGCTCGAAGCACGGCGATCTTCTTCGGCCTCTGCGCCTCCATTTTCCTCCCCGTATATGCCGCCGCCTTGTGGTGCCGTTCCGCAACACGCGCAGGGGCCCTGACGGCGATGCTCGTGGGCGCCCTGTCCTACGTCCTTTGGATGCTCTTCATGCAGGAAAAAACCGCGGCGCTCTTTGGCCTCTCCCAACGCTGGTTCGGAACCCGATCCCTCGGCATCGTCATCCGCCCTGAGGGCGAATCCCTCCTTCAGACGGGACCTGTCCTCTGGACCCACGTGGACGCCTCCCTTGTCGCCCTCCCCATCGCAATCCTCGCAATCCTCCTCGTCTCCGCCTTCACTCCCAAGTTTTCCCCCGACCACCTCGCCCGCTGTTTCAGCCCCCCAAACCAAAATTCCGCTGCATGACCAACCCCACTGCGGCTCATGATCCGATATGACGAATCCGCCGGCACGCTCGCCCTCAGCGTCCAAGACCTCCTTTGCGAGCCACTTCAGTCCGGCCGAAACGGACCACTTTCCCCCACCCTCCGCAGCCGCATCGGATCGGCCATTCACGCGGACGAACGCCGAACATGCCCAAACGCCGAAACCCTCGCGGAACTCCCCCTTACCCTCAACCTGAACTACCGCGGTCTCCAAATCCATATCGAAGGACGGGCCGACCGCGTCTACCCCGCCCCAAACGGCAACGGTTGGATCGTCGAGGAACTCAAATCCCTCTTGCCCCAACCCGTCCCCCCTTCGGAATGGAACCTGGATCCCGCCCATGCCGATCAATCCTGTCTTTACGGACTCCTTCTGCAAAAAAGCGGAAAAAACGTTCGCAGTTGCGCCGTAATCTATAGGGAGGCCGGAACCGGACGCACCCGCCGGTTCGACGCCGCCTTCGACCGCCACCGAACGGAATCCCTTCTGCTCGAACGGCTGGATCGCATCATCGAACACGTCCGAAAAGAGGCCGCCCAACGAAAACAACGCGAACGCCTCGCCCGGATACTTCCCTTCCCCCATCGGGTACCCCGGGAGCCTCAACGCCGCCTCATCGCCGAAGTCGAGGCCGCTTGCAGCGCCGGACGCCCCATGCTCTGTTCGGCGCCCACCGGCACCGGCAAAACCGCCGGCGTTCTGTTTCCTCTCCTTAAACGCGCCCTCGAAACCAACGGCCGGCTCTTTTTCCTGACCAGCCGGATCTCTCAGCAGGAGCTGGCACTGCAAACCCTCTCCGCCATGCTCCCCGCCGGAGGACCTGCTTATGCCGTTCAAATCGCTTCAAAAGAACGCTCCTGCCCCTTCGAAAACTGGCTCTGCATCGAAGATCGTTGCCCCCATCTCGAACAGTTCCGACTCCGCTTGGCCGGCAGTGGTTTGATCGCTTCGTTGTGCCAAGCCGCCGTTCTCACCGGTGCCCAAATCACCCGAGAAGCACTCGCCGCCAAGCTGTGCCCATTCGAAACCACGATGACCCTTGTCCGGGAGGCAACGGTGATCGTCGCCGATTACAACTATATTTTCCACCCAACCGTCGCCCTCCGCCTTCCCCCATCAACCGACCGCCCGCTCTACCTCATCGTGGATGAAGCACATGGCCTTCCCGCACGCGTCGCCGAAGAACGATCCCCGCAACTCGATATCCCGCACCTCGACCGCCTGGCCACCGCCTGCCTCGGCGCCGATCCGCCTGCGCTCCGCGAAACAGGGGTTTTGCTCGCCAAAATAACCCGTCATCACCGGATGACGTGGAAACAACTCGAAGAAGAAAACCCCGGACGCCGTTGCGTGACCGGAGAACTCGACCGCGGTTTCTTCGAACGGATCGCCCTGACACTCGAAACGCTGATGCCTTCCTGTTTCCTCGCGCTCAGCGGCCTCTCCAATCTCCCCGACGCACTCCATGCCAATTACGCCAATGGATCCACGCGCCGCCTTGATCCCCTCCTGGACGCCCTCTTCACACTCCGTACCTTTTGCGCCTGCGCCGCCGAACCCCCCAACTATTTCGCCGCTCTCTGGGATGCCCGTTCCCTGCGCCTCCTCTGCCTCAACCCCTCCGTCTTTATTCAATCCGCCATCGCCTCGTTTGCCTTCTCCCTCTTCATGAGCGCCACCCTGACCCCCTTTTCCTTCAGCGCACGCCTCCTGGGCTTTGAAGAATCCCGCCTCGCAACCCTTGAGTTGCCTTCCCCCTTTCCACCCCAAAACCGCCTCCTTCTCATCGTCCCAACCCTGGAAACCGCCTTCCATGCCCGGTGCCGAAACGCCGCAGCCATCGCAGACCTTCTCCGCCGGACCATGAAACTCCGCCGAGGCAACTATCTCGCTTTTTTTCCCAGCTTCGCGTTCCGCGATCTGGTGCTCGCCCATTTCACACCCCAAGAACGCCAACACGTCATTTCCCAAACGCCGGCCATGGCCACTGACCCCATCCTGCACCGCCTCCGCAAAAACCAATCCGAAACCCTCTTGCTGGCGGCCGTACAGGGCGGGGTTTTCGCAGAAGGAGTAGACTACCCCGGACCCCTCGCCATTGGGGCTTTTGTCATCGGACCCGGTCTCCCCCTCGTCTCACCCGAACAAAAATTACGCGAAGCCTATTACGAACAAACGGATGGCAAAGGAAAAGGCTTCGAACTCGCCTCCGTCGTCCCCGGTATGATCCGTGCCGTGCAGGCCGCCGGCCGCGTGATTCGCACGGAAACGGACACCGGTTTTATCCTGCTGATCGGCCGGCGCTTCCTCCATAAACTCTATCGAAGCAAATTCCCTTCTTTTTGGGAATCTGAACTGATCGTCGCCGAAGATCCCGTTGCCCTGATCGCCGAGTTCTGGAAGCGGGTCGATTCGCAAGCGCAATCAGGCGCCTGACTCCTTACGCTCTTTCCGTCTCCGCTCCCCCCAAATCGTCACGGTGCGATCGAACAACCCCTCGTGAATATGGCAATTGCTCAGATGAAATCGAATCTGATAGCAAAAACCCCGATCGGGGTCCAAAGCGAAAAAACTCCCTTCTACCGCCTTCCGATTCCATCCAAATTCCGAAAGCCCAGCCCATTCCAAAAGCCAACACAAAAAATGTGGAAATAGTTCGGCATCCATCACGTCCGGCGGAAGTTCCATCGCCGCCAGTTTTTGCTCCCCCTGCGCAACTTCCACCCTGACCGGGGGCGGAGGACCAACCAATTCCCATTCAGCAGCCGCCTGCTGAAACAAGGCATCCAATCCCTTCTCATCCAGAACCGCTTCATCCACCTCCACCCGAAAATCCAACAACCCCGGATGAAGAAGATTTCCACAAGAAGCTCTCATATACAGCCGATCAGCAGCCGGATAATCCTCCTCCCGTTCGTCCAGCAGGGCCGACCAAAACTTCGCCGCGGCATTGGCATATTCAGTCCCCTGCACTATCCACCGGTCGGCACCAACACCAGCAGAAGAAGGATTGTCGGGGCGATCGCTCAGTAACCGTGCCATGTTCGTCCTTTCCATCTTTATTGTATCAATGAATTCCCACTCCCTGCAACCCGTTTTCAACCCCATGGCATGCTGGAAGTCGCCCGCCGTCGTAAAGGACAATCGAATGTGCATCAACCCCGCCCTTGCGTGCAACGGCCAAAAAAGCTAATGTCATGCCATGACCTACGCGGACAAAATTCAGTGGGGAATCCTCGGAACGGGCGAGATGGCCGCCGTCTTCGCAAAAGCACTCACCGCTTCGCGCACCGGCCGACTCCTCGCCGTGGCTTCCCGCACCACGAAAACCGCTGAAGAGTTCTCCGCAGCCCATCATATCCCCTTCTCCTACGCCTCCTATGAGGCGCTCCTCGAAAATCCGGATGTGGAGGTCGTTTTCATCGCCCTTCCCCATCCCTTCCATGCCATGTGGGCCATCCGCGCCGCAGAAGCCGGAAAACATATCCTCTGTGAAAAACCATTCACCCTCAATCATCCCGAAGCCGTCGCCGTACTCGACGCCGTCCGACAACATGACGTTTTCCTAATGGAAAACTTCGCCTACCGCGTCCACCCCCAGACAGTCATCCTCCGCAATCTGGTCCAGCAACAAGCCGTCGGCGAGATTCGCCTCCTCCGCGCCTCCTACGGCTTCCCATCCCCTTTCGACCCCCATTCCCGACTGTACGACCCCCGCCTCGGCGGCGGCGCAATCCTCGACGTCGGCTGTTACGCCACGTCCATCGTCCGACTCATCGCCGGCTGGATCCACAACCGAGAATTCCTCGACCCCCTCGAAGTGATCGGCTCCGGCGTACCAACCGAAAGCGGGGTCGACCGCATCACGACGGCCATCCTCCGCTTCGAAGGCGGACTGCTGGCTCAGCTCGCCTGCTCCCTTTCAGCCCGCCTCGATAATGACCTCGTCCTCTTCGGCTCCGAAGGCCGCATCATCGTCCCCCGCCCCTTTCATCCCCAAGAACAACCGCCACCCATCCAGATCCGACTCGGACGCAAACAGGAATTGCGCGAAATTCCCATCCCCCCTTCGGACCCCCTCTTCGCCCAAATCGCCGACCACGTCGCCGCCTTCCTGCCAATGCGCCAATCCCCCGCCATGCGATGGACCGATTCTCTCGGCAACATGCAGACCCTCGACCGCTGGCGCGCTACCGTGCCCGTCATCTACCCCGCCGAAAAACCGGAAGAAATGACCACCCCCATCCACGGCCGCCCCCTAGCGTACCCTGCGGCCCCCCTCATCCCGCGTGAACGCTTCTCCAATAGCGAAAAGCCCTTTTCCCGCCTCGTTCTTCGAACAGACGGACTTTCCAGCGCACCCCTCCTCTTTTCCCTGTGCGACGCCTTCTTCGAATCCGGCGGAAATACATTCGACCCCGGCTGCCCCTGCGATGGAAACGGCGCGGAACGACTGCTCGGTCACTGGTTGAACCGGCGAAACGTTCGGGAACCTTGCACCCTCATCGTGCGGGGAGCTTACCCCCCTTTCTGTTCTCCCGAATGGCTTACCCGCCACCTCGTCGAAAGTCTCGATCGCCTCCAGACCGATCACGTGGATCTCTACCTGCTTCAGCGCGATAACATCGAAGTCCCCGTCGGTGATTTCATCGAGGTGCTCAACGAGCACCGCCGCAACGGACGCATCCGGCTGTTCGGAGCCGCCAATTGGAACCGCGTCCGGTTCGATGCCGCCAACGCCTACGCCCGCGAACACAATCTGCAAGGCTTTTCCGCTTCCTGCTACTACTTCGGCCTCGCCGAAATGGCCGAACCCGTCGAAGATGGTCTCGTCTCCGCCTGCACCCCCAAAATGCGCGCCTGGCTCGATCAAAATCACCTCCCCCTCTTCGCTTGGACGGCCTCCTCCCACCTCTTCTTCCAACCCCCCACGGCAAACACATCCCATGCCCATGACCCCCATTGGCGAACAGCGGAAAACCTCGAACGCTTAAGTCGCGTCCGCCGTCTTGCCGAACGCCGCGGCGGATTGACCCCCGCTTCTCTGGCCCTCGCCTATACCCTCGCCCAGCCCTTCCCCGTCTATGCAATCATCGCCCCCCGCTCCCTTCCTGACCTCCGCCGCGACTGCGAAGCTGTCCGTATTCCCCTCTCCCCCGCAGAATGCAGCGGGCTCAATCTGGAGTCCGATCTGCCCGGCGCATAAACCGCACTCCCCTTAACCCTCCGGCTCAAAATGGACCACCACGTCCCCAACCGATGGACCATCCCGCAATAACCGCCGTTTGACTTGCTCGGAAATTTCATGCCCATCCCGAACCGTTAAACGACCGTCTACCAAAATGTGAAGATCCACTTGAACGCGGGGGCCGATAAACCGGGTTCTCACCGCGTGCACATCCCGAACACCCGGCGTCCCCATCACCGTCCTCCGAATCCATTCGGTATTTCGGTCTCCCACACCAGCATCCGTCAATTCCCGCAAAGCCGGCCATCCAATCTGCCAGGATACCCGTATAATGATAAGGGCCATAACCAACGCGCCCACATGGTCAATGAGCCCCCACTCCGGCTTCCACCACGCCACCCCTACCGCAAGCGCCGCAGGAATCGAACTCAGCGCATCGGACCGATGATGCCAGGCGTTAGCCACCACCGCCGCGCTTTCGCACCGCCGGCCAACCGCCACCGTCCACCGATATAACCACTCCTTGCTCACAATCGAAATCAATGCGGCAATCAACGGAAGAATCGTCAGTGGCCGAGGCGGATGGGGCGTCCGCAACATCACCAGTGCATCCCATCCAATGCCTCCCGCCACAGCCGCCAACGCAATCCCCAGACCAGCCGTGATCAGCGTCTCAATGCGACGATGCCCATACGGATGCCCGTCATCCGGCGGACGCGACCAGTACCGTAAACCTACCCACACCGCAATGTCCGTCGTCAAATCCGAAAAACTATGCACCGCATCGGCAACCAAGGTCCGACTCCCTCCCCAAAAACCCACCGCAAGCTTGAGAACGCTAAGCAAAACGTTCAATACCAAACTCCACGCCGTCACCCGCCTCAAAGATGCCGGGGGCAAGGGGTTCCACATCGCTCCATGGCGGTCGTGCTCATCATGGGAAGCCGACTGTGTCATCGTAAAGGGTCCTCCCCAAAACCTCCTAACCCTGCCAGAATCTGTCGAGAATTTCAACTTCTCCTTGTTTTCGCTGGCAATCCTCCTATAATAAATGACTTTTTTACGACCCGTTCGCTTCAGGAGAGCTCGACATGCATATCGTGGTCTGCGTCAAACAGGTCCCCGAAACCGGAAACTGTAAAATTGACCCGGTCACCCATACTCTCGTCCGCGAGGGGGTCGCCGCGATCGTCAATCCCTTCGACATGTACGCCATCGAAGAAGGGCTTCGGCTAAAAGCACGCCTCGGCACCGGACGCGTCACCGTTATTTCTATGGGTCCACGGCAGGCGGAATCCGCCCTCCGAGAGGCCATCGCCATGGGCGCCGACGACGCCGTTCTAATCTCCGACCGCGCCTTCGCCGGCAGTGACACCTGGGCCACGAGTTACACCCTCGCCAAGGCAATCGAAAAGTTCGGCAACGTCCGCCTCATCCTCTGCGGCAAACAGGCGACAGACGGCGATACGGCCCAAGTGGGACCCGGCATCGCTGCCCACCTCAACATCCCCCAAATCACTTACGTCCGAAAAATCGAAACGCTCGAAACCAATCGAATCGTGGCCCAACGGGCGCTCGAAGAGGGGAACGAAACCGTCGAATCCTCCCTCCCCTGCCTCCTCACCGTCATCAAGGAGATCAACGAGCCTCGTATCCCTTCCCTCAAGGGCAAAATGAACGCGAAAAAAGCCGTGATCCCCGTTTGGACAGCCGCCGATCTCGGTTGTGACCCCGCCCTCATCGGTCTGGAAGGCTCTCCAACCCGCGTCGTCCGAATCTTTGCTCCTCCCGTCCGTTCCGGCGGAGAAATTTACACGGGCGAACCCCAAGAAACTGTGCCACGGCTGATCGAAAAGCTGAAGGATACCCTGGCCCTGATCGCCCGCTAAATAGGAAGGAACCCTCCAATGAAGCCTCCCATTCGCATAGACCCCGAGATTTGTACCCAGTGCGGCGCTTGCATTCCCGTTTGCCCTTTCGCCGCCATGAGCGAACGTCCAGGCGAACCGCCGGCCATCGATCTGGAAAAGTGCACCCTCTGCGGTGCCTGCGCCCAAACCTGCCCCGTCGAGGCCATCACAATCGAAAAAAAAGAAAAAACCGTCGCCGCCTCCCAGGACGATCAGGACGTCTGGGTCTACGCAGAGTGGAATGGCAAGGAGTTTCAACACGTCACCTTCGAACTGCTCGGAAAAGCGCGGGAATTGGCCGATAAACTGAACCAGCGCGTGGGCGCTATCCTCTTCGCTCACCCCATCACCGACGCAATGACCCGCCCCCTTATCGAAGCCGGCGCCGATTACGTCCTCGCGGCCGATCATCCCGATTTGGCCGCCTACCAGGACGAACGCTATGCGCAGGTCCTCCGCCACCTCAGCGCCGCCCATAAACCCGCCGTGATCCTTTACGGCGCCACCACCATCGGCCGTAGCCTCGCGGCCCGCGTGGCCGTCCCCCTCCGAGCGGGACTGACCGCCGATTGCACCGGCCTCGATATCGAACCCGAAACAAATCTCCTGCTCCAAACACGACCCGCCTTCGGCGGAAATATCATGGCCTGTATCAAAACGCCTAATGCCAGACCCCAAATGGCAACCGTTCGACCCAAGGTCATGAAACAGCGCCCCGGCGACCCTACACGCCAGGGGAAAGTCCTTCTCCAAACCCTTCACGACGCCCTCCTTTACTCAAAAGCCCGCCGAATCGGTTTCGAACCCCAAAACGCTTTTAAAGTCAATCTCGCGGACGCCGATATCATCGTCTCCGGCGGCCGCGGACTCCAAAAAGCGGAAAACTTCGCTCTCATTCGCGAACTGGCCGATGTTCTCGGCGCCGCCGTCGGCGCCTCCCGCGCCGCCGTGGATGCCGACTGGATTCCCTACGCCCATCAGGTCGGCCAGACCGGCAAAACCGTCTGCCCGAAAATCTATATCGCGGTCGGAATCAGCGGACAAATTCAACACCTCGCGGGCATGCAGTCATCCGATATCATCGTGGCCATTAACCGAGACCCCGATGCCCCCATCTTCAAGCACGCCTCCTTCGGGATCGTAGGGGATCTCTTCCAGGTCGTCCCGCTGCTCACCCGCGAACTGAAAAAACTCCTCACTAAATAACCTAACCGCCGGATCACGGATTCCTATACGGTATGGTGTAAGCCCTTTCCTCCGTTCTCTTTGAGCTTGGCACCACCTCGACGCTGCGCTATGTTAAACCGAAGAGGAGCTCTCGCTATGAAACGCCTCGCCGTATTCCTTTTGTTCGCTTCACTCTCTCATGCGCAGGGTCTGTTTCCCAAAACCCCTTCCACCCTTCTCATCGTGCCCGACCGTCTGGCCATCATCCGCTTCGCCTTTGATATGCAGGCGCTCCGAAAGGCCGACGTGGCTTGCTGGCGGGAAGTTCAGGACGGCGAATCCCTCCTTCTCTATTACTGGTCACAGGGAAAATGGCAGCCCATTTCCACAGATCAATTCCGAAGCCTCTCCTTCCTGCCGCGCCCGCCCGATAAAATCATTTTCCTCGGCCTGCGTGCACCGGTCCTCGAACAATGGCTGGACCGACCGGGCCTCGTCACCATCGAATCGTTCGACGCCGCCGTTCTCGCCAACCATCTCGATCCCTACTACGCCTTTACTCCCGAAGAGTGGCGCCTCTTGAGCCGCCGTTACGGATTCATGGTTTACGACCTCAATGCCTCCCGCCGCCAACAGTCCCGTTACGGCAGTACCCCTCCCCCCGGCTGGCCCGCCACCCCACGAAAACCACCAGTCATCTTCCAAACCCCCCCGCCCCCCGCCACCATCCGCGAAGAACCCCCCACCCCGCCGACCCCATAGAAAGCCCATCGCATGGCCGGCTGGCTGGTCGTTTTCGAAAAATCGCTCGCCCTCTCTTTCGTGATGGCACTCGGCGCCGTAGCCGCCGCCCGCGGACTTTGGAAAAAAGAAACCAGCCGCACCCTCAGCACACTCCTCATTGATTTCGTCTTCCCCTGCTACGTGTTCGTCCACCTCCTGCGGACCGTGGACGGCCCGACATTGCGCCGCGAATGGTACGGCCCTCTCCTCGGCTTTCTGGTGATTGCGCTCGGCCAGCGTATCGGCACCCTGTTCGCCCCTCTCCTCCGTGCCCCCACACAACGCCCCACCTTCATCTTTCTCACCGCCATCACAAACTGGATCTACCTCCCTCTACCCATCGCGGAAGCCCTCTTCGGCGGAGACGGCGTCCGCGCCATCCTCCTTATCAACGTGGGCGCACAAGCTGCCGTATGGACGGTTGGTGTGGCCGCACTCAAACCCGGCCTCTCCCTTCGCGAAAGTACCCGCCATCTCCTCGCCAACCCAGGGATTTGGGCCACCCTCGCCGGACTCTTCACCGCCCTCCTTCTGCCGGCAGCCCTCTCTCCCTCAGAAAGCCGATTGCCCGCTTTTTTGCGCCCTTTCTTCGACTCCGCCAACCTCCTTGGAAGCCTCACCATTCCCCTCTCCCTCCTCCTAATCGGCGCCGAACTCGGCTTGAACCGCTCAGCTGCTCTCCGCCTTCAACCCACACTCGGCGGCGTTCTGGCCACGCGTCTCCTGGCCGTTCCCATCACAACGCTTCTCTTGCTGCGCCTCCTGGCTTGGGCGTCCCCCGGTTTCCTCCCCCTCCACTGGAATATGATTCTAACCCTCGTCGCCGCTATGCCCCCCGCCATCTCCTGCATTCTGTTCACCGAACGCTTCGGAGGCGATTCCCTCCTCAGTTCCCAAGCCGTCTTCCTCGGAACCCTTGCGGGACTCGTTTCCGTCCCAACGCTCTATGCCCTCGCCGGACTGTGGATCCCTTAGAATACCGTTCAAGAGGATAAGACCGCTCGAATAACCGGCGTCAAAACATCCGCCATCCGCAAAAAACCCAAATCCGTCGGATGCGTTCCATCCACCGTCCCCTCTCCGTCACTGCCCAACAGACCGGCCCCCTCCACGAGGATCAAACCCCTAAATCCGTCGGCCTTCATCTCCTCCACCACCCGACGCGCCATTTCGTTTTTGCTTTCATACATGCGCCGGCGGTCGGGTAGAAGAACCGCATTCTGATACAGAATGTTCTCCACAATCACAACCGGCGTTGTCGAATGATGTTTCCTCAAAATTCGCACAAACGGTTCCAACCGTTCCCAAATCAGGTCGGCATTCATGTTGGGAAAAGCATCCAACACATAGACGGCAGGATCCAACTCCGCCAACAAATCCGCAACCGCCGCTTCCATCCGCCCGTTTCCCGAAAAACCAAAGTTCCAATGCGCCCGATCCAGCCGCCGCGATATGATCGCCGGATACGCCATTCCCGGCCGAGTCGCACACCCGCCATGGACAATCGATGTCCCATAAAAACAAATCGGTTTCGTTTGCCGAACCGGCGGAACCGCCAAGGGTTCCCCCTCCGCCACCCCGATTTCGAGATTCTCCACCCCATTATAAAGCGAGAGATAAAGAAGGTATTCGCGTTCGATGCCCTTCTCCATTCCCGTCAACAACGTCTGACTGTGATCCGGAAATGCGCCCGGCCGCCCGGTCGCCACCCACCGCCACCGGCCCTCCAACCGGTAATATAAATCCACCCCGCTCGCCCCCGTCGCAGCCATGTGCGACATCGCAAGTTCAGGCCGAAGCGAACGCCATCGAACCGCTACCACCGACGAAGCCGTCACAAAACGAACCGCCATCCCAGCGGAATACCGGCTCAACTCCCATACCGGACCCGGAACCCGATCGCGTGCCCTGAACGGAAACCGGTCGAAAAATCGCTCGGTGTCCCCCCATGCCTTGCCCTCCACACAGAGACGCCGCCCATCATACCAGCTCAGCCCATCCCCTGCACCCGTCGCCGCAAAGTTTTCGTCCAGTCGCTCCAACCGCGTCTCCATCGTCCCCCCCCCTTTTACCCCCTGGAACCCTCCCCCGAATTCTGAACGGCTTCCGCTCCAGCCGATCCTTCGGCCTTCATCTTGCCGAGATAGCCGGGAAGCTCAACCCCCGCCATCGCCGCCACGTCCTGAAGCGGCGGAAGGCTTTTGATCAGATTGGACACAAAACCGGCCGTGGAACTCCCCCGCTCGGGATGCCCGGAATCCCAAACCGTAATCTTGTCGATCTTGAGATTCGAAATCGCCTCAACCTGTTTCGCGACAATCTGTTCGATTTTCTCGACCATCAGCAGGGTGGCCGCAGACTTCGGATCCCCCGCCGCGGCCTTTACAAGATTCTCATAACCCGCCGCCTTGCTCTCAAGCACCATCCGTACCCCTTCCGCCTCCGCCTTGTACTTGAGCAAAATCGCGTCCGCATGGCCCTTCGCCTCACGGCGAATCCGCTCCGCCTCGGCTTCCGCAAGAATCTCGATCTTCCGCTTCTCCACCTCCTGCTTGACCACTTCCTCGGCGTTCAGCCGCTCCAACTCCGCTTTGTATTGCGCTTTCTGTATCTCCACCAACGCTTCGCGCTTCGCAACCTCCGCCGTTTGGAGATAGGACGCCTGCTTGACATCGAGCTGGGCCTGCGACTCGGCAATCTGTGCCTTGGCCAAATTCTCCCCCTTCACCGCATCGGCTTCCTGATTCTGCACATAGATCCGGCGATCCGCTTCCGCCTTCTTCTTGCCCTTCTCCGCCGCCGCCAGATTCTCCGCCACCCGAATCGTCATCTCACGGTTGGCTTCGGATTCCCCAATATTGCCCAGTTTGACCTGTTCCGCAACGTCCACCTTGGCTTTGTTAACCGCCTCTGCCACCGCTTTCTTGCCAATGCTCTCAATATAGTTCGACTCATCGGTAATGTCCGTCACGTTCACGTTGATCAGATAAAGCCCTATCTTATTCAGTTCCGGCTCCACATTCTTGCGGATCGCTTCCAAAAAGCTCTCCCGGTCCTGATTGATCTGCTCGATCGTCAGGGACGCGACCGTCAATCGAAGCTGGCCGAATATGATCTCCTTGGCCATATCCTCGATCTGCGGCGGCTGAAGCCCCAACAACCGTTCCGCCGCATTCATCATGATCGCCGGATCGGTGCTGATGCCCACCGTAAAGGTGCTCGGAACGTTGATTCGAATATTCTGAAACGACAACGCGTTCTGCAGCGGAATGCTGATCGTCATCGGCGTCAGCCGCAAAAAAGCATAATCTTGAAACAGCGGCCATACAAATGCCCCGCCGCCGTGGATGCAGCGAGCCGCCCGGTTCCCGCCCACCTTTCCATAAATAACCAAAATCCGGTCCGAGGGGCACCGTTTGTACCGTTGCGCCATGATCATAAAGGTGACAAACAAGATGACGATCAGGGTTACGACAATCGGAACGATCATGACAACCTCCAGTCCGTAAACAGTCCTAACGTTTCTCTACGATCATCAGATGCTCGGGCGTCACCTCGACCACCCGCACGCGATCCCCCGTCTGGAACGACGCTTGAGGATCGCGGCCTCGCGCCTCAAAAATGCGCAGCCTTCCTTGAAGGGTCACCTGAATCTTGCCAGTGCCACCCGGCTGGACCCGTAAATAGACAACACCTTCCTGCCCCACTGCATCTTCCGGCCGCAACGTCCCCTCACTCTGCAGCCGGCGAAGCCCCCTCAGCATCCAAACAACCAACGCCATCGTACCCAATCCCACCACCACGCTCCCCGCCACGGCCACCCAGGGCCGAACGGCATCGCCCCGTAGCATCAAAAAACCCGTCACGCCAAACATCAGAAAAAACGCCGTAATACCGTGAAGCGAAAGAAAATGAAAACTGACATCGGAATCCCCCAACCCTTCGCCTCCCAAACCGACTCCGTCCGTCTCCATATCCCCCGCCATCCCAAGAAAAAACATAATCGTCCGAATCGCAAATCCGGTCCCACCCGCCACGGCACAAATCGCAAACACCCGTTCGAAGCTCGAAAGGGAAGCCCACCATTCGTTCATGCCGTTTTCCTTTCCAACAATGGTCATAGGCATGATAGTACCGAACGATCCCCCCGTCCATTAAAAAAACCGGATTCCGTTCGGTCACTTCCGAAAACAATGAATCTCCCCCTGCCGCGGAATCCAAACCGGAATGTCCGGATATTTGACGCCCATATAATCAAGAAAACGCTCAGGATTTTCCGAATTTCCCGCAAACATGTCGAAATGAGTCGGCACGGCCAGCCCAGGCCGCACTGCACCCGCCAAATCGACCGCCTCTTGAAACGTCATGTTTCCGATACACCCCCGCCGTAACCGGGAACCATCCCGACCGTTGATCGGCAAAAATAAAATATCCGGCTTCTCCTCCCTCAGCCGCGCGGTCAATCCCTCATAAAGACAGGTGTCGCCCGCATGATAAAGGCATACCCCGTTCCCCTCGATGAGAAAACTGATGAACGCGTTCCTCCCCGTCGCAGGATCGCGGTCCAATAACTCATGCGCCGCCGCCAGCGCTCGAATGGTGACCTCTCCCACCCGAACGGATTCCCCTTCGTCCACCCCCAAAACCCGTTCCCGCGGAAGTGTCAGCTCCTCCGCTAAACGTTCGACCCACCGCACGGGAACCACAAACACCGCCTCCGGAGCCGCCTCTGCCAGCCGAGGCCATATCGGCCGATCAATATGGTCAGCATGATCGTGACTGCCCAGAATCGCGGAAACTCCCATGGCATCCTCGGGATCAAGCACCGGCGGATGCTGCCGCGCCTTTGAATCCGATAAATAAGCGTCCACCAAGAGCCAGGTTCGAGAAAAACGAATCAAAAAACCATGCTGCCCCAACCAGGCAAACGCAACCGACCCCGGCAGTATCTCCACCGCTCCCAGCCGCCGAACCAACGCCTCACCCCTGCCCATCAACTCTTTCCTCCTTCCTCCACGACATAGGCATACCAACCGAACATCCACGACTCCGGAAGCGAAAAAGCCACCCGCCCCTCTTCATCCGCCACCGCCTCAAACGACCGCCCCCCGCCTGCAATACGATAAAACGTGACGCGCCGCCGCTCCAAGCCCCTCAAAGCCAAAAACGCCCGCTCCCGGTCGTTCCATTCCCGATACACAAACACATAACCCGCAGAAGGACCGCAGACGGTCTGAAACCCTGTCCACCCCACTCCCGAAGGCTCCTCCCCAATCGGCCGTGTAATTCCCGCATGAATCGCCGTCTGATGGGCCCGGTAAAGCATAACCAACGGCGCGATTTCAAACGCCTCCTCCGGCAACCCCGTAGCCTCAAACCACGCCAACGGCTGAGCCGGCATAGTTATCGCAAAGCAATAATCAAAAGGAACCCGGGATGGCGCCAGAGGATCCCATTCAGGATACCGCTCCGCATTGCGCCACCGATTCAGAAACTCGATCTGCAAGGTGCGAGGCGGAATCCATCGGCTCAGCATCCACAGGTTCCGAAGCGTCCAATGCGGATAGTAATTGACCCAATCGGTATACCGATTCTCCAAAAATTTGTTTCCGTATTCGCAAAACGTAAAATAACCAAACCGCCGCCCCGCCGTAATATCAAGATTAAACACCGCTTCCCCACCCGTCGCCTCCATCACCGCATCCAAAAACCGCCGGAAGCGGACTTCCGCGCGCTTGTTCGGCAGTTGAACCCCGTCAATCTTAAACACCCGGATTCCACACTCCCGAAACAACCCGATCAGCACCCCGGCATCATCCTGCCAATGCGCATAGTCGTCGTCCGGACTCGGATTGAACCACAACCCGAGCTCAATGCCCGCTCGCCGCGCCGCCACCACCACCGGCTTCAACCCGCTCGGGAAACGTCCCCGATGCACGTTCCAAAAGTGAGGCGTTTCCCAGATGCCTTCCAACCGCAGCGGCCATTGCCGATCCTCCGCTTGGGTCGTCTCCCATCCGTGATCAAGTTGAAAGTGGCTCACGCCCAGCCGCCGCCCCGCCTCGATCTCCCGACGCGCAAACATCTCATCAAGATTCTTCCCCGCACTGCGATCCCCCCATGTGTTGAGCAAAACCAGGTTGTCGCGCCCTGGATAATACCGCCGAAGCCGCATGAGATACCGATGAATGAAATCCCGCAACGCCTCGACATCATCCCCCACTCCGATCGCAATCCCATCCCCCACAGTCCATTCGCTCTCCTCCAACTCGTCCGGATGAAAACCAGGACCCACAACCTGAATCTCGTGCAGCCGACTCACAAAATCAAAACCCGGCGATGCCCACTGAACATCGGAACAAAAGGCTTCCTTGAGCAGCACCAACCCCCGTCGCTCAAATCGGTCCCGTACGACCAACACGTTTCCCGTAAGGGGTAACGATTGACGATACGGTTGAATCCGACGACTCCACACGAGATTGTTCCGCCGGTCCGTAACATCAAAAAACTGAATACTTTCAAGATCCAGATGAAAATG
This sequence comes from uncultured bacterium, assembly GCA_938038445.1. Taxonomy (GTDB): domain Bacteria; phylum Verrucomicrobiota; class Kiritimatiellia; order CAIKKV01; family CAIKKV01; genus CALHRZ01. The sequence continues at coordinate 42,946 of CALHRZ010000003.1, read as the reverse complement.
AGGCAGGAACAACCGATACATCACCAGCGGCTCGGTAATCGCTCCGCAATCCCCTGCCGCGCTTTCAATCGCCGGCAGATCGGAAACCGCCCGCATGCCACGCCGCCATCCCGCCGGCGGACACCCCCGCATTTCGAGACGAAAACCGATCATCGGACAGCCGGGATAAAGACAAAACACCCGCCGAACCTCTAGCCTGTCGTATCGAGCCGTAATCTCCACCCGCCGATACGGAGGACGAAAGGCCGTTCCCGCAATGTCATGAACCGCAAGCGTAGCCTCCCCGACCCGCGTGGGATGCCCCGGTAACTCGGTATCCGGTGCCTCGCCACTCAAAGGCCATTCGACACCCCCCCCAACCAAACGTTCCCCCACCAGATCCCCCCCATTCCAACGAAGGACAAGCCCTGTCTCCCCCGTTTCAAGCCGCAGCCGCCCTCCCTCCCGTTCAACCAAACACGCTTCCAGAATCTCCATGCTACGCAAACTCCAAACAGCGACGGCGATAGTACAGATAATCCTCGTAACGAACCTCCTCCGGCACCCCATGGTCGCACGTCGGCATATACCCCCCTCGCGCTTTCATGACCGGAAAGATGCGGTCGACCAGCCCGTCAATGGCCGCTCGCCCCTTCGCCAACTCCCGCTTGTCCACCCCCCCGTGAATCACCAGATCGGGATACTGCCGCCCCACCTCAATAACGTCGCATCCCGCGGCGACTTCAAAGGGACTCATCGCGTCCATCCCCAGCTCCCGATACAGCGGAATGGTCGGCAGCGCATAGCCATCTGTATCAATGTGAAAGTGCAAGCGGCGCGAACGGTCCTTTTGCCGCGCCTTCATGTTCCGTAGAAGCTGCCCGTAGTAAGGAAACAAAAATTCGCGCATCATCTCCGGCGAGATCAGCGGCCCGTGATTGTAACAAATGTCCTCCCCAAAAAAGAGTTCATCAAAACTGACATACTCCTGATGCGCGGCAATGACCGCATCCGCCAGCTCAAACCACGTCTTCATGCAGTCATGAATGAGACCCGGATCGTCGTGAAACAAGTACAACACTTCGGCCGGCCCGATCAGACTTCTCAGATACATGTACCCTCCCACCACGCGCTGAATAACAAAAGCCCCTTGCTCCAACAACAGCCGATTCCTTTCCACAAACCCTGCAATCCCCGCATAGCGAGAGGGCGTTTTCGGGTCCAGCCGCCATCGAACGTTTTCCTCCCACGTCCGGCGATCCCGCACAGGATGGGCCACATATTCCGGCATAAAACCTGATCGCCGATTCTTGAAGCACAACACATGCCGGCCCGCCCTGTCCTGTACCAGTTCGTACTCCCCCCGATCTTCCAGAACCTTTTCCTCAAAGGCCGGCTCAAACGCCGCCTCGCACCAGCCGAGACCGGAAAACGAAACGGTCGCCGGAGCATCGAAACCGAACAGTGTCTCCAGCGGAACATCCGTCGGCATGCCCTGCGTTTTCCACGTTTCCATCGTGAAAAAACCAAACTCTTTCTGATAAAAACCGATGTTGGGCTTCAAGTCGTAGGTATCCCGCCACTTGCGAACAGGAAGCGGCATTTGATCCCGCGGCGGCAGACGGTGAAACCCGCTTGTGGATGGTCTCCTTGGATCGCGTGCATCGGACGCCTTTTTCATCGTTTCGGATTTCTCCTCTCGTGCGATCTTCCAACCGCATGCATAAGCCTATTCACGGCTTCGCCGGCCAGACCCAGCGGAGCATCATGCCCGCTGGCGCACTGTGACCGTGGCAAACCATGTTCACCGTTCGATTCTGCGGCCACGACGTCCGCAGAATCTCGGCGGCGAAGGCCAGATATTCAGCCGAATTGACGATGGGCATAAACGCAGCTCCCACTCAGTCGAACCTTCCTTACCACACGGTGGTCTCTTTTTCAATTTTCTTCGAACTCCGGTTCGTCCCATAGCGTTTGCTTTGTTAAATCGCGGAACTCGAAAGGAACATGGATGAACAATCAAATGAGAGGGAACAAAGTTTTCTTATCGGTTGCCTGCCTGACCTACACGCTCGCAAACAGTGCGCCCATGAATTCCTTCGACGAAATCACCGTCATGGCGTTTCGCGAGGAACGCCCCAAACTCCGTACCCCAGCGCATGTCATGGTCCTGGACCTTCCCGGCGCCCCCGGAAACAGCCTCGCCCGTACACTGCCGGATACCTTCGCGTTTCTCCCCTCCCTCATGGTGCAGAAAACAGGATACGGCCAGGGCTCCCCCTACCTGCGGGGCTTCACCGGTTTTCGCACCCTCTTTCTGATCGATGGCGTCCGTCTCAATAACTCCGTCTTTCGCGAGGGACCCAACCAATACTGGAATACCGTGGACCCCCTCTCCCTGGGTTCTGCCGAGGTGATTCTGGGGCCGGCTTCCACCCTCTACGGCAGCGATGCCATGGGCGGGGTGGTCCTGGCCCGCTCGCCCGAACCCCCGGCATGGATCGGCCGGCCGTCCACCGAGGGCACCCTCTTTACAAGGGTTTCTTCAGCCGACCAATCCATCATCGGCCGCGTTCAGACCCAAGGCCGAACGTCCCCCGCGTTCGCCTGGGGGGCCGGAGTATCACTCAAAACCTTTGATGACGTTCGGGGCGGCCGATCCGTCGGCCGCCAGCCCCACACCGGCTACTCCGAACAAGACGCCGACGCCCGGCTCCATTGGTTCTCCAGCCCCAACACCCGCTGGACTCTCGCACACCAAAGCGTTCGACAGGACGATGCCTGGCGCACCCACCGAACAATCTACGGCCTCACGTGGAAAGGATTGAAACACGGGGATGACTGGGTGCATTCGTTCGATCAGGAACGCCACCTCACCCGCCTCACGTTCGATCACCAAAACCGAGAAGCCGTCATCGAGAAATGGACCCTCACGCTTTCCCGGCACCAGCAACTCGAGGACCTCTACCGCCTCCGAATGGATCACACGTCGGAACGCCAGGGTTTCGATGCGCAAACCTGGGGTGCCTCGCTCCAAATGATCGCCGGCTGGGGTCCCGGCCGCTGGATTTCCGGTGCCTCCTACGAACGCGATCTCGTCAATAGCTACGGCCGAAAATACGGAACCGACGGCGTTCTGGTTAAACGGGAAATCCAGGGCCCCATCGGAGACGATGCCTTCTATGATAGGATCGGTACCTTCGCTCAATATGCAATCCCCTTTGGGGACGATCGCCTCGATATAATCGCCGGCGCCCGCTATACCTATGCGCGCGCCCACGCCCGCCGCGTCAAGGACCCCGTCACCGGAAACGTAATCGCGGTTCAGGGCGACTGGCAGTCCGTCTGCGGTTCGATCCGCTCCAGCCTAACCCTCGATGCCGCCCGAAACGCAATGGTCTATGCCGGTCTCTCCCAAGGATTCCGTGCGCCCAATCTCTCGGACCTGACCCGTTTCGACATCGCGCGGAGCGATGAACTTGAAACCCCTGCACCGGATCTGGAACCAGAAAAAACCCTTACGGCCGAAGTCGGCGCGAAAATTCACGGGGGCCGTTTGCATGCAGAATCCGCCGTCTATTATACCTGGATCGAAGACCTGATCGTTCGAACCCCCACCGGCCAAACCATCCATGACTTGAGAGAGGTTACAAAGAAAAATGCCGGCAGAGGGTTTATCTATGGAGCCGAACTGACCCTGCAATGCCGCCTCTCCAAAGCCTGGGAAGCACGCGGTTCCGGTTCCCTCATGTTTGGCGAAGTCCTTGGCTACCCGCAGGACCCCTCCCGTCCCGAATGGGAATACGTTTCACGCCTCCTGCCGCCCTCCGCAGAAATGGCCCTGCGTCGCACCTTCCTCAACAACCGCTACCGGATCGAAGGTCTCGTCCAAATGGCTGCGAAAGCGAATAAACTTTCCAGAGGCGACCGACTGGATACCCAGCGTATCCCCCCCGGCGGCACCCCCGCCTTTGTTGTCTGCCATCTGAGAACCGGAGCCCAGATCACCGACCGGTTTTCAATTCAAGCGGCTATCGAAAACATCCTCAATGCCGATTACCGAATCCACGGCTCCGGCATCAACGAGCCCGGCCGCCACCTCGTGGTCTCCGCCGCATGGGAATGGTAAACCTCTTCAGCCGCCTTCCAAACCAAGCACCTGCCGCAAGGCACGCTCGACACGTCCAACTTCAACCCGCGTGAAATGGCAATACCCGTTCGGCTGTGTGTTGAACAACGCGAAAACCGGTTTCGGAAACGCCGCCCAAATGCCCGCCACCAGTTCCCGATGACAGGCCACCGCCACCACAGCGCGAACACCATCCTCCCGCACAAGGGCAGCCGCCTCTCGTCCCCCTCCGGCCACCCGAAACCGAACCCCATAGCGATCGCTCAGCCCCCGAATCGCCGCAAAATCACACCCGCCACATAAGGCACACCCTTGCGCCTCCCTCCCAAGAAACCGGCCGCACCTTCCCTGAAGACAGTGCGCAACCAAAAGCATTATCTCGTCGGCCTTAAGATCCGACGGCCGCCGCCACCGCACCCACCGGTTGTTCGCCCGAATCAATGCGCTCTGCAAAAAAATGGCTTGGCCCCTTCTTCATGAACATCTAAAGTTAATTCTACCGGTTCTCCGACCCCACCGGCAAGCACAGGATAAGGTCGAAAGTTCAAAGACGAAAGGAAACCCTCGTGGCCGGTCCCAAGCATGTTGTCGTAATCGGTGCAGGTCCCGGAGGATTGACCGCCGCAATGATCCTCGCGCATCGCGGTTTTCGAGTGTCGGTGTTCGAAGCGCAAAACCGGGTCGGCGGACGCAACGGAGAACTCGCGCTCGGCCCCTACCGTTTCGATATCGGCCCGACCTTTCTCATGCTCAAACGGATTCTCGAGGAAGTCATTCGGGAGGCCGGCGGCGATCCTTCCGCACTCCCCTGCCGCCCCCTTCACCCCATGTACCGCCTCGTATTTCAAAACCAAAACCTCAACGTCAACTCTGACCCCGACGCCATGACCGCCGAGATCGCACGGGTTTTCCCCGGTCGGGAAAACCGTTACGCCTCTTTTATGAAAAGGGAAACAGCCCGTTTCCGCCGCCTCTATCCCTGCCTGCAAAAATCCTACCATCGCTTCGCGACCTTTTTCCACCCCGACTTTCTTCTTGCAATCCCTCACCTTGCACTCGGCCGAAGCCTCTTTGACGTGACCTATGGCTGCTTCGGCGATGAAAACCTCGCCCTCGCTTTTACGTTTCAATCCAAATACCTCGGTATGTCCCCCTGGGAATGCCCCGGCGTCTTTGCCATGATCCCCTATATCGAGCACGCCTTCGGCATCGAACACCCAGTCGGAGGCCTTTGCAGGATTTCCGATTTCATGGCCGAATTGGCTCGAAAAAACGGCGCAGCCCTCCACCTTCAGAAGCCCGTCCGCCGGATTCTCCTCCGAAACGGACGTGCCGTCAGAGTTCAACTCGAAGAAGGGGAAACTATACCCGCGGATTACCTCGTGCTCAACGCGGATTTCGGCCACGCCGTAACTCACCTCTTCGAACCCGAAACACTCCGAAAGTACACCCCTGCACGCCTGCAACGCATGCGCCTTTCTTGCTCCACCTTTATGCTCTACCTCGGTGTAGAAGGCGAATTCCATGAGCCTCACCATCAAATCGTCTTCGCCCGCGATTACCGAAAACATGTGAATTCAGTCTTCCACTCTCCCAAACTGCCCGAAGACATCTCGTTCTACGTCCGTAACGCTTCTGCAACCGATCCCACCCTCGCACCGCCAGGTTGTTCGGCTCTCTACGTTCTCGTTCCCGTTCCTAACCAGCGGATGGGAATTCCGTGGGAAGAACAAAAATTCATCTTCCGCGAACAGGTTCTCGACGCCATTGCCAGCCGCACCTCCTACGGCAATCTCCGCCCCCACATCCGCGCCGAAGCAATCATCACCCCATCCGATTGGGAAAACCAATTCCACGTTTACAAAGGGGCCACTTTCAACCTCGCCCATACCATCAACCAAATGCTCTATTTCAGGCCCCGAAACCAGTTCGAAGAATGCGATTCGCTCTATCTCGCCGGCGGAGGAACCCATCCCGGAAGCGGCCTTCCCACGATCTACGAGTCCGGTCGAATCGCCGCGAACCTGATCAGCCGCCGGGCCCGCGTTCCCTTCAAATCCGCAAACCTCGAAGTATGAACCCCACCCCCCCTCCTTCCCGCGGAAAACGCATTATCCTGGCCCGTCCCCGAGGATTCTGTTCCGGTGTCCGCCGGGCGGTTGCCTTGGCGGAACGCTTGCTGCAAAACCGTCCCAAAGCCGGACTTTTTATCCTTGGCGAGATCGTCCATAATCCCGAAGTGGTACAATCTCTCCAACACCGCGGCGCCCGATTGGTCCGTTCCCTCGAGGATATCCCTCCCGGCGCCACCGTCTTGTTCAGCGCACATGGCGTCGCCCCGGCCGTGCAACGCTCCGCCCAAGCACGCGGTCTCCAAATCGCCGACGCCACCTGCCCCTTTGTCCAACGCCTGCATGATCTGGTCCGCACCTACGCCGAAGACAAAAACCACATCCTCCTCATCGGCCGCCACGGTCATGAAGAGGTGGAAGGCATCGTGGGAGAATCCCCTGGCCAAATCACGGTTCTCGAAACAACGGAAGAAGCAGAATCCTTTTCCCCACCGCCCAACACCCGCCTCGCCGTCGTGGTCCAAACGACCCTGAGCGAAGAAGATATCGCCCGCGTCCTCCCTGTGCTCAAAAAACGGTTCGAAAACCTCCGTTTCCCGTCCCCCTCCACCGTCTGTCAAGCCACGCGGGATCGGCAAAACGCCGTCAAAAAACTCGCCCAAAAAACCGGCCTCGTCCTCGTCCTGGGGGCCGCCAACAGTTCCAATTCCCGGCGGTTAGTCGAAGTAGCTAAAGCCGCAGGTGCACGCGCCGCCCTCCTCGCATCGGATGCGGAACTTCATACGTTCGACCTCCATAACATAACCCTCCTCGGGCTTACCGCCGGCGCTTCCACTCCCGATGGCGCCATCGAACGAGCCCTCCGCTATCTCCGCTCACTCGGATTCGATCATATAGAAGAAATGGCCGAGAACGATCCAACCAACGGATCAAGCTGAGGCCGCCGCCTCGCGCTGGGATTCCGCCTTCTCGGCCTCTTGCGACTTCTCGGAACGAGATTCGCCTTTCCCATCGGTCCGCCGCGGAGCCGGCGGAACATAGTGAATCCATTCCAAATATGCCATTTCCGCCCCATCCCCATTCCGTGCGCCGATTTTAACAATACGGGTGTACCCGCCCTTGCGATCCTTAAACGCCGGCGCCACCTCGTCGAAAAGCTGGGCGACAACACGCTTCCCCCGAAGCGCCCCAATCGCCTGTCGGCGGGCATGAAGCGTCCCCTCTTTGGCCAAGGTCACCATCTTCTCGGCAAACGACCGGGCCAACCGCGCTTTTGCCAACGTCGTTTTAATGCGGCGATGGCGAATCAAACCGCTGACCAGTGAAGCCAAAAGAGCCTCCCTTCCGGAAGCTGTCCGTCCAAGTTTAACCGATTTGCGAAGATGTCTCATCGTAATGCTCGTCCTCCACGGCCGGTCTGCTGGCCTCCCACCCTATTCGGCTTTAGCCTGGACCGGCGCCGCGCCCGAAGTCGCTCCTTTCGCCGGCGGCGTGAGAAGGTCGGGGTCGATCTTCATGCCTAGCGTCAACCCCATCTCTTGAAGCTTCTGTTTGATTTCGTTCAGAGATTTTTTCCCGAAATTGCGGTACCGCAGCATCTCCTGCTCCGTCTTAACCGCCAGCTCCCCGACCGTCGTAATATTGGCATTGTTAAGACAGTTCGCCGCCCGAACGCTCAACTCGATCTCATTCACGCTCATCGCGAAAATTTGACGCAACTTCTCCCGCTCCTCATCCTTCCGACGGTCCGGTTCCTCGAATTCCAACGGTTGGTTCGTAAAATTCGCGAATAACTCCAAATGATGCTGTAAAATGCCCGCCGAAATAGTCAACGCCTCGTCCGGCGTCACCCGGCCGTCCGTCCAGATCTCCAGCGTAAGCCGGTCATAGTCCGTCCGATTCCCCACCCGCGTGTTACCAACCGTAAAGTTGACCCGACGAACCGGAGAGAAAATGGAATCAATGGGAATCCTTCCGATCTCCTCATCCTCTTTCTTGTTGCCTTCCGCCGGACAAAAACCGCGGCCCACTCGAACCTCGGCTTCCATGTTCAGCACTCCATCCTCGGCCAGCGTCGCAATCAAAAGATCCGGATTCAGCACGTCCACCTTGCCGTCCGTGACAAAATCCCCGGCCCGAACTTCCCCCGGCCCTTTTTTCCGAAGGGTCAGGATGTGGACCTCCCGCGAGTGACTCTTGAGAAGAACCTTCTTGAGGTTCAATATGATGTCCGTTACATCCTCCATAACACCCGGAATTGCGCAGAATTCATGCGGCGCCTGTTCAATCCGCACCGCGGAAATGGCCGCACCCTCGAGGGAGGACAAAAGCACTCGCCGAAGCGAATTGCCCAAAGTCCGTCCATATCCCGCTTCCAGCGGCTCAGCCAAATAGCGACCATAGGTCGGAGTCGCGCCGGCTTCATCCTTGACCAGACGCTTGGGCATTTCAAAACGACCTAATCTCATCGGCATGGCGTGAATCCTCTTTCACGCCGGCAGTTCCCACCGCCGGCTTACTTGGAGTACAGTTCGACGATCAGCTGCTCGTTGACAAACGGCGCAATCTCCTCCCGCGTCGGAAGACGGAGCACTTCCCCCGTCATCTGCTCTTTGTCGAACAGGATCCACGCCGGAGTCTGAAGGCCGAGGGACTCGGCCATCTGGACTGATTCCCGCACAGCCTCGCGCCGCTGTTCATCCCCACCAATGGAAATCTTAAAGCCAGGACGGACCTGCAGCGAAGGAATGTCCACCGTCCGCCCGTTCAGACGAATGTGACGATGACGCACCATCTGCCGAGCCGCACGACGCGACGGGGCAAAACCAAGCCGATACACGACGTTGTCCAGCCGGGTTTCGAGAAGCTGCAGAAGCGTCTCACCCGTCACACCGCGCTTTTTAAGGGCTCGGTTGAAAAACAGACGAAACTGCCCTTCTTGCATCCCGTAATACCGCTTCAGCCGCTGCTTCTCGCGCAATTGCTCCAAATACTCCGAACCCTTTCGCCCTCGGCTTCCATGCATGCCCGGCGGAGGACGCTGCCGCTCCGCCACCGGACACTTGGCCATATGACACCGCCGGCCTTTGAGAAAAAGCTTGATCCCTTCCCGCCGGCATAACCGGCATACCGGTCCAATATATCTTCCCATCCGTCTCTCTCCTCTCCGCTGCACCCGCCCGAACTAGACCCTCCGCCGCTTGCGCGGCCGGCACCCGTCGTGAGGCAACGGGGTCACATCCTTAATGGCCGTCACGGTCAAGCCCGCGGCTTGAATGGCTCGAACGGCCGTCTCACGACCCGCCCCAGGTCCCTGAATGCGAACCTCGACTTCCGTCATTCCTTTCGCGATCGCCGCACGCGCGGCTTCCTGCCCCACCACCGTCGCCGCAAATGCCGTGCTCTTCCGCGACCCCTTAAACCCAGCCCGGCCCGCGCTGCTCCAACTGATCACATTCCCCTTTAAATCGGTAATGCTGACCACCGTATTATTGAAACTCGCCATCACATGGGCAACCCCAGAAGACGGACCCCGCGCACTCCCGCGATGAACACGCGGTGCCTCGTGCCGATCCGCCTCCACAGCGCCTTCCGCCGGAACCTCCGCCGGTGTCTCCACGCCGGTCGCTAAAGACCCATCCACCGGCGCATCCTCCCTCCGCTCATCCACGAATTGTTCCTTGTCCACCATGCTCATTCCCATTTAAATTACCGCGCTTCCTCAATCCTTCTTCGCCGCCGCTCGCGCCTCTTTGCCCCGTACCGCACCCACCGTCCGGCGCGGCCCCTTCCGCGTCCGCGCATTCGTGCTCGTCCGCTGCCCACGCACCGGAAGCCCACGCTTGTGCCGAATCCCCCGATAACAGCCAATGCTGATCAGCCGCCGAATGTTCTGCGCCACCTCCCGCCGTAGATCGCCTTCCACCCGATACGAACTCTGCAGAACATGAGTGATCCGGCTGATCTCCTCGTCATTCAATTCATCCGCTTTCTTGGCGGGATCCACCTGCGCAGCTTTCACAATCGCACGGGCCCGCGTCGGACCCACTCCGTAGATGTACCGCAACGCAAACTCCACCCGCTTCTTCCCAGGAATGTCAATGCCCAGTATTCTCGGCATGGCGCACTCGCTCCTCTTAACCTTGACGCTGCTTGTGTCGGGGATTCTGACAGGTAATCCGCACCACTCCTTTGCGGCGAATCACCCGGCACCGCTCGCAGATGCGTTTGACAGACGCTCTCACTTTCATCGAAAACACCTTACCCTTGCAAAAGGATTATGCTTTTACCAAATCTTTCTCTAATTGTCCAGCACCTCATTGCCGTTTTTTCAAATCGTCAAAACTTCCGCCTCTCCCTCCCCCACTACAAGGGTATGCTCGAAATGAACGGACGGCTTCCCGTCCGCCGTTCGAACCGTCCAGCCGTCCGGCTCAACCCTCACTTCATGGGTCCCTAAATTCACCATCGGCTCGATCGCAAGCGCCATCCCCGCCTTCAATCGAATGCGCGGCGCATCTGAAGCGACAAAGTTCGGCACCTGAGGCTCCTCGTGCATCCGACGCCCGATCCCATGCCCGACAAATTGACGAACCACCGAAAAACCGTGCCGCTCCACCACCGTCTGAATCGCATGGGATATATCCGAAACAAACCGCCCTTCCCGGGCCGCCGCAATCCCCGCCCGTAACGCTTCCTCACCAGCAGCGGCCAGCCGGCGAACCTCCGGATCGGCCACCCCCACCAGCACCGTCCAGGCACAATCCCCTACCCAACCCTCATACCGAACCCCTACATCCAAACTCACCACATCCCCCGGCTGTATTCTCCGTCCATCCGGTATCCCATGAACCACTTCATCGTTGAGCGAAAGACAAATCACCGCAGGATACCCCTGATATCCCTTGAAAGCGCTTTCCGCACCCTCACGACGAATCAGCTCATCCGCCAACTGTTCCAAATCCCTCAACGCAACCCCCGGCACACACGCGCTCAGCACCGCATCCCGTACCCGCGCCGCAATACGCCCACTGCGCCGCATCCCTTCAAGATCCTTCGCCGTCCGAATCACTCCCATGGCTTTCCCAGAACGGCTAAAATCCGCGCCGCAATCGAATCCGGCTCCCCCGTCGCTTCCACCGCGTGATAAAGACCCCGCTGCCGATAATACGGCTCCAAAACCGCCCGCTGCTCCGCAAAGACCTCCAAACGCCGCCGGACGGCCTCGGGCCGATCGTCCGGCCGCTGTTCCAACACCCCGCCACACCGGTCACAAACACCCCCGCGAGACGGCGGACGAAACCGGATGTGAAATGTCGCCCCGCAGTTCCTGCAAACTCGACGTCCTTCCAGACGGGCACGTATCACCGCCTCCGGCGCCTCCAAACCAATCGCACCCCGAATCCCCGAATCCCCTGTCCCCAACCGCGTCTCCAGCCGTTCGGCCTGCCCCCGAGTCCGCGGAAAACCGTCGAGCAACACGTCGCCCCTCTGGCGCCACTCGTCTTCCAAAAGCGCAAACATCAGATCGTCGGAAACCAGCTCCCCACGCCCCATAACCTGTTCCGCTTCCAACCCCAGCGGCGTGCGAGCCTTCACCGCAGCCCGCAAAAGATCCCCCGTCGAAACATGCCGACAACCCGCCCGCGCACATACCAGCGCCGCCGCCGTCCCCTTCCCCACGCCGGGAGGACCCATCAATAGCCACACCGCCACGAACCGCCTCCCTCTGGTCACCGCCGACTGTGCAATCGGCCCTTGGTTAGAAAACCGTCGTAGTGCCTCATCAGGAGATGGGTCTCCACCTGGCGCATCGTGTCCAGCATGACCCCCACCACGATAAGCAGACTCGTGCCTCCGAACAACGAGGAAACCGTGTAATCCAAACCGAAATGCCGCGTAATCAACGTCGGAATCACCGCGATCACCGTCAGAAACACCGCGCCCGCAAACGTGATGCGCGTCATGGTGAAATCAAGGAACTCCGCGGTCGGACGCCCCGGCCGATATCCGGGCACATACCCCCCATACCGCTTCAAATCGTCCGCAATCCGCAGCGGATTGAATTGCGTCGAAACCCAGAAATACGAGAAAAAGAGAATCATCAGCCCGAAAATCAAAATGTATAGAAACGAGTCGTGCCGCGACAACGCTTCCCCAAACGCCATCGTAGGACCGAACCGCCGAAACAACGCCGCCGGAAACATCAGAATCGCCTGGGCGAAAATGATCGGCATCACGCCGGAATAGTTGATCCGAAGCGGCATGTAGGTGCTCTGCCCCCCGTAGACCTTGCGCCCTACCACCCGCTTCGCATACTGAATCGGAATTTTGCGTTGCGCCTGAGTCAACGCAATGGTCCCCATGATGACGAGAATGAGCAGCACGCCCAGCGTCGCCAGCATAAAGCCGTTTCCGCTATACCGATACCACTCGTACCCCGCCCGAACCGCAAACGGGATCCGACTCACAATGTTAATCGTAATAATCAGCGAAATCCCGTTTCCAATGCCCCGCGCGGTGATCTGCTCCCCCAACCACATGATGATCATCGTCCCCGTCGTCATCGTCAAAATCGTCATCAGACGAAAAGGAAGCCCCGGCTGGGGCACAAGCACCCCAATCGGCTCCCGCGTCCACGCGCGGGGATTCTCAATCGCCGCAGCTGCCGCCAACGCCTGCACCACGCACAAGACCAGCGTCAAATACCGCGTGTACTGCGTCAACGTCTGCCGATCCCCCTCCCGCGCCAGCTTCTCCAGCGCCGGAATCACCGCCGTCATGAGCTGAATAATGATGGATGCGCTGATGTAAGGCATGATCCCCAACGCCCCCACCGCAAAATTGCTCAGCGCACCGCCACTGAACATGTCAATCTGCGCCATCAAACCACCCGAAACCCGATCCACCAGCGCGCGCAACACCTCCGTATTCACACCCGGTACGGGCACAATGGCCACAATACGAACCGCAAAAATCAACCCCAGCGTATACAGGATCCGACTCCGCAGTTCGGGGATCTTAAAGGTATTGGCAAATGCCGAAAGCATGACGGCGCCCGTCCTCCCCTTATCGTCCCACCACAAGTTCGACGGTTCCGCCCGCCGCCTCAATCTTGGCCCGGGCCGACACACTGCACGCCCGAACGCAAACCTTCAACCGCCGCTTCAACTCGCCATCCCCAAGCAATTTGATCCCCCGCCGGACGTTCCGCGCCAGCCCCGCCTCCTCCAACAGCGCCTCCGTAACCTCCGTCCCGTCCGCAAACCGGTTCAATTCTCCCACGTGAACCGGTGTCAGCCGTGCCGGCTCGAGGCTTTTGAAACCCCGCTTCGGAATCCGCCGGATCAACTTCATCTGACCACCCTCAAAACCCGGCTTGTGCTTATGGCCGCTCCGCGCCATCTGCCCCTTGTGACCGGCCGTGCTCGTCTTGCCCATGCCCGAACCCATCCCACGCCCGACCCGCTTTCGGGGCCGCCGGGACCCCGGAGTCGTCTTCAATTCATGTAGCTTCATGGCGTCGCTCCTTGTGGCTCACCCCCCGGCGCCGATTCCGCCTTCCGAAGTTTCCGCATCGAAAGAACATCCTCCGCCGAACGCAATTGCTCCAATGCGTCAAGAGTCGCCTTCACCGCATTCAAACGATTCCCGCTGCCCAGCGATTTGGCCAATACGTCCCGAATGCCGGAAAGTTCAATGACCGCTCGAACACCTCCCCCCGCTATCACCCCCGTCCCAGGAGATGCCGGCTTCAACAAAACCCGCCCCCCATCACATTTGCCCCATACCTCGTGCGGAATCGTGGCGCCCCGAAGAACCACCCGGAACAAACGGCGCCGCGCCGCCTCCCCCCCTTTCCGAATCGCATCCGCTACCTCGTTCGCCTTGCCGAATCCATAGCCGACACGCCCCTTGCGGTCCCCCACGACCACCACCGCGCTAAAACTGAACCGGCGCCCCCCTTTCACCACCTTGGCGCATCGGTTAATAAACACCACCTTCTCTTCCAGGTCGGCTGAACCAACGGACGATTCGCCCATCTCCCGGATCACATCGGTTTCTATCGTCATCATCCGTATCCTTCTCCTGCCCTAAAAGGCCAGCCCCGCTTCCCGAGCCGCATCCGCAATGGCCTTGACCCGGCCGTGATACCGATACCCCCCCCGGTCGAAGACCACCGTCGCGATCCCCTTCGCACGGGCCGCTTCCGCCGCCTTCTTGCCCAGCTCCTGCGCCTGAGCCACCGTCGGCGAACGGCTTCCCTTCGGCGTCGCAACAGCCGCCAAAGTCCGCCCCTGTTCGTCGTCCACAAACTGCACGTAAAGATGGCGGTTCGAAACCATCACGGCCATCCGCGGCCGTTCCGCCGTTCCCCAAATTTTCCGCCGGACCCGGTCATGCCGCCGCGCCCGCGCCTCTTTCCGCGAAACCGGTTTTTTCATCGCTATGCCACCGTCTTCCCGGCTTTGCGCCGCACATATTCATTCACGTAGCGAATGCCCTTGCCCTTGTAAGGCTCCGGCCGATAAAACCCCCGTATCCGCGACGCCGTATCGCCAACTTGCTGCTTGTCCGCGCCACTCACCGTAATCCGGTTTTCCTTAACCTCCAGGCGTATGCCCAATGGAGCCGTAAAAACTATCGGATGGGAATAACCCAGTTGCAGCGTCAACGTGTTGCCTGAAACCGACGCTTTGAACCCCACCCCCTGAAGTTCCAACTGCCGGCTGTACCCTGCCGTCACCCCTTGAATCATGTTGGCCACCTGCGTCCGCGCCAACCCTTGCCGCGCGGAATCCCCTTCGGCCGCTTCCAAAAACACTTTCCCCCCCTCCACGCGCGCGGAAATCCCAGCGGGAAGCGCCCAGGAATGCTCTCCCTTCGGCCCTTTTACCCCAATCCTCCCCCGTTCCACCACCACCGTCACTCCAGCCGGAATGGGTACGGGTTGTCTGCCTATCTTCGACATGGATCCACCTCGTTTCCCCTACCACACATAACACAAAACCTCGCCCCCCACTTTCCGGCGGCGCGCTTCCCGGTCCGTCATCAACCCTTGGGAGGTCGAAAGAATGACGATGCCCAACCCCCCGAGAACCCGAGGGATCTCCCCCTTCCCAGCGTAACGCCTCAGACCCGGAGTGCTCATCCGCCGAAGCCCCCGAATACACGGAACCTTCCCCCGCTCATACTTCAGAACCAGTTCCAGCGTCTTCCGAACGCCATCCCCTCCCTCCGCCACCTCCTCAAGATATCCCTCGCCCTGAAGAATACGGGCAATCTCCGCCTTCAAACGGGAATGAGGAATCACTACCCGCCGACGCCCCGCGTGAAGCGCATTCCGAATCCTCGTCAACATGTCCGATATGGGATCGCTATGCATGGCCGTTGTTCCCTACCAGCTTGCCTTCACGCACCCCGGAATCTGACCCGCTAACGCCAGCTCCCGAAAACAGATGCGGCATACTTTAAATTTCCGGATAAACCCCCGCCGACGCCCGCACCGCCGACAGCGATTGTAGCCGCGTGCCTTGAACTTTGGCGGCCGCGCCGCCTTCACTTCCAGACATGTCTTAGCCAACGCCAGTCTCCTGTGGTGTCCTCACCGCGGGCGCACCCGCAAACGGCATGCCCAGCATCTCGAGCAGCCGCCGGCACGCCTCGTCCGTTTTCGCCGTTGTCACAACCGTGACATTCATTCCCTGAAGTTGCTTGATATTGTCCGGATCTATCTCCGGAAAAATCGTCTGGTCCGCTAACCCAAACGAATAGTTCCCCCGCCCGTCAAACCCATGCGCCGAAACCCCCCGAAAATCCCGAATGCGAGGCAACGCAAGATGAATCAAACGCTCCAGGAAATCATACATCCGATTCCCCCGAAGCGTGACTTTCGCCCCAATCGCCATCCCCTGGCGAACCTTGAAGTTGGAAATGCTCCTCCGAGCTTTCGTCACAATCGGTTTCTGCCCCGTCAGCATCGCCAAGTCCTGCACCAAGGCCTTCAAAACATCCTTGTCGGTACCCGCGTCGAATCCCATGTTGACGACGATCTTCACCACCCTCGGCGTCTCCATCGGATTCGAAAGCCCCAGCACCTTCTGAAGCGCCGGCGCAATCTCTTTCCGAAACTTCTCTTTTAGCATCATAACCACGTCATTCCTGAACTTAAGAGGCGTCAAAGGCATGACCGCAACGCCGGCACGCCCGAACCCGGCCCTCGGCCGAACGGCGAATCACCGCCCGAACCCCCTTTTTGCATTCGGGACAATACAACATCAGTTTGCACAAACGGAGAGGGGCCTCCTTCTCCACAATGCCTCCCTGCGGAGTCTTGGGTCCCTTCCGCAAATGCCGTTTGACAAGGTTGAACCCCTCGACCAGCGCCGTCCCACGGTCCGGAAACACCCGCAACACCTTGCCCGTAATCGGTTTCCCCGATTTGTCTTTAACAGCCTGGCGTCCGCTCACGGCTACCACAATGTCATCGCGTCGGATCTTCATCCTATACCACCTCCGGCGCGAGGGAGATGATCTTCATGAAGTTCTTCTCCCGCAACTCCCGCGCCACCGGCCCAAAAATTCGCGTCCCCAACGGCTCCAACTTCTCGTTCACCAGAACCGCCGCGTTCGAATCAAAACGGACCGCCGTCCCGTCCACCCGCCGTATCGTACTCCGCGTCCGAACAATCACGGCCCGCACCACCTGGCCCTTCTTCACCAGCCCGTTCGGCTGCGCCTCCTTGA
The DNA here is from genome assembly GCA_938038445.1 of uncultured bacterium. Lineage (GTDB taxonomy): Bacteria > Verrucomicrobiota > Kiritimatiellia > CAIKKV01 > CAIKKV01 > CALHRZ01. The sequence goes on along the minus strand of CALHRZ010000003.1, from coordinate 26,020 downwards.
CCGAAGCCCGAATCACATCGCCGACATGCGCATACCGACGCGGATGCCCCAAAATCCGGAAACACATCACGCGTCGGGCACCGCTATTGTCGGCAACCTCCAACATCGTCTGTTCCTGGATCATGGCTGCTCCTCTCTCCCCGGCTCCCCCTTCCGAACAATCTCTACCAGCCGCCAACGCTTCAGACGGCTCAAGGGGCGCGTCTCCATGATCCGTACCGTATCCCCCTCCCGCGCCCGCTCCTCTTCATCATGGGCATAGTACTTCTTGACGCGCCGCACCTCTTTCCCGTATAGCGGATGTGGTTTGCGCGTCTCCACCGCCACAATGACCGTCTTCGCCATCTTCCGGCTCAAGACACGGCCGACGCGTTCCTTACGCTTTCCGCGTTGCACCGTCGTTTCCGCCATGGCTCCCTCTTCCAACCTCACGCCGGTTTCCTTTCATTCAGCACGGTCCGAATCCGCGCAATCTCCCGCCGAAGCGTCCTTAAACGCAACGGCTGCTCCAACTGGCCCGCCGAACGCCGAACCCGTAGGTTGAACAGTTCGCGCTCCGTCTCCGCCAGCCGCGCCAGCAAATCCTCGCGAGAATGTTCCCGCCATTTCGATGCCTTCATCCCTGCCACTCCTTCATCCGCGCCGACTGACAAACCGAGTCCGAATCGGAAGCTTCGTCGCCGCCAGCCGAAGCGATTCCTTCGCCAATGGCTCCGGAACCCCGTCCAGCTCAAACAACATCATGCCGGGACGCACCACCGCAACCCAATACTCCGGCGCCCCCTTCCCCTTCCCCAGCCGCGTCTCGATCGGCTTCTTCGTCACCGGTTTGTCGGGAAAAATCCGAACCCAGAGCTTGCCCTTGCGCTTCATGTGACGATTCATCGCCACCCGGCAAGCTTCAATCACCGCCCCCCGCACCCACCCCCGTTCCAGCGCCTTCAAGCCGTATTCGCCAAACGAAAGCGTGTTGCCCCGCCACGCCAACCCCGCCCGACTCCCGCGCTGAACCTTGCGGTACTTTACGCGACTAGGCATGAGCGCCATGGCCAGCTCCCTTCCCTTCTCTTTCCCGTTCCACTTCTCCGTGGCAAATCCAAACCTTCACCCCTATCGCCCCAGCCGTCGTACGGGCTTCCGAAAACCCATAATCAATGTCCGCCCGCAGCGTGTGCAGCGGCACCTTCCCCTCCATGTACCACTCGCTCCGGCTCAGCTCCGCACCCCCCAGCCGACCCGAAACCCGTACCTTGATCCCCTGTACCCCAAGCTCCATCGCCATCCGAATCGCCCGCTTCAATGCCCGACGGAAAGAAACCCGACGCTCAAGCTGGAGCGCAATGTTCTCAGCGACCAACTGCGCGTTCGTGTCCGGCTGGCGCACCTCCACTATGTCCAAATAAATCTCCTTCCCCGTCCGTTTCGCCAGGTCGGCCCGAATGTTCTCCAAATCCGCACCCTTCCGACCAATCACCACCCCAGGCCGCGCCGTGTGAATCGTCACCCGCACCCGGTTGGCAAACCGCTCAATCTCGATCTGCGCCACCGCGGCATCCTGCAGCCGTTTCTTCACATACTCCCGAATCGCTGCATCCTCGTTCAGCAAATCGCCAAATTCTCGGTCGGGCGCATACCACCGCGACCGCCAGTTCTTCCGGACCGATACCCTCAGCCCAATGGGATTGACTTTCTGACCCAACGCTGTGCTCCTTTCCGGCTACCAGCCCCTTCAGTCCGCGTCCACGCCGTCCGTCAACGTGATCCGTATGTGACTCGTCCGCTTCCGAATCGGACTGGCCGCCCCGCGCGCCCGAGGCCAGTACCGCTTAAACGACGGACCCGCCGCGACCGCCGCAATCTTCACCCTTAAATCCTCCGCCTGCAAATGACGGTTCGCTTCCGCATTCGCAATCGCCGACCGCAGGGTCCGTTCGATCAGCCGCGCCGCCTTGCGTGGACTGAACTGAACCACCTTCAACGCCTCCAGAGCCGGCAAACCCTGGATCGCCCGAGCCAAGTCTTCCGCCTTGGTCGGTGAGATGCGCACATATTTGGAAAGCGCCGTTACGTCCATGTTCTGTTCCCTAATCCTCAGTCTCCGTCACCACCATCCGATCGCCCAGCCGCGGCTCATACCCCCGGCATAGCCGACGCTCCAAAACGACCGCCGACACCGAACGCCGCGTCTCCACCACCCGAAACCGTGCCATCGGACGATCGAAGCGAAGGGCCGTCAGCACCAGCCCCGGCCGCATGCCCTCGCCCGCGCCCGCTGCCACCACCGCCGCCTCCCAAACCCCAGACCAAGCCAGAACCCCAACCCCAACCGGCAACCCCGCCCCCGCCGCCGTTCGCCGAACCTCCAGCCCGCTCCATAACCGAGCCTCCTCGCGCGCCCGACTCTCCGTTCTTCCAACCGCCGCCCCTGCCGCCGCGAAGAAAAGGAAGACAAAAAGATGGTTAGTATCAACCACGCCCTCGTCCCTGTCAAGCGTTTTTGTTCACCACAATCATTTCAAGGCCACCGTCTTGTCAGTGTGTACACCATGCTTGCGGAACGTCCGAGTCGGCGCAAATTCGCCCAACCGGTGCCCCACCATGTGCTCCGTAATGTACACCGAAATGAACTGCTTGCCATTGTGAACGGCAAACGTGCTGCCAATAAATTCCGGAATCACCATCGAACGACGAGACCACGTCCGGATCACACGCTTCTCCCCGCTCTTCTTCATCCGTTCCACCTTCTCCAGAAGGTGCGCGTCCACAAAGGGACCTTTTTTCAACGACCGTCCCATGGCTTACTTCTTCCTCCTGCTCACAATGAATTTGTCAGACGGCTTCCGGGGTTTCCGAGTCTTCTTCCCCTTCGTCAATTGTCCCCACGGCGAAACCGGATGACCCCCGCCCGACGTCCGCCCCTCGCCGCCACCCATCGGATGATCCACCGGATTCATGGCCACACCACGAACCGTCGGCCGGATTCCCAGCCACCGCTTCCGCCCCGCCTTCCCCATCTTGATGTTCTCATAGTCCAAATTCCCCACCTGCCCAACCGTCGCCTGACACTCCAACGAGACTTTCCGAATCTCACCCGACGGAAGTTGAAGATGGGCATAACCGCCCTCCTTCGCCATAATCTGAGCCGATCCCCCCGCCGTCCGGCATAACTGCGCACCCGCTCCCGGGCGAAGCTCAATATTGTGAATCGGAATCCCAATCGGAATCCGCCCCAACGGCAATGCATTCCCCACCGTCGGTTCGGCATCCGGCCCAGAAACGATCGTCGCGCCAACGGCCAGACCCGCAGGGGCCAAAATGTAGCGCTTCTCCCCATCCCGATAGGCAAGAAGAGCAAGATGCGCCGAGCGGTTCGGGTCATATTCGATGGCCTGTACCCGCGCGGGAATCCCCGCCTTCTCCCGCTTAAAATCCACCACCCGAAGATGCCGACGTACACCGCCCCCCCGATGCCGAACCGTAATCGTCCCCTGATTGTTGCGCCCCGCCTTTTTCTTCTTCCGGATCCGCAACTGCTTTTCCGGCCGCTTCCGGGTGATCTCCTCAAACGCACTCAGCACCATGAACCGGCGGCTGGGCGTGACAGGCTTGAATGTCTTAAGTGCCATGCCAGACTCCTATCCAACCTCGATCTTGTCCCCGGCCTTCAACGTCACAACCGCTTTCTTCCACGACGCCGTCCGCCCCGGTTGAAAACGCCGACCCCCCCGCTTCGCCTTCCCCCGAACCCGCATCGTATTGACAGACAACACGCGCACGTTGAACAACTTCTCCACGGCCCGGCGGATTTCGATCTTGTTCGCATCCTCGGCCACTCGGAACAAATACTGGTTCTGCCCCTGCAGCCGAGTCCCCTTTTCCGTCACCAGAAGAGTCTGAATCACCGCGTGCGCCTCTTTTTTCATCGGGCCTTCTCCTTCTCCCCGCCCAGCCGCTTCACAAGAGCCTCCATCGCCGCGCGCGTCGCAAAGACCCGATCCGCCCCTATCACCTCGCCAAAATGCACATCCAAGGCGGTCGAAACCCGAACGCCAGGCAAATTCCGGACCGCACGCACAAACGCGGCGTTCGGCGCCTCCAGAAGAATCAATGCCGACCCCCTAATCCCCCACTCCTTCAACAACGCCGCCCCAAACCGAGTCTTAGGCTCAATCCCAGGAATCGTCTCCACAATCGCCCACTCCCCCGCTTCAATCTTGTCCGTCAAAATCCGACGAAAGGCCAATCGGATCGTTTTCTTCGGCAAACTTTTCTCGTAAGAACGCGGTTTCGGCCCGAAAACAACACCCCCACCCCGCCACACCGGCGAACGCCGATATCCCGCACGCGCCCGGCCTGTTCCTTTCTGACGCCACGGTTTCCGGCCGCTCCCCGCAACCTCCCCCTTCTCTTTCGTGCTGGCCGTCCCTGCCCGTAACCCCGCCCGCCACGCGGTCACCGCATCGTGCACCGCTTGAATACCCTTGCCCGGGGGAACCAGCAAATGGGCGGGTACTTCCCACTCCCCCACGGGCACCCCCTTCGGATCAATCACCTTGATGCTGCTCATGACGACTTGTTCGCTTTCTTCAACGCCTTCCGAATCGCCACCACACCCCCCACCGGCCCCGGCACCGCCCCCTTGACCAGCAGCAGATTCTCAGCCGGTCGCACCGCCACCACTTGGAGATTCTGTTGCGTAACCCGCACATGACCCGCATGCCCCGGCATCCGCTTGTTCTTGTGAACCCGCGCCGGCCACGTCCGACACCCAATGGAGCCCGGCCGCCGCTTCGAATGCCCGCCGTGCGTAATCGGTCCACCCGCAAAACCGTGCCGCTTCACCACCCCCTGAAATCCTTTCCCCTTGGTCACCGCCTGCACGTCCACATGGGAAATCCCTTCGAAAATTGCCGCCGTAACCGTGTCTCCCGCCTGAACGGCTTCGCCCGCCTCAACGGGAAACTCGCGCAAAACCCCCTTCGGCGTCACCCCCGCCTTTTTATAATGCCCCCCAAGCGGCCGATTCGTCCGCGATGCCTTCCGCTCCGCAAAGCCAAGTTGCACCGCCTCATAACCGTCCGTCTCCCGCCGCTTGCGCTGCACCACAACGCAAGGGCCGGCCTCCAGCACGGTCACGGGAAGCTGCTCCCCTTTCTCCGTGAAAATTCGGGTCATGCCCATTTTCCGTCCCAACAATCCTTCCATGGCCGTACTCATATCTTGATGGTTATGTCCACCCCGGCCGGCATGTTGAGCTTCTTTAGCTCATCCACCGTACGGGCCGTCGGATCCACAATGTCCAGCATCCGTTTGTGCGTCCGAACTTCGAACTGCTCCATGCTCTTCTTGTCCGCATGGGCACTGCGATTCACGGAATACCGTTCAATCCGCGTCGGAAGAGGAACAGGGCCGACCACGCGGGCCCCCGTCCGCCGAGCCGTTTCCACGATGTCCCGGACCGATTGATCCAGAACGCCGTGATCATAAGCCTTCAATCGTATGCGTATCCGTTGTCCGTTCATGATGCTGCTTTACCTGTAAGAAGTCAGGGCCTTTTGTATCTCCTCCGGCACGACGTCGAACCGGAACGGCTCCATCCCATGCTGCCCCCGCCCCCGCGTCAACGAACGAAGCGCCGTCGCATAGCCGAACAACTCCGCGAGAGGAACCCACGCCCGCACGACCTGAAGGTCGCCCCGCGTGGTCATCTCCCGAATCCGCCCCCGCCGCGCACTCAAATCCCCCAACACCTCGCCGATAAATTCGGCCGGCGCCTCCACCTCAACGCTCATAATCGGCTCGAGCAGCAATGGCTCCCCTTCCAAAAGCCCCAATCGGACCGCCTCGGATGCCGCCGCACGAAAGGCCAACTCCGACGAACGAGCTTCGTCCCATCCGCCGTCCGTAACCTCCACCCGTACGTCCGTCACCGCATACCCCGCAAGAACACCCGCCGTCAAGGCATCTTCCACCCCGCCCCCAACCGCCTCGCGAAACTTCTCCGGAATCCGGTTCTCCTCCACCATAAACTCCACCGCATTGCCGCTCCCCCGCTCCGCAGGCGAAATCACCAACACAACCCGCGCATAATGAGACTGCCCCGCTATCTCCCGCTCAAAAACACTTTCCGCACGAACCGATCGCCGAAGGGTCTCCCGATAGGCCACCATCGGCTTCCCCGTGTTGGCATGCACCCGGAATTCCCGCTCCATCCGATCTTTCAGAATCTCCAAATGCAGCTCCCCCATCCCGCTTACAATGGTCTGCCCCGTCTCCTCGTTCACACTCACCCGGCACGTGGGATCCTCCGCCGCCAGCGTGCGAAGCGTCTCCACCAACCGATCCCGGTCCGCCTGGCTCTTCGGCTCCACCGCCATCGAAACCACCGGCTCCGGAAAATGAATCGGCTCCAACGCCAAAGGCTGATGCTCCGCGCAAAGGGTGTCCCCCGTCACCGTCTCCTTCAGCCCCACCGCCCCCCCAATCTCCCCCGTATGCAACGCTTCAATCTCCTCCCGCGCATCCGCATGAAGCCGAATCAGACGGGCAATCCGCTCCCGCCGACGCGTCCGGGGATTGAACGCATTGGCACCCCGCCGCAAGACGCCCGAATAAACCCTCAAATAGACCAGCCGCCCGAAGGCATCCGTCTGCACTTTAAAGGCCAGCGCAGCCAGCGGCGCATGATCGGAAACCTCCCGCTCCATCGGCGCCCCCGTACGAGGATGCTCCCCCCGCACCGGCCCGACATCCAACGGACACGGCAAATAATCGGTCACCGCGTCCAGAACGGGCTGAATCCCCTTGTTCCGAAGCGCCGACCCGCATAAAACAGGAACCAACTTCCGCCCAAGCGTCGCCCGCCGAATCCCCGCGCGCAGCAACCCCGCCGAAAGATCCGCCGCCTGAAGAAACGCGGACAACACCTCATCGTCTTGCTCGGCAATCCGCTCGACCAGGACCGCCCGCGCCTGTTCCGCTTCCGCTGCAAGTTCCGCAGGAATGGGCCCCTCTTCTACCACCCGCCCCAAACTCCCCTCTGGAAAATACAGAGCCTTCATCTCCAAAAGGTCCACAACGCCCACAAAGGACTCTTCCCGCCCAATCGGAAGCTGAAGAACCGCCGTGCGGGCCGAGAGCACGCGTTCGATCTGGTCAATCACCCGCTCGAAATCCGCCCCGTTCCGGTCCATCTTGTTCACAAAAACAATCCGCGGCACCCCATAACGGTCCGCCTGGCGCCACACCGTCTCCGATTGGGGCTGAACCCCAGCAACCGCACAAAACACCGCAATGCATCCGTCCAACACGCGAAGGGAACGCTCCACCTCCACCGTAAAATCCACGTGTCCAGGCGTGTCAATGAGATTAATCTGATGGTCCCGCCAAAAACAAGTCGTCGCCGCACTCGTGATGGTGATCCCCCGCTCCCGTTCCTGAACCATCCAGTCCATCACGGTGTTCCCATTGTGCACCTCGCCCATCCGATGGGTGATCCCAGTGTAATAGAGGATCCGTTCGGAAAGCGTCGTCTTGCCCGCATCAATGTGCGCCGCAATGCCGATATTGCGGACCCGCGCCAAAGGACGCAACCGACCGGTGGCCTCCCGAGAGTCCGTTTCCTTCGATGGCCGGCTTTTTGTCATAACAGCCTGCATGCGGCGGCTTCCCGTCTCCCGTCCCGTTTACCAGCGATAATGAGCAAAGGCCTTGTTGGCCTGCGCCATCTTGTGCGTGTCGTCCCGCTTTTTGATGGCGTTCCCCTGACCCTGATAGGCATCCCACAGTTCCAGCGCCAAGGCCCGCTTCATCGGAATGCCCTTGCGCTCCTTCGCGTACGTGATGATCCATCGCATGGCCAGCGTCGTCTGCCGGTTCGCAGGAACTTCCACCGGCACCTGGTAGGTCGCCCCACCCACCCGGCGGGACTTGACCTCCAAACGCGGCTTCGCATTGTCAATCGCCTTGTAAAGAATCTCAAGAGGATTGTCCGTGTTCCCCTTCTCCTTCAAAATCTCAAGGGCATTGTACACAATCCCCCCCGCCACGGATCTCTTGCCCCGGCGCATCACCTGGTTGATGAGTTGGGTGACCTGCGGATCATTGTACTTGGGATCCGCAACCACCTCCCGTTTTTCCGCTCGTCTTCTTCTCGCCATGGTTGCTCAATGCCCCGTTAGCTGGCTTTCGGCCTCTTAACGCCATACCGGGAGCGGCTCCGCTTCCGCCCCTCTACTCCCACGGCGTCCAGCGTGCCCCGCACAATGTGATACCGAACGCCCGGAAGGTCCTTCACCCGACCCCCCCGCACCAGAACCACACTGTGCTCCTGCAGGTTGTGGCCCTCGCCCGGAATATAGGCGGTCACCTCGTAGCCGTTGACCAGACGCACCCGCGCCACCTTCCGCAACGCGGAGTTCGGCTTCTTCGGCGTCTGGGTCTTGACAACCAGACAAACGCCGCGTCGAAACGGACACCCGGTCAACGCGGGCGCCTTGCTTTTGGATCGCGCCGGCGTTCGGCCTTTGCGTACCAGTTGATTGATGGTCGGCATGATCAGGTTCCTGTCGTAATGCAAACGGTTATTCTAAAAACCAAACCGCCCCTCGCGCAAGAAGAAATTATGTCTCCTCCTGCTTTTCCCCGGAAGCCTCCTCCTCCGACACGGCCCCCAGCACCCGCTCGAGATCCGTGACCGGCTCAGCCAGGGGCACCAGCTTGATGTGACGATAAGCCGGAAACCCGGTCCCCCCCGGAATCAAATGCCCCATGATCACGTTTTCCTTGAATCCACGCAAACAGTCCACGCGCCCCAGCGTCGCCGCCTCCGTTAAGACCCGCGTCGTATCCTGAAAACTGGCAGCCGAAATAAAGCTCTCCGTCTCGAGCGACGCCTTCGTAATCCCCAGCAAAGCCGGCATCGCCGAGGCAGGACGTTTCCCCTCCGCAATCGCCCGCTCGTTCACTTCCTGGAAGGTCTGCCGGTCCACCAAGTCCCCCCATAAAAATTCCGTGTCGCCTGCCTCCGTGATCCGAACCTTGCGGAGCATCTGCCGCACGATGATCTCAATGTGCTTGTCGTTGATCTCCACCCCCTGCAACCGATACACCTGCTGCACCTCGTTGACCAAGTACTCCTGAAGCGCCTGCGGACCGGATATCTCCAGAATCTCCAGGGGCACCACAGGACCCTCCGTCAGCTGCTGGCCCTTCCGAACATAATCGCCCGGATAAACCACCACGTGTTTGGTCATGGGAATCAAATGCTCTTCCAGAATGGCCCCCGAATCGCGCGCCTTCTCCACCCCCTCACTTAGATCAAGCTTGGGATCCTCCGCAATAACAATGGATCGCTTCCCATGACGGGTCGGCCCAAAATGGACAAACCCCTCAATCTTCGCAATCTCCGCCGCATCGTGCGGCCGCCGAGCCTCAAACAGCTCCGCCACCCGAGGAAGCCCCCCCGTGATGTCTTTCGTCTTGGACTCCTTCCGGGGCGTCTTCGCCAACACACCGCCCGCCGCAATCCGGGTCCCGTTTTGGACCATGACATGCGCACCGGCCGGAAGGGTGTAATAAAGCGGCTCTCCATCGTCGGAATGCAGCACAATCATCGGATGCTGCTCCTCCCGATGCTCGAGAATCACAATCCCCTTCAGCCCCGTCACGGGGTCCACCTCCCGCCGTATCGTGACGTTCTCGTGAAAATCCCGAAACTCAACCCGCCCCGCTCGCTCCGCCAGAATCGGCACGCTGTACGGATCCCACTGCAGGATGCTCTGCCCCTTCTTCACCCGCCCCCCATCCGGAACCGCAATCGTGGCCCCAATCGCCAAAACATGTCGTTCCAATTCATGCCCCGCATCGTCCACCACCACGATCGCCCCGTTCTTGTTCAGGGCTACATACCGCCCCTCCTCGTTCCGAACGTAGCGAATGTCCTCATAGCGCACCACGCCGTCATGCTTGACAATCACGGTCGGCTGCTTGTACGTCGCACTCGCCGTCCCCCCAATGTGGAAGGTCCGCATCGTCAACTGAGTGCCCGGCTCGCCAATAGACTGGGCCGCAATAATCCCCACCGCCGTTCCCACCTCCACCAGACGCGAGGTCGCCAGGTCCCGCCCATAACACTTGGCACATATGCCCCGCCGCGATTCGCAAGTCAATACGCTCCGAATCCGAATCTTCTCAAGGTCCGCCTTCACGATCCGATCCGCAACCGCTTCGGTGATTTCCTCCCCGCCCCGTACAATCAACTCCTTCGTCACGGGATCCCGAATGTCGTTCAGCGCCGTCCGCCCAATAATCCGTGTCGCCAACGGCACTTGAGTGTCATCCCCCTCGCCCAGCGCAGAAATCTCCGTCCCGTTCAAAGTCTTGCAGTCCAGCTCGACAATCCGTACGTCCTGAGCCACGTCCACCAGCTTGCGGGTCAAATACCCCGCATCCGCCGTCTTCAACGCCGTGTCGGCCAACCCTTTCCGAGCCCCGTGCGTGCTGATGAAATACTCCAGCACACTTAACCCTTCCCGAAAATTCGCCAAAATTGGCCGCTCGATAATCTCGCCCGACGGCTTGGCCATCAACCCCCGCATGCCCGCCAACTGCCGAATCTGCTGCTTGCTGCCGCGCGCCTTGGAATCGACCATCATGAAGATGGGGTTCAAATGGTCCGCCCCAGCGTTCACTTCGATCGACCGGTACACCGCATTCGCAACCTCCTCCGTCGCCTGCGTCCAAATATCCACAATCTTGTTGTAACGCTCCCCTTCCGTCACCACACCCCGTTTGTATTGCGCATCCGCCTCCGCTACCGCCTGACGGGCCCGCTCGATAATCTCCCGCTTTTCCTCGGGAATGATCATGTCACTCATCCCAATCGAAATGCCCGCCAACGTCGCATGCTCAAACCCCAGCGCTTTCAGCCGGTCCAGACACGCCACCGTCGTGGCATGCCCCCCCACCTGATAACAATGCCAGATGAGCGTGCCAAGAAATCCTTTGTCCACCACCCGGTTGATGAACCCAAGCGACTCCGGCCAGATCTCGTTAAAAAAGACCCGCCCCGGTGTCGTCAGCAAAAGCTTCGCCTTCGGATTCCCAAAAATCGTCTTGCGCTGATAATCCGGATTCCGAAACCAGATCCGAGAGTGCAGCGTCAGCGCCTGCTCCTCATAGGCCAGCCATATCTCGTCCCGATCGCCAAACAAGGGATAACGATTCTTGGGATCAGGGTCGACCCGGTTTAAATCCACCCGGCGGTCCCGTTGCGCCGTCGTCGTCAAATAATAAACGCCCAACGCGATGTCCTGAGTCGGCGTCGTGATGGGCTTTCCGCTCGACGGCGAAAAAATGTTGTTCGGCGCCAGCATGAACAGCCGGGATTCCAGCTGCGCCTCGATGGAAAGCGGAACATGTACCGCCATCTGGTCGCCGTCAAAGTCCGCGTTGAACGCCGTGCAAACCAACGGATGGATGCGGATCGCCTCCCCCTCCACCAACACCGGCTCGAACGCCTGAATCGAAAGCCGATGAAGCGTCGGAGCCCGGTTCAACAACACGGTTTTGTCCCGCGTAACCTCTTCCAAAATGTCCCACACCTCGTTCGTCTGTCGCTCAATCAACTTTTTGGCGCTCCGAACCGTGTGAACAATCCCCATCTCCTTCAGCCGGCGAATAATGAAAGGCTCGAACAATACCAACGCCATCTTCTTCGGCAGCCCGCATTGATGCAGAAGAAGTTCCGGACCAATCACAATCACCGACCGCCCCGAATAATCCACCCGCTTCCCCAAAAGATTCTGCCGAAACCGGCCCGTCTTCCCTTTTAACATGTCGCTGAGCGACTTCAAGGGACGGTTGCCCGCACCCGTCACCGCCCGCCCATGCCGGCCATTGTCAATAACCGCATCCACCGCCTCCTGCAGCATCCGCTTCTCGTTCCGGAGAATCACGTCCGGCGTCTTAAGCTGCATCAGGTTCTTCAAGCGGTTATTGCGGTTAATCACCCGCCGGTACAGATCATTGAGATCCGATGTCGCAAACCGACCCCCCTCCAGCGGAACGAGAGGACGAAGATCCGGCGGAATCACCGGAAGCACTTCCAACACCATCCACTCGGGCCGAGTTCCGCTGTTGCGAAACCCCTCGAGCACCTTCATCCGCTTCGAGATTTTCCGCTTCTCCTGCCGACTGCGCGTCTCCTGCATCCGTTCTTCTAGAGCCTTCAACTCGGCATTCAAATCAATTTTGCGCAGGAGCTCCCGAACCGCCTCGGCCCCCATCTTCGCGGTAAATGCCTCACCGTACTGCTCCAACGCCTTCCGATATTCCTCCTCCCGCAGCACCTGCTTCTCCTGAAGCGGACAGGTGCTGTTCGGATCCACCCGCGTGACCAGATAGTGCTCATAGTAAATCACCCCCTCCAGCGCTTGGATCGTTATGTCCAACACCAGCCCCATGCGGGACGGGGTGCACTTGAAAAACCAAATGTGGGAAACGGGCACCGCCAACTCAATATGCCCCATCCGCTCCCGGCGGACCCGCGCCATCGTGATCTCAACCCCACACCGGTCGCAGATCACTCCCTTGTGCTTGATCCGCTTGTACTTGCCGCAACTGCATTCCCAGTCCCGCGTCGGACCAAAAATCCGCTCGCAGAAAAGACCCCCCTTCTCGGGTTTGTACGTCCGGTAGTTGATCGTTTCGGCGTTCTTGACCTCGCCGTGGCTCCAGGACCGGATCGTTTCGGGAGAGGCCAAGGTGATCCGAACGGTGTCAAAGTCCCGCTCCGTTTCCCCTAACTTTTTCCTGATCGTATTCGTCGTGACGCTGTTCACCACCACCTCCAACCGCTCATGCGCTGTCCCGATCCAACGACGGCTGTTTCGACGCCAGAGAAGATTCAACCCGAATGTCAAGCCCAATGCTCCTCAACTCATTCATCAACACGTTGAACGACTCAGGCCGATCGGCTTCCAATGCGTTCTCCCCCTTCACAATGGACTCGTAAATCCGGGTCCTTCCCTGCACATCGTCGCTCTTGACCGTCAACATCTCCTGCAACGTATAGGCCGCCCCATAGGCCTCCAACGCCCAAACCTCCATCTCCCCAAATCGCTGACCACCATACTGCGCCTTGCCACCCAACGGCTGCTGAGTCACCAGGGAATACGGACCCACCGCCCGGGCATGAATCTTGTCGCTCACCAAATGGTGAAGCTTCATCATGTAGATTTGCCCAACCACCACCCGCTGATCAAAAGGTTCGCCCGACCGACCGTCGTACAAAACCGTCTTGCCGTCTGCAGAATATCCCGCCTTCTCCAACATCTCACAAATCGTCTTCTCCGATACCCCGTCAAATACCGGCGTCGTGGCATACAGCCCCAGCGCCTTGCACGCCATCCCAAGATGGGTCTCCAGAATCTGCCCCACGTTCATCCGGGAAGGCACGCCAAGCGGATTAAGCACGATGTCCACCGGCGTCCCGTCCGGAAGAAACGGCATGTCCGCCTCGGGAAGTACCCGCGCCACCACCCCTTTGTTCCCATGCCGCCCCGCCATCTTGTCGCCCACCGACAGCTTCTTCTTGCTCGCGATGTACACCCGTACCTGTTTGACCACCCCACGGTCCATCTCGTCGCCGCTCTGAATCTGCTCAATCTGACGATTGTACTCTTCCTCCAACTCGAAAAACTTCTCCCGATATTCGTCCACGATCTCTTGAATCTTCTGCTGGATCGGACTGCTGTCAATCTGAATGTGCTCGCTCTCCTGCGCCAGTTTCCGAAGAAGGGTTTTCGTGATCTTCCGGTTCGCCGGAATAATAATCTCCCCCGTCTCCACATTCACCACGTCAAGCGGAATCTTTTCTCCCAACAGAATGTTGCTCAACCGCTCGGTCAGATCGTCGACCAATTCCTGACGCCGGGTCTTGTACTCCTCCGCGGCATTGCGACTCTGCCGACGCTTCTCCGTCTCGGTCAACCTCTGCCGCTCCATCTCCTTCTGCGCGGAAACTTTCACGTCCATCACAATGCCCGTCGTCCCGCTCGGCACCACCAAACTGGTGTCCCGTACGTCCGCCGCTTTCTCCCCAAAAATCGCCCGCAGCAGCCGCTCAGCCGGATCCAGTTCCGTCTCGCTCTTCGGCGTTATCTTGCCCACCAGTATGTCGCCCGGTTTCACCTCCGCCCCAACCCGAATCACTCCGTCAGAACCCAAATTGCGCAGCGCATCCTCCCCCACGTTCGGAATGTCCCGCGTAATCTCCTCCGGCCCCAATTTCGTGTCCCGCGCACTCACTTCAAAATCCTGAATGTGGATACTGGTGAATACGTCCTCCCGAACCAGCCGCTCGCTGATCAAAATGGCATCCTCAAAGTTGTACCCGCACCACGGCATGAAGGCCACCAGGACGTTTTTCCCCAACGCCAACTCCCCTTCCGATGTGGAAGGACCGTCCGCAAGCACATCCCCAATCTCCACCTTCTGACCCACCCGAACGCACGGCTTTTGATTGAAGCATGTCCCCGCGTTCGACCGCATAAATTTGCGCAAAACGTACACGTCCTCCTCGCCCCCCTTCCGCCCCTCCCGCTTCACCCGAACCTCCGTGGCGGAAACGTAGGAAACAACCCCCTCGCCCCGCGCCCGCACCACCACCCCACTGTCGGCCGCCACCCGCCGCTCCAACCCCGTCGCCACATACGGACGCTCCGTCTGCAGCAACGGAACCGCCTGCCGCATCATGTTCGCCCCCATAAGAGCCCGGTTCGCGTCATCATGCTCCAAAAACGGAATCAACCCCGCCGCCACCGAAACCACCTGCTTCGGTGAGACGTCCATGTACTGAACCTCTTCCGGAGACACCTCCTTGAATTCCCCCACATGCCGAACAGGAACCGTCTCGTTGACAAACCGCCCCTGCCGATCAACCGGCGCATTCGCCTGCGCAATGATAAACTGCTCCTCCCGGTCCGCACTCAAATATTCCACCTCGTCCGTCACCCGCCCTCGCACCACCCGCCGATACGGCGTCTCCAAAAAACCATACTCGTTAACCCGAGCATAAATCCCTAGCGAGGAGATCAACCCAATGTTCGGACCTTCCGGCGTCTCAATCGGACAAATACGCCCATAATGGCTGCTGTGCACGTCCCGAACTTCAAACCCCGCCCGCTCACGACTCAAGCCGCCGGGACCCAGCGCGCTCAACCGCCGCTTGTGCGCTAACTCGGAAAGCGGATTCGTCTGATCCATGAACTGGCTGAGCTGACTCCGACTGAAAAAGTCCTTCACCACCGAAGCCAGCGTCTTGTGATTGACCAGCTTGGCCGGCGTCATCGCGCCCGCCGTCGCCGGATCATGCAACGTCATCCGTTCGCGAATCAAACGCTCCATCCGGCTCAACCCCAACCGACATTGGTTCTCCGCCAGTTCCCCCACCGTCCGAACCCGCCGACTGCCCAGATGATCAATGTCGTCCACCGTCCCTTTCCCCTTCCGAATCTGGATCAAATACCGAATCGCCGCCAGCACATCTTCCTTGTGGAGAATCCGCTGGGACTCTTCGTCGGCATCGGGATAGGAAAGGTTCAACTTCTGATTGATCTTGTAACGCCCCACCCGCCCAAGATCATAACGACGCGGATCAAAAAAGAGCCGCTTGATAAGCTGCCGGGCGTTCGAGGGGGTCGGAGGATCCCCAGGCCGAAGCCGTACGTAAATGTCCCGCAGCGCATCCTCCCTCGAATGCGTCGCATCCGCCCGCAACGTCTTCAACAACAACCCGCCATCCCAGGAAATGTCCACCACCGGCACCGTCGCAAATCCCGACGCCCGAATGGTCTGCAAAACGCTCAAGGTCGCGGGCTCATACCGGCGCGCGAGCACCTTCGCCGAATCCACATCAATCACGTCCTCCTTAAAGACCAAATTCGCCAGATCGGCCTCGGCTAACCGCTTGGAATCGGTGGATAGATTCCGAAACGAATAGAAATGCGCCAGTATCTCCACATCCGTGCCCGCGTAACTCTTCTCTCCCCTCCCCGAACCTTCCTCCTCCTCCAACGATTCAATCGCACGCAAAAATGTCGTCACCAAGAACTTGCGCCGCCGGTGACGACGATCCAGATACATCCAGAGATGATCCGACGTGTCAAACTGAACTTCCACCCACGACCCCCGATCCGGAATGATCCGAAACGAGTAGATCATTGTCCCGTTCGCATGCTTGTCCTGCTCGAAACAAATCCCAGGAGACCGGTGCAGCTGGCTCACAATCACCCGCTCCGACCCGTTGATCACAAAGGAGCCCGTCTCCGTCATGAGGGGAATGTCCCCCAAAAAAACCGTCTCCCGACGGGTTTCCGACCCCTCCTTCAGATCAAACGTCACGTACAAGGGCGCCGCATACGTCTGCCCTTCGCGCAAACAGGTCACCGCATCCATCGGCGGCTTGTGAAACTCGTACTGGACAAAATCCAGCACAAACCGCCCATCATAACTCTCAACGGGAAACGTCTCGCGAAAGACCGCCTGAAGGCCAATCCGCTTCCGCCGGTTCGGCGGCGTGTCCCATTGCAAAAAGTCCCGATACGATGCCGTTTGAATCTCAATGAGATTCGGAGGCTCTATGATTTCCGCCAGTTTGCCAAAGTGTACTCGAGCTGCCATGCGTCACCTGCCCAGGAGAAGTTCCCGCCACGAACGAAGCCCACGGAGCCGCGCCGAACCACCCCCCACCCCCCCGAGGACGGTCGGCGCCCACCATTCCGTTACTTCAATTCAACTTTCGCGCCGGCCTTCTCCAGAGCTTCCTTGATCTTTTGAGCCTCCTCCTTCGAAACCCCCTCCTTCACCGGCTTCGGCGCCCCCTCGACCAGATCCTTCGACTCCTTCAACCCCAACCCCGTGATGGCCCGAACTTCCTTGATCACGTTGATCTTGTTCGCGCCCGCATTGGCCAAAATGACGGTAAACTCCGTCTTCTCCTCCGCCGCCGGCGCCGCACCACCCCCCGCCGCCGGCGCACCGGCCGCCACCATGACGGGCGCCGCCGCCGATACCCCCAAACGCTGCTCCAGCGCCTTGACGAGTTGCGAGAGCTCAAGCACCGACATCTTCTCGATGTATTCGACGAATTCCAGCATCTTGCCTTCGAGTTTCACTTCTTCCGACATGGTCGTTTCTCCTCTTCCGTTACGCCGCTTGGGCCGCCTTCTTCTCGGCAGCCGCTTTCAACACCTGTACCAAACTTCCCAACTTCCGAGTCATCACACCCACCAGACCCGCCATCGGAGCCGCCAGCGCACCCGCTAACTGCCCGTATAAAACCGGCCGCGGCGGAATCGTCGCCAGCCGCTCAATATCCAAAGCCGAAAGAACTTGCGCCCCCAAAACCCCCCCCTTCGGCTCCGGCCGCTTCTGATTCGCCGGATCCGCCCGGAACTTCTGCAGCACCTTCGCCGCCTCCACCGGGTCCGTACCGACGATCATCGCCGTTCCACGCTTGAGGAAAGGCTCCAGCGCCGTCCATCCCTTCTCCCGGCACACAATCCGCAACAGCCGGTTCTTGACCACTACCATGCGGGCGCTCGCCGGACGCAGCGCCGCCTTGAACGCCGTGCTCTGCTCCACGCTCATCCCATGATAATTGGCCAGAAACAGAAAGGCCGATCGCTCCGCCTTTTCCCGTATTTCATTCAGTATCGCCGTCTTTTCCGGTCTCATGGACTTCGGCTTCCCTTCTTCAGTCGCGTACGTTGACACGCAACCCGACGCCCATGGTCGACGTCACGGTCGTCCGCTTCAGAAACACACCCTTGGCTGAGGCAGGCCGGGCGGCCCTGAGCGCGGCAATCACCGCCTCCGCATTCTCCACCAGCGCCTTCGTCTCAAACGATAGCTTCCCAAACGGAACCCCCACGTTGCCGTGACGATCCATCCGAAACTCCACCCGCCCCGCCTTGCACTGCCGAACGGCCGCCCCCGTATCGTCGGTCACAGTCCCCGTCTTCGGATTCGGCATCAACCCCCGCGGCCCCAACACTTTCCCCAACGTCCGAACCGTCTTCATCGCTTCCTGCGTCGCAATCGCCACGTCAAAGTCCGTCCACCCCCCACGAACCTTTTCCACCAGATCGTCAAGCCCCACAACGTCCGCCCCCGCTTCCCGAGCCGCATCCGCCGCCGGCCCCGACGCGAACACCACCACCCGAACCTTCTTGCCTGTCCCATGCGGTAAGGCCACCGTCCCCCGAACCGTCTGGTCCGTCTTCTTTGGGTCCACCCCCAGCCGAAAATGAATCTCCGCCGTCTCATCGAACTTCGCCACCCGATTCGCCTTCAAAAAGGCAATCGCCTCCTCCAGTTCGTACAGACGATTCTCCGCTTTCGCCTTGACCGCCCGATATTTCTTTCCGTGCTTCGGCATGGCTTACCCCACCACCTCAATGCCCATGCTGCGGGCGGTTCCTTCAATCATCCGCATCGCGGCCTCCTCATCGGCCGCATTCAAATCCTTCCCCTTCATCCGGGCAATCTCCCGAATCTGCTCCCGCGTCACCTTCCCCACCTTGTCCCGATTCGGTACCCCAGACCCCTTCGCCAGCCCCGCAGCCCGTTTCAAAAGGGAGGAAGCCGGCGGACTCTTCGTCACAAACGTGAACGACCGATCTTGATATATCGTAATCACAACCGGAACCACCAGCCCCGCCAACGACTGGGTCTCCGCGTTGAACTTCTTGCAGAACTCCATGATGTTCACGCCATGCTGGCCAAGAGCCGGACCTACCGGCGGCGCCGGATTGGCCTGCCCCGCAGGAATCTGCAATTTGACTCTTCCCGTAACTTTTTTCGCCATAACGCGTCCTTGCTCTGGGCCGCCGGTCCTCCGCGTCGCGTCGTCCGCTCCCGCCGGCCCGGTTGAGACCCGACCAACCAGTCAGGCCCGTTCCACCTGCCAATACTCCAGTTCCACCGGAGCCGACCGCCCGAAAATGGCCACGGAAATCTTCAGCCGACCCCGCTCCGGATCCACTTCGTCGATCGTCCCCGTGAAATTCATGAACGGCCCGTCCGTTATCTTGACCGTCTCCCCTTTCTCAAACTGAACCTTCGGCTTCGGCTTCGTCTGCCGATCCTCCGCCTGATGAAAGATCGTCGCCACCTCATCGTCCGAAAGCGGAACCGGCCGTTCGTTCCCCCCAATAAACCCGATGATGCCCGGCGTCTCCCGAATGAAATACCACACCTTCTCGTTCAGCTTGCCGTCCTCTTGATACAACGCCAAATGGGCCAGAAGATACCCCGGGAAAAATTTGCGGTTAATCGTCCGCTTCACCCCCTTCTTGACCTCCGTAACCTTCTCCGTCGGAATCACCACCTCGTCCACGTAGGGCTCCATTTCCTCCACCACCCGCCGCTTCAAAATGCTGTCCCGGGCCTTCTGCTCCTGACCCGTCAACGCCTGGAGGACAAACCACTCCTTTTTCATCCCTTCCCACCCCCGCCTAAAACAGCCGTTTGACCAAAAAACTGATGAGCCCGTCGCTCACACCCACAAAAAGACTCAAGACCACAACGGACAAGAGAATCACCACGGTGGACTCAATCAACTCCGCACGGGAAGGCCACGTGGACTTCACAACCTCCATCCGGACCTCGGCCCCAAACGTCACCACCTTTCCGACCCACAGTTTCACCTTGTCCTTCATGACGTCCCTTCGCGCGGGGGTTGGCAGGTCAGGAGGGAATCGAACCCCCAACCACCGGTTTTGGAGACCGGTGCTCTGCCAATTGAGCTACTGACCTGTCTCCGCGTTTCCCACTCACTTCGTCTCGCGATGCAAGGTGTGCGTGCGGTCGAAGCGACAAAACTTTTTCACCTCAAGCCGGTCCGGCGTCAGGCGCTTGTTCTTCGTCGTCGTGTAGTTCCGGCGCTTGCACTCCGTACACGCCAGAATGACGAGTTCTCGAGGCATCGTTCCATCCCCCAGTCTCAGGACCTGCGCACCCCCTCCCGCGGAGAAAGTGCCCAGTGCCTGCCATAACCCTATTCCAGAATTTCCGTCACGGTCCCCGCCCCAACGGTACGGCCACCTTCCCGAATCGCAAACCGCATCGTCTTCTCCATGGCCACCGGCTGAATGAGCTTCACTTCCATCGACACGTTGTCCCCAGGCTTCACCATCTCCACACCCTCCGGCAGAGTGATGTCGCCCGTCACGTCCGTCGTCCGGAAATAAAACTGCGGCCGATACCCTTTGAAAAAGGGCGTGTGCCGTCCGCCTTCTTCCTTGCTCAACACATAAACCTCGCACTTGAACCGCGTGTGCGGCGTGATGGAACCCGGCTTCGCAAGAACCTGGCCGCGCTCCACTTCTTCCTTCTTCGTGCCCCGAAGCAACACCCCAACGTTGTCCCCCGCTTGCCCCTGCTGAAGCACCTTCCGAAACATTTCAACGCCCGTCGCCGTCGTCTTCTGAGTCGGCCGAAGCCCCACAATCTCGACTTCGTCCCCCACTTTGATCACGCCCCGCTCGATCCGACCCGTCACCACCGTCCCGCGACCCTCAATCGAAAAAACGTCCTCAATCGGCATCAGAAACGCCTGGTCCAAAATCCGCACCGGCTCCGGTATGAAACTGTCCAGCGCATCCATCAGCTCATTGATGCACTTGCAGGCCGGATCGTCCGCCGAAGCCGCCTGACTCGCCGCCAGGGAGTTGCCGCGCACAACCGGCGTCTCATCCCCCGGAAACCCATACTTGTTCAACAGTTCCCGAACCTCCATCTCAACCAGGTCCAGCAACTCCGGATCATCCACCAAATCCACCTTGTTCAGAAAAACCACAATCCGCGGAACCCCAACCTGCCGGGAAAGCAGAATGTGCTCGCGCGTCTGAGGCATCGGACCATCCACCGCGCTCACCACCAAAATCGCACCGTCCATCTGCGCCGCGCCGGTAATCATGTTCTTGATGTAGTCCGCATGGCCCGGGCAGTCCACGTGCGCATAATGCCGCTTCTCCGTGCTGTACTCCACGTGCGACGTCGCAATCGTCAAAATCTTCGTCGGATCCCGACGGCCCTGGGACTCCGATGCCTTCGCCACTTGATCGTACGATACGTAATTCGCCAAACCCTTCAGCGACTGCACCCGCGTAATCGCCGCCGTCAAAGTCGTCTTTCCGT
The DNA here is from genome assembly GCA_938038445.1 of uncultured bacterium. Classification (GTDB taxonomy): domain Bacteria; phylum Verrucomicrobiota; class Kiritimatiellia; order CAIKKV01; family CAIKKV01; genus CALHRZ01. The sequence continues at coordinate 4,816 of CALHRZ010000003.1, read as the reverse complement.
GATCCACATGGCCGATCGTCCCGACATTAACGTGCGGCTTCGTCCGTTCAAATACTTCCTTTGCCATGTCCAACTTCTCCTCTCTGTTCTCCCTGTTGCATCCTAAAGTTCGTTCGCGCCCGCCAGACTCCCTCTGGAGCCCATGAGCGGGATCGAACCGCTGGCCTCGTCCTTACCAAGGACGTGCTCTGCCAACTGAGCTACATGGGCCTCGCTCCTCCGCGTTCGCGGCTCACGGGAAAGCAAAAAACCCCGTCCCTTTCTCCCCCACCGGAAGAAAGTCTCTCAACGGTGTCTTTCGGTTTTTCCCCTTCCAAACCCAGCACACTCTCCGGATTCGGAAAAGCACAATACGATAACAAATTCCATGCCAATGTCAAAATTTTTCGATTTTTTTATTCCATCCAGGCCACAACCTCCCGGGCAAATGCCGAACAACTCACCTCCTGAGCCCCCTCCATCAGCCGCGCAAAATCATACGTGACCCGGCCAGCACGAATCGCACCCGTCATCCCCTTCACAATCCGATCGGCCGCCTCCCGCCAACCAAGATACCGAAACATCATCTCCCCCGACAAAATCAGGGAACCCGGATTCACTTTGTCCAACCCCGCATACTTCGGCGCCGTGCCATGCGTCGCCTCGAAACACGCCGCCCCCGTCTCGTAATTGATGTTCGCGCCCGGCGCTATGCCGATCCCACCCACGCAGGCCGCCAGAGCGTCGGATATGTAATCCCCGTTCAAATTCGGCGTCGCAATCACGGAATAGTCGCCCGGCCGCATCAAAATCTGTTGGAGAAACGCGTCGGCCAAACAATCCTTCACCACCACACCGCCCCCCGACGGATTCGAAACCCGTAACCATGGACCCCCATCCAACGGTTCCGCCCCAAACTCTTCCCGCGCCACCGCATACCCCCACTCGCGAAACGCCCCCTCCGTATACTTCATGATGTTGCCTTTGTGCACCAGCGTCACCGACGGCCGGTTCTCACGCAGCGCATACCGAATCGCCGCCCGAACCAACCGCCGCGTCCCCTCCTCGCTGATCGGCTTGATCCCAATCCCCGAACTCTCCGGAAACCGAATCTTCCGTACCCCCATCTCCTCCCGCAAAAACTGTATCACCCGCCGCACCTCCGGACTCCCCGCGGGCCACTCGATCCCCGCATAAATGTCCTCGGAGTTCTCCCGAAAAATCACCATGTCCGTCCACTCAGGATGGCGGACCGGAGACGGCACCCCCTCATACCACCGCACCGGCCGTAAACAAACATAGAGATCCAACTCCTGCCGAAGCGCAACATTCAAACTCCGAATGCCACCCCCGACCGGCGTGGTCAGCGGCCCCTTGATCGAAACCAAAAACTTCCGGCACGCCTCCAACGTCTCCCCAGGCAACCACACCGGCTGCCCATACACCGCGTTCGCCTTCTCCCCCGCATACACCTCCATCCACGCCACCCGCCGCCGTCCCCCATACGCCTTCTCCACCGCCGCATTCCAAACCAACAGCGCCGCCCGCGTAATGTCCGGCCCAATGCCGTCGCCCTCTATGTAAGGAATAATCGGCCGATCCGGAACCCGCAACACCCCGTCCGGCCCCATCTGAATCGGAAACCCGTCCTCCGGAATCCTTACCTTCTCCATCATCGCCTCGCTCCTTGCCCCTAATTAACGCCGCACCGTGTTGAGCAGCCCCCCAGACAGTACGATCCGCCGCTGCCGCTCCGTCAGCTCCACCCGAAGCGGAATCTCCTCCCCCCGCGTGTCGTTCGCCAACCGAACCTTCGCACGCCCCCGTTCCAGCACCTCCCGAATGTCCTCAATCCGCAGATGATCCCCCGCCTCAATCCGACCGTAATCCTTCGGATCCTGAAAATACAACGGCACAATCCCAAAATTCACCAAATTCGCCGCATGAATGCGCTCAATGGACTTCGCAATCACCCCCTTGACCCCCAAATACATCGGACAAATCGCCGCATGCTCCCGACTCGACCCCTGCCCGTAACTCTCCCCCGCAATGATGAAGTTGTGCTGATGTCGATCCCGATAGGCCGCCGCCCGCTTCGCAAACCCCGGATCCAACGGCTCAAACACATACTGGGCATACGCCGGAATGTTCGATCGGTACTTAAGCCGCGCCCCCGCCGGCATAATGTGATCGGTCGTAACCTTGTCCCCAACCTTGATCGTCGCCACCCCCGATAACGTCATCGGCAATGGCGCATTCACGGGCGGCTCCCCAATGTTCGGCCCTCGAATAACCGCCACCCCCGCACCCTCCTCAGGCGGACGAATGAACATGGAGTCATCCACAAAAAACCGCTCGGGCTCCCGAACCTCAGGATAGGCCACGTCCGGAACTTCCGACGGATCGGTCACGCACCCCCGAAAAGCCGCCAACGCCGCAATCGGCGGGCTGACCAGATAAATGCGCGCCGACGGCGTCCCCGAACGCCCTTCAAAGTTCCGATTGATGGTCCGAAGCGAAACCGCCTCCGTCGGCGGCGATAGACTGTTCCCGATGCAAAAGCCGCAGGCGCTCTCCAAAATCCGCGCCCCCGCCTCCACCAACTCCCGCAATGTCCCGTCCGCAGCAATCATGGCCAAAACCTGCCGAGAACCCGGCGCCACGCCCAAACTGACGGAGGGATGCACCTTGCGGCCCCGCAGAATCTCCGCAACAACCCGAAGATCCCGATAGGAGGAATTCGTGCAGGAACCTACCAAAACCTGCTGGACCGGTAACCCGGAAAGCGAGGCGACCGGCACCACGCGATCCGGCGAATGGGGAGCCGCCGCCAACGGTTCCAACGTGGAAAGATCGATCGCTTCCGTCCGAACGTACTCCGCATCCGAATCGGCCCGAATTTCCCGCCACACCTCCTCCCGCCCCTGCGCGTGCAAAAAAGCACGGGTCCGTTCGTCGGATGGAAAAATCGAGGTGGTCACCCCACACTCGGCTCCCATGTTCGCTATCGTCGCCCGCTCCGGGACATCCAACGTCGCAACGCCAGGCCCGTCATATTCAAATACACACCCCACGTTCCCCTTGGTCGTGAACCGCTCCAGCACCTTCAAGATCACGTCCTTGGCCGTCACCCACGGCCGCAGCCGCCCCGTCAGCCAAATCCGAATCACCTGCGGCGCCGTCAGATAAAATGGCCCGCCGGCCATCGCAACCGCCACATCCAACCCCCCTGCCCCAATCGCCAGCATCCCAATGCCCCCCGCCGTGGGAGTGTGGGAATCCGCCCCCAACAACGTCTTGCCCGGCACCCCAAGCCGCTCCAAATGAACCTGATGGCAAATGCCATTGCCCGGCCGCGAAAAAAGAACCCCATAACGCGCCGCTACACTCTGCAAATAGAGATGATCATCCGCGTTCTCAAACCCCGCCTGAATCGTGTTGTGGTCCACGTAACTGACGGCCAATTCATTCCGAACCCGGTCAAGCCCCATGGCTTCAAACTGGAGAAAGGCCATCGTCCCCGTCGCATCTTGCGTCAGCGTCTGATCAATCCGAATCGCAATCTCCTCCCCAGGACGTAACCGCCCCGCCACCAAATGCTCCTGAAGAATCTTCTCGGTTACATTCAGTCCCATCGCATCCTCTCCTCAAGATATTCGCCCAATCTTTTCGCCCGGACGATCCGTAATCACCGTGTCCTGCGGCGGTCCCGACCGGTCGGGTTCAGGACAATCCAACGTATAGTGCAGCCCCCGGCTCTCCCGCCGACTTCGCGCGCTCCGAACTATTAACTCGGCCGCCGCCGCCAAATTCCGCAACTCCAAAACATCCCCCGTCACCAAATGGTCCAAATAATATTGCCGGATCTCGGCCCGCAACATCCGAATGCGCCGCTCCGCCCGTTCAAGCCGTTTGTCCGACCGCACAATCCCTACATAGTCCCACATGCAGGTCCGTACCTCGTTCCAGTTGTGCGCCACCATCACGGCCTCGTCCGCCGGAACCGCATCCCCAGACCGCCACGGCGGCAGACTCGGCTTCTCCCACCGGCCCGACAACCCCTCCACCGTCAACCGCCGCGCCAAACGCCGCGCACAGACCAACGCCTCAAGCAGCGAATTGCTCGCCAGCCGATTCGCCCCGTGCAACCCCGTGCACGCCGTCTCGCCCACCACGTGTAACCCCACCATCTCCGTCCGCCCGTCCACGTCCGCACGCACGCCGCCGCAACAATAATGGGCCGCCGGTACCACGGGCACCAAATCCTTGGCCAAATCAAAACCATACTGCCGACACGTCCGATATATGTTGGGAAAACGCCGCACCAAAAAGGCCCGGGAACGATGCCGGATGTCCAAATAAACACACCGCGCACCCGTCCGCTTCATCTCCCGGTCAATAGCGCGGGCCACAATATCCCGCGGCGCTAACGCCCCTCGCGAATCGTATTCCTTCAAAAAAGGACGCCCCTCCCCATCCACAATCTCCGCCCCCTCGCCCCGAAGTGCCTCGCTCAAAAGAAATGACTTCGCCGCAGGATGGTACAAACAGGTCGGATGAAATTGGATGAACTCCATGTTCACAATCGCAAGCCCCGCCCGCCACGCCAACGCCACCCCGTCGGCCGTCGCCGTGTCCGGATTGCTCGTGTAAAGATAAACCTTGCCCCCTCCCCCCGTCGCAAGAATCGTATGAGGCGCCCGAACCCCAAAAATCTCCCCCGTCTCGCGTTGCAATGCATAAACCCCCACACACCGCTGCTCCCCCTTCAACCCCAACCACCCCGTCGTAATGAGATCAATCGCCATGCAATGCTCAAGGATCGTCAAACGAGACG
>CALHRZ010000002.1 GCA_938038445.1 uncultured bacterium | reverse complement strand
GGCCGCGCCATCATGCCCAATACCTGGGCCGACGGTACGGCCCGCTCCCTTCCCTTCGAAACACCCTTTAATCTGCACCAAGGCCGTCCCTATATTCTCGCCCCTTCCTTCGAAGGCACCGCCCCTCCTTACCATACCACTACCGGATTCACCTTCAAAACCTACTACCCCTTCGGCGGAGCGCCAGTCAGTTTCGGCCCCGCCACGTGGGGCGGCACCAACACCTGCGTCCCCGTGCTGGCCGGCCCGGGTGGCAACTGGTCGCTCTATACGGTGGATTCGGGCCGTCTCCATATGGACCTCTGGTTCCAATTGATCGGAATGGTGGAGTTCCCCCCACCTCCGTCACCCCCTTTTGGCCCTCCGGCCGATTCGGTCCTCTACGAGCGCCGAATCGGCATAGAATCTACCGCAAGTGAATCGGTTGCGGAAATCGCCACCACCTTGCGCAGAGAATTGGAAATGATGACCGGTCTGGAGTTTACGATCGTCACCAATCCACCCGACGAAAAAGGAATTTTCCTTCTTCGTTATACCGACAACCTGGCAGCGTCCTATCCTGGACTGTTCCCGCACATCCCAACTCTAAATCAATTGCCCATACGGGGATCGGAAGCGTTCACCCTCTATTCCCCTGGGAGTAACGCCCTCTACTTCATCGGAAATTCCGATGAAGCCCTTCGCCTCGCTCTCTATGACTGGCTCTGGACACTGGGACGGCGTTCGTTTTTACCGGGGGCCCTCTGGACCGAACGCCCCATCCTCCGTTCCCTTCTGACGGTTACCAACCGCCTTCATGAACCCGCTCTGCGATTGCGCGACTTCTTCGGAACAGGTGGTTTCGGCTCCGGAGTCCCCCTCGACCCGCAAGGGGAAGTCCAAAAAGCCTGGACCCAGTGGAAAAAGGAAAATTTTTTCGGAGGCTCGATCGCCCTCAGCGGACATGCAGGCGAAGCCTTCAACATCCGCCACCGGACCACACTCGAAGCCAACCCCAACATGCGGGCCTATGACGTGTACCCCACCTCCCGCGTCCCGTGGAGCGAAATCATGAAGCCCGATGCCAACGATCCCTCGCTCCAAGCGCTCTATATCTCCGACCGTCTTGCCGAATTCAATCCTTCCCGTTTCGCCATTTCCGTCGAGCCCGCCGACGGCGGTGGCTTCTGCGTCTGCCCTTGGTGCACCGCCTTCGACCGCGCAAGCTCCCAGGTGTTCGGCCTCGCCAAACGCGTGGCGGACGCCCTCCACGCCCAATATCCAGGCGCAAAGGTCAGTCTTTTCGCTTACAACGAACACGCCGCCGTCCCCGCTGATCCCTCTCTTCAAGCCTGGCTGGCCGATTCGAACGCCAACGTCTATGTGTGTGTCGTCCCTTATGCCTTCCAGCGTTCCGGCCTGAGTGGCGATGAACTGGCCGCTGCTTGGGCCGCGGCTAAACCCAACAACCGTGGCATATACGACTACTGGGCAATCCCCGAATGGGCTTCCTGCCTCCCAAGCGAGAATTTCGCACGAAATGCAAAAAAAACGCTCTATTGGAAAGCACTCGGTTACGACAGCTTCCTCGCCGAGTCTTGCACCAGCGCAGGCGCGGTCGGTTTCCTCTGGCACTCAACTGGGCGATGGATGTTTCAAACGAACGACACCATCGAATCCGTTCGAGAATCGGTCTATACAAACGCCTTCGGCCCCGCCGCCTGGCCTGTGCAACGAATAATCGAACGGTGGGGCCGCGAATTTCTCCTCTCCGAACAAGAAATCGGACTCTCGTTCCTGGACTTGGCCGAAGCGCGCGAAAAAGCCTCCTCTGACGAAGCAATCCTCTCCCGCGTTCGTAATTTTGCCGCCTACGTTCATTATATCCGCCTCTTTCACGAATACCGCAAGGCCGCCGCCCGCTATCCTCAGGGCCATACCGTCCGTCACAATGCCGCAGATGCCGTCCTGCGCCATATGTGGCAGATTCATTCCTCCTGTATGGTTCAATCGTATTACATGAACCGGCTGTTCTGGTACGTTTACGAAACGGGCGACGCCACGCTCAGAGCCGACTGGGATCTGACGAATTCCACCGCCTCCGGCTGGGAATGGGTCCGTACCCACCCTCTCAAGCCGGAAGACTATGATCGCATGATCTCAAATGGAATCGCCGCCTATGCGACCCCTCCCAACCCCGTCCCGTTCGAAACCCCTGCCTTTTCAACCAATCTGGTTCCGCTCGACCCGATTTACACCCTGGATGGACAACTCACTGCCGAAGCCCGATACCTCTATAACCCTCAAAACTTTGTGTTTTATGTTCGGCCCGGCGTGACTTCCGTGGCGTTTCGCATCACGCCGCACGCCCTTGGAAACAGCGGCGATACGGTGACGGTTCTCGCGTTCAACCCCGCCGGCACGTTAATCTATTCGAACCAGTTCGGCGGAAACGGCTTTTATGGATCCAATAACGTGCCGTTCAATTTTGCGATCCCTACCGGGAACACTGGCAATTACACCATGGCCGTCAACGACCGCCAAAAGGGATTCACCCTGACCACAGAACGAAATCTCCCCTTTGTGCTGGTCGGCGGCCTGGTGACCTGGACCTGGCCGGGGGTTAAAGCCTGGTTCTACGTGCCCCATGGCCTTTCCAACATCACCCTCTATTCCCCCGGAGCTCTACCCGTGGACATCCGAGATAGTTCCGGAATGCTGGTCAACCCTTCGCTCGGCGACGGCATGGGACAGAGCACCTATCCCGTAGCCTCAGGACAGGACGGCACCATCTGGTCCATGGAAAAACTCACCTGCAACCGCCCGGGTGCTTTTCCAATGAATGCTCCCCGTCTCTGGAGTTTCAGCGCCACCGGAAGCCGCAACGGAATGATGATTCCAGCCAATGCCCCCCCCACAGTGGACGCCGGTCCGGATCTTTGGATCAGCTCACCCGCCAACTCAGTGGAACTCGCCGGAACGGTCACGGATGATCACTCGACGCCTCGCCCATTCTGGAGCGCATTGTGGACGCAAATCAGCGGGCCCGGAAACGCCGTCTTCTCCAATGCCGCTTCTCCGCGAACAGTGATTTCTTTCCCGGTCTATGGAACCTACCGACTTCGTTTGACCGCAAACGATACGGGCGGCTTGTCGGCTTCCGATGAGGTCACGGTCGTTTATGCCCCCATGCCTGCCAACAAAGCCCCCCGCGTCTCCGCCGGCACAAATTGCATCGTCGCACTTCCCGCTCATCTTCCCCTTCTCGCCGAAATTGAAGACGACGGCCAACCCCTCTCGCCTCCGCTTCCTTGTTACTGGTCCAAAGTCCGGGGTCCAGGGCCGGTCGTCTTCACCCCTTCCAATGCCTCGATCGCCCAAGCCACATTCCAGAAGCCGGGTCAATATACCCTTCGGCTCACAGCCACCGATGGAGAACAAATCGGCTATGACGAATTGGAAGTCACGGTTCTGAGGGACTATAGTGCCCCCACCTACTCCATCGGCGAAACGGGTCGGTTCGGTACCACGGAATCCTTCAATTACAACGCAATCGGCCAAACCTTCACCAATACAAACAACTGGATTTCGGCCCGCTTCCGCGCACTCGAAACCGCAGTCGTAGACCGGGTCTTTCAGCGCTTCATCGGAATGGATACCGGAACGCTCGTGCAAATCGGTCTGATGGCCGATGACGAAGCCGGAAATCCCGACGGTTTCTTCCTCGCTTCCACATCACCCGAATTCTCCCCTCCTATCGGCGATAGCCTCTCATGGGCGATCTTCACCCAGGCCATTACCCTCCAACCTTATCGCGTCTACCATGTCGTCACTCGCCCTACCGCTATGAATTCCGCCGATATGTTCCGAATCTATTGCAGTAGCAGTCTCCAAACAATCCGCCCCTTCGATCGCGCCACGGACGACGATAGCCATGTGCTCGTCAGCAATGACGGAGGGGCTTCCTGGACAACCATCGGTAAAAACCCTTTCTTCACGCTGGCTTTCGGCAATACCGTAGTCTCAGGCCCCGGCAATTCTCAGAACACAACGCACTCCACCGCACTGGCCACACAGGGCGGAACCGGCAAAGCGCTTGGCCAGACATTTGCCATCAGTCCCCGGGAAATTCCTGCCAATGCCCAGGTTCGCATCTCCCATGTCACGTTCCAGGCGCAAAAAAAGGACGCAACCCGCCCCCTCATTCTCCGACTCCGCAATGCCGACGGAACCCCCCTGAAAACGATCACCCTCCCCGCGGAACAAGTGTCCAACACCATGACCCTCTTCACCCTTCCCTTCGACGAGGAAGGAACCCTGTCTCTTCAAGAAGGCCGACGCTATTTTCTGACAACAGAATTCGCCCCAGGCAGTACGACCTCCGAATACTACTACCTGCTGTCGTGTTACAGCGACACGAGCGCCCAAAACAACACCTGGGGAGGTACCTCAACCCTTTTCCCCATTCAAAGCGCCGCCAACAACGATTGGAGTGCGTTCAATTGGTCAGGCCCCCCTCCTTACCCAGGACGCACCCATTTCGATCTCTGGTTCGGGTTCGAAGGCGTAGTCGAACCCCCTCCTCTCCATCGTCCGACCGGAACGTTTTTTTTTCTCCGTTAATCCAAGGATATCTCCTCCATGACCGCCGTGATGTTTTTTGATTGTCATGCGATCTATGGCCCTCATCCTGGAAAATTCCAGGAAGAACGATGGACCTTAGACCATCTGCTCGAAGACCTCAACCTCGCCGGTATCTCCGGTGCGCTCGTCCAACACCATCAAGCCATTCATGGGGATCCCCTTCGGGCCAATCAGACCCTGCTCCACGACCTGGCGCCTTACCGCGACCGTTTATTCCCCTGCTGGCTTGCTATGCCGGAAGGTTATGGCTTTCCCTCGCCAACCGAATTCGTTCGGATGATGAAAGACGAGGATATTCGGGCAGTCCGCATCGAACCTCACTTCTTTGGTTTGCTGCCATCCGAACACCGCTGGTGTGCGCTGCGGGATGCCCTTGCGGAACTTAATGCGCTCGTCCTTCTCTCGATCAACCGGGATCACCACGATTTCCAAACCCTTGAGTCCTTTCTCCACCTTTTCCACAATGTCAATATCCTTCTCACGGGCGCCGCATGGCAACACTGGCGAGTGCTCGAATATCTCATGGAAACCTGCCCAAACCTCCATCTCGAATTCTCGGCCTTCCAGGCAAATCGCGCCGTGGAATACTTCTCCGAGCGGTTCGGAACACACCGCTGCCTCTTCGGCACCGGCCTACTCGCCAAAGCGCCAGGCGCCGCACGAGGATTCTTCGACTGGTCCCTCCTTCCCCCTTCCACAGTCTCCCAAATGACCGCTCACAACCTGACCCGTTTGCTCCGCGGCGCCCGCCCCTCCAGCCTCCCCCGCCCCACCCCCTGGCAGGACTCCCTGACCCAAGCCGCGGCCGAAGGAAAACCTCTCCCCTGCGAGGTCTGGGATAACCATTGCCATATCCTTCATGAGGGCGCCTCAATGCCCGATATCCGCCTCGTCTTTCACAAAGGCGATGCTGAAGGAATGATCGAAATCATCCGCCGAGTCGGTATCCGTAAAACCGCCATCATGTCCTGGGAAGGGCCGCTCAGCATGGATACAGCGCTCGGCAACGAAACAGTCGCCAAGGCCGTAACCCAATACCCCGATGCCTTCCTCGGCCTCTCCACCATCAACCCCGAACATCAGTCCGATTCCGAAATCGCTGCCGTCATTGAGCGCTACCACCGCCAACTTCGCTTTCCGGGACTTAAGACGCTCGTCGCAGGCCAAAATATCAACTACGACGATCCACGCTTTGCCCGCTGGTACGAATTCGGAAACCTCCACCGCCTCTATGCCGTCATCGATCCCTGCGGACGGCAGGATACGGAAATGCTCGACCGCCTCTGCCGGCGTTACCCCGACTTGCGGATTTCTCTCGACCACTGTGGCCAATCCTGGCCCTACGCGAAATGGGCAGCAGAAATGGTTCGACGATTTCCCAATGTAGATGCCCAGCTCACATACACTAACGTGACCAACGGCGTGATCGAGTACCTCGTGGAACAGTGCGGGGCGGACCGCGTCCTGTTCGGAACCGACGCCCCCATGCGAGATCCACGCCCTCAGGTCGGATGGGTCGTCTATGCCCGCCTCATGGAATCCCAAAAACGCCTCATTTTGGGCGAAAACTTCCGTCATATCCTCGCCCGCATCCGCTGGGATCCGTGAATCCCTTTCCTTCAGCCCGCCGCTTTTGAAATTGACGAACGAAGCCTCCTCAGTATACAAACTCTGGTTCAACCCGTAACGGAGTCCCTTCATGAAAGTCAGTTTTTACGGCCACGTCCGTCAGTACCACAACATCCAGTCCGAAATCGATGCCAATATCCATACGGTCCTGGAAAGCGGCGAGTATGTGCAAGGTCCGATGCTCAAGAAGTTCGAAAAGGAACTTGCGGACTTCCACAATCTCCCCTACGCAATCGGCGTCGGAAACGGCACCGACGCCATTTGGCTTACCCTAATGGCCCTCGGGATCGGGCCGGGCGACGAAGTCATCACCCACCCCAATACCTTCTTCGCCACCGCTGAAGCCATCTGGATTGCCGGCGCCACCGCCGTTTTCGTAGACTGCGACCCCAAAACCAAATGCATCGACCCCGCCCGGATCGAGGCGGCCATCACCCCCAAGACCAAAGCGATCATCCCTGTACACCTTTACGGCCAGTGCGCCGATATGCCCGCCATTCGCCAAATTGCCGATCGTCACAATCTCCTCGTGATCGAAGATAATGCCCAGGCCATCGATGCACACGGAGATGGATTCCGAATCGGCCATCTCAGCGACGCGGCCACAACCAGCTTCATTATCCAAAAAAACCTCGGCACGTTCGGGGACGGCGGCGCCGTGGTCACCCGCCGCGCCGACGTGGATCAAAAAGTCCGCCTCCTGCGCAACCACGGCTCCAACAAACGGAACGTCCACAGCTTCGGATTCAACAGCCGGCTCGATGACCTCCATGCCGGCATCCTCAGCGCCAAGCTCAAACACATTCACGCATGGAATGATTTGCGCATCCAGTGGGCCACCCGTTATACGGAAGGGCTCAAAACGGCCAAAACCTTCACGCTGCCCGTCGTGCGCCCCGGCTACCGCCACGTTTTCCATCTCTACGTCATCGAAACAAAAGACCCCGCACACCGCGATCCCTTCCTCGATTTCCTCACCCAAAACGGCATTGATGCGAAAACTCACTACTCTATTCCGATCCACCGACAGGCCGGTTTCCCCTGGGGCAAAGGCGCCCGTATCGTCGGTTCAGTCGTAAACGCCGAAAAGAATGCGGCCACCTGCATCAGCCTTCCCATGTACCCGGAACTGGAGCCGGCCGAAGTGGATTACGTCATCGCAAAGTGCCTGGAATGGGATAAAGCCCACGCCCATTAATCCCATTAGAGGAACCGTCCCATGAGTCAACCCTATCGTGTCCTCGTTGTCGGAGCCGGTAAACGCGGAATGCATCATGCCACCGCCTTTGCCGCCCACCCCCGCTTTTCCGTGGTCGGCATCTGTGACATTGATCCGGCGCGCGTTTCGTCCGCCGTTTCGAAACTGGGAGGAAACGTAAAAGGCGGTTCCGATGCCTCCGCCTTGGCCCGCGACCTCAAACCGGATGTGTTCTGCTTCTGCACCCTCCCCAACCTCCGCTCCGCAATGGTGGAGATCGGAATCCAAGCAGGTGCCCGCTTGATCGCTTTCGAAAAACCGATCGCCCTGACAAGTCGGGAACTCCACCAAATGGAGACCATGATTCGACAATCCGGAATCAAAGCCGTCGTGAGCCACCAGCACCGCTACGGTATCCACTACCGAAAAACAGCGGAGATCATCGCCTCGGGAGCCCTCGGCCGCGTGCATACGGTGTACGGCACCGCGACGGGATGGATGACCCATATGTTGTCCCACCTGTTCGATTACACGCGCGATTACGCCGGCCGACCCGAAGCCCTGTGGGTCATGGCCCAAGCCTCAGGTCGCGCCAAACTCGCCGACAACCATCCCTCGCCCGATTACATCGCCGGTTTCGTCCAATTCGCCAACGGCATCCGCGGCATCTACGAATGCGGTGCAGGCGCCCCGGATCAACCCGAAGTGGCCAAATGGTGGGGGAAATGCCGTATGGGCGCCCAGGGGACCGAAGGGTTTGCGGAGGTTCTAACCAACGGCGGGTGGCGCGCCATTACTCGAAAGCAGGGCTACCAAAGCGGCGAGGGAGCCATGAACTACGACCTTGACATGCCCCCCTATATCGCGGATATCGCCGCTTGGCTCGATGAAGGCAAGCCTCACCCCTGCGCCTTCGAAAATGCCTGCAAGGGAGCAGAACTCATGTTGGCGTTTCAGCGCTCCGCAGCGCTCGGCGGCCAAATCCCGCTTCCTCTCCAGGACGATCTCGACGAACAGTCCCTCCTCCGCGAGCGGCTCCCGAATCGGCCCGTCTTTCCTTCCTGTTCCCAGAACGCTAAAGAGTTCGGTTTGAGCTGATGGAAGTCATCATTCAGGAAACCGCCGAAAAAACCGCTCTCCTGGCCGCACGGGTCATCGCCCGCGAAGTGCGTGTCCGACCCAACTTAACGCTCGGCCTCGCCACAGGAAGAACAATGGAGGCCGTCTACCGTCATCTGGCCACCATGCACCGCAACGAAGGACTCTCCTTCGCCCGTTGCCAAACGTTCAATCTCGACGAGTTTATCGGCCTGCCGCCGGATCACCCCGGTTCCTACCACCGCTACATGACCGATCACTTTTTCCGCCACGTGGACATCCCATCCTCCCACATCCATATCCCCAACGGAATGGCGGCCGACCTCGCCGCCGAATGCGCCGCATATGAGGCCGCCATCAAGGCGTGCGGAGGGATTGACCTTCAATTGCTCGGCATCGGCCGTGACGGACACATCGGATTCAATGAGCCCCTCTCCGCCCTGCAGTCCCGAACCCGCGAAAAAGCCCTCACACCCGCAACCCGTCGCCAGAATGCCTCCCTCTTCGGCGGACGTTGGGAAAACGTTCCCGCCCGTGCGATCACCATGGGCGTCGGCACCATTCTCGAAAGTCGCCGCTGCCTGCTGGTGGCCACTGGAGAAGAAAAAGCCTTCATTCTTTCCCAAGCACTCGAAGGACCCATCACGGCATGGGTGACCGCCTCCGCCTTGCAACTCCACCCCCGATGCACCGTCCTGGTGGATGAAGCCGCCGCTGAACAGTTGAAAGGCAAAGACTACTACCGCTGGATTTTCGAAAACGAACCGGAGTGGGCCCCTTTCCGCTAACAAGGCAAAATCCACACCCCCACAAGGAACTCCATGAAAGAAGGCGCCACGCCAGATTCCTTCCGTGGGATCCCGTTGGACCCTCAACCCGTTGATCTTTACCGTCATCCCCCGGAAGCGGAGGTTTTTCAAGCAAACCCCGCCCTCATCTCCCTTCCCAGCGGACGCCTCGTCGCTGCTCTCCATCTCCACGGACCCGGTTTGAAAAAATGCCCAGGACCCAAAGGGCGCCTCTATCCCCACCATCACCTCGTCCAAACCAAAATCTTCAGCTCGAACGACCGGGGGGAAACCTGGCAGTTCCGATCCGACCTCCCGTTCGGTTTCGTCCGTTTGTTTCGCGACGGGGAAATCCTTTATGCGCTCGGCCACAACGGCAACCTGATGGCGGCCCGCTCATTCGATGGGGGGAATACCTGGTCCAAGCCCGAAGCCCTCACCCCACCCGATGCGTACGGAGGACTCTTTACCCAAGGGCCCGCAAACGTTTGGTTCCATCAAGGATTCGTCCTGGCCGCCTTCATGAAAACACGGCCAGTACCCCTTATGGGTTGGCCGGGTTCCGTGCTTTGCCCCGTCGTTCTGAAAGGCCGTCTCGGCGCCAATCTCCTCTCTCCCAAACAATGGCTGTTCTCCGAACCCGAAAAAACCTTATCCGAATGGTTTGGAAAGGCCGAATGGCACGGACTGGGTATCCCCTTTTATCCCACCCCAAACGCCCACGGTCGAAATCCCATCGGCGATGGACGGTTCGCGCCCTGTGTCGGATGGGATGATGCTCACATCCTCGCGATCCCCGACCCGACCCAAGAATGGCACGATCCCCAGGGAAAATCTCTCTTCCTCATTTGCCGTGCAGGCGTTCATCGCAGCAATCTCGCGGCCATCTTGCGAATCGTACTTCGCGGCGATGATCAGATCCCACTCCTGGAACCCCTCGCCGCCCCTTCGGGTATCCCTATCGCGTTTCTTCCATGGCCCGGCGGCAATCGGAAGTTCGATGTGCTGTATGACGAAAGTTCCCGCCTCTTCTGGACCGTCTCCAACCGAATCACCGATAGCTTGGCTCGTCCATCCGCCGCACCTGGCCTCCGACCAAGCCTGCCCTACGATGAAACGCGGACACTGGCCCTCCATTTCTCCAAAAATCTGGTGGATTGGTCCTTCGCCGGCCTCGTCTGCGCTCCCACGGACCAGTGCCCCATCCAGACAGGGCCCGCAATGGCCATCCGAAGCGGCGATCTCCACGTGCTGTTCCGAGGAAGCGGCCCCGAAAACCACCGTCTTCCGCAAACCGAACGCGTGCTTGCTGCACGTGTTCCCGATTTCCGCAACCTCGTCTATTGAGCAGAACCCCACATGCAATTCCCATACCCCGTCCCAACCGACGCCGAAAAAGACTCCCTCTGGAAAGCCTATCGCGCCCGCAACCCTGTTCGCGTTCCCCTGCGATGGAATGCCAACGTCCGGCATATCCTTCTCGATCCTGCGCTGAATCCCGAAAACTGGACCTTCCACGATTATATTTTCGACCCAGACCGCCATATTTCCATCCGTATTCGCTTTCAGGAATATCTTCGAACCGCCTTCAGCCAGGTCAGCGATATGCCCTCCGCCCTCCCCGATCATTGGACCTGTGCGCCAGATGTGCAAAACACGTATGACGCCCTTTATTTCGGCGCCCGACTCCAAATCAAACCAGGCCAAGTGCCCTTCGCTGAACCCTGTTACACGCTCGAAGACGTGGATCGCTTCCTCGCCATGGACTTCTCCAACCCCCTCAACAACCCCTTCATACGCGAACAGATCGGATTCGCCGAAAAACTGGTTCGCGCTGCGCGCGGCCGAACCCATCTCGGCTTGCCTGTTCAAGCCTACCCTTTCACGCTGGGATTCGACGGCCCCCTCACCGCCGCCGCCGCACTCTTCGGAACGGACTTTTTCCTTTTGCTAGGAGATGATCCGCCAAAGGCCTCCCGAGTGCTGGAAACAATCACCCGCGAAGTGCTTCGTCGAAACAAGGCACTGCTGCGCCTCGCGGGCAAACCCGACCGTTCCTCCTCGGGATTCTTTGCGGATGACTCGATTCAATTGATTGGTGTCGAAACTTACCGTCAGTACGTTCTGCCCTCCCATCGCCTCTATTACGAGGAAATGTTTTCCACCCCCTTCGGTCAACGCGGCATCCATCTGTGCGGAGATGCGACCCGCCATTTCAAAACCATTCGAGATGAACTCGGGGTCTTTTCCTTCGATACCGGTTTTCCCGTCGACCATGGGGCACTCCGCCGTGAACTCGGACCCGACGTTGAAATTTCCGGCGGCCCACCCGTCCCCCTTCTCCTCTCCGCGTCCCCTCCCGAATGCGCCGCCGATACCCTCCGAATTCTCCGCTCGGGAATCATGGAAGGCGGCCGATTCATTCTTCAAGAAGGAAACAACCTTTCGCCCAAAACCCCGTTGGAAAACATGGCGGCGGTTTATCAGACCTGCCTCGAACATGGACGATACACCCGGAATAACCCATGACGATCCTCTCCCATCCCCCCCAACTCCAACCGATGATGTTGTCGGCCCTCCTCGTCCTCTTCACGCCCCATTGCTTCTCTTATCCGGTGGCTACCTCCCCGGCCCAACGCCCGGCGCCTTCCTTCGACCGACGCTTTGAACAACGTCTCCAAACCGTTCAAAACGAGTTGCCTCAAATCCAGAAAGCGGCCGAAGAAGCAGCAGACCAGACCCTCCAAAACCCCAATCTGCTCATCACGGTCCCCTATTCCCTCCAGCAAACGTTTGCTGAAGAACTGCTCAATCGTTCTGGCGGACTCGTCAACGCCCTGCCTGAAGAAGAACGCCCATCAATCGCGGGACCCGCCGATATCGGCCTTTTATCGGTGGCCTCCTGGCCGAAAGATCTCACCCCCACAACCAACTGGCTGGTCCGTTTTCACAAGGACCAGCGTTTGCCGATTGTGTTCGCCTCGCGTCAGGGGGCCCCCACCCTCCCTCTGGAAATCCGTCACCTACTCGATAATGGAGCAGGCGGAGAGCCCAAGGAGGAATCCGATTCCGCCCTCAATACCCTCGTCAATGTGGTCAATGGTTGGCTGTGGTGTTTGGAATATACCGCTGCGCTCACCCGCCGAGGCCACCACCCCGGCATCCTTCAGGGAATCATGGAGGAAGGAGCCGATACCCATAACGCCACAATAAAAAAAGAAGGACGGAATCGTCTCTTTCCCTGCCGCGCGCCGATACCCACCGGACAACTCTCCCGCCGCTTTCTGCGGGCAGTGGAACATGCTCTGGCACATGTTCGAAGCGACGCCGTCCAACACCCCATGTCTCTGGCCGCCGACCGGATCGCCGGCCGCCTTCGCGCCGGCAAAACCGTCGGGATCGCTTCCTGTGCCCACTACCTCCTCGCCGAGATTCACCGCACGCATCACACGCCGTGGAAACCGATCAACGTCGTCTGGCAAACCCGCAAGGGGGTGCTGGAAAAGGAGTTCCAACCCGGCGATGGTATGATATGGTTTGGATATATTGGCATCAGTACGCCCCTGGAAGATTACCAAACCGCCATCCAAAAAGCAGGACTCGATCTCGTCGCCGCCAGTTACGCGATCGACCTCACCAATCCTCACAATAACGCCGGACCCGAAACAATCGTAATCCCTCAGTCCTGGGCTCTCCCCGATGCCGAAATACCCCTTCCCTTTGCCCCCGGCCATATGGGGCCCCTTTCGGGCATCGAAAGCGCGTTGATCTACCGACTGCTCGATGAAGCCGTTGCGGAAAGGATGGGTGCCCGTTAGACCTTGGTCCAAGCTCCTTTTTTCTTCGAGCTTTCAACCGCCGCTTTGACGAACCGCATCCCGGCAACCCCCTCTTCCACCCCAGGATGCGCGAAGGGTTCGGGAATGCCCTCCTCCCCATTCCGACGCCGAATCAACCGCTCCATCGTCGTATGAAGATTGGCAAGGGCTTCGAAAAAGTCCTCATGGTGGCCAGACGGCGCCCGCAGATAGGAAGCCACGGAGGCGGGATAACCCCCCGCGCCGATCCAATACGTCTCGTCCGCAGTTCCCCGGCGAACCAACAACGTTTCCGCTCGTTCCTGATGCCACTCCAACGAACCCTTGGTCCCATAAATCCGGAACCCATTGTCATTTTTGTAACCGATCGCAATCTGCGTGGCGGTGATCAAGGCGGTTCCGCCGTTGGAAAGTTCCCCAATCACGTTAAAATCGTCGTCCAGCTTGCGACCCTCCACGAAAATGTTGAGCCGCGCACTGACCTTTCGAACCGCAAGACCCGTCACCCACGTCGCCGCAATAAAGGCGTGCGTTCCGATGTCGCCTCCGCAGTTGGAAATCCCCGTCCGCTTCGGGTCGGTTCGCCACGAGGCTTGCTGTTGGCCTGTCTTCTCGAGCGCAGTGGCCAGCCACCCCTGGTTATACCATGACTCCGCCTTCCGCACCTCGCCGATAGCGCCGTCCGCTACCAACGTTTTGGCGAACATCATCATCGGATGACCGGTATACGTGTGGGCCAGCACGAACGGCAACCCCGTCTTCTTGACCAGTTTGGCGAGCGACTCGGCTTCCGCAACTGTCAACGTCATGGGCTTCTCGCATAGCACGGGCAAACCGGCTTCCAAACAAGATTTCGCGGCGGCATAATGGGCAAAGTTGGGAGTCGTAACAACGGCATAGTCGAGCTCTACATCCCCCGCCTTCCACGCTTTTACCATCGTCGCAATGTCCGGAAATCCCCGGATCCCCCACTCCTCGGCCGCCTCTAGGGCCGCTTTGGGATCGTGACGAAGAACCCCGGCCGTCACTTCCCGAGTCCCGTCAAGCGACACCGCCCTTAGATGCACCTTTCCAAAAAAACTACCCGAACCACCACCCCCGATCATTGCCACTTTCAACTTTCGCATACGGCCTCCTTCTGGGTTTTGAATCTGAGGTCCATTAATAAAACGAAACCGATTCCCTGACAAGAGGTTTTCCACCTCGATCGTGCCACCCTCCGCCCAGTACCCTCCCAACAAACATCCGGCATCCTCCCTCCCCTTCTAATCCCGGCGCAACAAGGGCTCCCCCCGTACCGGATAGACGAGTTTATCCGTGCGGCCTTCCGCCCATGCGATCCACCGCAATCGCACCGCATGGCCAGGATCGCCCTTCACCAAAGCCGCCGGGTTTCAGATGTAACCCGGCCGCCGGAAAACAAAATGCCGTTTCTCGTTCCCACCACGAACCGGCACTTCGGATGCGGACGATCCGTCTCATGCAAACCCACAAGGGACTCGAACCCACGGAAGACTTGGCGCGGCAATTGGCATTCCAAAAGCGGCCACATTTTCACATCGGAGATCGGAAGCGCATGGGGAATCGCGCAGAGATCCCGATCCCGTTTCGTTCTCCCCCCAACCGTAGTGGCGGACATTCGCAACTGAAAAGAAGAACTCGTCGGGGAAAAACCACCGCCAGGTTCCCGAACGCCCCCGAAGAAGACCCATCGCTCTTGGATCCGGCAACATGCAACGTTCCAACATTGTAGCACCGTGGCGCACAAAGGGCATGCCCACCGTCGCTGTCAAACAGCAAAGCGCCCCCTTGGCGATAACAAAATGCCCTGCGGAATTCATCCCTCACCCTTCGTTCCAACCGTTCTCAACAAAACCCCTGCCCGCCGGGATACTACAACCGCGTCGGAAACGATCTGTCAGAGCCGGATTTCGCCTGCTTCCATGTCAAACACCTCATCGCAAGCCTCCCGACCGCGCAATCGACGCTCCCCTGAATTTCTTCGTGTTTGCTGTCGGCCCTTTGAAAAAAAGTTGACCCCCGAAAAGAAAAGACATCAGCAAGCGTATATCACACTTCCAGAAGTGTGATAAAGAAATAGGCGCTCATCGCAACGGGCCCTGATATGGCCGAAGGGTGAGAAAAAGCAGCACGCCGCTCCCGTTTGAGGGTGTCGAAATCTCCCCTCCAGGATCGCAAAGGGATATAAAAGTTCGCTTTTTCAAATCGCATGTCTTAGAATGGATGAAAAAGGAATACCCATGGTTGAGAAAATCAAAGCAACACTCGATGAAGTCCGCACCATGCTCCAAGCCGACGGCGGTGACCTGGAAGTCGTCGAAATCGCCGGCAAAACAGTCAAGCTGAAACTCAAAGGCGCATGCGGAGGCTGCCCTCACGCGATGGCGACACTCAAGGGAGGTATCGAACGCTACCTCAGGGAAAAGGTGGACCCCGCAATCACGGTGGAACGGGTCTAGCCCGTTCGTGGTGGCGGCGCAGGGACTCGAACCCCGGACACAAGGATTATGATTCCTCTGCTCTGCCAACTGAGCTACGCCGCCAACGAAAGCTGTAAAATATATAAAATGCCATTGGCCATCCTCCTTGTCAAGGCCGGTAGTCAACATTTTCTCTCGCTTCCATGAAGTCTCCCAAAGAAACCGCACTGGATCGCCGCCTCCTGCTTTCTTTGGTGGGAACGTGCCGGCGCGTGGCAGAACTGTTGATCGCCGATCCGGAGGTCCATGCCCTACAGGAGTACGCGAACACCGTTTCCATCGTTCGCCTTAACTACAACGACCACGGCCCCGTTCATATGCGCCTGGTCACCCTCAACGCCCTCCGCCTCGCCCATATCCTTCAGGAAGCGAACATTCCCCTATCGCTCGAACGAGAGGAGATCGCTTCGGCTCAAGACGCGTGTATCGCCGTTCTCCTCGCCGCCTTCCTCCATGACATCGGCATGTCGGTCTGCCGCGATGCCCATGAGGAACACAGCGCTCGCCTCGCCCTTCCCATCCTGGATCGCATCCTCGGAAATGTGTTTCCGGATAACATCCCCCTCCGCGTCGCCCTTCGCTCCGTGGCGTTGGAAGGAATCATCGGACACATGGGCCACCGCATCATCCATTCGCTCGAGGCCGGTTTGATCCCCGTGGCCGACGGTTGCGATATGGCCAAGGGCCGCGCCCGAATTCCCATGTTGCTTCAGGAATCCGCCCGAGCAGGCGACATTCATCGCTACTCCGCGTCGGCCGTCGAAAAGGTCGAGATCCTGAAGGGCGAAAAACGTCCGATCCGTATCTCCGTTCGAATGACCCAGTCCGTGGGACTTTTCCAGGTCGAGGAAGTTTTGTGGCCGAAGATACGGACCAGTCCCATCCAACCCTGGATTGAACTCCTTGCGCAGGTTCGTGATGAAAAACCCCGACAGTACCTTTAGCACCCAACCCCCTTCTCCCTCCGAGGTTGAATCGATTCAGTTCCTTCGGCGAAATTTCCTCACAACCGCCCGCCGCGAACTGTTCGAGAACGGGCTTCTGAAACCGTCGTTGCGAAAACCGGGTTTTTTCTTTAGCAGCATCCTCCCAGAATTACAATTCGCGACCCTGTTGGCGGAAGAGGTTCGCGCAGGCCACCCGGATGCCCTATCGCTCGCGGAAGAGGCGGTTCATGCCCTGGAGGAAAGCCGTCTCTGCTTTACCTCCGAAGGCCGGATCGGAACGGTCAATGACATCAACAGCGTTTCGTTCGGGCTTGTCCCTTTCACCGAAACACTCCTCCGCCTAAGCGGACAGGTGCCCTCGGATTCCCTCACGCCGCTCGTGGAAGCCGCCGTCACCCTCTTCGATCACGCGGCTCTCCATATCAACCAAACCCCTGACTACTTGAACCCCCGCGGGATGGACGCGCTGGCCGCTTTCAACCTTTTTCTTCTCACGGGTGCCCCTCGTTTTCAGGAAAAATCTGACTTCTGGCTCAGGGAATTACTCGCCCGCCAATACCCCTGCGGCGCCCAGCCCTACCATACCGGCGGGTGGATCTGGGGACGCAAGCCGGCGCAGGGTTATCAACTCCTGACCGCTACGATGATGTTCGTCCTCGGCCGCCGCCGCCCCAACCCCGACGCCCTCGCCTATGTGAACCGCCTCCTTGAATTCGAACGTCTGGCGTGCAACCGCTGGGGGGAGCCCTTCCTCACCGTATTCGAGGGGCTCCATAAATGCCATACGCCGTCGGTCCTTGCCTGGTTGTGGCCTCTGGCCACAGCCTCCAATCTCCCTTCTCTCCGTTCCCTCGCCAGGGCAGCATATGAACGATGGCGGGGGGTTCCTGTCCCCCATCACAACCGCGTCCGCCCGCTCAGTTTCTACCCGCTCCAGGCTCTGTTCAACGCCACCCTTCTCGACCTTCCCCAGCCGCCTTCTCCTTCTTTCCCATTCCAACCTCCTCCGGGAATCCATGCGTGCCCCGATATCAGCGCCCTCTTCATTCATGAGGCGAATTGCGACGTCGCACTTTCCCTCCTCACGGGCTACAGTGGGATCGCGGAAGGAGTCGCAGGATCCGTCAAACTGTACGCCCTAACCCCCGAATTGACGGATAACCCTTCCCACAGCAATGCCGGTCTCGACGCTCTTCGCCTCGACTGGCGGGTCCCAAGCGAACAGGAGGAATGTCGGGTGGAAAACGGCCGAGGCATCCTCGCCGGCCGAGGATTCACCAAATGGATCCTCACGGAAGGCCGGGGAAATCCTGAACGCCATCTTCATACCCGAGAACTGGCAATCCGGATGGAATGGGCCGATCAAACGCTCGATCTGGAATTTAAAACCGTTCAGAATCGTCTGACCACTCCGATTCCGTCTCGCCTCCTGTTCCTTCTAATCGCATATCCTCGTTCGGCACGACCCAAACTTTCAATCGGCCCCCACCTGTTCGAACCACCGGCGGCGGAGGAATTCACCGTCTGGTTTCAGCAAGCGCCCGTTGCCCCCGTGACCTTCGAAGCACCGGATGGTTCTGCCCTTCACATCGAACCCATCCGAACCCACGCCCTTCGAATTACCGCCGAACGGCCGGATCATTCCCACGCAGAAACAGACGGTGAAAAAATCATTATCCGCAAGCACGCAAATGAGGGGGCGCTCCGTCTGGCCTTCGAAGGACCGGACGTCTTGAAGGAAGGCCGCTTTCACATCCGCTTCCGCCCCCCAGCCTGACAGCCCTTGCCCCCGCCGTTAACTTGCCTCCACGTCTTCCAGCCCCAATCCCCTAAGATCCGCCACAACCCCCTTCGCCTCTGCTTCATATACCTTCCATATCACCCGCAGACTTTGAAGGCTACTGCGTCCGTCTGTCAACGGTTTGCGGCCGGTTTCAACACAGATCAAAAAATGTTCCATCTGCCGACGCGTGTGTTTGCCCGGTTCCGCCTCGAAGATCAGTTCTTCCCCCTTTTCCCACGTCGTCAAAAATATCTTTCCCTCCTTGAGCCGCGTGTCCAGCATCGCACGAGTGCCGTGAACATGAAGGCTGTATTGAAGCCGAGAACCCCGGGCTCCCCAAGTCCCAAAATGATACCCCATCGCCCGATTCTCAAATCGCATGACCAAATTGCTCGTCCCTTCACCTTCCATCCAAGGCGTGCCCAGATTCGTTCCGTCATGCGTCCCGCTGACCGGCCGACCCAAAAACCAGAGCAATAAATCGACATAATGGCAGCCGTGACTAAAAAGCTGACCCCCGCCCAACGTCTCTTTCCGGTGCCCCCAGCTCTTGTCCTCCGAAAAACGCGTAAACTGCTCCGTCCAAATGGAAACCTGGAATACCTCGCCCAAGGCGCCGTTCTGGATCAACTCCCTTGTCTTCAGGACCAGGGGATTGTACCGCTGAACATAACCGACCATGAGCACCCGCCGCCCTCGCTCCGCCGCTTCGATCAGGTCGAGGCACTCCCGTTCCGTGTTGGCAAGGGGCTTTTCCATCAGGACGTGTTTGCCGGCTTCCAGACACATCATCCCCACCGAATGATGAAGATGGTGCGGAAGAACGATCAAAACCGCATCCACGACATCCAACAGCTCTCGAAAATCCGTGACCGCTCGCTGCGCGCCCAATACCGCCTTGGCCCTCTCGGCCCGCTCGCGCACGATGTCGCAAACCGCCGTAACCTGCATGCGACCCTCAAACCCTTCAAACGCCGCCTCATGGGCTTTCTCCATCCCCCCACAACCGATAATTCCAATCCGTATGGGCGTTCCCATCGCTCAACTTCCTTTCCGCGTTCCCGCCGTATTCGGCCCTGTTGACCGCCTTTATACCAGAGTGTGCCCCGCTATTACAGCGCTTCTTGTGATTCACCCCCAACGTGGTAATATTATGGAATAATGTAAAGGATAAATTATGAGCCCTGTTCATCTCCTGCTGCTTTTCTCGGTATGGGCCACTCTGGCAAAAGGAGCCGAACTGCTGACGTTGACACCTGATAACGTTGCGGATACCGCTCCGCAGGGGAAGGAAAGCGATGCGATCATCGGCGACTACGTCCTCCGAAACGATCGCATCGTGTGCGCCATCGCCGACCCCCGGCTGATGATGGGACGAAGCGCTTCCCGATGGGCCATCCCCAATGTGGCAGGCGCCGTTCTCGACTTGAACCGTCGGAACATTCCGCAAGATGTCCTGACGGCCTTCTATCCCGCTCTGCCCCGTTTCAAACCCGATGCTCCCAATTACCAGCATGAATTCATTGAGGAAACAGTTTCCTGCCGTCAACCGGACCGTCAGCCCGTTTCGGCACCTCGCGTCACGCTTGAAATGCCCGCCTACGAAATCGAAACCGGCGTACGCCTCGAGGAAATCCAGTCCCGCCCCCCTCATTTGAGAACGTCCCCTCGCCCCTACATTGAAGTGCGTTATACGCTGGAAGATGGATGGGACTTTCTCGAAGTCGAAACCCTCTACGTCAACCCGACCCCCACTCCCTTTCCCTTCACCCCCTCCCTTTCCCTGCGGGTGGATGACCCCTGTCAAGCAGGACTCCACTTCAACAACCGCCTGTTTTGGATTTACGAACCATGGTGGGGTCAAGCGATCGGCGTCTGGTCGCCCGATCACGCATGGACCCCCCAGGGGATCCGCCCCCCGCGCCATCCGTTGACCCCCATACCGCCCGCACCCTCAGGTTGGATTCTCCCTCCCCAGGGTCGCATCCGCTTCGTCCACCGCCTGGTTCCCGCAGCCAACCTCTTCGATCTCTTCGCCCTCGCAGCCCCATGGGCCGGTGAACCCACACGCTCTCTTGCCTTTCACCTTACCGCCCCCGATGGCCCCGTGGCCAATGCATACGTCCGCCTCTTCCAACACAACCTTTTCCTCGGAGCCGGCCGAACCGACTCCCAAGGGTCCCTCCAGCTCACCGGTCCGGCAAAAGGCCCCTGGACCCTCCGTGTGGAACCCTTTGGCCGACCAGCAGTCGAGATTACCCGCTTTCCCGAGTTGCTCCCGGCCGAACAACTGGAACTCTCCTGTTCTCCCGCCGCCCGCCTCCGTCTTTCCGTTCAAGATGACGCGGGAAACTCCCTCCCCGCCCGGGTTACATTCCGCGGCCTGAAGGAAACCCCAACTCCATTCTTCTTCCCACCCACCGGCGAGTTTCACGTCCAAAACATCTTGCAACGCCATGACGGACATTTCGATGAAATCATCCCGCCCGGCCAATACCAAGTGGTGGTCTCGCACGGTCCCGAATACCACGCCGAATGGCGAAACCTCCTCTTCACCGAAGGAGAAACCATTGCTTGGACTTGCACCCTCCGTCGGGCTTATTCCACCCCCGGCTGGATCAGCGCAGATTGGCATAACCACGCCACCCGCTCCGGGATTTCAGAAATTTTCTACGTCTATCCCTATTCCAAGTGCCCCACCGTGGACGGCGATTCCACCGCATCCCCTCTCGGCCGCGTCCTGGGTCTGCTCGCGTCCGATGTCCGATTTGCCGTCCTAACCGACCACAATTATAGCGGAACATTTCAACCCGAACTGGATCGTCTGGACGTTGGCGATCGCCTGAAGACTTGTCCGGGAATCGGATTTACCGCCGGACGCCGTCACACCACCACCCATCAAAATGTTTTCCCCATACGCCATATTCCTGGCCGGCAGGACGGCGGCGTGCCGCAACGACCCGAACACGTGGGTCAACTCGCCTGGATCCGTTCCTGGGATTCTCACCAAGAGCGCCTCTTCCTGATCGCCGTTCCCCGCAATCAGCCCCTTGAAATCACGACGGGCATGGACGCCCTGGATCTGCAGGACCTGGAACCCCTCGTGGAAGGAAAACCGATGGCCGGACGGGATAACCGGGTCCTTGACTGGATCGCCGCCCTGAATGAAGGATACCGCTTTCCCGCCACACTCAGCAGCGGCACCTTCGATAACGCCACGGGTGTTGGAGCCCGTCGTACCTATGTCGCAGGGGGGGAACACTTTGCCGATC
The DNA here is from genome assembly GCA_938038445.1 of uncultured bacterium. Classification (GTDB taxonomy): domain Bacteria; phylum Verrucomicrobiota; class Kiritimatiellia; order CAIKKV01; family CAIKKV01; genus CALHRZ01. The sequence goes on along the minus strand of CALHRZ010000002.1, from coordinate 18,504 downwards.
CAAACCTTTCGGAAACTCTCGTACGAGCCGTCCGAAACGGTCGCGCCATCATGACCACCGGGCCTTTTCTTTCCGTGGAATTGATCGCGGAAGATCAACGCTTCGGACCGGGCGACTCCGCCGCGTTGCGAGACGGCCAGGCATCTCTTCATGTCCGGCTCTTGACCTCCAACCTGGCCGCGGTCCACAAAGTCCAAGTGCTGATCAACGGCAAACGAACCCCCTCCCTCATCTTTACGCCCCAAACTCACCCCTCCTTTTTCGCTCCACCTCCCTACGCCTTCACTGCTACCGTTCCCCTTTCGCTTGACGAAGACGCCCACCTGATCGTCGTCGCTTCAGGTCCCGGATTCTCCTGGCTTGAACCTTCCGCCCAAAACCCGCTTGAGGAACGAACCCATATCGCCGTCTCCAACCCCATTTGGGTGGATGTCGGCGGCGACGGTTATTCCCCCCGCTCCCCTCTCCTGGACGCCGTTCGCACCTCGCTGGACTTCCTGCTCCCCCCGTTGGCCGTCACAAATACCACGGAACCGGGACTCGTCCGTGTGACCTTGCACAACCTCGGCGAGGAATATGCCGAAGGACGCCTCACGCTGGAGGTTGTTCCTTCAGATGCCGCAATCCTCCTCGATCTGCCGGAACGGGTGTACAGGCTCGCACCTAGCGAACAAAGTTTCTTCGACTGGCCGATTCTGTTGAGCCCTTCCCTCATCACATCCCGCATCCCCCTCGTCTCCACCTATCACAATACAGCAACGTTCGGACTCCGCGTGCGTCGCGGTCCTCCCCCCTCGCGTCATCGCCCATCCCAAACCTTCATGCAATTGGATTATCCCCTCCGCTCTCTCCCCCCGATTGATCGCCTGGAAGATATCGACAACGCCTTGGCCGACTCCCTTTCCTTTCCGCTCACAAGCCGCGAACGGCCGACTCCCGTGGGGCAGGCTCGATGGGCCGTAAGCGGCTCCAACCTCGTTTTCGCCATCCAAGTCGTTGACCCCAATCCACGCCGCGCTGAAGTGGCGTGGGAAGGCTCGTGTGTCGAGGTGTTCGGTTCCCTTCCAGGCCGTTCCTCACAAAACAAGCCTGAAATGGGCTTTTTCCCCATTCGGCAGGTCTATTTGCTTCCTGCAGTCGGTTCAGAACCCGCGATGGCGCTTTATCGGAAGGAAGATACGATTCGCCCCGCCCCGGAAATCACCCTAAACTCCGCCCCCCTCCCCACGGGCTACCAAATCCACGCCCTCATTCCCCTCCCTCTTCTGGGAACGGATGTGGATTACCTCCCGCGCGCCTTGTTCTTCAGTTCCGGTTTCCAACCCGTTACATGGATGGGTCTGGATCCTAGACCCGGAAGAATTCTTCTCGAAGTCCGCGCCACGCTCCCCCAACCCCCCCCAAAACCGCCAGTCCGATTCACCGTTTTCGGCAGTCGAGCACCCCATGTGGACCATAACAATTTCGGCCGTTTCCGCCTCAGAGGCGATGTGGAGGTCCGATCCCAGGTTCTTCACGCCGTGAAGATGAGCGAACCGAACCCGAACGGCATGATCATTCTGACCCTCTCGAATGCCTCCCCCCAACGCATTTCGGATGTTTTGGCGATCCGGTCCGATCACGCGAAATGTGGGATAGCGGATCAGCCCACGACCATGCCCCTCAATATCCCCTTTGCGTTGAACCCCCACGAACAGCGCACAATCGCGCTGACGATTCAACCAACCCCTGGCCTCCAAGCTGCATGGATCGAACTGCAGGTTCCCCGATCGCCGTTCGGCGCCATCGCGGGCATTCCTCTGTTCCGCTTGCCCGTTATGGATTTCCCCCTTCCCCGCAAACGTTCCCCACCCCTCCCCGAGTGGCAAATCCCCCGCGAGGGCCGCCCAATCGCCACCGTCCGTCTCGCATTTGACGAGGAGGGATTGTGGGTGCTTGCCCAAGTCAAAGACAAACGGGTCGTCCGCGGTGATCCAATCTGGAAAGGTTCCTGCCTCGAACTTTTCGCCTCCTCCCCCGATCGGCCCGATCGAATTCACCAGATTTTTCTTCTGCCTCCAAAGGAAAGCGAAAAACCCTTCGCGGCCATTTCCGAAGACGGCCAACCCCTTTCCGCGCCGGATATCCCTGTGACCGGTCAACCGACGCCGGAAGGATACGAAATGACCGCCCTCATCCCCCTCCACCGGCTCGGCCTGTCCACAATCCCCGACCGTATCCATCTCGAACTTCAACTCGCCGTTGCGGATGAAGAGAATGCCCTCCACTGGCATACCGCATTCGGATCCCCCAGAGCTTACCAGAGCAGCATAGGCTACGGCGCCTTTAGAGTCTTGCCCCCCTGATATTCCAACGCCGCTTCGAAAGGCGCATACCGACTCGAATCCATGTAGGCCAAACGACTGCCAAACGCCGTCAGGGGGCTCCGGTTCCCCTTCGCATCAGTCGCCGTAATCTGGAATTCAAGAAAAAACCGTTCCGGATTTTGCGGAACCTTGAGCCATCTCCACGGAATAACCGCCCACAAGCGATACCCCCCGTCGGCCGGCTCGCTGGCGACGGAAATTTCTGGAACAGGAATCTGACGATTCCCTTGCGCCACAAATCCCTCTGCGGCCTTTGTTCCCACCAAGGGCGCAAGAAAAACCTGTCCAATCTCGCCGCCTGCCCTGGCCGCTCCAAACACCTCAAGACACGACCCTTTCCATACGGTTGCCTCTCGAACGGGCTGCGCATCGGCCACCTCCGCCAACAGCGCCAACCCTTCCACCGTTACCCCAAGTCGGATCGCGGTCCGATGCCCTTCCGCTCCTTCAATCTCTACCACTGGCGCCTCTCGAAGAAGATCCGGAAGCCGCGATCCGCGCTCCCCGACTGCCGCAAGGCGAGGCAGAAGACAAGGCTTCCGCTCCATCACGGAAGAGGGCGGAAGAGATGGTTGGCGTTCCCCTGTAAAAGGAATTAACCGATATTCCAGCGCAATTGCATCCGCCGACATGGCGATTCCTCCACGCCGAACCAGCTCGATCAGAATCGTCCGGTTTTCCCCAAGAAGAACTGGCCGCGGTTTGTCGAATACAATCTGAACACCGTATCCCCCCTGATCCACGACCACCCCGCTCGCCGTTTCGGCTTTCGCCGCCAAGAGATCCGACACAGCGCCTTTCTCATCCAACCGCAGAACCCGAGTCCGAACATTCGGCGGCTTTCCCCGACCCGCAGAGGCGGTCACCAAGGTGTAGGGAATCATTTCGTACGCTTCCCGTACCATTCCACGCAAACGGGACGCCCCACCATAGATTCCGAATACCCGATCGCTGCTGCTCCTCGTCAGCCGGACAAAACAAACAATCTCAGAATCCCCAAATTCATAACGCCGTTCCACGGCCAGCGACGACTGACGGATCTCGCCGGAACTGGTAACCGCCGTCCCATCGAGACGCGCGTTTGGATGCTCGCTATTCGCGGAAACGAAGGGAAAACCATCCGCCGTTTCGCCAACAAGCGCATGCAAATGAAACTGGCGCCATTGCGATACATGCATTCCGGCCCCGTAATCGCCGTTGAGCGTGGAAGCCAAGACCTGCCCCTTCTGAGGAATATGAAGCTGACACAAAATCCCCCCGCCGTAGCCGATCTGTCCGTGAAACCCCTCGCCAAGCCACGTCGGGGTGATCCGGCCGTGATAGGTCACCGCATAATAGTTCGCGCGCCGGGCCGCAAAGAATTCGTTGCCGTCGTTGACCGAAACCGTGAAATCGGAACCTCCAAACCCTTTCCAACGAAACGGGCCGTCCTGGTTCGGATTGTAACGGGCAGGCGCCAAGTGAGTCCGCGAACTCCACGGAGCCGCATTGTCTCCCTGACTGGCAACATAACTGTAGAGACTCAAAATGCGATTGTACGCTTCGCGAAACCTCGGTTCATTCAGATCGGTAAGGCCCGCGCGCCAGCCACTGAGAACATAGGTGCCATAATGCATGTCGTAGCCGTACCCCTCTTGAATCCCTCCCGAGGGACCGATCCCGACCCGATCGCCAAACCCTCCATGGGCAAAACGTTCCCAGTAGACGTCGAACAACCGACGTTGCAGCGGATCGTCGGTTGCTTCAGCCAGATAACGAAGCCCCTGCACAAGACTGGCCAACGAATTCCCATTCACCAGCTCTATGCCGCGACAGAAGGCTAACCGATCCCCAATCTGAATTGCGAATTCTCGGATCGGCTCTTTGGCCTCCTCCGACGCATCGCTCTGGCGCAGAATCCGCCACGCAGGCCGATGATAGAAAAAACTGTAACATCCCATTTCGTACGCCAGATTGCGGCCATGCATGACACGGCCATTCGGCCCAATCAGCCGCATCCCTTCCAACATCTCCCGAATGGCGGCATTCAACGCCCGACGATCCCGATGAAGATCGTAACTAGACATGATGACATCCGCCGCACCAGGCTTGGGTTCTGCCAGTTTGGGATCGTTGTACCGCTTCAACGGGGATTCATGCGATCCAACAGAAATAAACTCCTCCCGGCGAGGAAGTCCTTCCGGCATTTTCATTTCCCCGGAAGTAAGAGACTTGAGCCAATCCCATAACCGGACAGCATACCCATTCCAAAAGAGTTCACCGTCATGAACCATCGCCCCATTCTCAATGGCCCGAGCACTTTCAGGATCCTCGCATAAAACGGCCGAAACCCGCGGCACCCCCCGCCAGTTTCGCGATTCGCGCGGAAAAAGAAAATCCACCGCAAATAGGTAATCGTTCGCGCCCGCTTCGACTTCAAAAACCCATACCGCTCCGTCCTGTTCACCGGGTGCGTTGAATTCGCCCGTCACCATCGCATAGCCCTGGCGGCCGTCCAACATCATCGGAAGCGGAGACTCTCCTATGACCGTCCCATCCCGTTCCCTCTGCACCCGGCGAAGAACAACCGGCTTGCCGTCGAGCGTCCGTACCGCACAACGACGCCCCCGTGGCTGGTCAAGCTCAAGCAAACCCAGTGACAAGCCGCTCGCCCCCTTCGGAACAAAAAAGAATCGCCGACGGAAAAGATTCCCGTACCCATGCCTCCAGTCAGGTCCGCCGTTGCTTCCCACCGGCATCGCGGGTTTGGTTAACGCACCGACAACCAAATCGGGACTGCCCGCCAAAAGGAGACGATAGACACCCGGCCCCCGATCAGGCACCTCAAAGGAAAAGGAACGGCTTGGCAACAAAGCGATAAGATTGGAGCGGGTCATCACGCTCCAACGCACCAGGGGATCCAAACCCCGGGAATAGCAGGTTTCGTAATACCACGCTTCATGATCCCATCCTGCCAAGGTGGGTCCGCTCCCGCAGACATCAATCCCATCATCCGGAATCACTTCCCGCACGACCAGCCGCCCTTCCGGATCATAGAGATGCAACATCAACTCGCTTGGCCCTCGCGCGCTCCGATTCAAATCCTGTACACTGAGATGTAACGTAAAAGAGCCGCCTTCCGAATTGTGAAAAAACAACCCGAGATCATCATACAACCGATACCGAGTCCCCTCCTGACTCCAGATCTTCACCGAAAGCGTAAAAAGCAAAAACGCCCTTTGAACGATCGTCGAAACAGTCATACCATTCTCTCCGATAAAAAAATACCCGTCAACGGATGAACATGACGGTGCCGCGACCGATAGGTTTTTCCTCCCAATAAATCGTCCCCTCCTCACCCTCATACCCCTCCTTCGCGCGTCCAGGCTGCACGGAAAGCGCTCCGTTGAAATCACTCCGTTTCGGACCGATCACGGCGATACGACCGCCACCTCCGGATCCGCAGTATAAACAGTACGCGCCCGCCCGCCATCCGCCGATCGCACGAATTATGCCCCCCGTCGCCGCAAAAACCCGGCAGGAGATCCATATGCTTCCACCAGATCCTCCCCCCCGAATGTTGCCGCTCGTGTTTCCGTTCGCACTGACCGTTCCATTGATGGTCACCGTGCCCCCATGCGATTCGATGCGCACGGCTCCCCCTCCTGCCCCTCCGGGTGTCGTCCCATCCGGCGCGCCAGCGCTTCCTGGAAGCACCGGTTCCTCAATTTGACCGTATTCCTCACCCCCTCCATCCGATGCGTTACCGCCATACCCACCATGCCCCGCCCCGGCTCGATTCGCCCGGCCGCCCCCAGGTCCTGCGGCGGGTAACTCGAACCCCCTGGAAACCCAGCCCGACACGTCCGCGTTCACGGTTCCCCCAAGGAAAAAGTTGGTACAAATAATATAGATGCGACTGTTGACCGGCCACTCGCCGAATGCATTGGTCGCGGCCGCATAATTGGCCTGATGACGAACGGTTGAGCCTTCTCGAATCCAGATGTCCGACGCGATCACACAAGCATCCCAGTTGTTGGAAAAGAACAACGTCCCTCCCTTCATTTCCAACGAATTCAGTCGAGCCGTCACTTGGGTCAAAAAACCGTACCCGAGGCAATGACCACGTCTCCCCCCCCGACCGGTACGCCGTTGGTCCATTTGGTGTCGTCCCCCCATAAACCGGTCCCCCCTTTCCAAGTGTGAACTGCCGCTTGAACCCATGCCGCCAGTCCCATCGTAACCACGCCCCCCCACGATCGCCCTCTTCCCCCCAGCCTTTGCCTTGTATTCATGTGTCTCCACCTTCGCGTCATTCCTCCCAAGCCCTAACCGTGAACAGGCGCTCAAGCCAAACCCGATCCTTGTTGAACTCTAAGCCGTTTGTCGCGGTTTGCAAGGAGGTCCGAAGAACACCCGACAACGGCTCATATTGCATGCGGCCGCCGACAATTCCAGGCAGCGGACACCGTTCCTCCACCGCACAGCCCCACGATGGAAAGACTACGCGAAGCGCCATGAGCGACTCTCCGGACAGAAACGCTTCCCATCTGTTCGTCTCACCAGCTGCCTGCCCGGCGTCCCCCTTCCCCCCGGAGGTTAACAGCGGATTCCAATCCCCGGAAGGGCCCAGTCCTTCCACCCGCCAGGCATTCCCTTTTCCGGCCTGGTATTCCGTCACAAGAGTGGCGCGGGCAACCTCGTAGCCCGCTTCGCGCGAAATCCGCCTCCCATTGACTGTAATTCGGATCGTCCCATCCGCCTCGACTGTAATCGTTTTCAAAGCCGTTTGGCGGATGTTACCCTGTGAAATCGCATCGGCTTTCATGAAAAGCTGAGTCGCGGCCGGCTCCCCTACGAACGCCCCCGATATCCATCCGGAACGGACTTGTTCGTAGGCGCCCCCGAGATTCGGCCACCCTTTGGCATTCGGATTGTTGGGCACATGCAACAGGGGACGACCGTTCCACGTAATCTGCCGGATGCGCATGGCCAGCGCAGGCGCTGCCGTCACTTCTACCGTACCGCTTTTCACCCGCCCAAGGGGACCTCCCTGCAAAGCCAAAAAGTTCAGCTGGTACCCGAGGTAAGGCCCCCACTCGCGCGCCGATGCTTTGCGGGAATAAAACGAAGCATGAACCGCCCGATCATACGTATAGGCATTATCGAGATCGGCCCGAACCAGCCGATCCCCCACCTCCGCCAAGGGACCCGGATGCCACAACGCGAAAGCTTCCAGACTTGCGAAGACCTCTTCAACACGCCGTGCGTAAGGTTCACGTCCTGCCGCGCGTGTTCGGGCTTCCGCCAGGAGATCCCGCAACCGGGATTCCCGCTCGGGCGTAAGATAGCTTTTCCGCATTCCATCACGCCGGACAAACTCGTCCAAATGACCGTTCCCCATGGCAGACGGCTCAACCGAACGTTCCAGTTCCAGCACATAATCCAAAATCGACTTCGCAGCCGGCCCATAGTACCCCAGGCAAAATTCCCTGCTCAGAAGCAACGGATCGAGCCCGGGATCCCACAGAAGCCTTCGCCAAACATAGTTTTTGAGCACAACCAAGTCTCCGCCCGTCGAGACATAATTTCCCTGAATCAGAACCCCCGCAACGCCCAACTCCGCATAATACTGAATGTTGCCGGCGATCGAAAAAAGGACAGGAAAAGGATACATGAAGTTGTCACCGAAATTGACCCCATAGTCCCATACGTGCACACGCCCTGGTGCCAGTTCAACCCAGCGCCGAAGATTCCGGTTGTACGCTTCATTCTTGGCGCATTGCCGAACCCCGTGAATGATGCAGTGGCGGAGATGGGGAATCCGGACGTACACGTTCGACCGCGGCACCGTTAGCGTCGGTGGCGCTTCCATGCTCATGTACGCCATGAACCCAACCTTTACGCCCGGATGACGCGCTTCCAAAAGCTCCGCCGCCCGATTCATCATCCGCAGATTGGTCCCCCCCATGATCGGATGGCGTTTCCCCTCGGCATCCGTCCAACCCTCCTCGAGGTTAATGGCCCGGCATCGGGGACATTCGCAGCCCCCCCCATACCAGTCGCCCATCCCCGCCATGTAGATCACATCGCGAATATTGCCCTTCCGCTTTTGAATCTCTTTCTCCAGGGCATCAGCCAGCGCTTCCGCAATTCCGGGCGCGCTGTAACAGAAATGCAAATTGTTCGGTCCCCGTTCACCGGTTTTGGCATTGTAGGGATAGAACTCCCGGTTGGTCTCGGCATAGGGCGTCAATAAAGGATACAAGGTGTGCCCTCCCGACCAAACCTCCGTCGTACGAACCCGCGCCTTATACTCGAATCCGTTCATCCGGTTTTGCGCCTCCCGATTCATAAGGATCGTCTGAGTAAAGACGGCCTGGACCAACCGGTTCGTTTCCGGAATGCGAATGACCGGGCACGTAGGCACCTCCTCCTCGTCCGCCGACCACCACCGACACCCCAACATCTCCTCCAAAAACGCATAAACACCAAATCCCGTTGCGGCTGGTGTGATCCCAGCGATTCGGAGTTTGTTCGTCCGACATTCGATGAGAAAACTGTCCCCCTTCATCCCCACCGCTTCGGCCTCCCCTAACCGCTCGACCCAAATGCTGCGATCCCCCTCCAACCGGTTGGTCAAAACCACTTCAAATGACCGGCCGGAGATCTGACTCAGATAACGCGCCAGCCCCCGGGCATGTTCCGCCACCGCTGCCTCCGCCACAATCGGCGCCGGACTCTGCGTCTCATCCACCAACACCATCTCACCCCCTCGCACAAAACCGGCCGACACCGCTAAAACCCGCCAAACATCCCCCCACTTCATGGCACAACCCCTTTTTGAACCGCCTCGGACTCGAACGGAACCAGTTCATAGGACATTGCGACGCGATCGGCCTCAACGGGGACAGAGGCCGCCTGGATCATCAGAGTTTGATTGTCCCCCCGCCGAACGATTCGGGCATGGTCAAGCACCACACGCACCCCAAACCCCCCTCGGTCGATCACCACTTCCCGGGCTTCGAGAGGCTCCTCCCCCAACTCGCGCTCCTCTCCTCCCTCCGCAAGCGCCAGGAGACGGGTTGCCGTCCCGCGGGAAACTCCCGAACGAACCGGCGGAACGACAAAAGGGATCATCTCCCACGCCTCCATGACGCGTCCCCTCCACCAGGGACGCCCGCCCCATAGATCAAAAACGGTATCGCCCGTGGCGCGAAGTAGCCCCACCTCGCACCGTACACGATCCGCTCGAAATTCGTACTGACGGGTCGAACGAAGTGGCGAATTGCGAATCTCGCCGGAACTGGTCACGACGATGCCGTCCAGACGGGCATCAAAATGCTCGCTGTCCGCCGCGACAAAAGGCTGTCCATCCGGAAGAAGCCCCGCGAGGGTATGCAGATGAAAATTCCGCCATTGAGACCGATGCATGCCCGCTCCATAGGAACCCTCCAGCGAAGACGCCAAAACCGGCCCCCGATTCGGAATCACAAACGCCGCGATCATTCCTCCCCCGTAGCCAACCTGTCCCTGAAAGCCATCCCCGATCCATGAAGGCGAAAGACGTCCATGGTAGGTCAAAATGTAGTAGCCGGCCCGCCGAGCGGCAAAAAATTCATTTGTGCCGTTCACCGACTCCGTGAAATCCGGCCCCGCAAAACCCTTCCAGCGGAATCGGGCATCTTCCGGATCATAGGCGCCTCCAGCAATCCCCCCGTGCGTCCGCGAACTCCAGGCGCCATTTCCCGCACCCACCGTATGCGTATAGGAGTACAGGTTCATCACCCGCTCCCAGGCTTCGATAAACCGCCGATCTCCAAGATCGGCCATCACGGCGCGCCATCCCAGAAGCACATAACTCCCATAATGGTGATCATACCCAAAACTCTCCTGAATTCCCCCTGACGGGCCAATGCCGACTCGATCGCCGAAACCGCCGTTTGCAAAACGATCCCAATAGGTGTTGAAAAGCTGCTCGTGCAACGGATCCTGGGTCGCTTCCGCACAATACCGAAGGGCTTGAACCAAACTGGCCAGCGCATTCCCGTTGATCAGTTCCCCGCCCCGGCAAAACGCCAACCGGTCGCCCATCATGATCATAAACTCCCGAATGGGTCCCTTCGCGCCTTCCGGCGCATCGGAGTCGCGAAGAATCCGCCACCCCGGCCGATGATAGAAAAACCCATAACAGCCCATTTCATAAGCGAGATTCTTAAGAGGCCCCGTCAAGACCTGATCGCCCGGCCCCATGGCATTGAGCCCATTGGCCATCTCGCGAAGTGCCGCATGGAGCACCCGACGATCGCGATGCGCTGGATAGTGGTGCATCCATACATCCGCCGATTCGGCGGGAGGGCGCTGATGAGAACCGGGGGAAACGTAGCCTGGCCGAGTGGGCAGACCCTCCGGAATCCGGCATTCCTCCGCCGTCACGGTTTTTAGCCACTCCGCATACCGAACTTGAAATCCATGCCAGAAAAGCCGCCCCTCATGCTCGATTGCACCCGCTCGAATCGCCCGGGCCGTTTCCGCATCAGGCGCCAGAACCGCATTGACCGTATGACGCATCCTCTTGGATGGAAGCGACTCCGCCATGCCGAAGCAAGCCGTCAGCAAATAGGCGTTGGGACCATCGCCCACTTCTAAACGGAGCAGTTGATCATCATACGCCCCAGGCGCCGGAAAAAAAGCCTCCCATTGACCAAAACCTTCTGCCCCCATCGGCATCCCCCCCGATGAAGATGGACCCACAGCCTGAAGCGAAATCGGTTTTCCCGACGGATCATAAAGCCTCAGCGTCCGCGTCGCCGGCCGATCCATTTCCAAAAGCAGTAAATCCACTTTCTTCGCTCCCCGCGGCACGTAGAGCCAAGCCGAGGAATACATGGCCCCCGCGCCATAAAGCCAATTCTGGGTGCTCAATACCCCTAACGCGCGATCCGGTTCTACCCGTATCGTCACCACATGGTCGGGCACGCCGGCAAGCAAAAGGCGATGGACACCGGCCAATCGGTTCGTCATCTCATAAACAATGGTTCGAACCGGAATCCCCTTCAACCGTTCGGGATCCGCCAGTCGACTCCAAGAAACCTGCGGCTCGATTCCCCGCGTGCGGACCGATTGATAGTACCACGCCTCATGGTCCCACCCCGCCATGGGAGGCGCATACCCCGGCGCCACAATTCCATCATCCTCCAAAACCTCGCGCACTTCCACGTGCCCGGTAGGGTTATATACCTTGACCAGAAGCTCAGCCGGTGCGCGGGAAAGATGGTTCAAATCCCGTACCTCAAGCACAACGCGAAACGGAGTTCCTCCCGGATTCGGAACATAGAGGACAATCCCGTCGTACAGCCGAACAGGCCCAATGGGTTGGGTCTGCGCAACGCTCAGAGCCCAAATCCCCCACCAAACCGCAAGAATCATTCTGCGAATGAATTGATATTGTTTCATCATAATTATAACAATACCCCTCCCCAAAGAGTGTGTCAACTGCAGGATGACCGATCGTTTTGAACTTGAACGCCCCCCTGCAGACCGCTAAGGTGAAAGGAGAAAACAAACCCAGAGAAGCTTCCTCGTATGCCGATCCTCAATCAGGCGCTCGTCTTCCTTAAACCTCATGCCGTCCCCCACCCTGCCGCCCGCCCCTGCATGGAACAAGTTTTTCGCCGTGACGGCGTGGCAATCGTCCACGAAACGGTGCAAACCGGCCCCGAAATCGCGGCATCCGGTGCGGTGGATCGCCATTACGCTGTCAACGCCCGGGTCGGCACCACCCCAAACCCGGCCGATCTGTTCGTCGGTCCGGAAGCCCGTGAAAAGTTCCTCTCCGCATTCGGAGAAGATTGGGATAAGGCGCTCCAGGAAGGCCGAATTCTCAGCGGCCTCTCCGCCCAGCAACGCCTCGGACTCGACGGCGAATCGTTCAACCACATCTGGGCGCGCCAACCGATCCGGAAAATCGCCGGCGGCCTCTACGTCGCCCGACTTCCCGAACTCAACAACGCATACGTCCTCAATGGATTCTACCCCTCGATTCGAGAACTGTTTACCCGCGCCGACGCCCGGGTCCTGCTTTTCGTGGTGGAGTTTTCTCCCGACCGACTCCCCTGGGCCCGATTCCGCGCCCGAACCATCGGGGCCACAAACCCCGCCGCGGCCGATCCCCACTCGATCCGCGGACACCTTTACCACACCCAGTCCATAACTGGCCTCTCCGTTACCTACCGTGAAAATGTCATCCACGCCTCCGCGTCTCCATTTGAAGCCTTGATCGAAAAAGCCCTTTGGATTCCCGATTTCCCCCTGAACTCCGACCCCCTCTATGCCGCCGGCATCCTTCCCGAAACCGCCGCCCGTTGGCGAGATGCAAACCCCGTCGTTTCCGTGAACGGAAAATCCATGCCCCTGGTGGAATCGCTCGAGGACCTCGACTCTGATATCGTCCTCGCCCGGTTGGCCGAGCTCCGCCAGCAAAGGATTCTGAATTGAGCCTCCGATGCAACGACCCTCCTTTTTCTTCGCCTTTCTTTCCATGGTCGGACTTCTCGTGTTGACGGCCGGCTGCGCCACGCTCATAAGAGCCGAACCCCTTCCCGAGATTCAGATTGAAGCCAAAGGCGACGGATCACAATTCGACGTCATGGGCAAACAGGTCAGCCGACCGCGTTTGGGCCCCGCCCTCCGGGCCGCCGGCGCCGGTCCTCAAACCGAAATCTCGATTCTCGTCCCCTCCAACGCACCTGCGTCACTCATCAGACAGGTCGCCACGGATCTTCAACGGGCCGGCTTCCGTAAAATCCTCTTTGCACGCCCCCGGCACGTGTCGGTTCAAACCACCGACCCGGCTTCCGTATCAAAACCGTGAACCAGCCGGGCCTTGCCCAGCCACCCCTGCGCCTGGCGAGGATATACAAGCGCGATCCGATTTCCCGCCGTTGAACGCACCGTGAGTTCAAAGCGGTTTCCCCCCTCTTTTAAAACCTCACGCGGCAACAGCCACCGCCAAGGCGGCCATGCCCGGACACCGATCTCGTGGCCATTGACCACGAGAGAAGCGTTATCCCGTACCTCGTCCAGTTCAAGACACCATTGGCCCGCCCGAAGGTCGTCCGCCCCAAACGAGTGCACCCAACGATAAAGACCGGCCCCCATGTAATGCGGAAGCCCCATTTCCGTCCAGCCGCAGTCCGAATTCTTGTGCAAACCTGGATCTGTCAACACCGGCCGACCGCGTTTTAGGAGCCGAACGTCGAACTCCCCTTCCACCCTCAGGATGGCCAGCAGCCCTTCCATGGCGCTTTGAACATCAAAATGGACTGCAAGAAGATGGGCCCCCGGTTGGATGACGGGAATCGGAAGGCGATGAGGCTGAATGCATTCGAGCGGAAAGTCCAGCCAATCGGAAAATGCGCGCCCATCCCAATAGAGGCGAAACCGCCCCCGTGCACATCGTGGATCCAATACCAGGACCGCCTTCGGAATCCGCGTCGCACTCTCCACACGGAAATGATACCGAAGGTCGGATGCTTCAACCGTGCTCTCCACCGGAAGGGCGCCCCCCCAGGTATTGAAGATTTCCGTGGCCTTATACTTCTTAAACACTTGCCAATATGGCTGGGGATACCGAAGGATCCGACCGGCATGCGCCCCCAGTGTCACCCGGCAAGCGTCCAATCGAAGAACGTTCGGTTCAAGCCGCCGAAACTCGACATGATTCGCCGTCGGGCAAATCCGCGCGAAAGGCCGTTGGCTCTTCTTGGAGAACTCGGAACGCCCCAGGGTCAGAAAAGCAACCCCTCCCGCCGGTGCGCTCCATTTCAAACACCCCTTTTCGCGGCCGAACTCTCCATCCGCCAAGCCGGTAACCGGAACCCAGGCAGTTTGAAACTCGTCCTGAAACGTCAAGAGGCGTCTCGTTTTCGAAATATTTACGGCCATCAAATACTCGCAGGCATCCTTCGCACGGAAACGGCGCACATAACACTCCCCCCGCCCCGGCCCGGAAACCTTCACCACCGGCGAAAGGGACTCCGCACACCAACCGGCTGAGGGATAAAGCATCGTCAGCCGTTCTCCAGCAGGAACGGGGGCCGGCTTCATCTTCCCCGAGCAGTCCCGCAACCAACGGGGCCCGTTTCCCAACCATACCACCCGAATGCCCGTTCGAGACGCAGCCTCCAGCTTTTGGAACACACGACCTTCCATCCGATCCCCCGCCGGAACCAAAATCGTGCGGTATGTCCACCGCCCAACCGTTAATCCTTCGATGCCGGCCGCGCCTTGCGCAATGTCTTCCGCATCCGCAATGTGAAGGCCGACGTGCGCCTGCAAACAGTGCAGAATCGTCATCCACAACGATCGCCGGAAACGGCCGAAAACCCCGGTCTTCATGCCAGACCCCCATGTCCAGTAAGGCAGCATATTGTTCAACACCGCGGTTTCGACCTTCGGCCGCGCGCCATCGAGCAAGGCATCGCACCGGTTCAACCATTCGTTGACCGCCGCCGTTCCGGGAAAAAGAGGGGTGTTTGGACCATAGTCCGGTGGCGCTTCGTAGTTGGTAATGCCGTCAAGAGAGTTCCAGAACCCGTGGGTGAAAAAACGGTCTACCCCCAGGACTTTCTGCCAGGCATAGATCCGCCGAGTTTCCGCCGTCGTGATCGTCCAATCTCCCAACGCTTGCGTTTCGCTTGAACAGGCGGGATGACCAAATTGATCCTTGAGCGACGAGATCCGAAGGCTTCCCAAATTAAGGCTGGGATGGCGCGCGTCTCCAACGGCGGGGATGATCACATCGCAGCCAGGCCAACCCATCGCCTTCATGATCGGCATTGCGGCCGGCAGACATGCGGCTTCTTCGATCGGATCGTCTTCAGGAGAAAAATGCCCGACCAGCCACAGACCATGCCGTTCGCACCATTTCCGATAGGGCTCCACAAAAGCCGAGAGAAACCGATCGCGAATCCACTCCCGATAGTTCTGCCGGACCTCTTCATCCTCGGAATTCCTCGGCTCGTGGAACAGGGCTGGTAACCGCTCGGCCAGCTCGTACCCATACCGTGCGCGGAATGAATCAAAAAGATCGGCCGTAAACGGCACGCCTCCAAACGGCTTGGCTTCGTCGGTAAAAATTCCGGGAATCGTCTTCCCAAAATGGGCTCCCACCCATTCAGCATAGGGCTCCAAGCCGCAAATGCGGAAAATTTCAAATGTCTCAGGATTTAGCAAATCGGGCAAACTGCCCCATGGCCCATCTTCGCCCAAACCCTGAAGCGTCACCGCCGCCAGACGATAGCCCGAGGGAATCCTTGGTACACGGAGACAATAACGCATCCGTACCGCAGCACCACGGGGACAAGAATACAAGGGAGTGTCAGCATAGTAATACCGGCTATCCCATTCCACGGCAAACCAGTCCTGCCGAATGGGGCCAACCTCATGAGTCAGCGAAATGATCGGCTTATGACCTCGGCTCTTGGGAATCAGCCCCGCCCATACGACGACATCGCGGCTGATGGTCCAGAGAGATCCCGGCCGAAGCGAGATGGGCGCTTCTAGGATGTGAAAAGCACGGGCCTGAAGATCGGGCCGACGCGCCATGACCCAGCCGCCGGCCGCCCCACTCGGATAGGGGTCCTCATCATATAGCCATAGCTTCATACCGAGTCGAGCGGCTTCCTCGACAAGGTCCCGAATCATCATCCACCATTCGCGACTCCCGAACGGCACCCGATTCCCTGCCCGGGGATGCATCGTCAAGGCTCGAATGCCGCCCGCATGGCACCGCTTCATGAAGGCAAGCTTCTCCGCCGTAGTGGAGCCATCGCAAAACATCCAGAATGGCATCAGCCCTTGCGGAGGCGTCCCCATCATTCCGAACTCTCCAATTCATTCGACCACCGACGTTTCCATTCGCGCCGCAGTCCAGGAATCACCCGCAAGGCATTCCGATAATAGATTTTCGCCAGCACCGACCGGGGCAAGCCGATGCCGAAAATAAACCAACGGGGGGTTTCGGGAATCCGCCCTTCATAATCAGGGGGAGCAAAAAATTCGTCAAACGTTTCCAGGAAACGGAAATAGCAGCGATACATCGCTTCGTTCGCGGGCATATCGGTCCCAAACAGAATCCGATCCTGATGACGAATGAACAGTTCCCTCGTCCGATACGGCTGGCGTCCAAATTCATCGAGACGAGCAGAAAAATCCATGAAAACGTTTGGAAAACGATCCAACAAATCGGAAACATATCCCAGATTTTCAGGCCAGTTGGCCCCATGAGGAAGGATAAAAACAGTTCGGGGATGCCGAGCCATCAGCCGGTCGCGCCGCTCCAACAGTTCGGCTTTTCGCGGATAACGGGGGTCTGCAAAAGACCAGTCCGGATACCGTAGCATCGTGGAATAGTGTTCGTTGTCTGGCGTAATGGGTTCAAAATACCCAACGGGATCGGACTGATGAATCAGTACCGGCAAACCAAGATCCGCACATGCCTCCCATATGGGCGCCAGACGCGGATCGTCCACTCGGATAAGCTGTCCTTCCCCATCCCGATATCGCAATCCGAGCTCCTTGAGAATCTTCAGTCCCCGTGCCCCACGCGCGGCATGATCGCGAAGCGTTTCGATGGTTTTCCGGACAAATTTTTCCGCATCGGTGAAGAGAGGCTGATCCCATGGCACCGAAAATGTAGCCGTCGTAAAACAGTAAAAACGACCGGGATATGCGCGGGCGCAACGATCGAAAAAAACAGAAAGATCGGACGGTTCGAACCGGTACCCTCCCCCTTCGAACCGTAGGTTCAGATTGGCGGTCAGGTCCGCATAAAGGCGAACCCCACAGGCATCCAGGACACGGACCACCTCGTCTACCCGATCCCATCCCCCCCAAAGATGATTGTGGGCATCAACGACCGGAAACGCGGCCCGTTGGGGAACATGCTCGGAACGAACCAAAAAACACTTCGGCATGGAAGAAAAAAAGAGGGAAGTATTTCCATAAACCCTTCCCCCCGTTTTCCCATCTAAGCGATGGCTTTTTCACTCATCCAGGTGCCATGCAGGTTGCAATGCTGGCAGATCGTGACAAGCCCTTTCGCCGCCTTCACGCTGATTGCCGCAGCAGGCCGATTGATTTCAGGAGACAGCCACACCCGATTGATGAACTGATGATCGAGATAAAAATCCACCCAAACAATATAATGCTCCTTCTTCATCGGATGCTCCATCTCCCCAATTCGAGCACCCACCAAACGCGAATCCGATGTCCCCGGAAAAAACGTATCGGTCCCGATCTGAACGGCAGGAATGTGCTTGGCATCCAACTCGCCACGACCTGCCTGACCCGGCTTCTGAATCGCATCCGGATTCTCCTTGAACGATTTGACCGAACGGCAGACGAGGCACTTTTCCGGAGCCTGTTCAAATTCAAGGTGTTTGCAGACCGAACATTCGAATACTTTCATGACGCTTCCTCCCGTGGCTTTGAGGTTCACTCTGTGATTTTGATGGCTTCTTGCGGGCAATTCTCAGCAGCCGTCTTACAGGACTTTTGAAGAGCCGGCGGAACTTCGCTCATCTTGGTTTTGGCCTTGTCCCCGTCCATTTCGAAGACCTCCGGACAATCCCCCTCGCAGAGACCACATCCCACACAGGCATCCAAATCAATTGAGACTTTCATGGATTCTCCTTTTGGTTTTCAAGAACCATTCGAAATTAATTATCTTTAATACCCCCGGCCGTTTCAAGTCTATTTCGTCTTTCCCTGGAACACAGAAGGGACATGATATCCCTCTGGTTCGTATTCGGTGTCTGGGGAAGAGGGGAATTCGGGGGTTGAGAGAGAGGCTGCCTGCACCCAGGGGGGAAGGGTGCCAGCACGCAACCCTGGCAAAAAAGCGGATCGACTTTCTCCCACCCCTCCTCCTCGAAGAATTGCTCCCGAAGACCGATCCCCGATCTCCTCACCCCGAGGGGATACTATGTTCCTTCCTATCGCCCTTCTTTAGTTCCGGCACTCTCGTGCCGGAAGCCTCATCTCTTCCCCTGTAGTTCCGGCACTCCCGTGCCGAAAGCCTCATCTCTTCCCCTGTAGTTCCGGCACTCCCGTGCCGAAAGCCTCATCTCTTCCCCTGTAGTTCCGGCACTCCCGT
>CALHRZ010000001.1 GCA_938038445.1 uncultured bacterium | reverse complement strand
GACGGTGGGCTGGTATCTGCAACGATGGGGCTTGACGCTGCGGAAGCCGATTTGACGGGTTACGAGTGTAACGAGGCGGCGGTACGCCGATGGATGGAGGAGCAATACGACGAGAGCCAGGCGCGTGCGCGCCAGGAGGGCGCGGAGAATCGCTGAGGGGACCAGACCGGCTTGCGCCGCGACGACGTCAATGGCCAGGGCTACGGCCCGGAGGGCCGTAGCCCGGTATGCCGGATGAAGGGGAGCGCCGAAGAGGTCAACGTTATTCGCCCGATCGGCCCATGAGAAGCATCCCCAAGCAGCCTCAGCGAGTGCGCAAATAGTTCAAACACACGTCGATTGCCTATGCAGCATAATTGATGGCCGGATTACGAGCGAGGGAGGAGGCAAGATGAGGCGGAGACTTGGGAGGCGAGGGTGAGAATCCGATCGCGGTTTGGGAGGGGGGTGCCCAATTGTTCGACGGCGGCGGCTCCGGCTGCAACGGCGCGGGCGGCGATGGTGGGGGTTAAACACCGTTCCGGAAAATAATCGGCGCAAAACTGGCCGAAGAGCGCATCGCCCGCGCCCGTACTATCGCGCCGTTCGACGGGCGGCGAAGGTGCGAACAAGAGTTGGCCTTTGGAAGCGAACCAGGCGCCGCGCGCTCCGTCGGAGACGACGATGGCTTCGTGCAAGGGCATAAGGGAGATCAAGGCGCGCAGGAGACTCCGTTCCGTATGGAGGCTTTTTCCGAGGGCTTCGGCTAGTTCACGGCGGTTCGGCTTGAGAAGATCCGGTTTTTCCGCAAGCGCCTGCTGCAAAGGAGTGCCGGAGGTATCCAGGCCGACGGTGCATCCGGTATCGTGAAAGAGGCGAATCAGGCGGGCGTATCCATCCGCCGGCCAACCCGGAGGGAGAGAACCGCAGAGGAGCGCGACGTCGCCGGGTTGGACGAGCGAGCGTGCAAACTCCATGAAACGTTCGAAAGGGAGGGGAGGCTGGACGAAGCCCGGTCGGTTGATCTTGAGTTCGCGTCCACGGCTGTCGCAAACCATCCAATTGACGCGGGTGGGAGCGTCCACGGCGAAGAGACGACTTTGGATTCCTGCGTGTTCGAGGTAATCGGAGAAAAAGGTCAATCGGTCTCTTCCCACAAGGGCGGCGACTGTGACAGGGCGTTTATTGACCGCCAGTAGTTTGGCGACGTTGATCCCTTTGCCGCCGGGGGTTTCTACTTCCTGCCGAACGTGGAGGATGGTGTTCCATTGCAACGGCGCTGTTGTTTCGACGGAGACGTCGACGGCGGGGTTAAGCGTTAGCGTTACAAACATGTCGGGGGTCAGGAGGGCGGATCCCCCCAATCGGGTATGGGGAGGGTTTCGCCGTTGTGGAGGGCAGACTGATGGGCGGCCACGCCCATCGCCATATAGCGGACGGCTTCCCAGACATGGATGGCGGGGGTGCGGTTCGCGGCGATGGCCGAGAGGAATTCATGCACGAGATAAGGGTGGGAACCGCCATGACCGCGGGGCTGAAAGTCTGCACTGAGTAGGGCCGAGTCCGGTAAGTCCCGATGGTAGACTTGTTTGAAGGCGGTTTCGACTTCCGGCGGAAGGGGGTCGAACATATCCCGAGGATTGAGGGTTTCGATCCGGGGTTTTGGGAGGTTTTGGAGGTCCGAGGGTCGGGAGAAGTCGGGGCGTTGGATTTGGAACCAGCGGTTTTCCGAAAAGGCGCCTGTGGTGCCGAAGATGCGGAAGGTTTCCCCATCGGAACCGCACAGGCCGGGGGTTTCCCGCATTTCCAGGATGCGGAGAGACGCGCCGTTGGACATTTGGAAGAGGGCTATTTCGTTGGAAAACGCATAGTCGGCGAAAAAGGGATCGCCATTGCGGTTGGCGAAACCGTAAGCTGTGACCTTAAGGGCGCGGGCTTTCATGACGCAGACGGGACCGGAGATGGAATGCGTGGGATAGTGTAAGGGACCGCTTTGAGCGCCTTGGGACCGGTAACGTTCTCGCTGCGTGTTCCATTCCTGGCCGGCTTTGCTGGTGGCACGGCTAGCGGCGACGGCCCGCAGGTTGCAGAAGGCGTCCACGTCATGCAGATATTCCCCCTCTGCATAGACGAAGCGGCCGAACGCGCCTTCGGCCGCCTTGCGGCGGCAGAACATCGCCTGAGGGCGGAAAAAGGTCGTTTCGCCGAGCATGTAGTGAAGGCCGGCGGTTCGAACGGTTTGAACGAGGCGATCGCACCAGTCCAGGATTTCGTTGTCATCGGGAATGGAAATGATGGGCACGGCGCTGTAAACATGTTTACCGTGTTTCATCGCCTGGATGCATTGGGGGGCATGGAGCCAGGGTTGGGTGATGATGACGAGGGCGTCGCAGGGGGCCTTGCAGATTTCGTCGAGCGAGGGATAGGCGTAATGCCGGGCGAGTTTGCGGCGAACGAGAGGGTCCTCTGCGATGCGGGCGATTCGCTCCGGTTCCGTATCGCAGAGCAGGACTTCATGCACGAGGGGGTGATGGGCAAAGAGGGGGGCAAACGCGCTGCCGAAGGAGCCGAGACCGACGAGACCGATTCGCAGACGCATGAATGGTTCCTCAATGGGAAGCGAGGAATTGGAGGCGCGAACCGGAATTGAACCGGTGTACGAGGTTTTGCAGACCTCTGCCTAGCCACTCGGCCATCGCGCCCCGTGGAGGGAGGGCCTTGAGGTTACGCGGTCGCCGCCGGCTTGCGGGCGGAAGCCTTCTTTTGTTTGGCCTCCAGTTTTTTCCGTTTGATCCAGCGGCGGCGGGCTTTCCGTTTCACGCGGACACGCAATTGCTGGCCCATACGACGTATTCCTCTCGGCTTTTTTGGTTGGCAAACGGGTGTTAGAATACCGCATGGGAGGGTGGGATTCAATCAAAAAAGGAACGGTTCTTGAAGCGTGCGTGAAGCGGATTCCGGCATAGAGTGCTGAAACGACTTGTTCGCTCATAAAAAGCGTCGTCGCCAGCAGGAGAAGGACTGGGGCGAGGCGAAGCCGAGTTCTTCGGCGATTGCGCGTTGGGTCCAAC
The DNA here is from genome assembly GCA_938038445.1 of uncultured bacterium. Lineage (GTDB taxonomy): Bacteria > Verrucomicrobiota > Kiritimatiellia > CAIKKV01 > CAIKKV01 > CALHRZ01. The sequence goes on along the minus strand of CALHRZ010000001.1, from coordinate 128,874 downwards.
CTTCCGCTTCTCGGGCACGAACCCGCATCAGGCGGCAACGGTTGATGAAATCGTGGAGTCGGCATCCCGTGTGCCGGTGGAACAGACGGTGAAAATGAAAAGGGCTGTAGCCGGCGATCCGTGCGACGGATTCGAGGGAATCTCCTTTACCCGCTGTTTGTTCCAGGTGCCGTTGGATGGACCGGATTATGGCGTGGACCGATTGATCGGGCGCGCGGAGGAGGGGGCGAGCGGGTGTGGGGTTTTCCAGAAGGCCTTGCGCCAGCGTCATGGTCAAGAGGCGAAGGTGGAAGGCAAGCCAACATGGATCATTCGGCTTGGCCGGCTGGAAGACCCATTCTGGGCAGGAACAGGGGAGGGGTCCGTTCGCGAGGAGGGAGGAGTGGACGCGTCCCTTCTGGGTGCAGACCAGACGGGCAGTGAAATGGTCCCGCATGAGGCTGAACCAGAGGTGTTCGATGGAGGGTTCGTTTCGGGGGTAACCGTTCTGGTGGGGCTCCAGGGGGCGAAAGAAGATGACTGTTCCGGGCCGGACCGGCACGAAGTGCCCGGCGAGTCCATAGACCGTTCGTCCCCGGATGGCCATCATGACTTCGGCGTGGGAGTGGGGGCGGGAATGGTGGTGAACCCACCGGCGGCGTTCGGCGGCAACGCGGGGTTCCCGCGCGAGGGGAAGTCCGGTTGCGGCGAGGGTCCACCGCTCGGTATGAAGGAGCGTATTGCGCAGGACTTCGGAATTCATTCGGTTTATCGATAGCAAGAAATGGTAACCCATCGCAAGAAGGAATTATTGAAGGAATGGGATAAACGTGTTTGAGTGGGATCGTGTTACGCAAAAAAGGAGAATTACTGCCATGTCAAACCACCTTCGATCGCGTCGAACCCGACTTGCCGTGCGAGGAGGCGAAAAGGCCGTGACGCAGCCGCCGCCGCGTTGGCCCAGGTCTGGGGCGTGGGAAGCCCGCATGATGGCGAACGTTGTGCGGTCGGGCCGTTGGAGCTGGCTGGGGCCCCATGAGCGGGCGTTCTGCGAAGAGTTTTCCGCCTTTATTGGATCGCGATATGCGCTTGCGTTGGCGAACGGGACCGTGACGCTGCAGTGTGCTCTTCAGGCGGTGGGGGTTGAACCTGGCGACGAGGTGATTGTGCCGGGAATGACGTGGGTGGCGACCGCTCAAGCCGCGATAGACATCGGGGCCAACGTGGTGTTTGCCGATGTGGATCTTGAAACGCTGACGTTGGATCCGGCGGCCTTTGAGCGCGCGATTACGGGGAAGACGCGGGCGGTTATTCCCGTTCACCTCTATGGCTGCATGTGCGACATGGACGCGCTGTGCTCGATAGCGCGGAAACGGGGGATCAAAGTGGTAGAAGACGCGGCGCATCAGCATGGAAGCTGTTGGAAAGGCAAGGGGGCGGGTGCGCTTGGCGATGCGGGGAGTTTTTCGTTCCAGCAGAGCAAGGTTTTGACGTCCGGGGAAGGCGGCGCCGTGACGACGAATGATCCGGAGATTTACCGGACTGTTTTTGCCCTCAAGCAGGTCGGATGGGCGCCTACGGATTTAAAGAAGAGTTTGTACGAGCCGCTTGAGCCGGCCAACCGCTATGGGCACAACTATCGGATGACCGAGATGCAAGCCGTCCTGTTGCGGGGGGGATTGAAGCGGCTCGAGGGGGAGACGTTGCGGCGGGAGAAGCGGGCCGTCCAATTGCGAGAGGGACTCGAAGCGATTGGCGGACCGCTTCGCGTGGCGCGGCGCGATCCGCGCATTACCCGCCAAGCCTATTATGGTTTGACGCTGGTCTATGATTCGAGCTGCGCGGGGGGCGTTTCCAAGCAGGCGTTTGCGTACGCGTTGACGGCGGAAGGATGTCCGGTTGGAAATCCTTATTGGCCGGTATATCGCAGCCCGCTTCTCAATCTGTACGATCGGACGAGTCCGATTCCCTACCGCGATCCCGAGGCGGTTCAGGATTACCGGAATCTCCGGCTGCCTCATACGGAACGGGCGTTCAACGATACGGCGTTGGTGCTCGGGCATGTGCATTTGCTCGGTTCCGAATCGTACATTCGCCAGTTGCTTGACGCGGTGCGCAAGGTGAGCGATCATTTGTCCGAGGTACAGGCTGCGTGGGATGCACAGCAGCGGAAGGCTCGCTAGGCGAGTCGGTCCGAACGGCCGGGCAAAGTGTGTGTGGAGAGGACGCAACGATGAGAGCGGGGTTTGGCCGGGTGGAGATCACGCCGCGAATAGGCGTGGAACTTTGCGGATTTGGTCCCTTTCTTTGTCGGCATTCGATCGGCATTCGGGATCGGCTTTGGGCGCGGGCCATGGCGCTGGAAGAGGAAGGCCGAACGGTTCTGATCGTCAGTTGCGATTTGGTCGGCATTACGGGCGAGCTTACTGCGCGGGTTCGGGAGAAGATTTGGGCGCGGGCGGGGCTTTCGGATGATGCGGTACTGATTTGCTGCACGCACACCCACAGCGGCCCCAACACGGGTCCTTACATTGGGTGGGGGGCGCCGGACGAGCCGTATCTGGAAACGCTTCCCAATCGGATTGCTCGGGCGGGGCTCGACGCGCTGGCGGCGCTGAGGCCGGCCCGCCTGTTTTTTGGGAGAGCGCCGTGCCGGGGATTTGCGCTCAACCGGGAATACGATCGGGATGCTCCGCCGCTCGAGGAGTGCCTTCGTGCGGGGTGGGAGGCGGCGAGACCGGAGTTGACGGATACGGAATGTCAGGCGCTGGTCGTACGGGATGAAAGGGGAGGGCTGATGGGTTTTGCTTCCTATTACGGCTGTCACCCCGTCGTTTGCTGCGCCCAGACGCGTTTTATTCATGGCGATTGGCCCGGCGTGGCGACCAATACGATCGAACGGGACTATCCGGAAGGGCAGGCGACCGGTCTTTTTCTCCAGGGTGCGCAGGGGGATGTGAACAGTTGCGTCGTGCACAAACCGGAAACGGAGTCGCTGCTGGCGCTGGATGTGATTGCGGGCCGTTATGCGCGGGCTGTTCGTCAGGCCATTGCCGCGGCCCAACCGGTCGAATCCCATCCGCTTACGGCGGTCCGGGAACGGGTGGTTTTTTCGCGGAAGCCGTGGGAGGAGGGGTATGTGGCGCGTTTGTTGGCGGAGACCGAAGCGCGTCTTCAGGGTGTGGAGGTGACCGATGCGACGGCGACCGCGGAATGGAACGCTCGGATGGAAACGGTTTATGCCATTGCGCTGCGGCGCATTTTGGCGCGGATGCGGCGGGGAGAATCTCTTGAACCCGAGACCGAACTGCACGGGATTCGGATCGGGCCGATTGCGCTTCTGGGCAGTCCGTTTGAAACCTTTCAAGCGATCAAGAACGAGGTTTGTGCGGCGGTGGGTATTCCCCATCCGCTTGTGCTCAGCTTTGTGAACGATTCCGTAGGGTACGCGCCGGATCGGACGGTGGCAGCTCGCGGTGGTTACGCGCAGGACAAGGTTCCGCTCATTACGGGGCAGCTGCCGTATGCGCGGGCCCATGAGGAACTGGTCGAGGGGCTTGTCCGCATCGCACGCCGACTGGCGGGATAAGGGATGTTCCGAATTCGGGTACGCACGGAGGTTTTGTTATAACGTGCGCCGGCCGGGGTAAGGGACCCCGGCCGTTTTGTTTTTTGGGAACGGGTTACAGGGATCCGGACGATGAAAGGATTGATGTGCGGGCAGGCGGCGGTGATTGCTATTCTGTGTTTCTGGGGGTTAGCGACGAAGGCGGAGGAAGAAGGGAAGCGGGGGAGGAACACATTCCGACTGGAAGGCGACGGGCCGGCGATTGAAAGGCTTCCGGAGGTTGTGGCGTGGCGCCGAGCCTGGGAGGAGCAGGGGCCGGAAGCGCTGGAGGTTCCGGAACTGGAACAGGCGGCACGGGATTTAAACGACCGGTTGCGTGCGGCCGGTTATCTTTTTTCTTTGGTGCGCCTGCTTCCGCCTGAATCGTCGTCCGGCGTGGCGGCCTTTGATGTGGATTTGGGACGAATTGGGCGCCTATCCTTCACCGGGTCTGGGGGAGGGCCCTTTCGGGGCCGGTGGTTCTCGGAGGAACAGTTGAAATACCGGCTTTTCGGCCTCATGGAAGGGCGGACGTTCGAAGAAGACCTTTTCTATCAGAACCTGTTGGCCTTCAATGCGCATCCAGACCTGACGGCAGAGCCGGTTTTGCGGGTGCGCCGCGAAACCGGCGAAGAGGGAAGCCGGCGGGTGGTGGATATTGGCTGCGCCATTACGGAGCGGTTCCCTTTGCACGGCGCGCTGACGGTGGACAACGCAGGGTTCGAGTCCAGTGGTGAGTGGCGTGCGTCGGTGGCGCTTCAGTATGTGAATCTGACGCGGTACGACGACATTCTCACGGTGTATGGAGGCCCCTTTTCGTGGGGGGGCGGGGCGTCAGTTGCGGGAGCGGCGAGTTATTATCGGCCCATTCGGGCGGGTCGGGGCGGTCACACGTTATGGTATGTCGGCTATGCCGATGTGGATGCGCAGCAGATTGCGGAAATCTTCCGAATACGCGGTGCGGGCTGGTTTTTGGGTGGGCAGGCTGGGATGAGATTGCAGGCGCATTCTGGAGGAGAAACCGTATTGACGGCGGGGGCAGGTTTTCGCCGGCAGGAGGAACGGTTTTCTGTGGAAACATCCGGCGGGGCGATCGAAGGAAAAAGGCGGACGTTGGATTCTGTTCCCGTTTCGCTCCTCTTTCGGCACACGCCCTTCCGATTGGACGGATGGGGTGGGCGGATATTCTGGGAATTGGAGGCCGCGGGGGGGATTCTACCCGGCGATCAAGAGGATATTCAATCTTTTCGTCCCGGGGTTGAGAACGTTTACGGCATTGGCCGCATCCGCCTTCGTCGGCTGCAGGTATTGGGGCGTTCTCAAGCCGGGACGGCCCGGAATTGGATGGCGGCCGTACGCCTAGAGGGCCAGGCGGGGACGGGGGCTTTGCCGGCGGCCGAACAACTCGCGTTGGGCGGAATGGAGAGCATTCGCGGTTTTCCGGAGCGGGCTGTTTTGGGCGATTGGGGAGGGTGGAGTGCGTTCGAAGGGCGTTCTCCGGTATGGAATTTCGGGTCGGGGGTGGGCATTCAGTTGGTCGGGTTTGTGGAGGGCGGGCATGTCGGCTGGGAGACGATGGAGGGTGAAAGGGATTCGCTTACCCTTGCGGGCGCAGGCGGTGGGATTCGGCTGAGCCTGGGAAGCGGGTTTCAGATTCAAGCGGATTACGGGGTGCCCCTGACGGGGTGTGAGGCACTTGAAGAACGCGGGGAGAAGGCGGAGTCGTCCGGTCGGTTTCATTTCCGCGCTTTGGCACAATTTTAGGGGAAGGACCATGAAACGAAAGAACGGAGTGGTTTTGGTTATGGCGGTTTTGGGGATTATTGGGGGAGTCTCGGACGTGGCGCGGGCGGTTCCGCCGCCTCCGCCCTCTGGCGACGGGGGTTCATCCAAGCCTCCGCCCACGCCTCCGCCGGGCAAAATTTACTTTGAGGACAATGTGGTTATTATTGCGCCGGGCACCCCGCCGCCCTCGTCCCCGACCGGCACGCGGTTTATTGTTCTTCCTGAAAACGGCAGCGGGCCGATTCCGGACTTTTCTTCGGACCCTACCCGGCGGATTCGGACGACCGTGGAACGGCTTCACACGGTCAAGACGCAGGTGGAATCGTTGAGCGGGACCGGACCGGCCGGACTGCAGGATCCTCTGGGGCTTGTTCCGGTGCGGGTGCAAGGGGGGGAAGGGCCAACGGGTTTCTTTCTTCATGAGGGTGGAACGCCGGGCGAGCCCCTTCGGTTGGATCGGACTGCGCCGTCCCATACGGCGGGGGTTGCGGTAGATGCGCCGCCGGTGGTGCTTTTGCGCCGTCCGCGAGGGTTGGTGCCTCTTTCGTACTGGCAATTGCCCATTCCCTGACGGGTGTGGTAGGCTGGCGGGCATATGGCCGATGCCCCTTTGAGCCTTTTGCGTGCGGCGGCTCGGACGGATCGAGGGCGTGTTCGACCTCGCAATGAGGATGCCTTCCTGTGCGAACCGGAGGCCGGGCTGTTTGCCGTGGCCGACGGGATTGGAGGGCTGAACGGGGGCGATGTGGCGAGCCGTGCGGCGGTGGATTTCCTTAAAGCGGCGTTGAGTTCTCCGCCCCTGGAGCTTCAGGGGCGGATTCAGCGTTGCCGGGAGGCGCTGAATGGGGCCAGTGCGTGGATTCGCCAGTATGCGGCGCGGGAAGGATATCCGGGCATGGGCGCCACGGTTGCGATGCTTCTTTTTGATCCGAGCATTTCGGGGGAGGCCGCGGCTGTCCATGCCGGCGATAGCCGGGTTTATCGGCTTCGGGATGGGATTTTGGAACAGTTGACACGGGATCATTCCGCCGCCTCCATAGCGGGGCTTCTTCCTGATCAGGCCATTCCCTCGATCTATCAGGGGGTGATTACGCGGGCGGTGGGAATACGCCGGACGGTCGAGGTGGATCTGACTCCCGTATCGGTCCGCGATCAGGACCTTTTCCTTTTGTGTACCGATGGGTTGTACAACAGTCTTCCTCGCGACCGTCTGGTTCGCATTCTTCGCGAACCGCTCGACCCGGAGGTTTTGGCGGGGCGCCTACTGGAGGAAGCGCTGAACGAAGGAGGAGAAGACAACATTACCTTCATTGTGGTCCGGTACGGTTCCCCGCCTTCATTGTCAGCGGTGGAGCCCCCTTCCCGCGGGCCGTCGTATTGGAGGAGAAGGGGGTTCTTGTGGTTTCTTCTTCCGGCCGTTGTGGTGGGGGTGATAGGGGTGCATTTCGCAAGGAAAAACAAGATGGCCGTTTCGAGCGGAGTTATCGTTTCCTTTCCTGTGGCATCTGGCGGTCAGGCGGATCGGGTGGAATCGGGTTTAGAGCGGGAGGAGGGAACCGCACGAACGTCCGTTGGGCCGGAAGAAGGGGTGGGGGGTCTTGGGATCCCGGAGGAGGGGGAAGCGCAAAATCATCGGTTCTGGCAGGAGGAGCGGTTGGTGGTGGAATCGGATGGGGAGGCGGTCAAGCGGCGTTATACGATGATTCGGAGCGCCTATTTATGGCTGGAACGGTGGAGCGGAGAACCGTTGCGGGTCCCCTCGCTGATGCTGGTGGGTCGGCCGGAGCAGAGAGGCGAAGGATGGATCGAATATCTTCGCGAGGCGCAGCGGCGGTGGTTGGAGCGGGCTCGTGCGGCCTTGGCGAGGCAGACGGAGGAATGCGAGACGTTGCGGCCGGAGCGCGTTCGTTTTCTTTATCACTGGATTTGGGACGGAAGGGGGGAAGGGGATCTTCAGACGTGGGACCGATACACGCGGGCATGGGAGAATTGGGCGAGGGAACTGGAAGGGGTGCGGGAGGGGCTTTCGAGTTGTTCCGAGGAATGGCCTTTTTTGACCCGCTGGGATGGATTGGCTTGGCGGGAGAAGTTGCAGTCCGGGCGTTCGGGGGGTCTGGAGGTCTGGGATCAATTTTGGCCTTGGATGGACCAAGTTTGGCGCCGTTATGAATACTGGCTTACGAAATTGGGGCCGGAGAAGCGTTCGATGCTCGACAGGATGACGGGTGAGGCGAACGCGATCTGGGGCGAGTATGCGACGAGAGGAATTTCGGTGGGGGCATGGCGGGGGTTGGCGCCTTTGGAGCGCATTCGCTTTTTTTTGGAGCAGTTGGGAACAATGCTGCCCGGAGAAGCGGTCGAGGGAACGGGACTGGGGCTGGGCGTAAGGGTCAGGGAATAGGGTATGGGGTCAGTGGACCGGGCAGGGGCATGGGATTTTCAAATTCGGAGGAAACTGGGGGAGGGGTCCGCCGGCGCGGTCTATGAAGCTCTCTGCCGGCGGGATCGTCCGGAGGGAATTCGGGCTGGGCAGGTGGTGGCGCTCAAGCGGATTCGGAAGCGGGCTTATCTCGAGCGTGAAATTCGGGCTCTGACGGCCCTTTCTCATCCGAATATTGTTCGATGTTACGGGGCGGTTGAATGGTCTTCGGAGGGGTGGGATGAAGGAGTCTGCCTGGTTTGTGAGCGGCTGGAGGGGGAGGATTTAGCGGCCCGGCTGAAGCGGGAACGGCGAGGGCTGCCTTGGGGGGAAGCGCTTCGCTTGCTCGATGCCGCATTGGATGGACTGGTTCATGCGGAGGCGAAGGGGATCGCTCATCGTGATCTAAAACCGTCCAACCTTTTCTTGTGTACCGATGGAACGGTCAAGTGGATTGATTTTGGACTCGCCCGTCGTGCGGGGGGGGCCGGAGGGCTGACGGTTTGTGCAGCGGAGGGATGGGGGGGGACCCTGGAGTACATGGCGCCCGAGTTTGCGCGGGTGGATGGTTTTGCGGGCGACCTCGTCTCCGACATCTTCAGTTTTGGTATTCTGGCTTGTGAGGTCCTGACGGGTGCGAAGCCGTTTGAGCCGCTGGGCGAACATCCGGAAATCGGGTTTTTTCGTCGGTGGGCGGGTGAAATGCTTCCCGAGCCTCGGTGGGCAGAGGGGTTTGCGTATGGGCTGGAAGGGATTGGATTGTTTTTGAAGGAGTGTCTCGCGGCGGATCGGGGGAAGCGGTACCAGAGTTTCGCACAGGTTCGGAGCGCGTTTGGGTCGTTGCAGCCTCGGGTGTGGAAAACGGCGACGGAGGAGTGGCAGGCAAACGGGTTTCTCGCGGAGGGGGGATTTAGCATCGTTTATCGGGTCAGGGGAGTGAAGACAGGGCGGGAGGGGGCGCTCAAACGTCTTCATTCCGGGCGGCATAATTGGCGATTTCAAAAAGAGGCAGGTTTGATGGAGCGGCTTCAGTCGTTTCATCATTCAGCGTTCCCGCAGTTGTACGAGTGGTGGGTTGAACCGGAACCGGAGGGTCGGTCTTGTCTGGTGATGGAATATTTGCCGGGCGAAACGTTGCGGGACCGGTTGGCGGCAGAACCAGTGGGGTTGTCGTTCGAAGAGGTTCGAACGCTGTTTGTTCGTTATCTTGATGGTTTGGCGGCGCTTCATGATGCCGGACTGGCCCATCGGGACATCAAGCCCTCCAATCTTTATGCACCGGCGGGTCGGCCTGAGGAAGCCCGGCTTTTGGACTTGGGGATTGCATGCGAGAGGGATGGGACGCTTTCGATGGCGGGATTGCCGCCGGGCACTTGGGATTACATGGCGCCTGAAATGGTGACGCAGCCGCTTCAACGCGGTTCTCCGCAATCGGATCTTTTTGCTTTGGGGTATGTTTTGTACGAAGCGTTGACGGGCCGTCCGGCGATGGTTCGGCTGCCCGACGAGGAAACGGCGGCTGTCAAGGCGTTGGTCCTCCGTTCGGGTGGAGAGGGGGAGTTCTGCGCAGCGTTTACGGGATTTGATCATTTGGTGTTCGAAGAGCGGCCTGAATTGGCGCTGATCATTGGAAGGGCCATGCGTTTTGATCCCAAACGGCGGTATGGGGGTGGAGAGGAGTCCCGTTGGAATGGGGATGGGGCGCGGGCCATGCGCAAAGAGCTGGAGTCTCTGGCGTTGGAGCAAGGGGGAGGACCTGAGAAGGCGGTGGAAGCGCACGAACCTATGCCGACGCGGGATCCCCTTGAAATGAGGTCATCCGTTCCGGGTTTGGAGCCGAGACCTCGCCGGTGGAGGGCGTGGAGGGCAGGGTCACTTTTATTTTTACTTGTTGGGATTGCGGGAGTGGCGATGTGGGGGTGGCGGCTCGCGAATGCGCCTCGGAAGATGGAACCGCCGGTTTCCGCTTTCTCTGAGCCGGATCGCACGGAGAGTGAAGCGCCTGGGGGGGATGATCGGCCTGAGGAGGCGGCCATTTCGACTGACGCGGCCTTTTTGGGGACGGAACAGGGATTAACCGATGGGACAGATTCCGGAAGAACTCTTTCGACCGCGGATCGGGTGGTGATTCATCCAAAGGCCCCGGAGGCTAGTGGCCGTCCTGTTGAGGAAGGTATAAACACATCGGTTCGTCTTGGGGAGGAACCGGAGGAGAAGAACGAGTCGATGGGGGCCTTGGCGGTCTATTTGTCCAAAGAGGCCGAAGGGAGCGCAGTGGAGGTTTTGAAGCCGGATGTTGGCCAGTGGCGGCGGGAGATAGAGGGGGCCGAGCGAGTCGTCGAGGATTGGGCGGGTTGGCTTTTCCGGCCTACCGATCCTCTTCGGTCACTGTTGCCTGCCCGGTTTGATCGTTCGGCCGCAAGGCCGGGCGCGATTCACCTTCCGGTTCTGACGGGTGATGAGCGGCAGGCGCTGGATCCTGCCGATCGGCTTCTGTATGATCGTTTGGAGGTTTGGCGAATGGCCGTTGATCAGGGGTTTTTGGTGGGGGCGGCGGCTGCGATGCGGGCGTTGGCGCGTACGGCGACCGATTTACCGGAACTGCAAAGGCAGTTGGAGGAAGAGGCGGCGTTGTTGGAATGGGATGGTCGGAATGTGCCGCAGGAATTGGGAAATCCGGGCGGGCCCATGGTGGGGATTTGGCGTGCCTATGCGTGGGGTGCTGTTGGGGGGGAAGAGGAGGGCCGACGTGTGTTGGCATTTCTTGCGGAGAGGGCACAGGCGGGGGGAATTTTGGGGCCGGTTGAAGTCGCATTGGCGGTGCGGATGGCGGAGAATTGTTGGCGACTTTATGTGCGAAACATTCTGGAACGGAGGCCGGACGAGGTCGTGGCCATAGGGACAGGGCGGGTTCGACGGGATCCCGTGGCGGCGTATCGGAGTGCGGTGGAGCGGGTACGGCCGGCCGTGGAGGAGGAGATTGAATGGTTGGGAAGGGTGGCAGCTTCTGGGGATGGGGGTGTGATTAAGGAATGGTTTACAGCGCGTGTGGAGGGTGCCAAGGCAGGAGATTGGGTGTTGGCATTGCCCGAAATAGCGGAAACGCCGTTGGGGATAGCGGCGGCCGTTTGGCGCGCGAAGCGAGGGGAACGGCGGGATGCGATCGAGCGGAAAGTATGGGAACATATTCGCGGAACGGTGCCTCTTCCCACCCGTGAGGAGGAGTTGCCATTTCGAGGTGGGTAAAAGAGGGTCAACGGGGTTGGCCTCGGAGACGGCGGGTCGTCGGATGGCGAGAGGAATGGAAATGGACAGGAAGCGCCTTTCCTGTTGGCCTTTGACGGTCCTGTGCGTTATATAATACCTTTACGACAGAGGAGACGGCTATGAAATTGAGAACAGGATGCGCCTTTGATCTACTGGTTCCGACGAGTATGGGGGTTCGGTTGACCCCGTTGCATGGTCAACCGTTTCACAGCAGCAATACATTCTTTATGCAAGCCACAAGCGCGGAATCCAATGTGGCCAGTGTGCCCGCCTATTTGGGCATGAAAGTCAAAGTGTTGACGGCATTTGTTAAGGGAAGTCCAATTGCTCGCTTTATCAAGGACGATCTGGCCGGCCGCCATATGGCGGTTGAGGGGCCGGAGGTTCCCCAGGGGGGTCCGTGGGGTTATCGGCATCAATTCAATCTTGCCGACATGGGTTTTGGGATGCGTGGGCCGCGCGTGCACAACGATCGGGCCGGGGAGGTGGGTCGGACATTGACCGCAAAAGATTTCGATCTTGAGCGCATTTTTGGCCGGGAGGGGGTTCGTATTGTCCATCTTTCGGGGCTGATTGGGGCTCTTTCTTCCGAAACAAGCGCCTTCTGTTTAGAGGTGGTGCGGGCTGCGAAGAGGCATGGGACAGCGGTTTCGTTTGATCTGAATTATCGTGCGTCGTTTTGGAAAGGGCGCGAGAAAGAGCTTCGGAAAGCGTTTGAAGAGATTGCGGAGGCTTCGGATATTCTGGTGGGGAACGAAGAAGATTTTCAGCTATGTCTGGGGCTGAAGGGACCGGAGGCGGGAGGGAAAGGTTTAGCCGGCCAATTGGAGAGTTTCAAGGGCATGATTGAGGAGGCGAGCCGTCGGTTTTCGAACGTCTGGGTGTTTGCCACGACCCTGCGGGAAGTGTTGAGCGTGGATACTCATCTCTGGGGTGCGCTCATGCGAGCGGAAGGTCGGTGGCACGCGGTCGAGCCGCGGGAGATTCGGGTATTGGACCGGATTGGGGGAGGCGACGGATTTGTCGGTGGGCTGCTCCATGGGATTTTGAAAGGGTGGCCGGCGGAGAAATGGATCCAATTTGGCTGGGCGGCGGGCGCATTGGCCGTGACGATGTTAACGGATTATGCGCAACCGGCTGACGAGGAGGAGGTTTGGAGCATTTGGGAAGGGAACGCCCGCGTGAAGCGGTAGGCGGAACTTCCGAAAAAAGTTTGACGTAGGCTGATGTATTTTTTATCATACTGGCTTGATTTGGCTGCCTTTCCGAGTTTGGGGGATTAGCTCAGTTGGTAGAGCGCTTGAATGGCATTCAAGAGGTCAGGGGTTCAAATCCCCTATCCTCCACCAACCCGGTCGGCAGGGGGGCGCTTTGTGGAATATTCTTCGACTCCGACCGTTAGCGTCATTACAACGGCGCACAACTCGCCGGCCACCCTTCGGATGGTAGGTTTTGCCCTTATTCGCCAATCTATACGGCCTTTGGAGTGGATTGTGGCCGATGACGGGTCGGACGAGTCTGTTCTCCGGATGTTGGAACAATTGGCGCCGCATTTACCGTTTCCGACGATTCATGTATGGCAGCCTCATGCGGGATTTCGCGCAGCGAGGAGTCGGAACAACGGGGCATTCCTGGCTCGGGGAACGGTGCTGGCTTTTCTCGATCAGGACACGGTTCCGGATGCGGAATGGCTGGGGGCGCATGTGATGGGACTTGGTTCTTGGCACGTGAGCCTTGGGGAGATGATTGTTTTGTCCGAACGGGAAGTGGAGGGTCTGGACGACGGGGGGGTAGGCGCCGGCGATTTGGAGCGCCGGTTTACGCCGGACCATCAGCGGCGTCTTTTGCGATTGCATCGGAAAGCAATTTTTTATGCGATCTTGCGAAAGATGGGGCTGGGTTTAAAGGCCAAGCCCCGGCTACGATCCTGCAATTTTGTTTTATTCCGTTCACTCTTTTTTGCGGTCAACGGTTTTGATGAAACCTACGTGGGGTGGGGGCAGGAGGATGATGATCTCGGGCGTCGGCTTTACGCGCGCGGCGCTTCTCCGCGTATTCGAATAGGGTCGGCGCGTGTTTTTCATTTTCCTCATCCTCTCCGGCATCCTCCGGAATGGAAATTGGGAGCCAATGTTGCGCGTTATCAGAGGGGGCGTTCGCCGGTCGTTTGTGAACGGGGCTTAGCGGATCATCCTCACGCGGACGTGCAGGTGACCCGGTTGGGTTGCTCGGCTTGAGATACAGTGGGAAGGCGGGCGAGCATGAGGGCGGGCACGATCAGGGCGAGGAGGGCCATTCCGGCCTGGCTATCTGGGAAATCGGCCATTCCGTAGAGGTGAAGGGTGAGCAGTTGGAGGGTGATCAGGATCCTCAGGTAACGATCTGGCGTGTCGGGCTGACACGCACGGAGGAGGCTCCACCCTAGCAAGAGCCAGAGGGTGAGGCGAAGGGCAAGACCGATTCGTCCTCCTTGAAAGAGTGCGAAAAGGAAGTACTGGTGAGGATGGGGGAAACGGTGGGGAGCGGGAGGGGGGGGTGCCGCATCTTCGTAATAGACCTTTTCGAACAGTTTTTTTCCGTATCCGTATCCAAGCCATGGACGTTCGCGCGTGAGGAGCCATGTTTGCCGCCACACGATGGTCCGGCCGGCCAGGTTGTCGCGAAGGGCAAATCGTTGATTGAGGCGGGGTCCCAGAATGGCTGCGAACACGACGAGAAGAATTGCGGCGGCTGTTCCGGCCAAACGGCCGCGAAAAGTGGATGGGGCCAGAATTAGGGCGACCACGGCCGAAAGGGCCAGCGCTGCTTGGGGGCCGCGGGATCCCATCAGGTAGAGATGGACGAGGGGAGGAACGGCGATGGCGAGTCCGCCGGCCGTCCAGAGGCGGGAGGAGGGCCGCCGGGCGAAGGCGGCATAGAGGCCTGTCCAAAAGGTGAGAACGGCCAGCATTCCAGCGGTATTGGGGTGCGTGAGCCAATAGGGCTTGTAATAGCGAGCTTGCGTGAGCAGATCGCTTGTTCCCAAAGCGAGCTTGAGCCGGATGGCATCGGCGGCGAAAAGGAGGGCGAGGAGGGCCGCCGAAGTCAAAAGAGCCCTTTCGATTTTTTGGGGGTTAGAGACCCACACCGAAAGGGCGAAGAGGCCGAGGGCGAGGGGGAGATCTTTGAGCAGTTCCCGTGCGGAGAGTGCGGGGTGGGGGTTCCAGAGAAGAGAAAGGACAGCATACAGGGCAACGGCGATCGCCGCAAGACCCGCCGGTTGGAGCCAGAGGGAGAGGGCGCGGCGCCAGAAAGGCATCGCGGCAAGAGAGGCCCCGATCAGGAGCAGAAGGGTGGGAATTTTCGATGGGAACACCCAAACCAGAAGGGCGACGCCGAACCCCAGTGCGGTGCGAAGGGATCGGTCAACGGTCCAAACGCCGTTCGAGGTTGGGCGCTTGCCGGGGCAAGGGTTGTCCATTGAACTCCTTCAGATTTGGAAAGAGGCGCCAGATTTCGAAACCTGCAAAAAACCCACGGGGAGGGTCGGCGTACAAGATTTCCACGGGGAGACCCCGCAGGGGGAAGAGCGCCTGTGGGGGAAATCCTTGGACGTGCAATTCGCGGATAGGAGAATTGCGCAGCGGTTCTAGGTCGGAGACACGGGTTTGGGAAAGAAGGACGCGCTGGAGCGGCATACCGGCCAGGACGGTGATTGAAGTCAGGGGAGTGCGGGCGGCCTCCACTTCGGCCAATCTCATCCCCTTGAGGGGGGAGAGGTCATCGACCAAGGTATCGTTGCACGCGAGTGCTTCGAGCGATAGGCCGGTCAGGGGAGAGAGGTCTTTGATTCGGCATTGATCGAAGCGAAGGCGCCGCAGGGTAGAGACCTCGCGCAGGGGGGTCAAATCGCGAATGGTGGTTCTTGAAATGTCCAAGCTCAAGAGGGGCAAACGCCGCATGGCCGAGAGGTCGCTGATTTTGCTATTGGCGAGGTTCAGATGCTGGAGGGACATCTCGGTGAGGCATGCGGGGTCCCGAAAACCGGTATCCGCGACGGAGAGGCTTAAAAGTTGGAAGCGGCGGAGCGGTGTAAAATCGAAAACCTTACAGCCGGAGAGATCCAGATCCTGAAGGGGCATTTCGCGCAGTAGGGACAGATCGTTGAAGGAGGTATTCGAAAGGTTGAGTCGGTTCAAGCGGAGCGAGCGCAGGGGATCGAAGGCAAACGCTTTGGTCTCCGCCAATTCCAGTTCGCGGAGGGGAAGCGTTCGGAGTGGGGAGAGGTCCCGAACGCGGGTATTGTTCAGATTGAGGAGGCTGAGACGGGAAAGGGCGCGGAGGGGGGCAAGATCCGAAATGGCACTTCCCGAGAGATCAAGGCGTTCGAGAAGCGTGAGGCTGGCGATGGGCGTCCATTGGGAGGCCTGGCATTGTGGGATGAGGAGCTCGGTCAGGGTGTTTGAGACGCGGGTAAGAGGGTCCAGATTTTTGAGTGCTGGTGAAGCGATCTTCGCTTTGAGGACGCGGCCTTCCGCGTCGGATTCGATCTGGACATCCTCCTGGGAGAGTGCGGGATTAGCCTCCAGCACAAGGATCTTGAATCGTTCGGCGGGGACAAAATCACGAGGGGCGAACGGTTTGGGGGTTTGGGATGAACTGTCTTGAACGGCAGGTGGGGGCGCCCCTTCCGAGGACTCTTGCAGACGGTTGAGGGCGGAGAGGAGAGCGGCTCCCAATTCATTCGGAACGTTTTGGAAGAGTGTGCGGGCGCGGGGCCAGTCGCGAGATTCTGCCGCCAGGGCGCCTCGGAAAAGAGCTGCGGCGGGGTCGGTCTCGGGGCCCATACGCTGGAGTCGTTCCGCGGGCGCAAGTTCGGAAAGTGGAATCCGAATCTGGACGGAGGCGGAGGCAGCGCCATCGAGGGTGGTGATTTTCTGAAGCGCGAGGAGAACGCCTTCTCGGACTTCTTGTATTGTGACCGTGCGCGGACCGGAAACGAGTTGTAGAGTGACTTCTTGACCGGCTTGGGCGGCGAACGATTCTGCGATACGAAGATCGGGAAAGGCGGCAGTACGGATCCAGGAACAGGGCTCTTGGAGGCGTTTTCGCAGGGGAGCCGATTCGGGGGCGCGTTCCGCATCGAGAAGGCGCTCCAGGGCTTGGGCCGGACGGTTTCGGACGAGGGCATGAGCGGCTTCCTGGAAGGCGAGGTCAAGAATTTGACGGGCCTGGCGGAGTTCCCGTTCGAGGCGGGCACGTTCCCGGGCGGCCATCTCGCGGTAGCGAGCGGCTTCCGCGTGTCGTGCTTGGCGGGTTTCTGTCGCGAGGCGGTTGGTATAATTCTCAAAAATCTGAGCGGCTTCGGAAAGAAGTCCCTGACCGGCCAGTTCCTCGGCCTCCAGACGCAGTGCGGCCAGAATGCGCTGGATTTGGGCATTTCGTTCTTGGCGAAGGCGGTTGATTTCTTCCATCGCCATTAGGGAGTAGGGAGTACCTTTGGTTTCTTCCGCGACTTTTTGAAAACGGACGATTGCCTCATCGAAGCGGTCGGGATTTTCCCGCGCCCATCGGAGCGCGAACTCGAACATCTCGCCGGCTTGTTTTTCTTTGATTTGGCGGTTTTCTTCCGTCACAGGAGAAGGGGCTGGCGGCGGGGGTTGGGCTTTTGTGGCCGAGTCGGGCCGGGGGGGAGCGAGCGGTTGGGAAGGTTCGGTCAGTTCCCGGTAGGCGAGAAAGCCGATGGCCATCAGGGCGGCGGCAATGAGCAGCAGCACCACGATCCGGATGATGGCATCTCCGCCATGAGTTTTGGCCGGGGGATAACCATTGGATGCAGTGGAAGAGGGGCGAGCCGGTAGCTTTTGGCGACGTCGGCTTCTTGCCATTGTCGAGCTCCCGACGGGAGGGAAAGGGGGCTGGGGAGCCAATTTTTGCATTAACCGCTCGGTATCGGCGACGACCGCCTCCCAGTTGGGGTGCCGGTGAGCGGGATCTTTCGCCAGCATCTTTTCAACCATCCAGGAAAAGCGGAGCGATATGCCGGACGTGACGTCGAGAACATCCGGCACGAGGCCGTTCAGTTGTTTTTCGAGGACCTGGTCATCGGGAAGTCCTTCGAACAGGAGACGACCGGTTGCCATTTGGTAGAGTGTGGCACCCATGGAATAGATATCGGAACGGCAGTCAAGGGGTTGCCCGCCACGGATTTGTTCGGGGGACATGAAATGGGGGGTACCGAGCACTTCATCGGTGCAAGCCATGCGGCTCATGGCGCCCAGTGTGGTGGCGAGGCCGAGATCGGCGACTTTGACGGAGCCGTCTGTATCGATGAGGATATTATCGGGTTTGATATCGCAATGGATGAGACGGGCGGTTTTCCAGGCATAATCGAGAGCACGGGCGACATGATCGAGGATAAAGAGGCACTCGTCCTCTGTGAGGCGCTTTTTTCGGCGGATTCGCTGGCCTACGCTTTCTCCGGCCACATATTCCATCACGAGGCAGTAGTGGCCGTTATGGACGAACGCATCATAGACCTGAACGATGCCGGGGTGTTTCAGATGGGCGGCCGATTTGCATTCGGCCTGAAACCGTTCCACGTCGGCGGGATCTTGGGAGAGGCTGGGAGAGAGAATTTTGATGGCGACCAAGCGATCAAGAGACAGTTGGCGGGCTTTCCAAACGGTGGCCATTCCTCCCTGGCCGAGCTGGGCGATCAATTCAAAGCCTGGAAAGGAAGGAGTTTGCATAGAAAAAGGTTTGATGGAACTCATCATTTCCGAATATCGATGCAAAGTCAAGGCGCGAGACATCGTATGAGCGGGGACTCGCCATATGAGATGGATTTGACTCTCACGCGGAAGAGTTTATAATAAAAAAGGAAAGGGAGAAGGGCGTGAACGTATTCTTCTCGTATTGCTTGGCGGCGGCAGTGGGGGTGGCTGGGCTCGGAACAGGGGTTGCCGAAAGCAGGGAGTCGGACAGAGGGCTGGGCATAGGTTTAGGAGTCCGGCTTGGCACAATGGGTGTTGGTGGCGAGATGGCGTTTCAAGTCATTCGCGATCGGCTGAATCTGCGGGGGGCGTTCAATGGGGGCACCTTCAACATGGGCACAACCCAAGGGGATGTAGACTATGACACCCGGTTTCAGCTTCGCAGTGGACTGATATTGGCCGACTGGCATGTGGGTGGGGGGCCGTTCAAGTTGGTGGGTGGGGCGGCCTGGCACGGTACGGCAGTGGAGGGAACGGCTCAGCCGACGAAGAACGTCACATTGGGCGGCGAGACGTTTACGCCCGAGCAGGTCGGGAGGTTGCGGGCCGGAGCGGACTATGACGGGTGGGGGGGGTATGTGGGAATTGGTTTTGGTAATTTGGCGGCTGCGCATCGGGGGCGCTGGGCCGCCTTTTTTGATTTAGGGGTTATGATCTCTCCGGAACCCGAGTTATTTTTGGAATCCCAAGACGGCGTGTTATCGGGCTCCCCCCTTTTGCGGCGGCGGCTCCAGGAAGAACTTGACGATTTTAATCGAAACTACGCCGACTGGCTTCGTTACTATCCGGTTTTGTCCTTGGGGTTGGCTTTCAGGTTTTAAACGAAAAGGAATCCCATGATGAAAAACAGCCTTGTAATCGGGATGGCTCTTTGGGCCATGGGGGAGACCCTTCAAGCCAACCCTTCCATTCCGGTTCGAAAGCCGGATGCCTTTCCGTCGGTCAGCGTGACGCCGGGGGCGACGGTCCGTTATGGGATGTTACCGTTGGACACTTGGACCGGCAAAGTGGCGTATCTGTTGGTCGAGGGAGATTCTACGAACGGGTACAGTCGCGTTTTTGCGTGGATTCCGAATGACAGCCGGTTTGGACGGCCGCAGGAATTCAAGCCGCGCCCCTCGGAAACCCATCCCAACAGCTGGATCTTTGGAGAGATCGAAAATCGCGACGCTTTTGAAGAGGAGAAACTCATCGTCCGGTACATTCTTTCCACCTCGCGTCAGAGTCGAGGGGCGGGATCTCAGCAGGTGTTCGATTATGTGACGGGGAAAACCGTTACGCGAACGTGGGGGGCGGCGACGTGGCATGTGATCGGCTACCGTGTTAATATGGAATATGCTTGGGGAAAGGACGTGGTGGGCGCGCGCGAGGGGAACTATCCTTTGGCGCTTGCGCACCAAACGGAATTGCGTCTCTATGACACATGGGAAAAGGTTCCCGTTTCGGCATTGGGACTTCTGGCGGCGACCGTGCAGGGGCGACATCAGCTTTTCGAGACACGCGATTCCGAAAAAGGGAGGCTTGTGTGCCAGTTTTCGGGATATCGTCATGGAGTTTCGGTGATTCGGGCGCCGTCGGACGGGCGGGTTACGCTCAAGATTACCCCCTATATGCGGGAGTCTATTTGGGAAGAGACCCGGACATTAGGTGAATTCCAACAGAAACCTTTCGAGGCGGAGATTCCCTATTCCTGGTATACGCTTTCTCTTTCCGGGTTTCAGTATGGGCGTTTTATTCTGAGGGGGGTGGTTGAAACGGCCGAAACTTTGGTGCCGCTGAATCGCCCGCCTCCGCAGGGGCGTTAGGAGAAGGGGGGGCAATGCCAATCGGTGGAGCGTGGAAAGCAGCGGTTGAGCGATATTTTGATTTTTCCGGAACGGGTGCAACCTGGCGAGGGGAGATTGTGGGCGGTGTCACGACCTTTCTGACCATGGCCTATATCGTCTTTGTCCAGCCCGCCGTTCTTTCCGGGGCGATGTTTGGTTTTGCGACGGGGCTTGATTTCGGGGCGGTCATGGCCGCCACCTGTCTTTCGGCCGCTTTGGCAACGATTCTGATGGGGCTTTATGCCCGTTATCCGATTGCGCTGGCGCCTGGAATGGGGGAGAATTTCGTTTTCGTTTTTTCCCTTTTGCCGGCGGCCGCGCTTCTTCCGCCTGTTCAAGCGGGTGTGGCGAAACCTTGGCAGACGGCGCTGGGAGTGATTTTGATTGCAGGCGTGTTGTTCGTGGTCCTTTCGCTGACCGGGGTACGGGAGCGGATTCTTCATGCAATCAGTCCGAGTCTTAAGAACGCGATTGCCGCCGGAATTGGTCTTTTTATTGCCTTCATTGGGCTTCAGAACGCGGGTTTGATCGTGCAGGATCCCGGAACTGCGGTCCGGCTCAACCCGCATTTTCTGACGCCGGAGATGGGGGTGTTTTTTGTTGGACTGATCGCCAGCGCTGCAATGTGGGCGCGGGGCGTACGGGGTGCTCTTCTGTGGGGCATTTTGCTGGCGATGATTGTGGCGTGGGTGTGGCGCATGGGGCTTGGATTTCTTCCCTCCTCTTTCCTCGAACGGGTCCAATGGAAAGACACCGCGCTATTCCAGAAGTTTCAACCGGCCCGAACTCTGCTTTCCGCTCCCCCTTCCCTTGCGCCCACTTGGCTGAAAGCCGACCTTTGGACGGCGATCCAGATTCCGATGCTGCCGTTTATTTTATTGTTTCTTTTTATGGATGTCTTTGACACCCTGGGAACGCTGGTGGGGGTTTGCGAGCAAGCGGGTTTTGTGCGGAACAACCGGATTCCGCGGGCCGATCGGGTGTTAGCGGTGGATGCGGCTGCGACGGTAGTGGGTGCGGCGATGGGGACGAGTACCGTCACGAGTTTCATTGAAAGCGCTGCCGGAGTTGCACAGGGGGCGCGGACGGGCATTGCCAACCTTGTAACGGGGCTGTTGTTCCTTTTAGCGCTTTTTACATTGCCTCTTGTGCGGATGGCGGGCAGTTATGCTCCGGTGACGGCACCGGCGTTGGTGTTGGTTGGGGCTATGATGATGCGGAATGCAGCGAAGGTGGAGTGGGACGACCCGACCGAAGCGATTCCTGCTTTTCTGATGATTTTGGGCATTCCCCTGACCTATTCGATTGCCGACGGGTTGGCCCTTGGCTTAATGGCGGCGGCTTTTGTTAAGGCGTTGGGAGGAAAGGCGCGGCAGCTGAGTCCCGTGCTCTATTTCGTGGCGGCTGTGATCCTTCTTTATTTCCTCGGGGTTCGGGCTCGGACGTGAGATGAATCGTTCTGAATATGCATCCTGCCGACTCTGTCCCCGCGAATGCGGGGTAAACCGTCTAGCCGGCCGGCGGGGATTTTGCGGAGAGACTGCCGTTTGTCGGATCGCGTCCGCGGAAGCCCATTTTGGAGAGGAACCGCCGTTTACCGGCCGGCGGGGTTCGGGAACGATCTTTTTTTCCGGCTGTTCCAGCCGTTGTTTTTTCTGCCAGAATTATCAGATATCCCAAGGTGGAATCGGCACAGAGCTGGACATGGAAGAGCTTGTGGCGGCGGCGGAACGACTGATCGGTCAAGGGGTGCACAACCTCAATTTTGTGACGCCCGATCATTTTTGGCCCCACATTCGGGATCTGGCGTGGGAGTTACGGCGGCGGGGGCATTCGATTCCGCTGCTATGGAATTCCTCCGGTTATCATCGGGCGGATCGGATTTCAGAGTATGCGGAAGCGGTGGACATTTTTCTTCCCGATTTCAAGTTTGCGGATTCCACGTTGGCCCATTGCGTGATGGGCGATGGACGCTATCCGGAATTCGCCTTGTCATCCTTGCGCGCAATGGTCGAGGCGAAGGGCTTTCTTGAACCTTTTGATGAAACGGGAGGCGAGACGGCGCGACGGGGGGTTTTGGTGCGTCATTTGGTTTTACCGGGGCATATTGGCAACAGCATCGAAGTGCTGCGGTTGCTTCACCGGGAGTTTGGGTCGGAGCTTCCTCTTTCCCTCATGAGCCAGTTTCGGCCGGTTGCGGCATGCCGCACGCGAGGCATGCTGGCCCGACGGTTGAGTTTAGAAGAATATCGGCGAGTATGCGACGAAGCCGAACGGCTTGGTTTCGATCGGGCCTTCATACAACCCGAGCCGGGCGATGAAGCGTTTTTCCCCGATTTCGAAAAGGAAAGGCCGTTCGAAGGCAACCTGCGTGCCGTTTTGGGTATTCGATCAGGAGGAACTCATGGGGTTGCAGGATCGTGATTACATGCGGGTCCGCCCTGTGGCGGGCGGGCGACGGACGTGGGAAAAACCGTCACGATCCGGACTTTTCGCGCGGTTGGGATTTTGGTTATGGAATCTATGGCGCGCGCTGAAGCGCGGCATTGGGTTGGGTCTTTTTGCGGGGGTTTGTTGTTGGGATCCTGAGGAAGTACGGGCTGCGATTCCGGTTGATCACATTCCGCTTTTCCAATGGCGGGGTCGGGTTGTCTCGACCGGGGGGGTAGAGATGGCCGTGGAGGCAACCGCCGCCTTTTCCCTGATGCGGGTCGGCGCGATTTCCACTGGAACGGCGTGGAGCGCGTGGCGGTCCTTCGAGCGCGAGCAGGCGGTTGCGTCGGTAGGACCCCATAGTTATCCGAACTCTTACATGAAGGGATTTCCGCTTGTGTTGCAGGTCTATGTGGACCGAATTCCCTTTCCGGCCGAGGTGGAAGTGGAACTCGTGTTTGAGGAAAAACCGGACCTATCCTTTCGGGTGGCAGGGAGGTTGGGCGGACGGCGGCTTGGGCTGTTGGTGTGGCGGGAAAACGACGGACCCCGTGCGGCCTCGATGGGGGAGTGGAATCGGCGGCGGTATTGGGAAACGTTCGAATCGGCCGCTGTGGCACCGGAGGAGCGACCGAAACTTTTTCCGATTGCCGACCGATTCATACCCGGGGATGATGACCTCGACGGGTTGGAAGAGGGCGTTCTGACCCTCGTCAAAGGGGGTTTCAATACGTTGCTTCTCGATCCGAACCCACGGAATCGGGCTCTCTTGGAGCGGACGGGGCTCTCCCGGATCACGTGGGCGGTATACAACCCGCCCGGATATGCGTTTGACTATGGGGGAATTGCGATGGACGCGTTGGACCAGTTTGCCCGATCCATCGCCATTCAATACCAGGGGGCGGGTTTTATGCCGGAACAGATGGCGTTGTTTACGATATCGGACGAACCCGGCTGGTACTATCCCGCGATGTTTCGGGCCTTGACCAATTCTCCCGCGGGAATGGAACGGTTTCGGCTTTATCTGCGGGATCAAGGGCTTTCACCGCGGGAGGTGGGGGCGCGCCGGTGGGAGGAGGTGAAGCCGTTGGGACGGGGGGAGGTTCGGGATCTGGCTTCGCGGCGGCTTTTTTACTGGACCATGCGGTTTTTCGCATGGGATTCGGCCCGTCATTTTGCTGATTGCACTCGTGCAATGGAGCGTGCGTTCTATCCGAATCTTCCGGTGATCGTCAATTGGAACTTCTTTACCGGTCGGCTTTATGTGCCGGGGCCGGTGGCGAACAATTCCGACAGGAACGATCCGGACGCGGCGATGGGGGGGCACGATTGGCTGGAGTTTGGCCGGTTGCGGGGTTGCACGATGCTGTGGACCGAGGACTGGTTTTCCGACCGGCAGGCGCCGCAGTGGTCGTGGTATGCCGCGCGGTTGCGGGAAGGGGCCCGGCAGGGAGGGGTGACATTCGGCGGGTATATAATTCCCCGGACAGCGGGCGACCGGGCAGAAGGTATTCTTCAAAAGATCCTGACATTGGCGGGGTGCGGCGGCAAAGCGGTGAAATATTTCGTATTCGGCCCCGAGTACAACTTTCCGGGCAACTGTTATTCTGAAAATGTCCGGGTAATTCCTGCCATGGCCGAGGCGCATCGGCTACTTGGGCGTTCGGAAGGGCTTCTTTGGCCGGGTCGGATGCTTCGTTCGCCGGTGGGACTCCTATGGCCGCGGAGCGCGCAGATGTGGGATGCGACGGAGGAACGGATCCCGAAATCCATTCAGGATGCCACCAATACGGACCTTAACCGGCAAACCGTGGATTACTGGGCAGAACTTTTCAATCTTTATCAAGCGCTTCAGCATGCGAACATTCCGGCGGATGTGGTGGATGAGGATGATTTAACGGACGAGGGGTTGCGGGGGTTCAAGGTGCTGTATGTGACCGCGCCGAACATTCCGGAGGAAGGGCAGCGGGCGTTGGTTCGTTGGGTGGAACGTGGCGGTGTCCTGGCGATGGTCTGCGGCGCCGGCCAATTGGACCGCTACAATGAGCCCAGCCGGATCCTGAGTCGTGGCTTGGGATATAGCGAAAAAGCCCCCTCTCGCTTGGTTGTGAGCCATGTTCGCCAGCTTCCGGAATCGGGGGCGGGGGGTGGGCTCTGGGGGGGGTTTACGGCTCATGGTCCTCGGAGCGAACTGGTGGCGCCGCGAGGGGAGGTTTTGGCTGCGTTTGATGATGGCTCACCGGCGGTGATTCGATGGAAGGTGAAGCGGGGGAGTTGTGTGAGGTTTTCATGGTTTCCGGGGCTTTCCTATGCGGCTCGGCAGAGAGGGACTGCGCCCGATGGACTGCCGGGGGGATGGGATCCCGTTTTGCGGGCAATGATTGTGGATCCGGTGCGCGCGGCAGGGGTGGTTCCTCCCGTGCGGGTGGACCGGGAGTTTGTGGAGACGCCGATGTTGGTTTCGGAGAAGGGGATTGCGGTGACCTTGCTTAACTGGTGGGGGGCTCCGCTTGAGGTGTTGAAAGTGGAAATCGACGCGGGATATCGGCCGGCCCGCATAGAGAGCGCGCGGCTCGGTTCCTTGTCATTTGAGATGGCAGAGGGAGGGACGATTCGGGTGGAGCTTCCGTTGGGTGCGGCGGATATTCTTTCGGTTTGGCGGCCATGAAAGGGCGGATTCTCCTCCATGCGTGTTGTGGTCCTTGCGCGGCGGGTTGTTTGGACGCGCTGAAGAAGGCGGGATGGAACGAAATTGTGCTGTTTTATTCCAATGCCAACATTCAGCCGTTGGCGGAATATTTGAAACGGCGGGAAGCGCTTCGCGTTGTGGCGGAACGGGCGGGATTGCCGTTTTGGGAGGATGCATATGACCCGGCCGACTGGACGGCGGTTTGCGGTGACCTTTCGGACGAACCGGAGGGTGGGGCTCGGTGCGACCGATGCATTCGGCTTCGGCTGGGTCGAGCGGCGGCGCGGGCGGCGGCCGAGGGGGTAGAGGCGTTCACGACGACCTTAACGATCAGTCCCCACAAATCGAGTGCTCGGATCTTGGCGATGGGCGCGGCTTGGGCGTCGTTTCAACCGTTTGATTTCAAGAAAGGGGGCGGGTTTGCGCGGGCGATGAAGCGGGCGCGGGAATGGGATCTATATCGCCAGAATTTTTGCGGGTGTCCGTTTTCGCAGGGTCCTCGGCGGCTTTGCCGGTCCTCGGCTTGATTTCACTTGAATTTGATGTGTTCATCGCATACGATTATGTTTGATTGATCAAACAAGGAGGATGGAATGGCATCCGGACAGACGAGGGTCGTGACCTCCTCCATGCAGGATTGTCTGGAGGCGATTCTTCGGCTTCAGCGGGCGAAGGGTGCCGCCCGGGTTCGGGACCTTGCCCGGGAACTTTCCATCCACAAGTCCACGGTCACAGCCATGCTTCGGCAGCTCAGCCGCCGGGGGCTGATCCGTTATCGCCCGTATGAACTTGCGTTGCTCGAGCCGTCCGGACGCGCCATTGCGGAGCGGGTGACCGGCGACCATCATTTGATTCGAAAATTTTTGCGTGAGATTCTTCTGATGGACGCCGACTCGGCGGACCAAAATGCCTGCCGTCTCGAGCATGCGGCCGACCGCCGGCTGATTGAACGGATTGGCCTGTTTGCCCGGTATGTGCACGAGCGGCCCGACCGGGCGCGCCGGGTTCGGGCGGGGTTTGCGCGCTTTCTGGATCGGAAAGGGGGCGGAAAGTCCATCGTCCTGGAAAGGAAAAACCGGTGAAGGGGGGACTGACAACCGTTGCGCTAGCGGGGAATCCGAACTGCGGGAAGACGACGCTGTTCAATGCCCTTACAGGGGAGTGTCGGTATGTGGGGAATTGGCCTGGAGTGACCGTCGAGCGTGCCGAAGGGGGTTATGAATATGGAGGGCGCGACTGGTGGGTGGTGGATTTGCCGGGGCTTTATTCTCTTGCGCCATTTACGCCCGACGAAGCGATCAGCGCGGAATTTCTCCAGAGCGGGAAGGCGGATGTCGTGGTTAATGTGGTGGACGCCTCGAATCTGGAGCGGAGTCTTTATCTGACCAGTCAGTTGACGGAACTGGGACGGCCTCTTGTGGTGGCCCTGAACATGACCGATTTGGCGAACGCGCGTGGGATGACGTTGGACGTGGATGGGCTGGCTCAAATTTTGGGCTGTCCGGTCATTCCCATGGCGGCATGGAGAGGGGAAGGGGTCCAGGCGTTGAAAGAAGCGATTGCAGTCGCCGTTGGCCGACCGTCTTCTTCGCCCGTTCTTCCGCCGGACCGGCGCGGCGAGCGAGATCGGTACGTTTTTGCCCGCGAGACGACAAACCGGACGGTCCGGCAGAGCGCGGAAGCGCCGGTTCTTCTGTCGGAGCGGGTGGATCATCTGGTGCTCAGCCGGCTTTATGGAATTCCGATCTTTTTGGCCATCATGGCGGCGGTGTTTTGGGTGACGGTCCGCGCGTCCGAGCCGGCGATGCATTTCTTGGACGAATGGCTCAGCCGGCTGTTAGTGGAAGGGGGACGGCAATGGCTGGAAGGGCTTGGGGTGCCGGAATGGATGATATTGGTTCTGGCGGATGGGGTGGGATCTGGGCTTCGGGCGGTTTCGACTTTTTTGCCGCCCATTTTCTCTATTTTCGTCTGTTTAGCGTTGCTGGAAAACTCCGGTTATATGGCGCGGGGCGCATTTGTGATGGACCGGATATTGCGTTTCATTGGGCTGCCCGGCCGGGCTTTTCTGCCTTTATTGGTGGGGTTTGGCTGCAATGTGCCGGGAATTCTGGCCACTCGCACGCTTCCCGAGCGGCGGGAGCGGATCTTGACCCTTTTGATCAATCCCTTCATGTCCTGCAGTGCCCGGTTGCCGGTTTACACCGTTTTTGCCATGGCGATGTTTCCCTCGCGCGCGAACTGGATCATTTTTTCTCTCTACTTGGTTGGGCTTCTTGCTGCGATTGGGAGCGGTCTTCTTTTGCGGAGCACGATTCTGAAGGGGGAAATTTCGACGTACGTGATGGAATTGCCCGAATATCAGATGCCTTCATGGCGCGCGGTGTTGCGGCATGCTTGGGAGAACCTGAAGGGATTTATGATTCGGGGGGGCAAATGGATTGTGGCGGCGATCACGGTGCTGAGCCTTGCGAACGGGATCCGATTGCCTGCGGGGGATTCGCCGGTTGAACGGATTGGGAAACGCCTGCTACCGGTGTTTCGTCCGTTGGGGGTTTCCGAACACAATTGGCCGGCCTCGGTCGGGTTGTTTACCGGCCTGTTTGCGAAGGAATCGGTGGTGGGCACGTTGGATGCGCTCTACGCCCAGCGGGAGCAGAGGGGAGTGGTGGAGGAAGAAGAAATGGAGGGGGAAGGGGGACGGCGGCTTCTCGAGTCCCTTCGACGGCATTTTCCTTCCCGGTCAGCGGCCTACGCGTATCTTCTTTTTGTTTTGCTTTACAGTCCGTGTGTGGCGACGATCGCAGCGATTCGGCGGGAAGCGGGGATGGGATGGATGTTTTTTTCGATTGTCTATCAGACTGTGTTGGCATGGACAGTTTCGGTGCTTTTTTATCAGACGATTCGCCTGAAGGAAAATCCGGCCGAGGCGCTGTTTTGGTTGGGGTTGGGTGCATTTCTTTTGGCGGGCTGGGTGTTTGGACTGAAGGCATGGACCTGGAGAAGGAGACGTGCATGAGGTGGCGGTTCCGCTATGGCCATCGGCGTTGCAGCTCCCTAATCGGGGGGGGTGGAGGGAAGGGAGGCGGACTCGTGCCGCTGGCCGAGGGGTTTGAGGGGCATCATTATGAGATCGTGGAGAGTCCGGACCGGCATATACGGGAGATGGGTTTTTTCCCTGGCGCTCGGGTGCGGATCATTCGGAATGTACCGTCTGAGCATGGGCTGGTCGTGGGTTTGGGGCGTTCCCGGTATGTGCTGGGGCGGTCTGCGGCGGCTTTGATTCGGGTGGCAGATTTAGGCGGATGCCGGCATTGTCATGGGGGAATTGGCTCCGATAGTACGGCCTTTGCCTGAGGGTGGGGAGATTGGTATAGTGGCCCTGTTTTTGGCGTGAGGACGCAATGAGCGAACAACCATGGGGGTGGCTTCTTCGTGGAGCCGAGGACGCGATGGCCCGTTCGTGGGAGGATTTCCTATCGCAGCCGGTGGATGTGGAAACCGATGGTGGCGAAATGCCGGGGCGGTGGGATGCGTTGACGACGCTGGGCCGAGAGGTGCGGGTGACGGGACCCGGCACTTTTTTTCGGCGGGCTCAGCGCACGTTGATTTTTACTCCTGACCCGCAGGCGGAGGGGTGGTGGTTTGATCGGACGGACCTGACGGACCATCTGCCGATCAAGGTTTCGATTCATACGGTTTGGACGACCGAACGGAACATTGTGCTGTGCAGCGGTTCGCCCCGCAACTACATGCGTATGGTGGAGCACATTATTGCGCTCAAGACGGGGTTGGGGCTCGACTGTGTGACGGTGCGCATGGATTCCGGCGATCCGCCGCTTTTCGATCGGGGAAGTCTGGACCTGATTGAAGCGATTGAGCAGGCGGGAGTAGTGCCATTGAACACGCCGCCGACCTACGTGACCGTGAAAGAGCCGGTTTCGCTGCTGGGACCGAATGGGAGCTTTCTGGCGATACGGCCGTGTCGGGAGGATCGGCCTAGGCTTCGGGTGGATTGCGCGGTGGATTTTCCGAACGCGATCGGGCGCCAGCGTTTGCGGGTGGCGCTGACGCCTGAAATTTTCCGCCATGCGGCGCAGGCGCGGACGAACTGCACCCGAGGACAGATGTTGTTTTGCAAGACGATTGGGCAGATTTTTGCGGACACTCGGAATTTGGGATACACCCGCGACAACATTCTCATTGCGGGCCCCCGGGCCTATGTGAACGAGCCGCGGATGATTACGAACGGTAAATCCCTTGAAGCCGTTTGGCACCGGTTTGGGCTGGACCTTTTGGCGGCGATTGCGTTGATTGATGCGGGACGGTTTTGCGGGGAGATCATTTCCTGGAAATCGGGCCACACGCTGGACGTGCAGATGGTGCGGGCGCTTTACCGGCACCGACTGCTTGAACGAATCGTCTTTTCCTGAGAGGGCGATTCCTCTTTTGCGGTGGGAACGTTGAAAAGCGTTTGGCTGAACACCTCTTGGCGTTCCGGATCCCACGCGTAGCCTTGTCCCATCTTGTCCTCGGGGACGGCACGAAGAAGGCCATCGCGGACGAGGTCCTCGAGCGAGGCGATGGGGTGACCATGGCGGGTGTGATAGGCGCGGGCGGCGCGGTTGAGCGCGAGCAGGTCCATGGTCCAGGCCAGCTGCCGTTCGAGACGGGTGGCCATGTCGTGATCCGTTGCGGCGTGGAGTTGGGCGAGGAGGAACTGAACAGCCATTTCGTATTTCTGAACGGTCAGAAATGTTCGGGCCAGAAGATCTCGGACGAATGCGGGTGCTGCCGGATCGGCAAGAGCCTGTTGGAAACGGGTGGCGGCCATTTCAGGCTCCTGCAAGGTGAAGAGCAAGAGCCAACCGGCGTCGAAAGCGGGGCGCCAGTGGCCCGTGTGGGTGTGGACGGTATCGAGCACGCGGACCATTTCCCGCGCCATGGAGGGATTGAGGACCCATGACTGGCCGTAGGCGAGGATGAAGCGGTTTTCGGGGTCCAGCAACGCGGCGGTTTCGATCAGGTCGTAGAAGTAAGGGATGTCGAGATAACGATCCATGTGGAGCGTAAGTTCCCGTTCCCGTTGCTGGAGCGTTTCCAACTGGTCGCGGGTCAGGGGGAGATCGCGTCCGTCGGGGCCATGTGTCCATGCGACGATTTCATTTCCGGGTTTATGGGGATGAGCATGTGCATGGGAGTGATGGTTGTCATCCTCTTCGGCAAGATGGTAGTGGGGAAAATCGAGTTTGAGGATATAGAGAATGGCTTCGAGCAGGAGCCACTGAGATGCGGCGATTCGGTGGTTGAGGAAAGCGAGGGGCAAGGCTTGGAGGGCGAAAGAAGGGTTGAACGTTTCCCGGACGGCGGCGGGTGCGGACTGGGCCAAATGTCGTTTGAGGGGAACGCTGCCGGCCAAAAGAGCGGTGAGGGAAAGCACTACAGCGGGTCCAACGCGCGGCGGGTTCATCGTCAGAGTTCCCGACGTCGGAAGAGTGCGAGGGCGAGCCCGAGAAAAACGCTGCAGAGGAGAAGCGTATAAGCGGCCAGACCGCTCCAATAGGCGAACGAAATGGGTGCTTCATAAAGGACAGACCTTTCGACGTTGAAGAGGCGGAAGTTGGGGAAGCCGTAATACAGCAGCGAATATACGAGTCGGGAAAAGGCTGAAGGAGCCTGTTGGGCCCCCTCGCGGCTTGACTCGAGAAAATAAGAGGTAAAAAAGATGGCCGCTCCCAGCAAGGGAGAAGCGAGCGGAGCGCGCAGGGACTGATAAAGGAGGAACACGAGAGCGAGGAGAACGGCGCCACTCATCCATTCGGCTGCGAGGAACAGTGGGAGCCGGAGCGGCGCGGGATCCGTGCGGTCGCCGAACGCGAAGGCGAGGAAGAAGAGGGCGAAGGTGGCAGTAACGGTCAGAATTCCATACAGGAGGAGAAACGCGGCGTATTTTCCGAGGAGGTAGTGCGAACGGGTGGTCGGCTTGGAAAGGATCAGAAACAGCGTTCCCGATTCGATTTCGCGTGATAGGCCGAGGACGGGAGCGAACAAGGCATAGGCCAGAAGGATCAAGCGGGTAAAATAAAGACCGAAGGACAGAGCGGTAAGAGTATAACGGCCCGCGTTGTAGTTGAGGGTTGAGCTGTAATGGGCCAAGGCGGCGATGGCGAGGATCAGGGAGACTGCGGCGAAAGTGAAGCGGGCGCGCTGATTTTCGATCAAGGTATACCAGAAAATATTGCGCATGAACGGTTTTCTTTCAAGTGTGGAGGCGGAAGAACGCCTCCTCGAGGTCCTGGGTCTGAAAACGTTCTAGGAGAGCAGGAAGGGAACCTTCCCAGCCCATTTTTCCCATATGGAGCACGCCGATGACCGAGCAAAGGTTTTGAATCTCCGAGAGGTTGTGGGAACTGAGCAAAATAGTCTTGCCCCTGGCATGCTGTCGTTCGAGGATGGTTCTGAGTTCCCGTTTCCCAATGGGGTCGAGTCCTGTGAAGGGTTCATCGAGGATGAGAAGGGGGGGGTCATGGATCAAGGCCTGGGCAATGCCCAATCGCTGTTTCATTCCCTTGGAAAAGGTTCGGATGCGACGGCGGGCGCATTCGCGGAGGCTGACTTCGCCCAGGGTGTCGGCGATGTGTTGGCGGGTCGAAGGGGTGAGTGGAGCATAAAAGGACCAGGCATAGGCGAGAAACTCTTCGGCGGTGAGGTCGGGGGGAAAAGAGACGAGTTCAGGAAGAAATCCAACCGATTGGCGAAAAGAAAGAGAATCAACGGGCTGGCCGCGGAAGAGAATAGTGCCCGATTGGGGAAAGACGAAGCCGAGGATGGACTTGAAGAGGGTGGATTTCCCAGCGCCGTTGCAGCCGATGAGGCCGTACAGGCTACCTTGGCGGACGGTAAGATCCAGCCCTTTCAGCACTTCCAAACGGCCGTAGGATTTGACAAGTCCACGAATTTCAAGCATTGGACGTTGAGATAAAACTTAGTCCTGGAGGCTGCGATTGTCAAGGAGAGTGATGTTATCCAATCGGATGGCGGACTTGATGAAGGTGCGGGCAATCGGGTATAATAGGGAATATTTCTTCAAAAGGAGAGAAGGCCATGGCGGAAAAAAAGTGCGGTGGAAAGGAGCATAAAGGTCACTTGTGCGTACTGGTGAGCGAGGGCCGGTTTGATGTGATCAAAACTCTGGTAAAAAAGCCGAAGTACGTTTGTTTCAATTGCGGACGGGTCGCGGACTCGAAGAAGAACTTATGCAATCCGATGCCGCTTGACAGCTAGAAGCACGCACTAAAAAGGCTTGCGCGGTTCGGCGACTTTCCAGTATTTTGAGTTTACATTTTTGTGTGTTTTTCCATAGGGAGAGGTGGCTGAGTGGCTGAAAGCAGTGGTTTGCTAAACCGCCGTATCGCCCTTAAAGCGGTACCGAGGGTTCGAATCCCTCCCTCTCCGCCAGAGCGGTAGAATTGAGCGAGGGCACAAATGGGGAGGGATGAGAACCCGAGGAGAGGGCTCTGCGTGGAACTCCAGTCACGTCTGCTTCTCACGTTATTCAGGATTTGATGGTTGACAGGAACGGACTTAGCCGAACTGAGAAAGCCACAGCGATGAAGGGGGGGTTGGGCATAGGAGTGGCGATTCTGGCTGCGGCCGGCAAAGGAGTGAGAGCGGACGGGGTCAAGCGGCGCGCGCTGGCGGAAGAACTTTTGACGGTAATGAACGTGCAAGCGTCCGTGGAGCAGTCTTTTGCGACGGCCAAGGAAATGATTTGCCGGCAGATTCGGCAGATGATTCCGGTGTGCGAGACGGAATCGGCGAAGCAGGCGCAGGATCGGGCAGAAAAGTTGCGTGAATAGGATGACAAAAGAGCGGAGACGGAGTGGCGGAACTACAGCATAGAAACTTTTCCCTTGTTGTCGTTCCGGTAATTCGCTGCTGAAACCGCTCATCACGTCAAGTGGTTGAAGGGTTGCGGCTTACGCATAGGGTCCTTCAGGTGACGTTATGACGGAATGAGGTCTAGTAGGGCTCCCTCCGTACTCGGCAAGTCTTTCCTGCAGGGGACGTAGGCTGTCGGCAAGGCCGCCTTCGCGGTTGCGGATCAACCACAAACGGCGTTGCTCTGTGATGATTTCCCGAAGGTCAGATGCCAGGGCTTGGCGGACACGGTCCTGGAACGCCTCGCCGCGTGCCACGGCGAGGCCGAGCCGGCAGGCATGAAGGGCGAGGCGGGCGTTGTTTTCGTACTCATGAACAATTTCTTGTGCGTCGGGTCGTTGCAAGCGGGACTTCGGCAATGTAGAAAGTGCCGCTTCGAGATGAGCGCAGGTTAAGCGGAGGGTTTTCTCGGTGACGCCGGCAGGCAACGGCTGGGTCAATCCGCGACGCAGGAGGCGGTCGAGCAGATTGGCTTGGGTGGCGTTTTCCATGACTTTTGTCCAGGTCTCGGCGAGGGACCACACCGTGTTACCGATGACGCCCGCTGCGTCCTGAAAGACGTGGGGATCGAGCGCGTTGCGGATATTGGCGTCCGTGTTGCGCGCTTGGCACCAGGAAAGGGAAGCGCCGGCGGCCCAGCCTATAAAACTGACCGGCAAATGTTGCCAATGGCCGCCGTCGCCCCAGTCGGTATTGAGGTAGCCTTGTGCCCCGAATTCGATGGCGCACTGGGCGGCGCTACGGTTGCTGCCCAGCGCCGCTTCGTTACAGCCCACGAGCGTGTGCCAGGAGCCTGTGCCAGGCGCGACCCAAAAGGGGACCGCAGCCGCGGCCAGTTTGGCGCCATGATCCCGGAAGGGATAGTCCCTGTAATATCCCCAGTCCACATGCACCATTTCGCGGTCGAGGAGATCCATCCGTTCAGGGAAATGATTCCACACCATGTCGCCCCAATAGAGCGAGGTGAAACCGTGAGAGGCCGCCAGTTGCTTGAGTTTTTTTAGAAACTCGAGATAGACTTGAGGCAGGCCGCGTTGGAGGACCTCTGGTCGGCTGCGTCCTTTGCCTAGTTCCCAGGTTTCGTCGCAGCCGATATGAAACCGGCGGCTAGTGAAATTGGGGAGGAGTTCTCGATAGAGTTCTGCCAATAGGGTCAGGGAGTTAGGGTTGGTTGGGTCGAGGGTGGAAGGCGTGTTACGCCAGGAGCCATCGGGGCGTATGAGCCCTTCGGGACATTCGGCCAGGGGACGGTAGCGGGGATGCTTGAGCCAGCGTTCGAAGTGGCCGAAGGAATTCTGGTTGGGGGCGAGCTCGATGAATCGATCGCGGCAATACGCATCCAGGGTACGTATTTCTTGAGGGGTAAACGGGCTTGCCCCAGCCCACACCTCGCGATGGTTCGAGTAGGCGAACGTATGTTCCATGTAGAGCTGGAGATGATTGATTTTCCATTCTGCGAATTGGTCGGCCAGCAGAAAAAGCGTCTGGAGGGTTGGCACCTTATCGCGGCTGATATCGAGCATGACGCCGCGGACGAGAACATCCGGCCAATCCTCGATATATCCGCAGGGGATGTTCTTCGGGCAGATGCGGGCAAGCTGACGGAGGGTCTGGCGGCCGTAGAAAGCGCCGGCGGCATCGGCCGCTTCCAGGGTGATGCCGGCGGGAGTCAGTGCGATTCGGTAGCCCTGGGCGGGCAAGCCGTGGGATTCGATGCATTCCCGAACGGAATTCGTATGGCAGGTCTTGCAACGGCCTGATTCGGGACGCACGCGACGGGGCTTGGGCAGGAGGGGGAGTTGGTCGAGGGCATTCATGGGAATAGGGGCTTTCGTGGACTCTCGAGAGCGCCGGTTCTGCGGCGGATGGCGATCACTTGTTTGCGGAGGGTGTCAAGTTTCCGTCGTACGGCGGCTGCATCGTAGAGGTAGGCATGGCATTCGCCATGCCAGCCGAAACGAGGGTCGCGTTCGAGAATAGGGAGTGCCGCTTCGAGATGGGCGATTTCATCCTGCGCAATTCGGAGGTATCTCGGCAGGCAAGCCTCGTGCCATCGCTTGCGCAACGCGAAGAAGCGGTAGAGGTTCCATGCGCTATGGAAGGAATGTCCGACGATGCGGGCGGTGTCCAGTTCTCGTCGAGCATGGGGACCATCGCAATTCCGCAGACCGGATTCCAGAAATTCCACGCCTCTGTTCCATCCCGCGGTCAGACGTTTAAGGGCGAGGGGGATTTCTGCCCATTCGAAGTGATCCAGCCATTTCGACTCGATCCATTCGCCCCGTTCGGCATTGACCCATGAGGGGCCCAATGGGGTTTTGGCGGCCTGGGATGGTGCCACCGGCAAGCCCATGGCGTAGTTGACCGGTCCCAGGTAGAGAAAGGCGAGGCAGAAGGGATAATCGTTCATAGCTTGAGCGAACTGCTCCCAAGCCTTCGCTATCTCTTTGGGTTGGCATCTCGGAAAGTAGTCAGCGGCGAATTCCCGCAAAGCGGTCTGTTTGGGCGGTAGTTTTTTCGAGTTCCAAAACCGGTTGAATGCTGCGGTGTTCGCACTGGGCTCGCAGCCAAAGCTCCAGCAACCGAGGAAGGAACCGATGCTCAGTTTCTTGAGCGCCTTGACTTTCTCGTAGAGATTACCGATCAGAGGAAGGTTGGGCACTGTGGCCAGTTCATGGGTGGTGCCGATCTGCAGCTTCGCCATGGTGCGAAGTCCCCTTTGGCGTGCCAAGGCCACCGCTTGGCGGAACGTGGACGAGGGGCCGACATATCCCAAGGAATATTCATCAATCGGACGCATCCGCCCGAGGATTTTCCTCCGTCCTCCGCGTTCGAAATCGGCCATCAGAATCACATCATCTGGAAGTCCGGCGATGATCCGGCGATTGGGGTTTGCTTCGACCATGCGCCAGCTCCAGTTCCACACGATGATGGCGGCGGAGGAGGAGACGCTCCGCACTCCGTCGCGCACCAGGCGGATGATCTCGAGCACCACGTTCACCGGATCGCGTTGAGCGCAGCGAGGGCACGCCGTACGTTGTCCTTGGGGGTAGTTGACTTTCGAGTAGCAATGGGCGGGGAATTCAGAGGCGGTGATGAGGATCACGCCACCCAGATGGGGCAGCTCTTCGAAAACCCGTGCGCTGGAGTCGCGAAGGTAGGACTGGACTTGGGGATGGGAAGTGCAGAAGGCGCGGATGTTCCGCTTCGAGAGGAGATCCTTGGTCACCGTGCCGCCGGCTTCCGGGTGTGCCTGCCAGAAGGGGTCATCGCTCGGCAATCCACGCGGGGGTTGCAAATAGACGAATACCCGCAGGTTATGCCGGGCGGCACGTGCGATGAGTTCCCGCATGTTTTGGAGGTGTTCCGAAGCATCCGCTCCCAGCTCTGGAAAGACACGTGAGGGCACCATCACACGCAACTCGCCGTGCAACCAGATGGCGTTAAAGCCCTGGGCGGCAATGTCGGCAAGGACCTGATCGGTATAACAGGCATTGGCCGTCCGTGTTTCGGTGGGGAAACATTCGTCACCGCTGACGCTGGCCGGGGAACGCCAGAGACGCAATATGGTTTTGATGGGCGGAATCACTTGTGTGTTGCTGGTGAGAGGGTCGCGAAACAATTTCCTCCCGAATTGAGAGAGAATATCGGGGAACAGGCGGTGTGTGCAATGATATAGGGGTGGCGTGAAAAGGGGAGTCTTTGTATCCAAAGCGCAAGGCTTCAAACGGACGCCTTGCGGGCATTGCGGACTCTTCCGAGGGTCTGTGTGTGGATCAGGAGTTGGGGTGGTATTTGGTATCCGGCCAGTCTTTGCCAGGCCGCTCGTGTCACGGGTTTCCGCATGACGCCTCGCATTTCCCTATCATTTCACCTTCTCATGGGGATACCGAGTTGATTGTTTGCCCTTTTTATTACCTAACGATTCAGCTTTGAGGACCTGTTTCGGATGGCAAGGGTGTGATGCATATTGGGCGGACCGCACCCTGGGTAATGAAGGTGGACAAAACAGGGGCTATTCTGTAAGGTTTCGCGTGTGTGGGGTTACGAATGGGGGAAACGTCAGATGCCATCCCAGAAAATAGTCGAGGCCGTTGTCCAGCTCATTAGGGGAGTGGAGGGTTGGCCTGCGCTGCATATTCTGGACCTGAGCTGTGGGGAAGGGATGATTCTGGATCGGTTACGTCGCGAAGGATGCAGGGTGGAAGGCACACACTTCCGGGATAACGATTATATCAT
Organism: uncultured bacterium; assembly: GCA_938038445.1. Lineage (GTDB taxonomy): Bacteria > Verrucomicrobiota > Kiritimatiellia > CAIKKV01 > CAIKKV01 > CALHRZ01. The sequence goes on along the minus strand of CALHRZ010000001.1, from coordinate 91,934 downwards.
AAAAAGGCCATTGCAAATTTTATCCGAGGTCCCGATTCATCAGAACGTTGATTTAACGCGCCCATTACCCTTTGGCGATGGGCTCTTCGATGTCGTATTGGCGACGGAGGTGATCGAACATCTTCCCAACCATTCAGTGTTTTTGGCCGAGGCCAGCCGTATCATCCGGAACCAGGGCTATTTGATTCTCACGACTCCGAATCTAAACCGGTTGCAGTCCAGGATTCGTTTTGCGCTTACCGGGCAACATGAACTGTGTTCTGCACGGTTGGGCTGGCATGTTCGGGCGGACGAGCTTTATACGACGCATCACAATCCCGTTTATTTTCCGGTGCTTCATACCCTTCTTTATCTTCATCGGCTGCGCATCGTGCGCATCGGTTTTACCCGGTGCCACTGGACCGCGTTTTTTTGGGTTCCGGTGTTGCCTGTGATCTGGATGGCCCAAGCGATCGAAGCCTGTCATCTCCTCCGGCGATCTAGGAAAGGTGGGCTGGATCTCCTTCGATGGCTCAATCATTTCAATCATCTGTTGAGCGATCAATTGGTGTTATGCGCTCAAAAACGCGAGGCGGAGTAATGGAGCGAATCGTTGAACGGAACGAAATGTCGCAAAGGCCACGCTTCGTGCGGCTGTTTGACATGGTGGGAAAAACGAAAGCGAAACTTTTGTAGTGAGGATGGCCATCGGCGACCTGTGTTGTGCGTCTTGCGGCGGGCAAGGGGGGTAACAGAGCGAAAAATAGAAACAGAATATTTCGAGACGGTTCCCATTCAAAGGGAATGGTTTTTGCTGTTGGGGAGGGGAAGGACGTGATACGATAAGGCCATGGACAGTTCCTACCAGATAAGGGCGGCGGGATTTCATGATGTGGAGGCGATCTTCGCGCTGATCAAGTCCTTCCCCGATGAGCTGGTTGCTCGTGCGCTTCCCGATCTTGTTCAAAATATTGACCGCTTTGTCGTGGCCGAAAGCAATGGAGAAGTTATCGGGACCGCGGCGTGGGCGATTCTTCCTGAAATCGGGAAGGCGCGTCAGCCGACCGTGGAGATCAAGTCGGTTGCCGTGCGTCGCGATTTTCAAGGCCATGGGATTGGGCGTGCCCTCGTGGAGCGGGTAATTGACCGGGTTCGGGAATTGAAGCCGGCCCAGATTCTTGTGTTGACGTTTCGGCCGGAATTTTTTGCGCGCCTAGGGTTTGTCAAGGTGCCGAAAGAGACCCTGATGCATAAACTGTACATCGGTTGCCTCAATTGCACGAAGTACGATTCCCCCTTTACTTGTCCAGAAGTCGCCATGGCACTGTCGGGCACGGGAACCACTTTCTCATGAGGCGCCGAAGGTTTTTTTTGATTGGGGGTGCAACGGCGGGGGTTTGTCTTTTCGGCTTTGCCTTATTTGCAATTTTGGAACGGCAGGTCCAGCATAGGTTGGAAGATGAATTTCCTGCTGACGGTTTTACCCAAGGCAAGGGCAGGGAAGCCCGAAGTGTTCGGTTTTCGCTTGGACGCCGCACGGTGGAGTTTGAAGGGTTGAAGGTTGCACAGCCGAGGGGTTTTGGAACCGGAACGGTGATACGCGTTCGAACGCTCTTCCTCAATTTTCCTTTTTCCACCCTCTTCAACCCAAAGGTGCTGCGTTTTCGGGATGTCCGATTTGAGAACGCCGTTGTGGTTTTGATTCGCGACGATTCCGGCCGTTGGAATCTCGAAGCATTTTCGAAAAGCGGTGCGCTTGATTCCGATCGTCCGGAAGGGGCCGCGGGGAAGGGAAACGATACGAGCGAAACAACATCGACCCGCTCTTTGGCCACGAAAGCGGCATGGCCTTTGGTTGTTCTGGATCGTGTGTCCGGTCCGTTAACAGTTCGGATTCGCGATTCGCAGGCGGTTTCGGAACTTCGTGATATTCGACTCCGTTTTGAGATCGCGGGAACCAACCTGACCACCCTGCCTCTTCCGGCCGAAGAGACGCAGTGGGGAATTCTGACGGGAAAGGGGAAGATCGAATGGTCTTCCGGTGAAACGCCTGTGGCGTGGACGCTTCGGCTGGGGTCTGGACTTTTTGAGGGGAGGGTATCGTTTGATTTTTCGGTAGAAACTGGGGATCTGCCAAAAGTCTTGGCGGCGGCATTTTTAGGAAACACACTGGATGTGACGGGCAGGGTAGAACGGATTCGAGCGGCAGGCGAAGGGGTGGTCAGGGATGGGCAATTTGACGAAAGCCGATCTCGTATCGTATTTCGGCTGAATGGAGTTCGGATTGGTAAGCGAATTGTGCCGGAACTGACGATTCCCGTGCCGATCGGCGGAGCCGTGGAACGTCCGGAGTTTCGGCTTGAACCGGCGCTGGCGATGCTGGGTGCCCAGCTTTTTGAGATGGAGTTACGGGAACGGCTCACCCGATGAAGGGGGGTGTCCCAAGTTCCTTTTGGAGCCGAGATGAACCTATTTCACCCGCCTCGGGTGTTGATGGTTTTTGTGGACGGGTTGGGGTTGGGATCCTCTGATCCGGCGATTAATCCGCTGCGTTCGGGAGTCGCACCGTTTCTTTGCCGTTATTTATGGCGGCACGGACAGCCGATGGCGGCCGACATGGGGATGCCGGGACTTCCGCAGAGTGCGACGGGGCAGACGGCGTTATTGACGGGGTGGAACGCGGCTCGTGCGATTGGACGTCACGTGGAGGGGTTTCCGGGTCCGGTTCTTCGGGCGCTGATTCGGGAGCGCAATCTTTTCAGCGAGCTGTTGACGCGGGGGTATCGCGCAACCTTTGCCAATGCTTATTATCTCGAAGCGCCGTCTCCCTTGGCCCGGCGTGGTGTTCAGTCCGTGACGACGGTTGCCGCGCTGCATGCCTTTGGGGGGGTGCGGGATGAAGGGGTGATGGAAAAGGGGCGGGCCGTTTATCATGATTTGACGCGGCAAGGGCTTCGGGCGCGGGGGTATCGGGGCCCGTTGCGGACCCCTGAGGAGGCGGCGGAGGATCTGGTTGCCATTGGGGCGGATTACGACTTTACGTTGTTCGAGTTTTTCGAGACAGATCGGGCGGGGCACAGTGGACGGTGGCAGGAAGCGCAGGCGGTACTTGGTCGGTTGGATCGTTTTTGGGCGCGGCTGGTGGCGCGGTGGCGCGGGGGTCGGCGGCTTTTGGTGTTGGTGAGCGATCATGGCAACATCGAGGACATGAGTACCCGGGGGCATACGGTCAATCCGGCGGTATTTGCCGCGTCGGGTTATGGGGCGGGCGGGTTGCGGGCGCGGGTTGAGCGGATTGAGGAAGTTACGCCGGCGCTGCTGGCGCTTTTTCCGGCCCGGTCGGCGCAGGATCGGGCTTTAAATATGTTGAATGTTGATTCCGCTGATCCCCCCCTCCGCCTTCTATCGGGTTGAGGGTGGAGGCGGAGGAGGTGGAGTTCGCCTCAATCGAATTGATGATGAAGTTCCGCCCCTCTGTGGCGGAAAGGGGATAGGACATCCGGCACAGAGTGCCGGAGCTACAGTTCGCAGTTCTGTTATGGACGAGCCATGGGCGTTTTGTTGGTAGTTCCGCGTCGACTCAGGGGTAGGAGGGCGTTTGACAGCGGCGAGCGGTTTTGTTATGGAGGGACTTCTTGAAAGCAGGGGAAGTTATGGATCGTCAGCCGGATTACATGGGGCACTTTACGTATCGGAATGGAGAAATGTATGCGGAGGAGGTTCCGCTTTCGGCTCTTGCCGCACAGTACGGGACGCCCCTTTATGTGTACAGCCGGACCGCTATGCGTCGGCAGTTTGAGCGTCTGAAGCAGTCTCTGGACACAATCCGCCCTCTCCTTTGTTATTCCGTCAAGGCCAACTCGAATGGGGCGGTGCTTCGCACATTTGCGGAGTTGGGGGCAGGTTTTGACGTTGTGTCGGGGGGGGAATTGTACCGGGTGCGAGCGGCTGGGATTCCGGCCGATAAAGTGGTGTTTGCAGGCGTCGGGAAGCGGGAAGAAGAGATCGAATATGCGTTGAAGGAAGGCATTCTTTTTTTCACGGTCGAATCGGAATCGGAAGTCCGGCAGATTGCGCGGACGGCCCAACGAATTGGAGCGTGCGCTCGGCTTGCATTTCGGGTCAACCCGGGAGTGGATCCCAAGACCCATACGTACATTACGACGGGCAAAAAGGAGAACAAGTTCGGTCTGGATGCCGAGCGTGCGCGGCGCGCGTGCGCCGAAGCGGCTTCGCTTTCCAACGTGGAGGTTGTGGGGCTTCATCTGCACATTGGCTCGCAGATTCTCGATCCCGCTCCCTATGGGGAAGCCCTTTGTCAGATTCTTCCGCTTGTTGAGGAGTGGAGGAATCGGCATTCGACATTTCGATGGCTCGACATCGGGGGAGGGCTTGGAATACAATACCGATTGACCGAAGGTTCGATGAATACGGCGTGTTATGCCGAGACGGTGGTACCGCTTCTTCGCCAGACGGGAATGTCCATCGTCTTGGAGCCTGGCCGCTATTTGGTTGGCAATGCGGGGGTTTTGCTTTGTCGGGTGGCGGTTGTGAAACAAAGCCATCACAAGACGTTTCTCATTGCGGATGCAGGCATGAACGATCTGATTCGTCCTGCGCTTTACGGGGCGCATCACGAGGTTTGTCCGGTTCGGCAGGTGGCGGAGCGGTTGTTTGGGGATTTGGTAGGGCCGATTTGCGAATCGGGGGATTTTCTTGCGAAGGAGCGGGAACTTCCGGCGGTTGGGGAGGGCGAACTGCTGGCCGTGATGAGTGCGGGGGCGTATGGCTTCAGCATGTCCTCCACGTACAACAGTCGCCCGCGGGCGGCGGAGGTGATGGTGGAAGGGAATCGGCATCAAGGGATTCGGGAAAGGGAAACGTGGGCAGATCTTGTGCGAGGAGAGCGGGCGTGGGCATGAGCAGGCGGTTCTGGAGAAGGGGCTGAAAAAGGAGAAGAGGCGCCATGTTTGAAGGTGTTTATACGGCTCTTGCGACGCCCTTCACGGCGGACGGTTCGGGGGTGGATTATCGGCGGCTGGACGCGCTGGTGGAGTGGCAGATTGCGTGTGGCGTGGATGGTCTCGTGCCGGTCGGAACGACGGGGGAGTCGCCGACATTGGATTATGACGAGCATAAGAAGGTCATTGAAGCGGTGGTGCGTCGGGCGGCGGGTCGGGTTAAAGTGATTGCCGGAACTGGGGGGAACGCGACGGCGGAGGCATTGGAGCTGACGCGTCATGCGAAGGAGGTTGGGGCCGATGGAACGTTGCAAGTGACTCCTTATTACAACAAGCCGAATCAAGCGGGGTTGATCCGGCATTTTACCGCGGTGGCGGAGTTGGGACTTCCCGTGGTGCTTTACAACGTACCGGGTCGGACGGCGCGGGAGATTGAGGTGGGCACGGTGGCTGAACTTGCTCGGCATCCGCAGATTGTGGCGATCAAGGAAGCGGGGGGTAGTGTGGAACGGGTGAGCCGGATTCGGGCGCTATGTGGGATTACGATTCTTTCGGGTGACGATGCGCTGACGCTTCCCATGATGGCCGTGGGGGCGGCAGGCGTCGTGAGTGTGGCTTCCAACGTGATGCCCCGGGAGGTGGGGGAAATGGTGCGGGCGGCCCAACGGGGGGATTATCTCCGAGCGCGTGCGATGCATGACCGACTGTTTGGGTTGTTTACGGATTTGTTCATGGACACCAATCCGATTCCAGTCAAGGCGGCGATGGCGATGATGGGTTTGATTGAAGAGAGTTATCGTTTGCCGCTTTGTCCGTTGACGGATGCTCAACGCGCTCGGTTGCGGGAGACGCTACGGAAGTTGGATCTCATTTCCTGAGAAAGGGTAGGAACGATGATTCGGGTGGCGATTCTGGGAGCAGGGGGGCGGATGGGCCGGCTGCTTGTGCAGCAGGTGCTGGCGGAGTCCGAATTTCGGCTTATGGGTGCGGTGGAACGGCCGGGGCATCCTTGGGAAGGGCGAGACATCGGGTTATTGGTGGGGGGAGGGGAAACGGGGGTGTTTCTGAAGTCGGATCTTGTGGGGGCACTGGAAGGGGCGGACGTTGCGGTGGATTTTTCCGACCATCGGGCCGTTGCCGCGCATGCGAAGGGCCTTAGGGAGACCGGGACGGCGTGGGTGCTCGGGACTACGGGACTGACGGCTGAGGAACAAGCGGCCGTGCGCGAGACTTCCTGCCGGATTCCCGTTGTTTGGGGGGCGAACATGAGCCTGGGGATGAACGTTCTTTTGCGGCTGGTGCGTTGGGCGGCAGCGCTTTTGAACGAAGGGTATGACCTCGAGATCGTGGAGATGCACCATCGGCATAAGAAGGACGCGCCGAGCGGGACGGCCCTAGCGCTGGGGCGGGTGGCGGCGGAAGGGAGGGGTTGGGCGTTGGATCAGGTGGCGGTGCATGGTCGGATGGGGGAGGGGGGCGAGCGTCCGGTCGAGCAGATCGGTTTTCACGCCCTTCGAGGGGGGGATGTTGCGGGGGATCATACGGTCGTTCTGGCAGGAGAAGGCGAGCGGTTAGAACTGACCCATCGCGCCTCGAGTCGCGAGGCTTTTGTGCGGGGGGCGTTACGGGCGGCGGTCTGGGTGGTGGGCAAGCCTGCGGGGCTTTACGGCATGGCCGACGTACTGGGTCTTCATTAGATGGAAGCGGGCATTAGCCTTGGGGCGAATGAAGGGGACCGTTTGGCCCAGATGCGGCGGGCGGTGGATGCGTTGGGCGTCTGTTTTGGGGTTCGACTCTTGGAGCGTTCTCCAGTATATGAGACGTTACCGATTGGGGTGCCGGAGCGGTATTGCGGCTTGCGATTTTTGAATGCGGTGCTGATTCTGGAGTGGCCGGATGGGCCGGAGGCTCTGTTGGAAATTTGTCAAGCGCTGGAGCGGGAGGCCGGCAGGGTTTGGACGGGCGAGCGAAATGCGCCCCGTCCGCTCGATTTAGACATCATTTATGTGAATGGAGCAGTTTGTAGCAGCGAACGGTTGACACTTCCCCATCCGCGCTGGGCGGAGCGGCGGTTTGTGGTGGAGCCATTGGCCGACGTCCGGCCTGCCCTTGTGTTGCCCGGGCAGACGCGAACGGTTCGAGAGATTCTGGCGACGCTCCCTGAAGGCGGCGTATGGAGCACGGCTGAACGGTTGTGAGCGCTTAAAAGGGAGCCGATACAATAGTCTGGAGAGGCGGCCATGAAATGGACGACCGAAAAGATTCGGGCGCTCAAGAAGAGCGGTGAGAAATTTGCCTGTCTTACGGCGTACGATTGGGGGACGGCTCGTCTTGCGGACGAGGCGGGGATTCCTCTGATTTTGGTGGGAGACTCGCTGGGCATGACGGTGTTGGGGTATGAGACAACCCTTCCGGTGACGATGGAGGATATGCTGCATCATACAGCGGCGGCGGCTCGGGGGGTACGATCGGCGTTGCTGGTGGGGGACATGCCGTTCATGAGTTTTCAGGTTTCGATCGAGCAGGGATTGACCAACGCGGGGCGTTTTTTGAAAGAGGGGGGAGCGGATGCGGTTAAAATCGAAGGGGGAGCGATTCGGGCTCCCTTGATATCGGCCCTTGTCGCCAATGGAATTCCGGTATTGGGGCACATCGGGCTGACCCCTCAGAGCATCCGGGAAATGGGCGGCTATCGCGTTCAGGGAAGGACGCCTGAGGCGGTCGAACGATTGGCAGCCGACGCCCGGGCGGTCGAGGCAGCGGGGGCGTTTGCGCTGGTGGTTGAATGCGTTCCGCCGGGAGTGGGGTTTGCTATTACGAGAGCGGTTGATATTCCTACCATTGGGATTGGCGCAGGTCCGGGCTGTGATGGGCAGATTCTGGTTTGGCATGATTGTGTAGGGCTGACGCCGGCGGAGCGGGCCCCTCGATTTGCCCGGCGGTTTGCCGATTTGGAAGGCGAGATACGGCGGGCGTTGAAGGATTACCAAGACGCGGTTCGATCTGGGCGTTTTCCGGATGATACACATTGTTATTTAACGCCTTCTTCCTGAAAACGAGGAACAGGGTTGAACGCGGGCGGGAGGAGTGGTACATTGCCCGACCATCCACGAGGACACGGATGATGAAACGATACAACGTATGTGTGGTTGGAATTGGAGCGGTGGGAACCGAGATGGTTCGGGTTCTTCGCAAGCGGCGATTTCCGGTGAATCATTTGACCATTCTGGCTCGTTCCGAACGGATTGAGACGATTGACGGCGAAACGTATCCGGTCAAAGCCGCCAATTCGGAAGCCTTTGATGGGATTGATTTTGCCTTTTTTGCGGGGACGGAGGGGGCGAAAGGAGCCTCGCAGACGTTGGGGTGGGAAGCGGTGCGGCGCGGGGCCATTGTGATTGATAATGGGGATGATTTCCGGATGGATCCAAGGGTTCCTCTTGTGATACCGGAGATTAATGCAGAAGCACTTCGAGGTCATCAGGGGTTTATTGCGAACCCAAACTGCAGCACGATCATTGCGCTCATGGCGCTGGCGCCCTTGCATCGGGCGGCGCGGCTGTTACGGTTTCGGGCGGCGACCTATCAAGCGGTTTCGGGTACTGGTGCTCCGGCCATTCGGGAACTGGAGAGTCAAGTCCGTGCGTGGGCGGCCGGCGAGCCGCTGCCGAAGCCGGAGCAGTATCCTCATCCCATAGCGTTTAATGTTTTGCCGCAAATTGGGAGTGTGAAGGATGAAAGCGGGGAGACGACCGAGGAGGCCAAGATGCGGCGGGAGACGCACAAGATACTAGGGGACGCCTCCATTCGGGTTTGCGCCACGTGCGTAAGGGTTCCGGTGTTCAACGGCCATAGCGAAGCGTTGTTTGCCGAGTTTGAGAAGCCGATTTCGCCTGAGGGAGCGCGGGCAATTCTTCGACAGGCGCCGGGGGTTGTGGTCGAGGACGAGGTTTCGAAGTCTGTTTATCCGATGCCGATCCGAGCGTCTGGGCGCGAGGAGGTTTTGGTGGGTCGAATTCGGTGTGACCCTAGTGCAGACAATGCGTTGGCTCTCTTTGTTTCGGGTGACAACATTTGGAAAGGGGCGGCGCTCAACGCCGTGCAGATTGCTGAAGCGCTGATTCGAAACTAAAGTCGTTCAGGGGGTGGACAGACCTGGGATGGTGGGGACCCCTTCCCACGGGGGCGGTGTATTCCAGGGGAGGTCGGAATTATCCGAGGTGGTCGAGATGCAGCCGCCGGCCGTAGCGAGAACGAATAGCGCCAAGCCCAAGAGGAAAAAGAGTCGAATAGCGCGGAGGGAGCAGATCATAGGGATACCCTCACACGAGGGGTTTGTAAAATTGAATTTCCAGGATCTGAAGCGCGATCAGAGCGACGAAGCTGATCGCGGCCAGAAGAGCCAGGATGGCGAAAATTTTAGTAGAAGACATTGTCCCCGACCTCGGCTTCGAGTTGTTTCCAATCGAGCAGGATATCCGCAATTGCAAGCCGGTACTGGTCATTGAAATCGGCCACGCGGACTTTCCCTACCAATTGTTCTCCGCGATGAACGGTGAGGGGGATTCCGATGCTGACGGCCGCTTTGGGTGCGAGGGAGAGGACCACAAAATTCCACTCGTGGTTGACCAGGATCACTTTGCCTTTATGGCCTTGGGGGACTTTTTCATGAGGCACATCGGGTCCCGTCTGGGCCATACGGCGGCGGAGGTCCTCGATGGTGCGTTCCTGGGCGCGAATGGTGTCTTCCTTATCTTTGATCGTGTCATTGAGCCGCGCGATCCGGTCTTTCATGTCATCGAGGGTGGCTTGGAGCTCTTCGGTACGGGCGTTGAGCTCATCGATTTTGGATTTTTTGTTGGCAAGGTCTTTTTGTAGGGAGGCGACCTGGGTTTCGAGGGCGGCTTTTTCGGATTGAAGTTGCTGGATGTTGTTTTCGAGCCGAGCAATGGTATTGGTGGCTTCTTCATATTCCCGGTTACGGCGGGAGAGAGCATCGCGGGTGTCATTGAGATGGGAAAGTTGATTCTGAACGCGGCCGAGGAGGTCTCGCATCGCCTTTTCCATAACGGTGGGAGCGCCTGGATTTTTGGGGTCGGGTTTATAATCGAGCAGGTCGGATTCCCGGAGGATATTCGTCATCATCGGGTTGTCTTTGGCTGTAAGGTCTTCCGCCTGTTCTGCTTCGATGAACGGGGCGAGGGCGGCGACGTTTTTTGCGAGGGAGAGGACATGGCCTTTGAGCGTTTCCCGCTTTTGGAAAAGGACGATGCCAAGGACCAGCGCGACGATGCTCAAGAAGAAAATCACCACCACGAGAACTCTGAGTAGCTTGCCCATGCTGGCTCCCGAAGATAACGGTTATCCGTGATTCAGCCACTATCCATTCAAATGGCAGGGGTAGCATAGTCCTGTTTCCAACAGGGTGTCAACGAAAAATCTGACGGTTTTCTTACGCGGGGGGTTGAAAAAGGGTAGCGGAGAGGTTACGCTTGGGGACGATGTCGGCCTCTGATCACCTAAGGCTTTTGGGTTGGCCTTTTTTCTTCCATCTTTGTGGGGGAATTGGTGGAGTGGGTTTTGGGATGGCTTTTTCCCGCCGATGGTTGGGGGGATTCGAGCGGGTGGTGCTGGGGTTTTTGTGGGCTCTGCTTTGGAGTAGCGTTCTGGCGCTGGTCCTGGCTCATGCGGGTTTTTTTCGGCCGTTTCTGGCGTTGGTTTTCTCTCTGGTTTGGGCGCTGGCGGGTGTGGCGGTTTTTTTTCGACGATTGCGCCTGGAGGGAGAAGGGGGATCTGGTCTTTCTGTTTGTTTTTTGGGAGGGTGGGTGTTGATTCTTGCGATTGCGGTTCCGATTGCGGCTCGAGGGAATCGATATTTAGGAGGTTGGGATACCGGGGTTTATGTGGCAGCGGCATGTGAGATGGGGCGGAGTGGTTCCCTGGATATTATGGACCCTCTGCTGGCGGAGCTGCCGGCATCCGAACGACCGGCCTTCATGCATGAGGCCAATCCAATGCGACAGGCCTGGCATGCGGGTTTTCTTATCCAGAACCCTGAGGAGGGTCGACTGCGGCCCGAGTTTTATCATCTCTACCCCGCGTGGCTGGCCATGTGGAGTTGGGGGGGGGTGTCGAGGGCGTATGGTTTGCGCATACCCTCCTTGCCCTTGCGGCGTTGGGAATGACGGTGATCGCCGGGGCATCGTTTTTCGGTGGGAGGGCGGCTTTTCTGGGGGGGATTGCGTTGCTGGGATGTGCGGCCCAACTTTTTGCCATGCGGAGTACAACGGCTGAGATGATGACCCAATTTTTTCTGTTCGGTGGGTTTTGGGCGATGGGGCAAGCGCTTTCGGATCCTCGGGGGGCGGTCGGGCTACTGATTTCGGGTGCGGCGGCGTTTGGGGCGGCGATTCTTTGCCATGGAACGGCGTATCTCCCGGTGGGTTTGGTTCTGTTGTTTTTAGTGGGATATGGCGTGTGGGGCAAAAGACCAGGGCGGTGGAAGCCATTATGGATCCTCCTCATGGTGGGGGGTGGGGCCGTGCTGTGGAATGCCGTGCGTGCGGGAACTGTCACCTCTATTTTAGTACGGCTGACTTTTCAACATCCGGGCTGGTGGTTGAGTGGTATTCTGTTATCGGGAGCGACCGGCTTCGTCATTTTGTATCTGTTGCGCAAGGGGGCTGGGGCTTGGCGCGGAGGTGGGGGTGAACTTGCTTTCCTGTTCGCTGTGGTGATGCTGGTCGGAGTTTGGGGGTTGGGACTTGGACGGCCGGGCTGGGATAGCGGTCCTGAGGCATGGAACGTACGGATCTTTACCCGGCTGACCGGCTTTTTGGGCATTCCGTTCGCGTTGGTTTTTTTGGCGCTGACGTGTCCTTGGCAATGGCCGATCGGGCGGTTGCTTTTGCTATTTGCCGGCGTTGGAACAACGGGGGTGTTGCTGGTCAACAAGATGGCCAAGCCTTTTTATCTTTGGGGGGCGCGTCGTTGGGTGGAGCTGCCGTTGCCGTTCGTGCTGTTGATGGCAGCTGCGGGGCTTGTGTGGGCTTACGATCGGACGGGGTGGAAGCCCAAAGCGTGGATTGGGCGGCTGGCGGTTCTGGCTTTGGGGGGATTTTGGCTGCTCAGCCTGTTTCGGGATGGGCGGTGGGTGATTGCGGCGCGAGAGTATGTCGGGACACACGATCGGTTGAAGGCGGCGGCGCAACAGCTCGAGGGGGCGGGAGCGATTCTCTGCGATCATTGGGACTCGGCCCTGGTCTGGCGCTATGTTTATGGGTTGCCGGCTTGGGGATTATCGCGGCTTGAGACACATCATGGGCCATCGGATGCTGCGACCGCAACTCGGCTTATGCGTCGTTGGGTTGAGGAGGGGAAGCGCGTGTATTGGGCGGGACCCTGGTTTGCGGATCCCATTCTTCGATTGGCATGGATCGGGACCTTTGAGACGGAAGATCAGAGGTTGGAAGAGAGGCCGGATCGGCTGCCGGCTCGTGTTTTTGCGGAACGAAGGCGAACGGTTCTTTATCGCGTGGGTCTTGAGGGGGGCGAGGAGGCGGAGTTGGTGGTTTTTGGCCATTCTGCGCTGGGGCTTGTGGAAGGATTTTCGGGTCTTCGACTCGATTGGGATGAGGACGGCCAGCGGCTTCCCCATCGGCGAATTCTGCGGGGGCGTGGAGTGTTTTTTGCGCCCCGCGTGGGGGGAACTTGGGCATTACGCCTTTCCCATCAGCATCCCAGCCGGGAAACCTTGACCACGGAATTGTGGGGGGATGGGCAGCGTTTGGCCGTGTGGGAGGTTGAACGGGCTTGGCGGGATTACCCGTTTGAGATGCCATCCGGAGGAGGAGCGGTTCGGATGGAATTGCGGTCGCCGACTTTCAAAGCGGGCAATACGCGGGTTGGGGTTTCTGTGGCGCGGTTATATCGGATAGAGGACGGCGATCAGCGCCAGGCAAGTTCTGCGGATAGATCCAGGTAGAGTTTCACAGCGGGGGGCGGTACGTTGAAGGGGATGTGGTTTCCGATGCACATCATATAACCCCCAGACATTCGCCCTGTATCAACCATAGATTCCACCATGGCCCGGATTTCCTCCGGGCGGTTGCGCATCAGAATGCGATTGTCGCCCTCCCCTGCGATGAAACAGTTTTCGTATTTGCGGGCGATCGCTTTGTAATTGGTGTAGGGCTCGCTGATGATACCGCGGGCTCCGCAGGCCATTACGTCGTCCACAAACACATCCATATTTCCATCGGACATGAAAATCACCTCTTTGCCGGCTTTTCGGACGATGTCCCAGAACTCTTCATAACGGGGGAAGATATGTTTGCGCATCCACGCGGGGCTAACGATGGGGCCCGAGGAGATGACAATGTCGTCGTGACAGATCACGAAGTTGACGGGGAGACGGGCGAAGACGCGGAACACGCGGCGATTGATTTCAGCGAACTCTTCCATGATCCGTTCGAATTCCGGTTCCATGCAAAGCTCGAGGAAATTTTCGTAGCCGAATGTGAGGAGGGGCCACATGAACATGGTGTTATAGAAATAGGCGGAGGCGGAAGAACCGGGGGGTGCCTTGTCGCCCCATTCGGCGGGGTAATGCGAACGGTAAAAGCGAAACAGGGTTTCTTCGTTGCGGTAGTCCCGGTTTTCGAATACGGACCAGTCGGTGAAATCGCCTTGTTCGAGGGGGCTGAACTTCAAGATGGCTTCGCGGGAAGAGAACCGATGGGCAGCGATTTCCTGTTGCCAGTGAGTGCGGTAGGAGTCGCCCCAACGGCCTTTGCTCTTATCGGGTTGGTTTTCCGGACGGGGCTTGGGATCATCGGTCGGGGGGATTCCGAGGCGGAGTTGGGGATAGAGTTCGTTCATCCGGATACGGCAGAGGCGCGGATGGTCGTAGTAGTCGATCCCGGTAATCCAGGTTTCCGCGTCGGGGTTCGACCAATGTTCCCAGTGGGCGATTCGTTTCGGGCCAAGGCCCATATAACTTTCATAAACTGGATCAGACATTGAAGGCTCCTTTTTTGCTTCAAAAGACTACTTGTTCGAAGGGTTGGGGTTGGGAAGTCTGGAGGCGGAGGAGGGCGAGGAAGAGAACACCGAGCCCGTCCACCGCTTCGTGGAGGCGGCTGCCTGGAAATCCTTGAAAGATGCCGTTGCCGAGCAAGGAAGAGACCGCATGTTGTGCCACTGTCCGGACGTCCTGGTCCAGCGTTGGGTCGTTCAGCACGCTCTTGGCGCCGAGGAGGAAATGGATCGCACGGCCGTAATGTTCCGCGTAGGTTGGAGGAATATTCCGAGGCGGGGCATCCTTTCGCAGAGTTTGGATCCATCGGAGGATCGCGTTGTGGAACAGGGGATCCCCGGTCTTCTGATAGAGGAGGAGGCAGGTTTCGGCCAGAGCGAAAGGGTAATCGTGATTAGGCCACTGTTCGTTGTTCCAGGGGTTCGAATGAAAGCCGGGCCAGTAACCGGGCGTTTCCGGGCGGATGGGATCGCCGGTGTCGATTGCGAGTTGACCGTAAAAGCGTTCGGTTACCGTGTCCCAGCCGTACGCGAGGAAAGCGCGCACGGCATGTTCGGCCATTTGTTGCAATTCGGTTTCGCCGAGAAGTTCGGAAGCACGGAGCAGAGAACGGGCCCAGAGACCGACTTCGGTTGTACAGACGCGGGAATCCCAGCGGCCGCCGTCGGGGTCGTTTGGGACGAGGCCGGTTTTGGGGTGGCGGTACTGGAAGTTGTAGCGGGCGATGCGAAGGGCGAGGTCGCGCCATTCGGCTTCGCCGGTTTTGGTATGAAGCCAAACGAGGGATTCGCAGAGAATGCCGCCGGCTTCGAGGAAAGCGTGCCCCTTTTTGCCATCGTCGTGACGGTTGAAGGCACCCTGGTGGGGATCATAAAAATGGCGGCGCGCGGTGGGGCCGAGATAGGTAAGAGTGGCGGTGGAATTGAGGTGCCAGAAGAGATCCCACAAGGGGGTGATGGGGCGGAGTTCGTGGGCGCCGCCGGCGAAAGGAATGGGCGTATGTTCGGTCAGGCTGTAGTACCAGTGATTCCCCCAGAGGAAACGGCCATCGGTGCCGATGCATCGGTTCAGGAAAGCGCGGACATACTGTTCCGCGGCTTGAGCGTAATGGTTTATTCCGGTTGTCTCGGAGAGGGCGTAAGCGGCGGCAACGAGCGGCTGATCCCAGTAGAGGGTGCTGCCGCCGGGCGCGCCGATGAGGCGATAGACGCGGCGGGGAATGTGGTCGGCGGGTGCCGGGCGTCCGGTTTGGGTATCGAGGGTGCTGGGCCAGAGTCCGTCGGGGTAGGCGGAGGCGGCTTCGATCAGACGATCGAAATGGTTCATGAGAGCGAGGGAAAAGCGGGCTGGTAGAAGAAGCGTCATGGAGGGGCCGCACACATCACCGCTTGCGAATCAGTTTCGGCCAACGCGGATCACCGCACGAGATGTTTTCCGCCACGTCGGTTTCTCCTCTCGACACCGCGGCGAACGATACCGTTGGCGATTCGTTGCAGGTGGGCATAGGCACGGATGGCGCGCCCACCGGGAGTCGAACCCGGCTTACCAGGATGAAAACCTGGTGTCCTGACCGATAGACGATGGGCGCAAAAAGAAGCCAAGTATAATGAAAGGTTTTTTGAAGTGACAAGACCAAAAAAAGGATGGTGACCCTCCCGATTCAGTCCAAACGACCGATTTGGGCAGGTGGGTTTTTCAAATCAAAGCGGGACAGACGTCTTTCCTGACGTCCGGGACTCGAAGCGACTTCCGGTTCACATGCGGCTTCCCGGAAAGACGATAGGCGCAAAGCAGGCGCAAATAAGGAAGTGTAAGGGTTTTGGCAGGACAGGAGAAAAAGGGAGTGGGATCTGTGTGGGTGGGGATGTTTGGATGCAGTTGGGGTGCGAGGGCATGTTTTCCGCAGGGGCCAGATGGAAAAGAAAAAAAAAAAAAAAAAAAAAAAACGAAAAAAAGCTTTTCTTTCTCACAACCGCCTTCTATCATAATATACACGTGTAAATTTAGTCAGGAGGCGCATTTATGAGCCGATTCAGATGCCGACGGATAGGAGTTGCAGTTGTGGGGCTTATGGTTTGGGGAGGGCTCATAACCTTGGGGACGTCGCAGACATCCTTTGTATGGAAAGCAGGCGCGTCGGGAGACTGGTCGGTGGCGACGAACTGGGTGGGGGACGTTGCGCCGTCCAGTCCGGGCTCTGGCGCCGATTCGGCCTATCTGCATATTGATTACAACAAAGTGGTCACCGTCAGCAGCGAATACAGACTCAACGTGCTGACCTTGACCGGAACGCATCCCAACCTGGGAACCATTGTATTCGGGGCTGGAGCGGATGTGACGGTCGCCTCCATGCCGTCGGACGAAGCTTCCAATCGGGTGATCCGAGTGATACGCGACGGCGGAAAACTCACGATCAATTCCGGTGTTTCGTGGATTCCGTATAACAGCCAGTTGCGTCTTAATGAAACCGGCGACGGCACGGGTTTCTTGAGCGTTAGTGGCATGTTGGCGGTTGGACGCGGCTCCCAACAGGCGGTTTATATTGGTGGGGCAACGACCAATACACTTGTTCTTTTTGTGACGGGAGGGTTCCGTCCGGAGGGCTTCAGCCGGTTTACGGGCGGCAAGGTCGTTGTTGGAGGTGTTTTGGATGTGCGCACGGGCTCCCTTTATTTGGGAAATCCGCCCAGCACCCTGACGAACGGTCATTGGTTGGTCGGGGGTTTGACCATGCGAGGCGGGGGTTCTTTTGAAGGGGGGCTGAGAATGTCGGGCGGGAGCGTGATGGAAGTGAATGGCAATGTCACCATTCGCTCGGCGGATACGGATGAGGGTGCGTCCGCGCTTGAACTTCTTGACAGCGCGCAGTTGACGGTGAGTGGAACGCGGATTATCAACGTAGGGGCTGGTAATTCCACGTCTTCGCAGGGCCCTGGTTTTTTGCGCGTGCGCGGGGATTCCGAAGTGGAGGCGTTTAGTTCGGAACTGCGTCTTGGGGTTGGAACGTATTCCGATGGAACATACGTGCAAGATGGGGGGGTAGTTGCTGTGAAAGACGTTTGGGTGGGTTATCAGACGTCTCCCTTGCATTCCAATCCTACGGGCAAACGGGGATACGGCACCTTTATTATCAGCAATGGCGTTTTCCACTGCGCAAATTTCAACATTCGTGCCAGCGTCTCGGCGAGTGTGGATGCCGTCGGCGGTGTCGTGATCATCAGCAATGGAACGCTTAATATTCAGAGTGTGGACGAAACGGCGTCGATCCGTCTTTCAGGCTCGACCTGGCGGTTTGTGGGAACGGAAGCCCAAACCAACTGGATCGAAGCGTCCAGCTTGGACCTTGGTGCGACGGAGAACGGATGGCTTGACAATTATGCGCTGGGGACCTTGGAGGTAGGGGCTGGCGCCCGATTGAAACTTCGTGACACGGTCAACAACGTAACAGCGAACAACGATTCGGAAGCGGTGTATGTGAACCATTTGATCGTTGGCGAGAACAGCACTTTGGATTTAAGCGGGTTGAAACTTTACTACCGTACAGCCGTCATAGGGTCTGGTTCATCATTTCCCGGCGGAATGCCAAAAGCCTTTGTCAAGGGAACGGTCATGCTCGTGCGTTAAGGGGCCATTGGCCGCGTCGTTAGTTTTTCTCGACCTTCCGCTCTGCAATCTAAGGGGTGTTTTGGGTTGGGAGAGATGGAAATACCAATGGGGGACGCTTCGAGTTTTCCAAAGGATCAGTGGGGGTTGGGCGGAGGACGACCGAGGCGAGCGAGGACGGCCTTCAGATCGTTCCAGGCTTCCCGTTTCGAGGAGGGGTTACGGAGAAGGTAAGCCGGGTGATAGGTCGGCATTACGGGAATGCCCCGATAGTCCTGCCAGGTGCCTCGGATTTTGGTAATCGCCGCATTCTCCAGGCCGAGGAGATACTTGAGAGCGGTGGCGCCGAGCGTAACAATGACTTTGGGCTTGAGGAGGGCCAGTTGTTGGTGAAGAAAGGGGAGGCAGGCGGCGGCTTCCTCGGGTGTTGGGACGCGGTTCTCGGGCGGTCGACATTTGACGATATTGGCGATAAAAACGTGATCCCTCGAAAACCCCATCGCGGCGATCATTTTTGTTAGAAGCTGCCCGGCAGCCCCTACAAAAGGGAGCCCTTGGCGATCTTCTTCTGCGCCGGGTCCTTCACCGATGAAGACGATTTCCGGGGTAGGATTACCTTGGCCGGGCACAGTTTGCGTGCGTGTTGCATGCAGAGGGCAGCGGGTGCAGGCCGCGATGACTTGAGCAATGGACTGGAGGCTTTCGGCGGTGGGTGAGGAAACCTTAGGGGAAGGGGATGGAATCGGGCGGGCTTGAGCTGGAGAAAAGGATGGGCGGCGGAGGGCTTCGACTAGAGCCGGCGAAACGGGGAGAGAGGTGACCCCTTCCTCTTTTTCCATTTGGAGGTACGATTGAAGATCGGATAGGATTTTTAAAAAATCGGCGTGGGAGGAAGGAGGCGAATCGGGTTTCATTCCGAAGAGATATTGGGGGGATAGGGACGGTAGAAAAAGGGCGCGAAAAGCGTAAAAGCGGCTACGGCGAGGAGGCCGATGCAGGAGGCGCCTGCGGAAAGGGAGGGCGAAGGAGTCCAAAGCGCAGCAATCAGCAGAACGCCGGCGAGGAAAAAAGCGGGGTGTTTGGACGGTTTGGGGTAATGGAGATGGGAAACCTGGAGAGCGGCAAGAAGGGCGATGCCTGCCATCCAAACCTTCGCGAAGGGACCCGCGGATAGGACGGATCGGCCGAGGCTCCAGGAATCCGGTGCACGGAGCGAGGTGATGACGGCTAAGGCGGTCCAGGATGCACAGACGGTGATAGGCAAACCGAGGAAGCCCCGCTGACCGCGGTAGGGGTCCACCGTTTTAAATCGAGCCAGGCGCCAGGCGCCTGAGGCGACGAGGGCAACGCCCAGACCTATGCGCAGGGGGGGGGACATGCCATCCGTGACGCTGTAGAGGAGCAAAGCAGGAGCAATGCCGAACGCGGTCAAGTCTACGAAGGTATCCAGTTCTGCGCCGAGCGTGCTTTCGGCTTTGAGCAGACGAGCCAGGTTGCCGTCCAACCCATCCAGAACCAAGGCGACCATCATGAGGTGGGCCGCCCGAAGGCGCCACGGGTCGGGATTGACCACGTCTGCACTGATGCTGAACAGGGAGCAATACAGGCTCAAGATACCCGCGATCAGAGCCAGAAGAGTAAGAGCGTTAGGGATTCCCGCACGATAGGGGCGGGCCAGGTGGGTGGACCGCATGCCTTATTCCAGTTCCTCTGCTTCTTCGGCGGCGAGAGGAGCCTCTGTTTCCGTGATGGGTGGGAGAGGAATGACTTCTTCTGCATCAGGGGGAGCGATGGTTTCTTGCAAAGGAGACGACTCCGGTTTGAGCCGAATGACAGGGGTAAGCCCTGCCTGAACAAAATCACCCGGTTTTACCAGAACCTCTTGGACCATTTCCGCGGGCACATAGATGTCGAGCCGCGAACCGAATTTCATCATTCCGATTCGCTGGCCGGCTTGAACGCCTTGTCCCAATCGGACCCAAAAAACGATTCGGCGGGCGATAGGGCCTACGATCTGGGTCACAAGGCAGGTGATGCGGTTGTTGCGGATGACGATTTCGCTGCGTTGGTTTTCGTCGGAAGATTTTTCGAGAAAGGTGAAATGGCGTTTGCCGGGGAAATAGTCGCAAAAGATCACGCGGCCGGAAATTGGGGCCCGGTTGACGTGGACATCCAGCAGGCTCAGAAAAATGCTGACTCGGACGGCTTCGCCTTTGAGGTGATTCCGCTCGATTACGTTCTGAACACTCATAATCTTTCCGTCAGCGCCTGCAAACACGAGTTCGGGTTCATCGGGGGTGGAGCGTTCAGGATCGCGAAAGAAATAGACCATGAATGCGCACCCGAGAATGGCCAGGTTGATGCCGATCAAGAGAGGAGTTCGCCAGCTTTTGGCAATGAGCCGGAGAAACAAGACGAGAACGGCCACAATGCCAAGCACCGCATAAATATGCGGCCACACTTCGGGGTGAACTGCGTTCATGCCCATCTCCTTATTATTCGCTCAGATCGAAAATTTTCAACATAATATCCTCTCAATGTAAAAACCTGTCAACTCTGTTAAAAAAGGTACCCCCCTATTATCTTCCGGCACGGAGTGCCGGAACTACAGAAAACGACCAACCGGGCTGCACGGAGTGCCGGATCTGCAGAAATTTCGTGCAACGGGGGATGATTAGCTGAGGCGCACCCGCCGATAAGAACATTTGTACAAATATAGTTGGTTTAGAAAACACCCGTTCATATAATGTTCGGGATAGGAAATATTGAGGGAGATCAAACAGAGATGACGGATTGCAAGCGTATTGTACGGCGGAGGAGAATGGTTCAGTGGGCGTTGGCTCCGATCGTTGTAGGGACTCTTGCATTGGGGTGGTGGTATCCGATTTTGGGATTTACCGTTCCTCTTGTCATGGGGGTAGGACTTATCGGGGGGCTGACTCGGGGACGGTATGTCTGCGGCCATTTATGTCCGAGGGGGTCATTTTTCGATCGAGTATTGAGTCGGTTTAGTCCGGGGAGGACCATTCCGGTGTGGTTTAGAAGTCCGGTTCTACGATGGACGCTTTTTGTGCTTTTGATGGGGCTTATTTTGGTACGGATATCACAAAACGTTTCTTTATGGACTCATTGGGGGCGAGTGTTTTGGATGATGTGCGTTGTGACGACGGCGGTTGGGGTTGGTTTGGGTTTTTTTGTTCATTATCGGTCTTGGTGCGCATTTTGCCCGATGGGCACACTTCAGAGTGCATTGGGCGGGCGGAAAAGGCATCTTCGTATAGATGCGGAACGCTGTATTGAGTGTCGCCGATGCGAGAAGGTGTGCCCGATGACGCTACCGATTGTTTCTCATAAGGCAAAAGGGGTTGTGGACGAACCCGACTGTGTACGGTGTTCGGAGTGTGTTGCCGTCTGCCCCGGACAGGCTCTATTTCGGCCAGGAGACGCTGCGGTCTCAGCGGACGGATATAACCGTGCCGCGGGGGCCGGTTGTGGGAGTTGACACGTCCAGACCGGCTGCGAGGAAGAAGGTGGTGTTGGTAATTCCGCTTGTGGAAATCCAGCGGTTGGTGGAATCCACTGCGGTGGTCAGTTCGGCCCAGAGTCCTTCTTCCGTTCCGTTATGAAGATAGAGTTTCAGATCGTTTTCAGCGATGCCTTGTGAGTTGGCGGCCACGTGATCATAGCGGCAGGTGATGGAGAGGGAACTGAACGAGAAGCCCACCGTTTCGAAGCGCCATAATCCGATGATTTTGGATGAAAGGGTTCGGGCAGGCAGGTCGCTTCGATCTGTTGCATAAAGTTTTCCCGTCAGGTTTGTCTGACTTCCCCCGAGGGTCGTATAGCCCGCAATGGTGATCGAAGCGGCATTGACGAGATCGAAATCCACCCCTCCGTCCGTTGTTTCGCCCCAGAAGACCGTTCCGGACTTATTGATGCGGATGGGCGTGAGTTGGAGGAGGCCGCGGTTCACGGCGTACCAACCGTTCGTACCCGTGGGGTAATTCGTGACAGATGTCGCGGGCTTGATTTGGGAACCCGAACAGATGAACGCGAGGATACGGTCTATGCCGAGACCGTCGGCAATCACCATCCCGTGCATCACAAGCGTGGCGCCTCCTTGGACCGATCCCCATCCTCGAACCACTCCGGTTGCGAATTCATTTGCACGAACCGTTATCCGGGCGGCGACTTCGACCGTTCCGCCGCTTATCAGGAGCCGGCCGTCTCCCGATCCCCCGACTCGCATTCCCGAGTTCAAACTCCCGTTGGTGACGGCCAGAAGGGCTCCTTCCTCGATCCGGTACAGGCCGGCGCCGGTAAGCCCTGACCCCAGCGTAAGGGTGTCATTTCCCGAAGAGTCCCCGACGAAATTGGTGCCACCCGTTTGGACGAATTGAGCGTAGCCGTTGTTTCCGATCGTCACAGAGCCTGAATTTGTAAAGAGTCCGTCGGAAAGGACATACCGGCCTTCGTTTCCGGAGGCATCGCCGAGCGTAGCCGTCCCAAACGTGGCTCGGCCGCCTGATTGGGTTACGATGCCGAGTGAGGAGCCGGCCCCCGTCCCCAGCAGGAGCGAGTTGAAACTCATGGAACCGGCCGAAAGCGTGAGAAGGCCGTGGCCGCCGGCATTGCCGATGTATGCGGTTCCCGACCCTGCCAGCGTTCCGCCGGCAACCGTCAGGATTCCGGTGAATCCCGCTACATTTCCGAGGCGCAGGTTGGTACAAACTTCGTTCGACTGGGTAATTTCCCCGACGGCAGGATTGGAATAACCGGTATGGCCGAGGATAGCGGAGTCGGCTGCCGTGGGTTCAATATCTGCACTCCAGTTGAGTGCGTTCGACCAGTCCCTGTCGGTGCCGCCGCCGGCATCCCAGTAGTACGTTGCCCCCAGCAGAGGAAGAGTGGGAATGATAACGGCGAGAACAGGCGCGATGGCACGGAAGAAAAGCGCAGGCCAACCGGTTCGGTCTTTCCTTTTTCCATCCCTGTAATTCATAACACCCTCCCTTTTTTTGCGCAGTGGAAGCGAACAAAACACGCTCCGTTCTTTCCGTTTACTTTATTTTCCATCGCTGTGAATATCCCCACAAGGAGAGGAAGCGGCATAAAACACCGAAGAATTCCAAAAATCTACGGTGTGCGGTGGATCGCGACATCTTTGGGCTGAATCTGGCGCCACTGGCGGGGGGTACACTGGGTTTTCTGGCGAAAAGTATGGATAAAATGGCCCGGATGGCGGAAACCAACGGCGAATGCGACTTCCTTGATCGTCAGACGAGGGTCCCGAAGCAATTCGCGGGCTTTGGCCAGTCGTTTCTCGACGAGCACTTCTCGAATTCGTCGGCCGGTGGATCGTCGGAAGAGGCTGGACAGGTAATTGGGCGAGCAATGAATCCAATCGGCGAGGCGTTTGACCGAGAGCGCAGAGTCTTCCAAGTATGTTGAGATAAGGTGCATGCAAATCCCCGTCTTCTCGTTGGCATATTGGACTTGTGCGATGGGTTCCTGGAGAAGGTCCAACATGGCCCCTAAATAGCCCAACATCAGACCCGCGGCATGATCCCTCCAGGCCGGGGGGCGGCGTTGGATCACATCGACCAAGGCGTTGAGATTTTTGACATGACGTTCATTATCCCGCGCCAAAACGTGACAACTCGCCAGGACGCGGGGGGTGAGTCGCGCATCACACCGGCCGAGGTGAATCTCAATCAGATCGGAGAGATAATGAGAAAAGATGACGTTGTACGAGGGGAAAGCCGCACGGCGGCAGGTCCCGGATTCCCGGTGAGGAGTTCCGCCGGGAATCAGACAAACGGTTCCGGGCTGCGTGAGGAGTTCACCGCCTGGGAACATGTAACGGGCCCCTCCAGAAATTTGTAAAACGACTTCCGGCATGGGATGTTGATGTTTCAGGGACGGCGCCTCGCCGATTGTGCTCTTGGCGAGCGGGGGGACCAGAAACTGGATTCGATTGGTACGGGTTCGTGCGATCCATTGAGGAAGCAGACGACGCAGATACCGGGCGAAATTGAAGGCGGAGATTCCCGCGGCGGGCATGGGGGGGAGAGGGAGATCGTAGTTTTTTAACATTAAGATGATTCTTTTAGCAGTTTGAACGGATAGCGTCAATCTCATTGGCTATGTTATCGTGAAAGAAATCTACAACGGGGAATTTATGGCACGATACGAACGCAGACGGAGTTTTTGGCTTGGAGTTGTCGGATTCGGCGCGAGTCTCGCGTTATCATGCGGACAAGCCGATGGGGTGGTGCTTGTTTCGAACGGAACGGCGGCTTGTTCCATCGTCCTGCGTGGCGAACAGGAGTTTGCCGAGCCGCCGTTGTTCAACTGGTCTCCCCGGCTGCCCTTGCTTCAATGGGCCGCGGAAGATCTTGCGGAGTATTTGGGGCGGATTGGGGGTGTTCAAATACCAATAGAGAAGGAGCCGATTCCGGGATTGGTTCCGATTTTTGTCGGAAGCGCGCCGGAGGCGCGCGGTCCCGCCGCCGAAACGCCGTATGGCGATGCTTACGTGGTGGAGGTTTCCGAGGAGAGGATTGTGCTTCATGGCGAATCCCGCCGAGCGGTTTATTATGCGGCGGCCGATCTGCTTCATTCGCTCGGCGTTCGGTGGTACGCGCCTGGGCGGCTGGGCGAATGCATTCCGCAACGTTCCACCCTCACGGTGACGACGGGACGAAAGGAGGCGGCGCCGTCGTTTATCACCCGTCGGTTATGGTGCCGGCCTCCGGACGAGTTGCGATGGATGTATCGGAACCGGCTGGGCGAGCCGACCATTCCCTCGGGCCACTCGCTGCACGGTTTTGGGGCACGGCTTCCCGGTTGGCGAGAACCCGGACTGTCGGTTTTGGAAAGTCGGTCCCGCTACCCGGACTATTATTCTCTCAAGGAGGGGAAGAGCGGCGCCTTCATCAACTTGGCCCATCCTGAAATCCCTGGGATCTTTGCGGAGGAGGTCATCCGCCGGTTTCGGGAAGAAGGGTCCAAAGGGGGACCCGGTGGGAAGCGAGGCGTGGATGCCATCAGCCTTTCTCCGGATGATGGTTTTCTTGAAGACGAGCGACCGGAGGTCGTCGCCATAAACGATCCGGAGCCCGATCCCGTCTTGGGGCTTCCTTCGTTTTCGGAGTCCTGGTTTGCCTTTTTGAGCCGGGTTTGCGAGGAAGTCGAAAAGCGGGATCCGTCCTTGGATTTCCGGATTGGCTCGTTGGCCTACATGAATTATTTGATGCCTCCTCGCCGGTTCAGGCCGAACCCCCGCATCCTTCCCGTTGTTGCGCCGATCACCTTCAACCGGTATGTCAGCATGGGCACTCCTGGGGCGCCGACGTCTGAACTGCTTGTGGAGATTCTGAAGGGCTGGGCGGCGATTTCTCCCCGCGTGGGCGTTTATCTGTATAACTTCAATTTAGCCGATATGGCGATGCCCTATACGCGCAGGGTTCATTGGACACGCGATCTTCCCCGTTTGCATGCCATGGGCATACGGGATGTGACGATCGAAAGCCATCCAAACTGGCACACGATGATGCCGGGGAATTACGTGGCGGCCCGGCTGCTTTGGGATGTGCGAACCGATGTTTCCGCGCTGCTCGAGGAATTTTATCCGGGCTATTATGGACCGGCGGCTTCCGCGATGCGGGGGTATGACGCCGCCCTCGAAAATGCGTATGAAAGCAGCCGAGTGTTGGCGGGAGGGGTTTGGGGAATGCATCGAATTTTGACACCGGAAGTGATGCACGCGCTGGAACAGGCCTTGCGGGAGGCCGAAGGAGAGGTTCAGGGCCGTTCGCCTTTCGAACAGCGGGTGGAAATCGTTCGGTACAGTTTGAACTTTGCCAAAATCTGGTTCGCCGCGCGGGATGCATTGAATCGGGGGGATTTGGAGGAAGCGGAGCGGCAGGGCGAAGCCTTTTTGGCGAATTATCGAATGGGATACGGCAAATATCCGCTTTTTTTCGGAAAAAATGTGAGTTGGTCACCGAACATCGAGCGGTACTTTGAACTCTTTCACCACCGGGCGTTTCAAGATGCAGGCCGCATCGCCCGGGAAGCACGGGTCTTGTATCGTCTTCCGGATGAACTTCCGGTGCATCGCGTTCCTCTGGTCAAGGGGCGTCCGGAGAATCGTCCGCCTCCCGACCCCGATCGCACGAAGGAATGGCAACGGATGAAGACCTTTTCGGCGACGTTGGATGAGCAGGGGCATCCGTTCTTTCGCGGCGTTCTGTGGTATTGGCACGACTTCGAACTCCCACCCCCTGCTGGAGCGGTTCATTCTTGCCGTCTTTGGTTCGGGGGCGTGGACAGCAAAGTGAGCGTCTGGATGAATGGGAAGGAGATCGGCGAGCAATTCGCCGGCAGTTTCAAGCCGGTGGAATTTGACGTCACGGAAGCCCTTCGGCCGGTCGGAACGAATCGGCTTCTCATCGCTGTGGACAACACCTTCCCGAATGAAATCGGCATTGGCGGCATTCTCCGACCAGTGTTGCTCTACGCGCCACGGCAGCCGCCGGAAGGTTTCACCCCGTGAAGGACTTATTAACCCCTTTAACGTCCCCATTTGCTCTGAAACCTGACTTTGGTCGGCTCTTTCTCGAGGAGCTGGCCATTCTCAAACAGCGGCGGAGCGAACGGGTCTCGAGTTGGGACCGCCGGGGAAAGAACAGCGACTGGATTTTTTTGCGTCCGGGTGAAACCCAAGTGTTGGCTGAGATTCCAGGTCCCGGCTGCATCAAGCGGATCTATGCCCTGATGTTATCGCTCGATCCGTTTATCTATCGGCGGGTCGTGATTCGCTGTTATTGGGAGGGATGCCGAACGCCGAGTGTGGAAGTCCCTGTGGGCGATTTCTTCGGGATGCCCCATGGGGATACGGACTCCTTTTCCTCGCTTCTTCTTTCCGTCATTCGAACGGAATCCTGCATCACGACTCATGGGATGACGGCCTATTTTCCGATGCCTTTTTCGGAATCGGCCCGCCTTGAGCTGACGAACGAGTCGGAATTTCCGATCGAGTCGTTCTGGTATCATGTGGATTATCACCGATGCGGCCCGCTGGGCGATGAGGTGTTACGGTTTCACGCCCGATGGAATCGGGAATGCCCCACTCGGGCGGACTCCGGCAGCGTGGACGTCCGAAATGAGTGGACATCGGAAGTTTCCCATCTGAGCGGAACGGGCAATTATGTGATTATGGATGCAAAGGGAAGGGGGCAGATGGTTGGTTTTGTTCTGGGGGTGGACAATCTGGCGGGGGGATGGTGGGGAGAGGGGGATGACATGGTGTTTGTGGACGGTGCGCAGTGGCCTCCGACGCTTCATGGCACAGGAACGGAAGAGATTTTTGGCGGAGGGGCTTCCCCGAACGCACCGTTTGCCACTCCCTATTGCGGATTTCCGTTCATTCGTCGACGGGACTGGAGCCGGCAAAATACCATGTATCGTTTTTTTGTAACCGATCCGATTCGGTTTGATCGGTCGCTTCGTTATACGATCGAACATGGGCATGCCAACAACTGCGAAAATGACTACAGCAGCGTGGCCTACTGGTATCAGACAACCCCGGGGAGTTCCCGCGGCTCTCTGCCGCCTGCTTCTCGTCGTCTTCCGTGGCTTTCCGAGCCGGAACGACCGATTTTGAACCGCGCCTTACAACTTCTTCGTGGGCTCTATTCTGCGCTTCCCACTCTCGTGCCGCAGGTTGGAGAATCTTTTACACTTTCCCAGTTGTTGAATCTTCGGGAGCTGAGCGTCGAAGCGGTCCTGAGGAACCGGATTCTGGGCGCATTCTGCGCGTTTCGCAGCGCCGTTTCCAAGGGTGAATTGGAAACCGCGGAACGTGCGCTCGACACTGCGGAAGGTCATCTGAGGGAATTATTGGGTACGGGTAAAAAGAGAACAAAACGGGGCAAGGCAGGCTCAAAGAAGGAGCGATGAACGACACGCAGGCAGGGGAAGTGCACCGGCTGTTGAATGAACTGGCAGACGCCTGGGGGGTAGCTCCTGTCACTGCATTTGCCGGAGCTCCGCCTGGGACGCATCCCTGCGATCTTATGTCGGAATGCCGGTCGGTCATTGTTCTGGCCCTCAAGCATCTGGACTGTTTCGCGTGTTCTCGGAATCTTGATGCCCAAGCGTACACGCAGGATATTGTGAATGGAGAAATGCTTCGCCGGAGTTACCGTCTTGCGCGTTGGATTGAGGAATCCGGCCATCAGGCGTTTCCGATCGTAGCTTCTGCGGCGCTTCGGCCCTATTCTGTGGCGCCGGGTGGTTCGTGGCCGACGCTGTCGCTTCGTCATGCGGCGGAGCGGGCGGGGCTCGGCCGAATCGGTTGGAACGCGCTTCTCTTGACGCCGGCATTTGGTCCCCGCGTACAATTGGCCGCCATTCTGACGGATGCAGAGCTTCCGCCAACGGGATCCGATATTCCGAATCCGTGCGTTCGGTGTGGGGAATGCATTCGGGCTTGTCCGGGGGGGGCTCTTCACGCCCCATCCGATCCCCAATCGTATCGGCCAGTCGATGCGGAACGTTGTCGCGGATTCCGGCGGGCCCATGGCGGCCAATCGCCGTTGGGGTATGCGAATGCCTGTGGTCTTTGCCGGGCTGTCTGTCCCGTTGGGCGACGAAAATCGTTTCAGCCGACCAAGTCTTGCCCTCCGATTGAACATCCCGTTCTCCTTGGGGCGGATCGGTTTATTCCCGACGACCGCCTGGTTTACAAACAGGTGAACGGCGCCGAATTGGCCCTCTTTCTGTTCCGGCCAAAACCTGCGCCGGTGGGTTCGCCCCGGCCGGGGATCCTGTTCTTTTTCGGCGGCGGATGGCAGGGGGGGTCTCCGAGCCAGTTCTTTCCTCATTGCGCCTATTTGGCGTCGCGGGGCATGGTGGCGATGTCGGCGGAGTATCGGGTTTCTTCCGTGCACGGGACGACGCCCTTTGAATCGGTCGCGGACGCCAAGTCGGCGTTACGATGGGTTCGAAGGCATGCGGAGCAATTGGGTCTTGACCCGAACCGATTGGCGGCGGGCGGGGGATCGGCCGGTGGACATCTCGCTGCTGCGGCAGCGCTTCTCCGTTCCTTTGATGAGCCGGGGGAAGACGTTACGGTTTCCTGCCGGCCGGACGCGCTGGTTCTTTTCAATCCTGCTTTGGATAACGGGCCGGGCGGCGCCGGGTATGCTCGGGTCCAGTCCCGGTGGCGGGAATTCTCGCCGCATCATAATGTTGCCCTTGGCGCCCCGCCTGCGGCGCTTTTTCTCGGCACGGAGGACAAGGTGATTCCGGTGGCCACGGCGCTTGAATTTCAGCGTAGGATGGCCGATGCCGGAGCCCTATGCGAGGTATGGCTTTATGAAGGGTGTTCGCATGGGTTTTTCAACTATCGTGGAGGCACGAATCCTTGGTTCGGCGCCACGCTTTATGATGCGGACCGGTTCCTTGCCTCGCTCAAGTTTCTGGAAGGGCCGCCGGCGTTTCCGCGGCCCGAAGTTCCGCATCGTCGGCTGACCGATGGGGGCAAAGCAGGAGAATGCCCATGACGCCCTGGCGTTTTGTGTTCGTTGCGGATATGCAGCCGGGTTCGCCCCGTTCGTTCCGGTACAATCCGTCGTGGCGGGAAAATTGGCGTGAGGCGCGCCGTCAGATTCTTGAACTGGAACCCGATCTTCTTTTGGTAGGGGGCGACCTCACGCGGGATGGAAGCCTCCACCGGTTTGAGCTCGAGGAAATGAAAGCCGATTTGGATGCGCTTCCTTTTCCCGTTCATGTGATTGCCGGCAATATGGATACGGGAAACAAGCACACCCGTGTGGCAGGAACATTTCGGGGGCCGGGCCAGTGTTCCGATATCGAGCTCAATGTGACTTCGGAGCAATTGCAGCAGTTTGCCGCCGTTTTTGGGCCGTTGTGGTGGACGTTTGAACACAAAGGGATACGGTTTTCCGGTTTGGCGGATGGGGTGGTCAATTCGGGTTTGCCGGAAGAGGCGGCATTCTGGAACTGGGCTGAGAAGCAACTCAAAGGGGCGCCGCCTGCGGGACACCACATCTGGATGATGCATTCGCCGCCTTTTCTCGATCGCCCCGATGAGCCCTCGTGGGACATCCGGGATCCCGCCCAATACCGAAACTGGTATTTCTCAGTCGATCAACCCGGCCGGGCGCGTCTTCTGAATCTGTTCCGAAGCACTCAAGCGACGCGCGTCTTATGCGGGCATGTTCACCTTTTCCATGCGGTGGAAGCGGAAGGCATTCGGTATGTCATTGGCCCTGCCACTTCCTTTGTCCAGTGGGTCGGACGATGGCCCGATGCTCGGGCTGAACTGGGCTTCTTGCTTTTCGAGGTGCACGAACAGGACCTGCGGGAAATCTATGTGCCCTTGCGCCGGGTCCATCAGATTCCGGGTTATGGTCCAGGGGGGCATCCGAGCCCGGATCATCGCGACTATTCGCTTGCTTGGGAACCATCCTCCCTTTCCAAGCGGCAGGGGGAGAACCGATTGTGAAAGTCGGGGTAGTCGGTGGGACTGGAACGCTGAGTTTGAGCCTTGTCCGATTGTTGCTTGCTCGGGGGCATGAGGTGGTGTGTTTCAACCGGGGGATTACCCCCGGATTGCCGACGGGGGCGCGTCTGATTCGAGGAGATCGAACGGAAGCGGAATCGTTTGAACGGGTGATGCAGGCCGAACGATTCGACGCTGCGGTGGATATGATTTGCTTTAATCCTGAACAAGCCCGAAGCGATCTTCGCGCCTTCCGCGGGGTGCGGCAGTTCCTTTTTTGTTCGACCGCCGCGGTGTACGGCTTGCCCCTCGATCATCTTCCTGCAACGGAAGACCACCCCCGGCGACCTGTCGGACCGTATGGCCGGAACAAGGCTGAAGCGGAGGATGTTTTTCTCGAGGCCTTCCGCCGCGAGACGTTTCCGGTGACCATTGTCCGGCCTTCCACGACGTACGCGGAACGGTCGGGGCTGATTCGCCAAATCGGCGCCCGCCAGGAGTGGCTCGATCGCATTCGGAAGGGGAAGCCGATTCTCGTCTGTGGCGAAGGAACGCCGCTGCATCAGTTTCTCCATGCCGACGATGCGGCGATTCTCTTCACGGCGATTTTGGAGGGAGGGGGCGCTGCGGCGGGGGAGATTTTTAATGCGGTCGGGCCCTCATCTGTGGCGTGGCGGGATTACCATCAGCTGGTCATGCGGGCGCTTGGCCGGGAAGTCGAGCAGGTGAGCATTCCCTTTTTCATGCTCCGGGACGGTGTCCCACGCCGATTCGGTACGATGGGGATCTACAACGTCTGGTTCAGCGGAGAAAAAGCCCAGCGTGCTTTTCGTGAATTTCGTCCGCGCATTCGTCTCGACGAGGGGCTTCGGCGGGCTGTGGAAGTGCTGCAGAAGGAGGGGCGGATACCGGATTGCGAGCGGGATCCATGGGAAGACCAGGCCATTGAGATTCTCAAAAGCGCTGGAGATTCCGTCCGCCGTTTGTATTCCGATTTCAGGAGTTCGGCATGAAAGGCGCAGCGGCATTCGAGCGTTCAGGCCGTTGGCGACGGGCGCCTCTCCCGAGCGTTCGAGAGCCTTTTATCAACATCCGGCTTTTGCCGCTGGGCAAAGGGCGGGACGGGCGGAACCGGTTTTGGACCTCGACCCACAACATGGTTCGGGGTTCGACCGGAATGGTGATTGACGAAGACGGAAACTTCCGTCGCTATCCGTTCGGCATTCCCATTTGGCATCTACCGGCGGCCGTGGCAGAGGGTTCCGACGTCCTCTGGTTGTGTCGGACCCTGCAGGAACTCTACCGGTTGACTCTCTCCACGGGCCGAATCGAACGATTCCCGACCGGAGCCCCTTTGGCCCGCGTCGGGCAAGGGCCGGCCTATGATGCTGCGACCGGCAAACTGCTGCTTGCGGGGGGGCTAGAAGGGCAGGCAATCGTTCTTTCGTTCGACACCCGTTCCTGCCGTCCCTGCCGCCAATATCCTTCTCGACCGGGCGCCTCTGTAATGCGATTTTCCTTTCCAAACGGCGACGGGACATGGTCGATGGTTATGACCACGCCGGGGCAGGAATTGCTGCTTTGGGATCCTCGGAAGGAAACGCTTGCAGTACGTCCCTTGACCGATCATTTCCATGTGTTTGCTCCCTTGACGGCACGGC
Source organism: uncultured bacterium (assembly GCA_938038445.1). Taxonomy (GTDB): domain Bacteria; phylum Verrucomicrobiota; class Kiritimatiellia; order CAIKKV01; family CAIKKV01; genus CALHRZ01. Next base: position 60,158 of record CALHRZ010000001.1, on the reverse strand, counting down.
TGATTTCGGATTCCGCGGGGCGCTGGTACATTCCGGAGTGCGGCTGGTATGAGCCGCAGACCGGCCGTTTTTCACGGCGGGGGCCCCGACCTCCCCGTGAAATGGTGTGGTTTGCTCGGCAGGGAGCGAATGTTTGGGGGGTGGAAGACCGAAACGGATCCATTGCGATTTATCGGTGGGAAACGGACTGCGGAGCGCTTCGATTTCTATGTGAGATTCCCGACGCCCAGATCTTTGGTTGCGAATTGACCCCTCGGGGCAAAATCGTTGTGATGAACGTGTACGGCTGTTTTTATCGTTTGGATGCGGCGACCGGCGCCATAGAGTGTTCCCGTCTTCTGCCGGCGGAAACGGTTCCCTATGTGGATACGCTCTGCCGGGTTGACGCCGACCGGATCGTGGGTTCCGCCTTTATTACGCAGAGGTTTTGGGAACTCGATCTTCGAACGGGAGAAGGAAAAGACTGCGGACGGGTCGCACCAGGGTGGGGCGAAGCGGTCAAGAGTTGGCGTGTGGGTTCTTCGGTTTTCATGGCCATTTATACCGGCGGAGAGTTGGTGCAATTCATTCCCGGCCAGCCGGCCCGATTCCCAGAAAATCCGCGGGTCGTCGTCCGGCCTCCCCGCGGACAGCGCCCGGTGGCGGCCGCTGTGTACGGACAATTCCTTTTTTATGGTTGCACCCGCCCGTATCCTGAACCAGGCGGGGTGCTGACCCGTTTTCACACGGGAATCGGTACAGCGTGTTTTCTGGAAGACCCCTTTCCTGGGGAAGCAATCGTGGGACTCGCCGGATGGAACAGGGGGCTTCTTTTGGTCGGCACCAGCCGTCATACCGATCATCGGATGGGCAAGCCTGGTTCCCCCTTTTGCCATTTGGCACTTCTGAATGGAAAAACGATGCAATGGGAACGGAAACAACGGATGCCGAAAGGCGTGGATACTGTGACCATTGCCGGTGCGCTGGGCGCAAACCATTTTCTCTGCTCGTGGACGGGGGAGAACGGCATCCACTGGATCACCGTGGACGCGACGACCTTGGCGTGGGAACCCTATTCCCTTTGTTCTTTGCCCGCCCGTGGCAGTAACGCCCTCGTTTCGACGGGGCGGACCGGCCATTTTTTCGTTTACGGGGGCGATCGGGTGGAATTGTGGGATTTGGGGCGGGGGCGTCTGCTCGGAACCCTGGCGCCGATGAGGGGAAGCGGGACGTATATCAGCCGTGTGTTTGCAGACGATAATTCCGTTATCCTCGTCACCCCTGAAGAAGTGCTGGTGCGGGAGGTTACGTTGCGATGAGAATACGGGTTGGGCTGAAGGCATTGCTGGCGGCAATGGCTCTGGTGGTTGAGGCGAGTCGCGCCGACCAGATTCCCCCCTTCCAGATGCGATTTCGAGTCGTGACGCCTTTGCAAGAAAAGGGCGCTCCACGCGAACGAGTCCGACTTCGTCTGGCCGGGTTGGAGCAGCCGCTGGCGGCAGAGGGCAATGAATGGTCGAATTTCGTTCTTGCCGATCGGGCATTCATCGCGGCCGTACGAAGGGTCTATCCCAACGATTCGCTTCCTCCGAGCGCCCCTCTGGCCGTCCGTGGACGGTTGTCTCCGGAGCATACAAACCGGGTCGTTGAACTGGAATTCCGGTGGGGGATTCCGAAGGAGGAGAGCCCGGTGCCTTTGCATTCCGCGGTTCCGGGGCGGGGGGAATCGGCATCTCTCCGTGCCTCTTCCGAGACGTTGCCGGACCGTGTGATGCGATTCGATCTTTTTGGCTCCTCGGTGCTTTTTTTGATAGAACGCTTGGAGGGTGGTCGGTACGCGTTTCGAAGCGCGGCGGAATACAACCGCCGGTATTGGCCTGTCTTTGAAGCCCATGCGGTGCGGAGGGATGAACGGCCTACCCGTTTTCCGTTAGCCGATCAGTTTACGATCGCCGATCACGATCGGACGGTTTGGGAGGAAGGGCTGACCCATTTGGCAAAACTGGGGTTGACCGTGTTGGTGCTAGGACATTCCCCTACGGCAGAGAAGCGTGCGATTCTGCTGCGGGAGGGGATCCGTTGGACGGCGGACGGCGACCATTGGCCGCCGGGAATGGGGTTTGATCATGATCCGACGGTGACGGAGGACCGAATTCGGGAATGGGCAAGGCAACTGGCGGGCCGCCCTCTTGCGGCGGGATTCGCCCGTCGGGATACGGCGTTGTTTGCGATTGCGGACGAACCGGCTTGGGGATATCCCAAACGGTTTCGGATTATTGCGGAAACCCCGGCCGTTCTTGAGCGGTTTCGGGAATATCTGCGCGCGCAGGGGCTTTCGCCGGCCGATGTCGGGGCCGCTCGATGGGAAGATGTGTTTCCGATAGGGCGGAGCCAGGTTAAGGACCGGCCTTCTCGTCGGCTTTTCTACTGGTCGGTCCGCTTTCCCTCCTGGGATTCCGCGCGCCACTATGCCCGATGCACGCGTGCGCTGGAGGATGCGTTCTACCCAGGGCTTCCGGTCTATGCCAACTGGGCTCATCCCAATGGGAGGTTTTATATTCCGGGCGCTTTTGGCGGCAACACAGAGAAAGAAAGTCCCGATGCGGCCCAAGGCGCCCATGACTGGTTCGAATTCGCCCGCCTGCGAGGCACCACAATGTTATGGGTCGAGGACTGGTTCGGCGACAGCCGCGCGTTTCAATGGTCCTTTTACTGCTCCAAACTCCACAGCGCAGCCGGCCGGGGCGGAATCTCCTTCGGAGGATACATCATTCCCCGGGTGTTGGGACAGCGCCCCGAAGGCATCCTGCAGAAAATCCTTACCATCGTCGGGAAGGGCGGGAAAGCCATTCGCTATTTCACGTTTGGCCCGGAATACAACTTTCCAAGAAACTGCTGGTCGGAAAAGTGCGATTTCCTGGTTCCGCCCATGGCGGAAGCCCATCGGATGATTGCGCGGGGGGAGGATTGGCTTTGGCCGGGACAGCCTCCCCATTCTCCCGTAGCATTCGTGGCACCGCGCAGTGCGTTGCCTTGGGACGCGCTTGATACGCGCGGCGCCCCTATCCGGGATGCGGCCAATCCTCGGATCGACACGAAAACCGTGGATTACATGGTTGAATTGTTCGGGCTATACGTTGCGCTCCAGCATCAGAACGTTCCCGTCGGATGGGTGGATGAGGAGGACTTAGCCTCGGCCAACACGCTGGATGGACTGCGGGTGATTTACCTGACCGAACCCGATGTTCCCGAGGAAGGGCTTCGGGGATTATGCGGCTGGGTGGAACGAGGAGGAACGTTGGTGACGGTCAGCGGGGCGGGCATGGGGGATCGTTACGGGGAACCTTCCGCCGTGCTTTCGGATTTCGCGGGATTTGCCGAAAAACCGCGCGCTCGTCTTTTGATTGATTCCACACGCGGATTGCCTATCGTGGGGGAAGGCGAAGGGGGAGAAGGGACGTTCACCGCGTATGGCGTTCGAGGCCGTCTGCTCGAGGGCGGCTATCGAACCCTTGCTCGCTTTCGTGAGGGGGATCCTGCGATTGTGGAGCAGACACGTGGGAAAGGGCGAATCCTCCATTACGCATGGATGCCGGGCATTTCCTATTGGAATACGGCTTCGGAGGAGAACGACGGTCTTCCGATTGGTTTTTCAGACGCGATTCGCACGTGGATTGCGATGCCCCTACGCATGGCCGGTGTCGTTCCACCGGTTCGCGTAAACTGTCCGATGATCGAAACACCGCTTCTGCTTTCCGACCGAGGGGCGGCCATAACCCTGTTGAACTGGACGGGGCGGCTACAGGAACGAATCGAAATTCGCGCCTCCGTTTCGTTCACTCCGAAAGCAGTGCATTCCGTGCGTCATGGTCCCTTGGACTTTTTATACGAAGGAAATGAAATCCGATGTTCGTTGCCGCTCGGATCGGCAGACATTGTGCTTTTGGAACGTTAAAGGGGTGGAATCACGGCTTGTTTCGCGGAGAGCGATTCGGCTATGATGACGCCATTCCATGCATGCGGACGTGACGTCTCGAACGATCGAAGAGGCCGAGGTTGCATTGCAACAGACGCTTGGACCGGACTATCGGCTGATGACCCTTGTCTCGCCGAATATCGCGCGTCGTGCAAGGCCCGGCCAGTTCGTGCATCTCCGCCTGCCGGGGCTTGATCCGGCCTATCTCCTACGGCGCCCGTTCAGTCTCCATCGGGCGGTTGGCGATCGCATCACGATTCTCTACAAGCAGGTCGGCGTAGGAACCGCGGCCATGGCCAGGTTGCGTTCCGGCGACCGGGTGAGCGTAATGGGGCCATTGGGAAACGGTTTTCCGCCCCTTCCCGATGGTTTTCATCCGTTGCTCATTGGGGGTGGGTATGGATCGGCTCCCCTCTTTTTTCTGGCCGAACGCACCTCTCAGAAAGGGGTGGTCTTTCTCGGGGGGAAGGGGCGGACCGATCTCTTGGGCGATTCCGATTTTAAGGCGCTGGGCTGGGACGTTCATATGGCGACGGAAGATGGTTCGGCGGGCTGCAAGGGGCTTGTCACGGCTATGCTGGAAAAATGGTTAGCGGAGCATTCTTCTCTCCCGACTGTATGGTATGCGTGCGGGCCGGATGGGATGCTTCGTGCCGTGGCATTGCTGGCCGTCGAACACGGTGTTCAGGCGTGGCTGTCGCTCGATCGTCGGATGGGATGCGGAGCGGGGGTATGTCTTGCCTGTGTCGTGAAAATTCAAGATCCCGAAAAAGCGGGAAGCTGGAAATGGGCCCGGGTCTGTCGGGATGGGCCGGTCTTTGAAAGCCGACAGATCCTCTGGGAAGGAGAGTTTGCATGAGCGTGCCGCGCTTGGAAACGGCGATCGGACGGATTCGAATGAAGAATCCGGTAATGACCGCCTCCGGCACGTTCGGATACGGTACGGAATATGCCGATCTGGTGGATTTTCGACAATTGGGCGCGATGGTTGTCAAAGGGATCAGCCTGGAACCCTGGGCCGGCAATCCCCCGCCTCGTCTGGCCGAGGTTCGGGGAGGTCTTCTGAATGCGATTGGGCTTCAAAATCCGGGAGTGGAAGGCTTTACGCGGGACTATCTGCCGGCTCTGCGCGAGCTGGGTATTCCCGTTATTGTCAACATTTGGGGACGGACACTCGAGGAGTATGAAGCCGTCGCCACTCGATTGGAAGCGGCCGAGGGAATCGCCGGACTTGAACTGAACGTCTCCTGCCCGAACATCAAGGAAGGTGGAATTGCTTTTGGAACCGATCCTGCCATGCTCGAACGGGTCGTCCGCGCCGTCCGAAAACAGACCTCTCGGACGTTGATTGTCAAATTGGCCCCGAACGTGACGCGAATTGATCCCCTTGCACGCATTGCCGAGGAAGCCGGAGCCGACGCCCTTTCGCTCATCAATACCTATCCCGCCATGGCGATCGACATCGAGACTCGACGGCCTGTTTTGTCGAACGTTACAGGGGGGCTCTCGGGTCCTGCGATCCATCCGATTGCCGTTAAACTGGTCTATGAAGCGGTGCGGGCGGTTCAAATCCCTGTCATTGGAATTGGAGGGATTGTTGAGGCGCGCGATGCAATTGAATTTCTTATTGCCGGGGCTCGGGCGGTTGCGGTGGGGACCGTCAACTTTACCGATCCCACGGCTGCCCTTGCCGTTGTGGCGGGTATTCGAGATTATCTCGTCCGGCATAATCTCTCCGATGTTTCGGAACTGGTTGGAAGCGTGAGGGGTCCATGACGGGTGCCCTTCGAATGCGAGCTGTTTTGTTCTGGGTTTTGCTCGCGGTTTTTGCCGGGTTATCGCTTGTGTGGATATTTTCGGTTCCTTATCAGGAAGGAGAGGTGCTTCGTGGGATTCCGGCCGATGCGGCTTTTGTGTCCTGGCATCGGGTTCCGTTGGACCGTGAAGATCGTCTTCTTTCTCATCCGTGGGTGAGGGCAGCGTTGCAGCGCTTCGGGACTGACCCTACGGCCCTTGTCACGGCGCTATCCATGGGCGAGGGGGCGGTTTGGAAGAAGCGGCTTGGCCGCCGTGAAATGGCCACTGCTTATGTTCCCGCGCTTCGTTCGAGTGGCGCGCCGGCATGGCTTTTTTCCTTTTGGGCGGGGGGATATTCCCAGCGGCTGCGTTGGTTGTTGGAGTTGCAGGGGCCGACGGAAGCGCGACCGGTTCGGGCAGAACCGGGGCGGGCAATCTGGGTATTTTCCAACCTGAAGGGGTTCTCGTCGGGGTGGCATCTTTCCGTCGCGGTTCGGGAAGGGCTTGTACTGGCGGCCTTATCTCCTGACCCGTCGGCGGTACGCACGGCTCTTCTGGCTGCTGAGAATACGCCGTATCTGTTCAATGTCCGCACAGCGGGAATCGAGGCGGAGGTGCGCCGGAAGCTTGGACACGCCGTAACGCTCGACTGTGGGTGGGTCCGTGCCCGACGGGGGGACGGGGGATCCGAACTGTATTGTTTTGAAGCCGATTTGGGATCGGCCAACGCGTCGAGAGTGGAATTTTTCTTAGATCGGCCCGCCCCACCTGCCGTGGCAGCTTCATGGGGGCCGTTGGAGCGGTTGAAGGAGGAGGCGGAGGGGAGTGCGGCTTTTCCTTGGGCATGGCTGTATCCCTTGCTTCGGGCGTGGGATGAAGAGGCGGCCCTCTGGCTGGATCGGTTGGTGGAAGGTGTGGCCGGCCGACGCGAGGTTCCGCTCTGGGTGGCGCTTTACGGGGGAGAGCGGGCGGGGCGTATTCGAAGCCTGTTCGGCAGTGGCTTGTCCGGATATATCCGTGGGCTGAAGGTGCCCTTGTTGGTGTTGGCTGTGCCGGCTTCGGAGGAAAAGCGGGCGCGGGAAACGGCAGGGGCGGTTCTTGATCTGATCAATCAGAACAAGCCCTGGGGGCTGGTTCCACGCCCCGCCGGCATTTCCGGCGGATGGGAGACGACGGCGATCGAAGGAACGCTGGGTGGCTTCTATCGGGACTTTGCCCCCTCGGAAGAAGCGGCATTCACGGTGGCGGAAGGATGGTTTTTCCTGGGTTCGAACCTCGGGGCGTTTGAAAACTTGATTCCCCTTATCCCCCACAGGGGAGTTTTAGATCCTCCCGAGGTTCGGCTTCTGCAGGTTGGGGTCGATGGCCGGCGGTTGTCCAAAACCCTCGGTCAGTTTCTTGCGGCTCTTTCCCTTTCCTATGCGGTAGGTGGAACCCCTTCTGCTGAGCAGATGCGGCGGCAAATTCGCGTATGGCGGGAATGGCTTGTGTGGCTGGAGGAGGTGGGCCACGTGGAGGCGGAGTGGAGGCCGGAACCCCGCGGGTCGCGGCTTGTTGTGAACTTGCAAGCGGAAACGGATTCCCGGTTGAAGGGGTTCGGCGGGAAAAATCCATGAAAAATAATCCCCCGATGGAACCATTGCCGCTGGCCGATGCAGTCGGTCTCGATCCGACGAGAGTCATCCGCCCTCTAGACATGACGCGTTTTCCGTGGGACTCCTCCTCGCCGGTGCTGGTTCTTCTGGCCGCCGGAAAGGGAACCCGTTTCGGCGCCTCTCCGAAATGTATTCAGAAGGTTGCGGGTCTTCCACTTGCCCGCCATACGGTTCATGCGTTTCGTCGTTGTTTTCCGGGGCCGATTATTGGGATTATTGGGTATCGACATGAAGAGGTGGCGGCCGCTTTAGGGAACGATCTTTTTTATGTGCGGTCGGAGAACCCTGTGGGGGGCACGGCCTTTGCCGTTTACGAGTCCTTCTGCCTGCCGGAAATGGAAAAAGTTGATCCGCCGGTTTTTATTGCGATGGGGGATCGGGTGGTGCCGGCGATTATTTTCGAACGATTGTGGGCCGAACATCGGCGGGGGGAGCAGCCTGCCGATCTGACCTTTCTGACGGCCCAATATGAGCCGCCGCGCCATCAAGGGAAGGGGCGGATTTTGCGCGATACGAACGGGCGAGTGGTGCGGATCATCGAAGAGCGCGACTTACAAGCCGAAGCCGATGGACTCGCACGGCAAGCGCTGGCGAATCTGACGGAAGGGAATTGCCCTCTCTATCTCATTCGGGCACGGCTTCTCCGCCGGCTATTGGCGGAAATGAAACCGAACAATGCACAGGGACAATATTACTTGACGGATATTGTGGCCGCTCTGGCGACACGCGGCGGGGATATTCGCACCGTTACGACGGGTCCTGCGGATCGGGAATATGATCTATTGGTTGCCGATCTGACACGCCCCGAGGACTTGCCAATTCTTGAAGCTCTGGCCCTGGCGCGGCGGGACCTCCTTCGGGAGGGGGAAGAGCGCGAGGTGGAAGCGGCGATTGAGCATCTGATAAAGGATCGGCCGGCTGGCCAGGTGGCATCCTTTGCGCGGCAACTCGCCGAACTGCTTGAGGGGGAACAGCGCGAGGGACTGCGCTTTGAGCCTGACGCTCCCGTAGCGATCGGTCTTTCGGGAGGGCGTCTGCGGATTGCTTTCATGCATCCCGACATGGCACGGTTTTATGGCCCGGCCTGGCAGATGGCGATCGGAGCAGCCGATGAGCAGGGCCGCGAGCAAGTGGCAGTGCTGGTTCAGGAAGCGGACGATCGGCGGATTCATTTGTTTCCCATGGATCCTCGTTATCGGGAAAGCGTCAACGCGTTGCCGGCGGATGATCCCGAAATGTATCCGGGTTCCCAGGTCTCCGATCTTCATGCCTACGAGGTATTTGGAACCCGGATGTCGGAAAAGCTGCTGCTGGCGTTGGGATATTTTAGCGACGAGGAAGTGGCCGCCCGGCGCGCCAAGGGGCTTCCCCTTCCACCAGCCTCTCTCTGGGTCAGTAGTAATATGCGGCGGCCGTTTGCCCTTGTCGGAAATGCGCTGGCCTCTCTGCGGACGCTGCGGAGCGGCCATCTCGGCGCTAAGGTCCAGTCGGCGCTGGGCGCCCATCGATTCCGTGGGCTGCGGGTCATGATCACGGGGGGCATTCCCAAAGGGGGATTTTCAAGTTCCTCCGCCGTAACCTTGGCGGTCAAGAATGCGCTAAACGCGCTCTATGATTTGGGGCTTCCGGACGATTTGCTCATCTGGTTGGCCAGTCAGGCGGAGTATGGAACCGGCGTCCGAGCCGGGTCGCTGGATCAGGCGACGGAGCAAAAAGGGAGTCCGGGGCAGGGAGCGCTGATTTCCTCCAATCCCTCCGATGGCTATCGGGTGTTGGGGATGTTTCCCGTGCCGGCCGATCGCATCGCGATTCTTTTTCCTTACAGTGTGGAGCGGGATCGCGAGGCGTGGCGGTGGTCATGGGGCGGATATGCGGAGCGGTCCGAAGGACCCGTTCTCACGGCGGGCGAGTTTCGAAAAATGACTGGGAAAGCTGCCGAAATTGCGGCTGTTCTGACGCATCTTCCCTTTGACACGGCCTTTTTCAAGTGGGTTGAGGAAGAGGTGATCCAAACAGGGATTTTTTCCGTTGAAAGTCGCCGTCGGATTGCCGCGCTTTTGGGGCGACTTCCCATGAGGATCGGACGAGAGGAACTTCGTGCTCGGCTTGAGGCGGAGCGAGGGTGGTATGCCGAACAGCTCCAGGTTGCGGGGCGAGAGGAGCGGGAGGCGGAACGGCTGGCGGCGGCGATGCCGGCAGCGCTTTTGGAAGGCTGGAGGGAACCGGTGTTGAAGCGTACGCTTTTATCGGGCGAGACTGTCGAGGAACAGGGGGTGCCCTTGCGCGCCATGGTGGCCTATCTTTTTGGAGAAACCGCTAAAAATGCCTATCTTGTGCATCATCCAGAGGAGTGGATCCAGTGGGTGACGCGATCGCAGCGGGGGGATCGAATGGTGGAAATCCGGTGGGAACGATTGCCGAATCGGGCCGATTTAGAGCGGGAGGTTTCGTGGGAGAGGGGCGTGGAGGGTCCGGCTCGGATGGCGCGATGGTTGGAGCATATGGGCGCCGGTTGGTTTGATTTTGACCGCGGCCTTGAGGAGGAAGCCCTGGAAGGGGAGCCGCCGGATTTTGCGCGAATCGAAGGATCGAATTTTTTCCGTGGGTTAGCCTTGCTCGATTTGGCGGAAGCGATGCTTCAGCGGGCTTTCGGATCGGAAGCGGTCGCGCTTCGGGTGAATGCGGCGGGGCAGGGGGACTATTTTCAGGTCCACGTAGACCGGAGGATGGCCGATTCGGAGGAAGTGAAGCGGTTCATTGAACGAGCCTTTTATCGCCGGTTTGGGCTTGATCCCAAGCCCTCTTTTGTGGAGCCTCGTCCGGGAGGTGGGGCAACGGGTATTCGTTTGTCACGTTATCGCGATTTGCCCCGATTGATTGAGCGACTGTTCGAAAGGCAACCGGAAAAGACGAGGGAGTAGGGTAAGCATGCGACGACCTCATATCGTGATTTTCAATCCCGATCAATGGCGCGGGGATTGTCTCGGCCATATGGGCCATCCGGCCGCCCGAACGCCCGTCCTGGATCGGCTGGTTCGTGAGGAGGCTGTATCATTTCGGAACGCCTTCTGCCAGAATCCGGTCTGTACGCCTTCCCGTTGCGCATTCATGACGGGCTGGTATCCGCATGTGCGAGGGCATCGGACGATGTTTCACATGTTGCATCCCGAGCATGGCGAAACCTTTCTTCTGCCGATTCTTCGGGAGGCGGGCTATCACGTTTTTTGGGGGGGAAAAAACGATCTGGTTCCCGCCCAATTTCCCTTGACGCCTTATGCGGATGCGTTCACCGATTGGAAGGGATTTGAATCCGATGGGAATCCACACGGCAACTTGTATGAAAAGGCCAGGGGGAAGCCGGGAACGGACACGTATTATAGTTTTTTCATCGGCCGTCATGAGAAGAAGCCGGGGCAGGCGTGGTTTCGAGATTTCGACTGGTGGAATATCCAGCAAGCGATTCGGCAGATTCGGAATCGCCCGTCCGACAAGCCGCTTTGCCTTTACCTTCCTCTTGGGAATCCCCATCCGCCTTATGGCGTGGAAGAACCGTTTTTTTCGGCCATCGATCGCGCACGGGTTCCGCCGCCGATTCGACCGCCCAATTCGTGGGAGGGAAAGCCATGCCTCTTGGGGGCGCTCCATCGGAATTTCAACCTGGCAGGCTGGACGCCCGAGCGATGGCGGGAGTTGCGGGCGGTCTATTTGGGCATGTGCATGCGGGTGGATGCGTTGTTGGGGGAATTGATCCAGGTCTTGAAGGAGGAAAGGATTTACGAGGAAACGGCGATCTTTTTCTTCGCGGATCATGGGGATTTTACCGGCGACTACGAACTGGTGGAAAAAACACAGAATACTTTTGAAGATTGCCTTGTACGGGTGCCGTTTGTGATCAAGCCGCCGAGGGGCGTTCCGGTCAAACCGCGCGTTTCCGACGCGATGGTGGAACTGACCGATCTGAGCGAGACGATTTATGACCTGCTGGGATTGAATCCATCTTATTCACGCTTCGGGCAGAGCCTATGGGGAGTGGTGGCGGGCGAACGGGACAGCCATCGCGAAGCAGTTTATTGTGAAGGGGGGCGGTTGCCGGGGGAGCGGCATTGCATGGAACTCGAGTCGCATTATCCGGGCAAACCATTTGAGCAACATCCTTACTGGCCACGGATGGCTCTTCAGGCGCGGGATGATCGTCCGTTTCATTCCAAAGCGGTGATGTGCCGAACCCAGGACTGGAAATATGTCTTACGGATCGGGGAACGGGATGAGTTGTATGATTTGCGGGCCGATCCGGAAGAACGGGTTAATCGGATTGCGGATCCCTCGCTCGGAACGGTGGTCAATGCGTTGCGCGAGCAGACGTTGCGCTGGCTGTATGAGACGGCCGATGTGGTGCCATGGAGTCCGGACAAGCGGTGGTGAGATTCAGCGGCCGGTAGGCCAATCGGAGGGATTGGGCTGTGCGAACAGCGCGGCCCATTTGGTGCGCGCGGCTTGGAGGGCGCGGAAGCGGTGGGAGAGGGCGTTTTTTTCCCCCGCCGACATTTCACCGAACGTTCGGGTGTGACCGTCGGGGATGAAGAGGGGGTCGTAGCCGAATCCATTTTGGCCGCGGGGAGTTGGAGCGATCATGCCGGAGCACTGTCCTTCGACGTATTGGCAGCGCCCGTGCGGACTGGAGAGGGCGAGTATGCAACGGAAACGGGCTCGGCGGTTGGAATTCGGCCCGAGTTTTTGGAGCAGGAGGGCATTGTTGGCCGCGTCGTTTCCGTGTTCGCCTGCATAGTGGGCGGAAGCGACGCCGGGTTCTCCGCCCAACGCCTCGACTTCGATTCCGGAGTCGTCCGCAAGGGTCCAAAGGTGGGAAGCCAGGGCCAGGGTGAGGGCTTTTTTGATCGCGTTTTCCTCGAACGTATGGCCGTCTTCGACGACTTCGGGGAGGGGAGAAGGAAACTCGGGGATCGTCAAAACGTCGAGTTGAGGAAATTGGAGAATTTCGCGGATTTCGCGTGCCTTATGGGGGTTGCGGGTGGCGAGGAGGATTCTCATGGAAAGGGGGTTTGGTGCTCGGGGGGGGACTTGAACCCCCACGGTATTGCTACCATTAGGCCCTCAACCTAACGTGTCTGCCATTTCACCACCCGAGCGGGAATGATTGGAAAACTATCTTAAAAACCAGGTCCAAATCAAGCGCGAATCGAAGGCTTAATGGAACACGGAAGGGACAGGGTATCCCCTGGGCCGTATCCGGTGTCTGGGGCGGCCCGCGCGCATCGCGCCCGAGACGGAGGCCGCCATCCTCGCCCTGAAGCGCCGCTTGCCCACGTGGGGCGCAGAGCGTCTGAAGCGAGACGTCGCGTTGCCCTGCTCCGCCAAGGCCATCGCCCGCGTCTGTCGTCAGCACCAACTCATCCGCCCCCGGCGCCGCAAGCACCGCGTCAAGCACGACCTGCGGGCCATCAAGCAACAGTGGCGGCTGTTCCAGCAACTCGATATAGATACCAAAGATCTGTTCGATATCCCCGACTATTGGCCCGCCATGACCCGCTTCGGCCTGCCGCGTTGCCAGTACACCGCCCGCGACGTGGTCAGCGGCCTGACCTTCCTGGCCTATGCTCAGGAGCGTTCCCTCACCTGTGCCACGCCGTTTGCCGACCGCATCCTCAGCCACCTGAAGGTCTGCGGGGTGGCTCCGCATACCGTTACGATCCAGACCGACAACGGCAGCGAGTTCGTCGGTTTCTGGCTTCAGAAGGGCCCCGGCGCGTTCACCCAGCGGATCGAGCACCATCCTCATGCGACCCATCGCACGATCCCCCCAGCGGCCCACACCTACCAGAGCGTTGTGGAAACCTTCCACCGCCTCATCGAACACGAACGCTTTACCATCGAGCCGTTCCACCACCGCCCCGACTTCCTCGCCAAAGTCACCCCCTATCCACTCTTCTTTAACTACGCCCGCACCCACTCCTACAAGAACCACCAGACCCCTATCCCGATCATCCGCCAACGCGATCCCACGATCGACCCGCGCATCGGCCTCCTCCCGCCCTTCTTCAGCGAAGAGTTGCTCCCGAAGCCCGATTCCCCTATCCTCTCCTCACCCTCGAGGGGGAAATGCCATGTCCCCTCCTTCATAGGAGAAACGAGGTGATACAAGTCGTCATAACGCCTGCCGCCGGAAAGCGACTGATTGCTAAGGCCATCACGAATCATCTGGCAATCCAAACGGCGCTTCGGTCTGGCACGATCGTTGTTGTCGCCGGAACGACTAATGGATATGTGGCCGAGGAGTTGTTGTCGCTTTGCGGGAATGCTGATGGGTTCTCACGTCAGCGTTTTTTTCGCGGAATCACGCTGCCACCATGCGAGAAGACAACGGATACTGGTCGGTTGCCCGACGAGAGCCAATTCCCAGGTGATGTGGTGATCCAGAAAGGGACATGGTTGAAGGGCATGACTCTATTCGACGTTCTTGATTCCCTGAGGGAAGGTGATGTCATTCTGAAGGGTGCAAATGCTGTTGACCTTGTGCGGAAACAGGCTGGCATACTGATCGGGCATCCAAAAGGTGGCACGATCACGGCTGCACTGCAGGCCGTTGTAGGAAGGCGCGTGCGCCTCATCCTTCCGGTCGGACTTGAGAAGCGTGTCTCGACCGACTTGAACAGTATCGCCGCGCGCTTGAATGCGCCGGACGCGGTTGGCGCACGGATGCTCCCGGTTCCAGGAGAAGTCGTAACGGAACTGGAGGCATGCACGATTCTGACTGGCGCACGAGCAGAACTGGTTGCGGCTGGCGGAGTGTGCGGTGCAGAAGGTGCTGTATGGTTGGCGATCTCCGGAACAGTCGAGGAAGAGGCTTCCGCCAGGGCGGTCTTGGCCGACTTGAGCGGAGAACCGGCGTTTGCCTTGGAGTAGAAATTGTCGAACAAGCGCGTGCATTTTACGCCCTGAAACGCGGACATGACGCGTGCTGTTTGACAAGGAGAGATAAGAAATGCATGCACTATTTTCATTGATCGGACTGTTGATTCTGCTCATCGTCGCAACGCGTGTCGTCAAGATCGTTCTGCCTGGATTTATCAAAGAGAAAATTGCCCTTCCCTACCAGAAGGAACCAGTTCTCTTCACGCCAGCAGAAAGATCGTTTTTTGGGGTGCTTGAGCTGGCCCTCGGGAATCAATTCAAGGTGTTGGGCAAAGTGCGCCTTGCGGATGTCATCAGGGTGAAACCCGGATTGAGCGGGAGTGCCCGGCAACAGGCGTTCAATCGGATTCAAAGTAAGCACCTGGACTTCGTCGTGTGCGATCCGAGCGATTTTTCGGTGCAATTCGTGGTGGAACTTGATGATTCCAGCCATCAACACCCCCGAAGACAAGCCAGAGACGTGTTTATCGACGAGGCGCTTGCGGCTGCCGGAGTGCCGGTTTTTCATTTCTCTGTCAAAAAGACGTACTCTGCTCAGGAGATCCGCGCGACCATCTTTGAGCAACCGAAACCGGAACACGAAGCATGAAGAAGGAGCTTCCCCCCCATTGATTGGACAGTTTCCGGAGTGAGGTAAGCTAATGATTTTTCGGTTGTTCACCTCCTTTTTATTTTCCTCTCCCCGCCCCCAAGGGGGCGACGAGCCTCCGCCCTGTCCGCGTAATCGCGCAGATGAACCTCCTCGTACCTGACGCTGCGCCACAACCGCTCGATGAAGATGTTGTCGGACCCGCCCCCGGCCGTCCCTGTTGATGCGCACCTGCGCTGCCTCCAGCCGAGCGGTGAACTCCTCGCGGGTGAACTGCGCCCCCTGGTCGGTGTTGAAGATTCCCGGCGCCCCTCGTTCCAGGGCTCGATCCAGCGCCGCCAGGCAAAACGCCGTGAAAGTAAAACGAGAATGGGAAATGTTGAATGTAGAGGTCTGACCCCAGGGGGAGGTGTAACGGTTGCGCTTCGAATGGGATTGGAATAGGATAGGCGCCGGGACAGGGGAAGGAAATAGAGCATGGCGCCGCCGACAACAGCCGAAATAATCAACCGTGCGTTTACCCAACACATTGTCGTACCGGCATTCAATATTCCATACCTCCCCATGATGGCGCCCATCGTTGCCGCCTTGCGGGCAACCCGAGCCTTCGGTCTGATTCAGGTGGCAAGGCTTGAATGGGTCAAATTCGAAGCCCGCAGTCTGAAAGCGGTTCGAGACGAATATCACCAATGCGCCGATCCTCAATTCACCCGCCTCCATCTGGATCATGTGCCCGTGCTGGATGAAGACGGCCGTCGGGTCTCCTGGGAGCCGATTCTCGTCGAAGCAATTGCCCTGGGTTATGAGTCCCTCATGGTGGACGGCTCCCGTCTGCCCCTGGATGAAAATATTGCCATGACGCGCCAGGCCGTTGTCCTCGCTCGGCCAGCCGGTCTGCCGGTCGAAGGGGAACTGGGCGCGGTGCTTGGCCATGAAGCGGGTCCGCTGCCTCCCTATGAAGAACTGTTCGAAAGCGGCCAAGGATTTACGGAGCCGGAACAAGCGGCCCGCTTTGTGCGGGAAAGCGGCGTTGCTTGGCTCTCCGTCGCGATCGGCAATATTCACGGGGCCATTCAGGGTGCGGCACGAAGCGCGAAAAAGGTCCAAGCGCGTCTCAATATCAAGCGGTTGGATGCTATTCGTCAAGCCGTCAACATCCCTCTTGTTCTCCACGGAGGTTCCGGCATCAGGCGGGAATGTCTTCGGGAAGCGGTTGCGCACGGAATCGCAAAGATCAATGTCGGAACCGTGCTTCGCCAAGCCTACGAAGAGGGGCTTCGCCATTCGCTTTCCGAGGCGCAGCAACGAGTCCGTGAAGCGACGGAGTGGGTTGTTCGCGAAGAGCTGGGCGCCATGGGGTCAGTGGATCGGCTTCTCTCAGAACCCTAAACTGGAGCGTATCATGCCTGTTCCTAAAACCACCTTTGCGCTGTTTTTCGGCAACCGCGGTTTCTTTCCCGCCTCGCTTCAAGCTTCCGCCCGCGCGGAACTGACGGAAGTTCTGAAAGAACGGGGCTTCGGGGTTTTGGCCATGGACTCTTCCGCCACCCGACATGGGGCGGTCGAAACGCCGGAGGAAGGAGCCCGCTACGCGGAGTTTTTGCGGTGTCATCGCGGAAAGTTCGGCGGGGTGATTCTCTGCCTTCCGAACTTCGGCGACGAAACGGGTGCCATTGCCGCCTTGCGCGAATGCGGCGTGCCGATCCTCATTCAGGCCTATCCCGACGCGCTGGATAAGATGGCGCCGGCGGTCCGACGGGATGCTTTCTGTGGGAAATTCTCCATCATGGATGTTTTTGTTCAGTATGGGCTGCCGTTCACCA
This sequence comes from uncultured bacterium, assembly GCA_938038445.1. Taxonomy (GTDB): domain Bacteria; phylum Verrucomicrobiota; class Kiritimatiellia; order CAIKKV01; family CAIKKV01; genus CALHRZ01. Next base: position 43,409 of record CALHRZ010000001.1, on the reverse strand, counting down.
TTCTGCCTCCGCATACCGTGCATCCCCGGAGTGAAGAATTTGGGGCTCATCTGGACTATTTCGATCGCCTATGCCGAGTTGTGGGCGGGCTTCGGCGACTGACGCTGGGGGCCATCGGAGCGCGGACCACTGCGTTCAAGACGGTCCGGATGGACGAGGTGGCGTTGCAGAAGCACGGGGTGACCGTCGAAACGTACGATCTTTCGGGCCTATTCGCTGCGATGGCCTCGCTCAAAGCGAGTGATCCGGCGTTAAAGGCGAAAGCGGCGAGGCTTCAACGTTATGCCGGGTGGGGGAAGACGCCTCGGAAAGCGTTCGACACCATCGCTCGGCTGGGTGTTGTACTGGATCGTTTGATTGAAGCGAACGGTTTGGATGGGATCGCCGTCCGCTGTTGGGTGGAGATGCAGCAGCAACTGGGTATCTCGCCATGCGTGGTGCTCTCGGAACTGAACGAGCGAGGGATTCCGGCGGCGTGCGAGGTGGATGTGGGCAATGCGCTCATGATGCGGGCGTTGCAACTGGCTACCGGCGGAGCGCCGGCCTGTTTGGACTGGAACAACAACTACGGGGAGGAGGCCGACAAATGTATTCTCTTCCATTGCGGCCCTGTTCCGGCCAGTTTGATGACGGGCCGGGGCGCCATCACGGACCACGCCATTTTGGCCAATGCGGTGGGCGATGGGAAAGGTTTTGGCTGCAATACGGGTCGGATTGCCCCCGGCGATTTCACGTTCGGAAGCGCTTTGACCCGCGATGGGAAAATTCGCGTGTATGTCGGGGAAGGACGGTTTACGGACGATCCCATTCCCAAGGAGTTTTTCGGCTGTGCCGGGGTGGCGGAAATTCCTGGACTGCAGGCGAAACTTCAGACGATCGGGTATGAAGGCCATCGACACCATGTCAGCGTGGCACCCGGTCACGCGGCATCTCCGGCAGTGGAGGCGATGGAGAAATATCTCGGCTATATGGTCACGCGGCTATGAGTCTGCTGGGCGTTGACGTTGGGACCACCGGGTGTAAAGCCGTCGCGTTTTCGGTCGAAGGGTGTACCCTGGCAGGGGGGTACCGTGAATATCCGACGGTTCGTCCTCAACCGGGATGGGCGGAGTTAGACGGACCCACGGTATGGGAATCGGTCTGCGCTGTGATTCGCGAAGCGGCCGAAGGCGCGGAGCGGGCGGGAGATCCCGTCGAAGCCCTCTGCGCGGGGTCGATGGGAGAAGCGGTTGCGATGGTCACGCGCGATCGAACCGTTTTCGGCCGGAGTCTCCTCTCTTCCGACTTGCGAGGGGGAGAATACATCGAAGGGCTTTGCCGCCGGTATTCTCAGGAGCGGTTTTACCGGATCAATCCCAATATCCTAGGGGTTCACTATACGCTGCCCAAACTGCTATGGCTTCGGGATCACGAACCGGAACGGTTCGCGCGGGCCGACTATTTTTTGCTGTGGGGCGATGCGGTGCCTTTTTTACTGGGCGGCGAAGCGGTTGCGACCTATTCCCTCGCGAATCGGACTCTGCTCTTTGATCTATGGCGCGAGGATTGGTCGGAAGAACTGCTTGCCTTTGCCCGGCTGCCGCGCGAAAAATTGGGGGCTTGTGTGCCGGCGGGGAAGGTGGTGGGAAGGGTTTCGGACCACGCGGCGCGTGTGTGCGGTTTGAAACCGGGGGTTCTTCTCGTCTCCGGGGGGCATGATCAATGTTGCAATGCCTTGGGTGCAGGGTTGGTGCGGCCCGGACAGGCGGTCTGTGGGATCGGCTCGTTTGAATGCTTGACACCCGTCTATGCCGAAATCCCCGAACCCCATCGCCTGTTGCGTCATGGACTCAACATCGAGCACCACGTATTGCCGGGGCTTTATGTTTCGTTTCTCTATAATCAAGGCGGGTCGCTGGTGAAATGGTTTCGCGATGTCTTTGCGGCGGCGGAGAAAAGGTCTGAAGCGGATGTCTATGCCCTTCTCAACGCGGAGGTCCCGGAGATGCCAACTCGTCTGCTTGTATTGCCCCATTTCGAAACGACGGGTCCGCCGCGATTCATCGCCGATTCGGCCGGGGCGATTGTGGGGCTTCGAGCGGGCACGTCGCGCGGCGAAATCTTCAAGGCCGTGTTGGAGGGGGAGACATTCTATTTCGTCGAAAGTCTTGCCGCGCTTCGGGAGATGGGTATAGACACTTCGCGGTTTTTCGTGACGGGGGGTGGGGCGCGATCGGATCGCTGGCTCCAGATCAAGGCGGACATTTGGGGTGTGCCGATCATCCGCCCGCGCGTGACGGAAGCGGGTGTCTTGGGGGCGGCTCTTCTGGCGGGTATGGCATTGGGAAAGTACGCCGGCGCGGAAGAAGCGGTTCGCCGCTGTGTGGCGATGGACCGGGTTTTCGAACCCGACCCCGTACGTCACGAGTTTTATCGTGAACGGGCGAAACTTTATGAAGCGCTTTATCCTGCGTTGGCCTCCTTGTTGAGGCAGCTTTAAAGGGGAGGAGGGGTTTGGAAGATGAAGCGGAGAACGTGTGCCGGCGGGAAGGTCAGTTTGCCGGCGCTTGGATTGGGATGTTGGTCGTTTGGAGGAACGGATCAGGATTACTGGGGACCGCAAGATGAGCGGGAAACGGAACGACTGGTTGCGCGTGCCCTGGAGGTGGGTTGCAATTATTTTGACACGGCGGAGATATATAACGACGGGGCCAGCGAAGAAGCGTTGGGGCGCGCGCTGGGAAAGCGGCGGGGGGAAGCCCTGATCGGCTCCAAGGTTCTGCCTTCTCACTGCACACGAACGGAGATGATCACGCGTTGCGAGGCGAGCCTTCGGCGGCTTCGAACCGATTTTCTCGACCTCTACATGATTCACTGGCCTTTGGATACTGCGGCGCCGGGGCCGGGTGGCCGGCACCCTTCCCTTCAAGAGGCATTGGAGACCATGGAAACGTTGAAACGCCAAGGGAAAATCCGCCACATCGGGGTGAGCAACTTTGGCGTGATGCAGTTGAAAGAGGCGCTGGATACCGGTGTGGAGATTGCGGTCAATGAACTTCCCTATGGATTGCTCTGCCGGGCGATCGAGTGGGAGATTCTCCCCTTTTGCCGCGAACACGACATTGGGATCATTGCCTACATGACGCTCATGCAGGGGATTTTGACCGATCGGTTCCAGGATTTTGACACTTTACCCCCGAATCGGACTCGGACGCGTCATTTTTCGAGCCGTCGGTCGGGCACCCGGCACGGGGAGGAAGGACTGGAAGCGCTTACGTTGGAAACCGTTCGCGCTGTGCAGTCGGCGGCCCGGGAATGGGGGATGCGGACGGAGCAGGCGGCTTTGGCATGGGCCATTGAAGAGCCGGCGATGACCTGCTGCTTGGCGGGGATGCGGACGATGGAGCAACTGGAGGCGAACGTTCGGGCCGTGGAAACGGTTTTGACCGATGCGCAACGGCGGCGTTTGGACGAGATCAGTCGGCCGCTATTGGAGGCTTGGGGGCGGTCGGTGGATTTATGGGAATCGCCGGCGCGAAGCCGGACCCGCTGAGGGGAAAGCCCAGGGTGCGGAAGATGTCAGTTGAGGCGGATCTTTTTCCAACGGCCGAGCTGAAACCAGGCCATGATGAGCAGACCGTTCAGCGCATTGGCCGTGGCGATGGACCACCAGACGCCGGTGACGGGGGGGTGAACGACGCGGGTTAGCGCAAAGGCGAGCGGAACCTGAACGCCCCAGAGGGTAAGGAGGGTGATGAGCATGGTCGGGAGCGTGTCGCCGGCGCCGTTCATGCTCCGTCCCAGAATGATGCCGAGGGCCGAGAAAAGGTAGAAGAACGAGACGGTGCGCAAATAGGCGGTTCCGGCCGCGATCACCTCGGGATTCGAATCGAAAACACGGATCCACAGGGGAGCGCTTGTGGTGAGAACGAGGGCGGCGATCGCGTTGAGGCCGACGCCGACGGCCGTTGCGAGCCAGGCCGCATGAACGGCACGGGAGGGCTGTTGGGCGCCGAGATTTTGTCCGACCATTGTGCCGGCGGCATTTCCCAGAACGAAGGAGGGGAGCAGCACGAGGTGATGGAATCGCATGCCGATGCCATAGGCGGCGAGGGCCGATGTGCCGCAGGATGCCACGATTCGGAAAAGCACGAGGGCCATCAGACTGCGGGCGAGCATTTGGCCGGTGCTGAACAGGCCGATTCGAAGCAAGGTGAACACGGAAACAAGGCGAAGGCGGAAATGGGGGCACCGGAGGGGAAGGGGGGAACGGTGTACAAAGAGGCCGGCCACGAGGAATAGGGAGGCGGCGGTTTGCGAAAATACCGTTGCCCAGGCGGCGCCTCGAACGCCAAAGGCGGGGAAGCCCAGCCAACCGAAGATCAGGATCGGGTCGAGCGCCATATTGAAAAGGTTCGCAAGCCCCATCGCGAGCATTGGCCGGACCGCGTGCCCTGCGCCTTGAAAGGCCGCGCCGCCCAGCGCCAGCAGAAGTACGGAAGCATATCCGGCGAGCGAAGGCGCGAGATAATCTTGGGAAAGCGAGCGGACCTGGGGTTCCGCTCCGATCAGGGCGACGAGGTTCGGCAACAAGACCAACGCGAGAGCGCCCAACGTGAAACCGGCCAGCACGGCGAGGGTCAGGGATTGGCCTGCGGCAGCGGAGGCTTCCTCCTTTTGGCCTGCGCCTGAAAAACGGGAGACGAGGGCCAGCGTTCCGATGGAAAGTCCCATCGCAACGGGCCACAATAGGAAGAGGATTGCGCCGGCGGAAGCCACAGCCGCAACGGCTTCAGAACCCAGCCGGCCGACCCAGAACAGATCAATGAGGCTCTGGATATTTTGCAAAATGGAGCTGAGGAACATGGGACCGGCGAGCCGGAGCAAAGCGGCAACAAGCGGCCCTTCCGTCAGAGGGTTGTTTGCGCGCATGGAAAGTGGTATAGGGTATAAAGAGAAACGCATCCAAACAAGTTCAAATCCTGAGGAATGCCATGCGGCGGAGCGCGGGGATTGCAATTCGGATCGTGCTGGCGGTCGGAACGGTTCAGGCGGAGAATCCGGATAAAGCGGCGACAAACGAAAACGGTTGGAAAGGGGCGCTTCAGCCCTGTCCCCTCGGGGAAGCGATTGCGCGGAAGTATCCTGAGCCGGTGGTGTTGGTAACGAGCATCGGGACGAACGGCCGGCCGAACATCCTTACGGTGGGATGGACCATGTTCTGCTCGGCGGAACCTCCGATGGTCGCCATTGCGATCGGCAAAACCCGCCATTCTCATTCGCTGATTTTGGAGACGAGGGAATTTGTACTGGCCTTTCCCGGAGAGGATCTCGAGCCCGCGGTGGTATTGTGTGGGACCCGCTCGGGGCGGGATACGGACAAATTCAAGGAGACCGGGCTAACGGCCCGCCCGGCGAGTCGGGTCCGGCCGCCCCTCATTGAGGAGTGTCTCGCGAACTTCGAGTGCACGGTGGAGCATATCTACGATTCGGGCAGCCACACGATCTTCGTGGGTCGGATTGTGGCGGCCTGGCGTTTGGAAGGGGGGGGTGAACGGAAGCGTCTGTTCAATCTGGGGCGGCGCAAATTTGGGGGACTGCCGTGAGAGCCGTGGGGGGCGCATCGGTTTGCCGGCGGCTGGGGCTTGCCTTGGGAAGCGGAGGCGCGCGTGGGATTGCCCATTTGGGTGTTCTTCGCGCGTTGCGCGAAGCGGGGGTTCCGGTGTCGGCGGTTGCGGGGACCAGCATGGGTGCTTTGGTGGGGCTTTCCTTGGCGGCGGGGCGGACAGACGTGCTGGCCGAGGTCGCGCTGACGCTTGACTGGCGGATGGTCAGCCGTTTGCTGTTCGAGCCGCGATGGCCCCGCGGAGGACTGGTGGATGGGCGCAAGGTGACGGCCTTTATTCGGCGGCAAATTCAGGATCGGCGCATTGAAGAACTGGAAATCCCCTATGCAGCGGTTGCGACGGACCTCCTGAGCGGGGGGGAGGTGGTGATTCGGGGGGGATCGGCGATCGAGGCGATCCGCGCCAGCATCGCGGTTCCGGGTCTTTTCACTCCGGTTGAGCGGGAGGGACGGCTATTGGTGGATGGGGGGTTTGTGAATCCGGTTCCGGTGGACGTTGCGCGCGGGTTGGGAGCGGAGGTCGTATTGGCGGTCGATGTGTCCCATTATGCGCCGGCTGAACGAGCCACGGAGGCTTTCGCATTGCGGCGGGGAAGCCGGGAGAGGCGGAGCGGAACCCCTTCTTTCGGGAAGCGGTCGGAGGCGGTTCGGCGGTTAGAGGGGGTGCTTCGGCAGGCAGGGGAACGGATGCGGCGACTGGCCGATCGGACTCCTTGGCTGGCGGAATTCAATCGGAACCGGCGGCCCTCCCCGCCGGGATTGTGGAATGTGTTGGGAATGGCCCTTCGGATCGCGGAGTCGCAGATCGCGGAAATGCGATACCGACTGAATCCGCCCGATCTCATTCTGCGTCCTCCGGTGGGCGGGTATTTTTTCATGGACTTCGGTTGTGCCCGGGCGATTGAGCAGGCAGGCTATGAGGCGGCGCGAGGGCGGATGAAGGAACTCCGCACCCTGTTGGGTCTTCAGTAACGGCCATATCGTTGGATCGCTGCCATAATGAGCCGCATGCCGGTGAGCCGCGAACCGTTATTGATGGAGCCCGCGGTGGAAAAAACCAGGCCCCGGGTTTCGCGGGTCATTTCGAAGTCTCGGAGAAATTGGGCTACGATGCCCGCTTCATCGTTTCGACTGAAGGTAAAGGGGGCGAGTTGTCCGTAAATAATGGCATGGGGAAGATGGCGGCGGATTTCCTCGCACGTGACCGTGGGGCCGAAATTGACGCCAGTCAGGTTGAGTCGCCCGAGAATGGGAAGGAGATGGCTCATCGCCGAATCGGAATGTTGGAATCGTTGATCGGCCGGATTGGGGGCGTACCGGTCGAAAACGGCCTTGAGGATCGGATAGCCGAAGAATTCGTACATATCAGGGGTCAGCAGATAACAGTTATCGTCGCAAAACGAAAACCCTCGGGGGGCTGTTTCCGGGGTATAGCCTGCTTCTTCGTCGAGCACCCGGGCGATGCCGAGTATCGCATCGCGGATCGCGTTGCGGAACCGTTCGGCGAGCGAAGGGTTATCCATGATCAAGAACAGGAGGCGTTCGACGCCATAAATCGAGGTAGCGAAGGTGACGGGACCTCGTTGGCCGCGGTAGAGAGGGGGAGGGATGCCGCGCGGCAGAAGTCGGGCTTTCGCCTCTTCCCACTCGGGGGGGAGCAAAAATGCCCGCAGGTTGGCGAGACGGGATTCGACGCGGTCGAGAAGCGCGGCCAATTCTGTTTCGTTTTGCGCCGATTCCATGAGCCACCAGGAGTCCGATTCCCATACCTGCCGGGCTTCAAAGAGATCGTGGAGTTTTCGGGTAGCCGGCCAGACCTGGTCGGGGGAGGGGGGAGGTTTTTCCGAGAGGAGACGGCGGCCGACGATCTGTTCCGCCCGATCGTTGTATGCACGGTTGAGTGCAAGTCGCCATTCGGCATCGTGGGCGTACCGCCAGAAGTCCTGGGGGACACCCAGTTCCTCATAGACGCATTCTCCACTCATCAAGATGCCGAGGGGGCATTGCGGAATATGTCGCCCGAAAGGATCGGCGATGGCGACGGCCTGGTCGGTCCAGAAACGATCGAGATCGACTGGAGCAAGGCCGCCGTTCGCGCGTGTTTCTTTCAAGAGCGATTCGGTCATGGCTTGGTGTTCGGGCCGCAGGTAGAGAGGGGGTTCCATAGCGATCTCTCCAAAAAGGGATAATAAATTACGGGAGGGAGGATGTCGAATCAAAGCCATGGTCAAAACGTGCTTGCGAAAAAGTGCGGGAAAGGATATGACAAATACTCTCCAATGGGCAATGGAACGAAGGAATAAAACGATGCGGACAATGGCACTGGTATTGGGAGGCGCCCTGTTTGTGGTGATAGGAGCCGTGGCGCAGGAGGTGCCGAAAAGTGCCATTAAAAACACCGTATCGCTCGGCTTGACGTGGACGGAAGGCAATAGCAAAACGGTCCAAGGGAATGTCGCGCTGGTTTCAACAGGCGAGCGGGAGCGGCTGGGCTCTTATCGGGCCGCCCTGGAGGGGGCTTACGGGGAAAACCGCGTGGATGGGGATACCCGCAAGAATCTGGAGATGGTAAGGGCTTCAGCCAACGTGAAGAAAACCCTCTCTCCACGCACCTTTGGGTATCTTGATGTCTCGGGGCTGTACGATGGAGTGGCCGATATTGACTATCGCGTGACCCTTAGTCCCGGCTTTGGCGGTTTTTTGGTTCGAAAGGACCGGACATCGCTATCGGCGGAAATCGGACCTGGCTACATCTATGAAAAAGCCGGCGGCGAACGGGATGAATATCCCATTTTTCGCGCAGCCGAACGTCTGGAGCACCAGATCAGTGCGACGGCCCGGTGCTGGCAAAGTTTGGAATATCTCCCGGAAGCTTCGGAGTTCGGCCATTATCTTCTTTCCGGCGAAGCGGGGATTGAGGCGGCGATCAACACCCGTTTCAGTCTTCGTTTGTCGGCACAAAACAATTATGACAGTCGTCCGGCGGAAGGGGCCAGAAAAAACGATTTTATTCTCACCGCGGGGCTCAGCATCAATCTGTAGTCGGCCGTGATTCGTTCCACGTGTCATCCGCTGAATGGGGTTTGGAAGTTTTTTCCGGACATGGGGGAGGAGGGCGACCTTTTTCGGTTTTGGGATCCGTCGGTTTCCGACCGGTTGTGGGGGGAAGCGGAGGTTCCTTCATGTTTTGAACAGATTCATGGAGGGCTGAGCGGGTATGAAGGGGCGGTGTGGTTTCGGCGAAAATTCCGAGTGCCTTGGGAATGGGGGAAAGGGGGGCGTCTTTGGCTACGCTTTGAGGGTGTAAACGACCGGGCTCGGGTGTGGCTAAACGGCCGATGGTTGGGTTCTTTTCCGGACCCTTTTTTGCCCTTTGGTTTTGATGGGACAGCGTGGATTGATTGGGCGAATGAGAATCTGCTGGTCGTGGAGGTTTCCAACAAACCGTTGCCCGAAGAGGTTCCGGGGATGCATGTGGGGTGGCGTCGGCAAGGGGGGATTACACGAGATGTTGCGCTTGAATGGCGCCCTGATCTTTATGTGGAAGGATTGACCCTGGAACCGGATGCGGCAACGGGAAGCGTCCGGGTTTTGGTGACCGTTCGCAATGGGGGCGATTCCCTTGTTGAGGATGGGCGGATCGTATTGGTGATCTATGGGCCGGAGGGAGAAGAAAAGTGGGCGGCGCATTCCCAAGTGGAGCCCGTTGTGTCGGGCGGAACAGTCCCGTGCGAGTTTCAGGGGCGGGTTGAAAAGGTGCAGCGGTGGAGTCCTTCCGCTCCCCGGCTATACCGGGCGGTTATTCGGGTTGGGGGACGCGGCAGTGCGGAAGATCGGGTGGAACAGCGGTTCGGATTTCGAACCTTTGAGCGGAAGCCGGATGGGATTCGCTTGAACGGAGAGCGGATTTTTCTGACGGGATTCAATCGTCATGAAGATTGGCCGTCCAAGGGCAGTGTATTTGATGAAAAAAGGGTTCGGCAGGATCTCGAGCGGATGAAGGAGGCAGGGGCCAATTTTATCCGGCTATGTCATTATCCCCATCATCCTGGGGAATTGGACCTTTGCGATGAACTCGGGCTGATGGTTTTGGCGGAAATTCCGCTTTATTTTTGGGCGGATCGGGACTTAGGGCGTCGTCATCAGACAGCCCGTGAGGCCGCGGGGTTGCGGCAATTACGCGCGATGATTGCGCGCGATCGGCATCATCCTTCGATTGCGTTTTGGTCGGTCAGCAATGAGACGGACGAAGACGATCCGGAGGTGGCGGCGATGAACCGGCGCCTGATCCGCGAGGCGAAACGGCTTGATCCGTCGCGGCTTTGCGTGCATGTGAGCAATCACTGGACGGACTGTCCGAATTTTGAGGAGGACGATGTGATTGCCGTCAACTGGTATCCGAGTCTTCGTTGGGCGGATCGGGGGAAGGGGCCATCGTACGATGGAGAGGGCGCGGCGGGGGAATGGCGCCTTGCGCTGGAACGGTTGCGGTGTCGGTATCCGAACAAACCGGTTTTAATTACGGAGTTTGGGGGGGCGTCATGGGAGGGGGTTCGGGAAGGGGTGTTTGGGGAGGATCGTCATGCCCGGCAATTGGAAGTCGAGTTTTTGGCCTTGGATCGGCCATATGTTTGTGGAGCGGCGGTCTGGTGTTGGGCGGATCATGCTTGGCCGCCGGGTCGTTTTTTTGGGGGGCTGGGGATTAGTCCGTTTGGGGTCTTGACCCGCGATCGCCGAACCAAGAGGGCGTATCATGCAATTTGCCGGTTGTTTCGGCAGCGGCACAATTGTTGGGAAGCTCCGTCGGCGACCCCCGTGCGGCCGTCCACGTCCGTTCTCATGGTTCGACCCCACCTTCAGGATATTCCGGAAGCCTTATTTCCCGAGGGGTTTGGGATGAGGCCGATGCGGCGGGAGGATGTGGGGTTATGGACGGACATCGAACGGGATGCGGAGCCGTTCTTTACAATTCCGGACGATTTGTTTGCGCGGGAGTTTGGGGAGGATTGGCCGGCGATTGAGCGACGGTGTTTTATTGTGATTGACCCGAAAGGGTTGGGAGTGGGGACGATCAGCGCATGGAGGAATTGGGATTTTCGGGGGGAGGATTATGGTCGGATCCACTGGGTTGCGGTTCGGCCGGCGTGGCAGCGGCGGGGTTTGGCGCGGGCGGCTCTTGCGGCGGCGCTCCGCATATTGGCCCAGTGGCATCGGAAGGCGTATCTGGTTACGCAGACCGAACGGCTGGGTGCGATTCGGCTTTATCTGGATTTCGGTTTTTTGCCCGATATTGCGTCTGAGGAGGATCGCGCGCGGTGGGAATCGGTACGGGCGCGTCTTAGGCATCCTCTGCTTGAGTCTGGGCTTTGGGGGAGAATAGCCTAGGAATCATTGGACAGAGAGGAGGGCACCGCCAGCCACGGGAGTTTCATAGGCCCCCCTATCCACTCGCAGAGTTTTGAGGTCGAGACGTGGAAAACGGTCGAGATCGGTGGCGGCAGCCATCCAGGCGAGATTGGTCCCGCTGTTCCGGCATGGGGAATTGGCACGGAGTCTGAAATTGCCGTTCGTGAGGGCGAGGCCGGCGTTGATTCCGGGATCACGGAACACGGGGTCGTCAGCGATATTGCCGGCGCCCGGGATTATGGGGTCCGAGCAGCCGAACACGAACGTGTTGTTGTTGGTGAGGTCATAACCGGGATAAGGCAGGAGCGCCACGTTGTTGGTTTCGAGTGCCTCATTGAGCATGCAAATCAGGTTGCGCATGGGGCCGCCGTAAGGGGCGCTGGAAGAGACGTTGATATGAAGACCGCCGGCAGTGGATGCTTTGTTCCGAACGATGGTGACGTTTTCGAGAATCGTATTGGCGAAGCCGGTGGAAACAACGCCTCCTCCATTCTCGGATGATTGGTTGCCGTACACCAGGGTATTTCGAACGGTCACGCGGTCGTGATAAATGCCGGCAGCTGAACTTGCCGCGTTGTAGCGGACGATGCACCGATCCACGAAACCTCCGGCCCGGTCAATATAAATTCCACCGCCTGTTCCGGTTGTATAGCCGCTGACGTTATGTTCGACAATCGAATCGAGCAGGGTTCCGCCGTACGAGAGATAGGCGCCTTTTCCGTTGCCTGCATAGTTGTTGCTGATGATGCACCCTTGCGCAATGCCGCCGTGGTCCAGCATGAGACCACCGGCGTGACGGGCTTCATTTCGGGCGATAAGGCAATTCAGGACCGTGCCGCCGTAGGATGCGTAAATTCCTCCCCCATATGTTGTCGCTGCTGTTGTTCCGGTGTTATCGAGGATCAGGGAATCCACCACATCGCCCCCGCGGTCAAGAAAGATTCCGGCCCCGTGCGCCTTGTTCGAAAAATTGGCTTGAACGAGGCAGTTGGAGACGGTTCCCTTTCCGAGGATGTAAATGCCGCTTCCCCGCCCGTTGCTGCTCCCGTCGGAAGCCAGGCGCGCCTGATTTCGCACGATGCGGCAATTGGAGAGCAGGCCTCCCCGACCCGCCGAATTGGTGGTCATGTACACACCGCCGCCAAAGTTAGTGCCGACCGCTCCTGCGACATAGCCGTTGGAAACGGTAAACCCGCTGACCCAGGCTTCGCCTGCGATGAAAAAACAACGGCTCGTACTGGCAGGGTATGCACCTGAGATGACCGTGGTGGCGGGGTCATCCGGCAGGCTGCGCAATCGGATCGGAAGGGTGATCAGGATCTCTTGGCTGACAACGTACAGACCGTTCGTGACGATGACTTCCGAGAATATCCCGTTGGCAACATCCACATCGGCTTGTGCCTGATCAACAGCAGATTGGATGTCGTGAGCGGCCGTCTCCCAGTTTGTGTAAGGCGGGGCAGGGGCGGGAGAACCCGGATCCACGTAATAATAGTTGGTGACGGCGCCCAACGCGCCGGAAAATTCGATTGCGATTATCGAAGCGAACGGACAAAGGATTTTAAACCCGTTTGTTTTCATACAGGGACTCCTCCATTATCGTTTTCTTTTACCTCTTTTTCGGGGGTTGCGTCAAATGTTCCGGGAACGGGCAGGGGAGGGATTATCGGATGAGGATCAGGGTGCCGGCAGGTGGGGGCGATTCGTAGGCGCCGATATCCACCCGGCCTCGGAGAATACGGGGCAACCCTTGGAGGTCGATGGCGGTAGCCATCCAGAGCTGATTGGAACCGGCATCGGCGCAAGGACTTTCAGGGCGAAGCCGGAAATCGCCCCCTGAGGCATCCCGAAAGAGTGGATCATTTGCAAAGTTTCCTTCCACGCCGTTTCGGGTGCCGTCTCCGATGCAATTGAACGCAAAGAGCACGGGCAAAGCGCCTTCGAAATCGTCCGGGTGATCCCATGCGATCGAGTTGAGAATTTCGCTGTTGGTTGCCGAGCTGGCCACCCAGAATCCGTTTGAATTGTTGTTCCAGGTGGTGAGGTTGTGGACTCGGGCGTAGGCGGGGGAGGGGGCGCCGTTGGCCGTCGAAGGAAAGGCGGATAAAGCCACGCCGCCTCCGATGTTTCCAGTGAGAAGGAGATTGCGCAATACGAATTGACCGCTTCCCAGCCAGACGGCGCCTCCCCAGTAGGACCAAGCGGTTCCTCCGCTCTTTCGGGTGATATTGCCTACGAAGCGGCTGTTAATGAGACGGAGACGGATGGCCGTACCGGCCGCAAGTCCTCCGCCCATGCTGTCGAGGTGTCCCGTGGCGTGAGCGGCTACGTTGCTGATGAACTGGCATTCTGAAATTTCCACCGTTCCGTCGCTACCATAGAGGCCGCCGCCGTAATTCGGGTTTCCGGTTGTTTGATTTTGGAGGAGAATGCAATTCACGAGGCTCAGCGCGGCATTATCCACCCGCACCCCGCCCCCGTGCCCGGCGAGATACGCCAAACCGCCTTTGAGGGTGAGCCCCTCAAGGCGGTTGGGTCCGAAGGGCGAGTCTTGGAGGAGAACGACCCTGCGGGTGGAACCTGATGCGTTCAGGATCGTATTCTGCGGGTCGGTGCCGAGGAGTTGAACCGTTTTTCCTGTAATGATTAGAGGAAAGGTTTCCGTAGTCTGATCATAAAGGCCGGGGGCCACATGGATTCTTGTGCGTGGCTGGGCGAGGGCGAGGGCCGCGGTGATCGAACCTAGTGGACTGTCCGGGCTTGAACCGTCGCCCGAACCACCGGATTTCACATAGAGGTTGAGATCCCAGACGATTCCTTCGGGAAAGTGAAAGCCGCGGTTGACCGTCCCGGTGTCGAAAGTTCCGTTGGTCAGGGAGGTGGTATCGTCCAACCCTGCGGCCGTTACCGTGCTGGTTCCGGAATCGAGGCAGGGGCTTGAGGGGGAGAGATAAAAGAGGGGAAATTCGAAAAGCGGGTCGAGGGAGTTGTTGCCGTCCTGGCCATCGCGGGTTCCGTCTCCGATTGTGTTAAAGTGAAGGGTGGGGATGGAACCGACGAAATCGTCGCGATTACCGTAGAGGATGGAGTTACGGAGGAGGGTGGTGCCAGCGGCTGTCGAGGCGATGGAGAGGCCGGAGGGGTCGTTGCCGCTGACGGTTAGGTTTTCGAGGAGAACATTCCCGCGGTCCACCATGATGCCTCCTCCGTCGTTATTGACGATCAACAGGTTTTTTGCTTGAAAGGTGGCACCCACACCTCCGAGCCAGATTCCGCCGGCGCTGTCGAAGTTGCTGTTCCGGTAGCCGCCGTACCCTGCGCCGGAGTAGTTACCATGAATGGAGAGATCGCGGAGCGACAGGTTTCCGCCGAGGAGGTAGAGGGCGCCTCCTCGGCAGCCTGTGCCATGGCCGGTCGTGGTGGCGGCGAAATTGCCGATGAAGACGCAATTGGAGATGAGGCCGGTGCAGTTGGTGGCGGCGAGACCGCCCCCGTAAGCATTACCACCCGAGATGGTACGGTTGCGGATGAAACGGCAGGTGCGGATGATCAGTCCCGTTACGTTGGCGGCAAATACGCCGCCCCCATAACCGGTAAGCCACTCGTTTCCGCCAGCGAATGTCAAAGAGTCGAGGGTTGCGTTGCATGTTCCGGAAAGGGTGAGAACTCGGTTTGACGTGGTAAGAGGCACCTGAAGGATAGTGGGCCATGTCTCGGGGTTCTGGGGTCCCGGCTCGAAGCCGGGTTGGGCTTGGTATCCGCCGCGGAGGGTGAGGTTGCTGACGCTTGGCCATTGGAGGGCGGTCAGAATGGGAAAAGTCTGACCGCCGGCTACATGGAGGATATCCCCCGCGAAGGCGGCCTGGAGGGCCTCTTGGAGGTTGGTCATGGCGGAGGTCCAATCCAGTCCGCCGTTGTTGTTTCCGGCAAGGGAGACAAACAGGTCGGGAGTCGTGCGCGCATAGACGGTTAGGGTGCAGAAACCGGTGGAGACATTTCCGGCTTCGTTGGTGGCCGTAACCGTCACCGTGTAAACCCCTGCGGTGGAAAGGACCACCTGATCGGCTTCCGGCGTCTCGTCCTCAGGGCAGAAAAGTACAGGCGGGTCGAGCGCCATGGCGAGGCCGTTCGCCATTCCACCGTGGGTTCCGGAATCCAGCGGCACAGAACTTCCTGCGCCGGGCTGAAAGCTCACGCGGAGAGTCTGGCCGGTGATCACGCTGCGTGAAACGTTGGTGCGAATGGAAAGGCTTGGTGGGACTGTGGTAAAGAAAATTCGCTTGTCGTGTCGGAGGAGCGGAACGGACACTGACAAATTCGTGAACCAAGCGGTCACGAGGACGGAGGTATCGGTCGAGGGGATGGAAAAGATGACGCGGGCGGGTGGTGAAGCGGTTGAATTCCACGATTCCGCTTCATCCAGAGGTTCGGCGCCGCCTTCGGTGATTTGAAAGTGGGTGTAGTTTGTATAGGGTGGGAAGGAAAGGACATCGGCCTGGTTGGTATTGATAAAACGGGTACTTCCGGTCATGGGATTGGCCAATAGGAAATCGTGAAGGGCGAGATCCGTCGGGCCGCTCCATCCGGCTCCCATTAAGGCGCCCGTGCTGTTGTTGGAGGTGCCGTCGAGAGCGAAAGAGCCGAAGCCATCCTCCAGGCGCCAGTAGCCGATCAGCCCGGGTTCATTTCCTTTGAGTCGCCAGTTACGAAGGGCTTGGATATCCTCGCTGCTACGGGCATGATTCCAGACGCGCACCTCGCTGATCATTCCAGCAATGTCGGCTCCGCTGCCATAGCCTCCAATTTTGATCGTGTGCCCTGGGGTGTTTGTGTAAGTGAACCGATTGGTCCCTTGGAGGATGCCGTTGAGGTAGAAGGCGAGATTGGTCCCGTCATAGCTGAAGGCGATGTGATGCCAAACACCCGTGGTAACCTTAGGCGGGGTTGGGATGGGTTTGATCCAAGCGAACCCGTTATAGGCAGCGAGGTCGCCGTTATCCACGACGCCGAACGCATACGAATAGGGGGAGGTGCGGGCGTTGTTTTTTGAATAGAGGCAATCGCGGGTATCCAGCGAGGAGAAAAAAACCCATCCTTCGACGGTTAGGGGTGAATTGGTTCCCGTCTGAAGGGCGGGGGGAGTCCCGATCAGCACGTAGCTATCCGCACCCGAGGTGGCGAGGGTTCGAACGCCGCTCTGAACGCCCGAGACACCGACCAGCAAAAGACACAAAACCGCCGGCTGTAGAATCGTTGTTTTCATGACCCCCTCTTTCGAATATTGAAAATCCCAACGATTGGAATATTATCGGCATGAAAGGAAGGAGGCAATCCATTTTCATTTTTTTTCAGGGTGGTTGCGGACCCACTGCCGCTTCATTTTCCGCATTTCGGGCGTGAGGCGGACCGGAGGGCTGGGGCATTGATTCTTCGGGTCGAACAGCCAGCGGCCTTGATTGTCGTGCAGAATGGGCATCCGTTTTTCCACGGGCGGGGGCGTGATGGCGGGTGTGGGGGTTGCGGCGTACCAATACGCTGTGGAGCTCATTTCGTTGGCCAGGTGGTTGCCATGGCCGTGTTCGATGGTGACCTTGATTTCCCTCTGGAAACGGACTGGGTTTTCAAGATGGAAAATGTAGGACGTCTGATAGCCCCCCTTTCCTCCCCACAGTGCGGTGGTGTTGGCGCCTTCCCAGATCGAACTGCCGTTGCGGAGGAACGCATTGTTTTGCATGCCCCAGGCTTGATTGAGGTAATCCTCCGAACCTGTCCCGTGAAGATCGGGCGGCCACTTATAACCGTCCACCCAGATCATGTCATCTCCCTCGCCCCACCAAGTGCCCTGAAAATTGGTCACACTCAGGTTGCAACCGATATAGTGGCCGCGCCCTTTTGTTTCGAGTATCACGTAGTTGTTTTCCCAAGCGAGGCGGCCTTGGTTGACAACATTGGCTTCCGGGGTGTTGACGGTGATTTCGCGGCCCCAACCGCTGAAGGGATTGGCGCGGCGAAATTCGGCGTGAAAGTAACCGGCCTCCTCAGGCCAATCGGGGAGCGTTTCGTAATCAATGTAAAAATACTGTCGGTGGGGCTCGGGGCTTTCATTGACCAGCTCGACGCGCGCGCGCGTTCGGAAGGGCATGGGCACGTAGCAGTTGAGCGCACAGCCTGTGTTGAATTGATAGGGGGCGCTGGTTGAGGCGGAAAAGAGCAGGGATTGGTAGGAGTTTACCAAACCGTGGCCCAGGCCGAAAAAATCTCCCAGCGGGACGAGAATACTGGGCTTTGGGGCATCGTCCCAGGTGATGCGCAACAGGCACTCCCGATAATGATTGGGCTGAGTCATCCAGAGGTGCGTGATTTGCGCGGGGCCGCGTAGATCCGCCAGAACGACCGACTCTCCCGGGGGGATGATCCAGC
This sequence comes from uncultured bacterium, assembly GCA_938038445.1. Classification (GTDB taxonomy): domain Bacteria; phylum Verrucomicrobiota; class Kiritimatiellia; order CAIKKV01; family CAIKKV01; genus CALHRZ01. The sequence continues at coordinate 25,978 of CALHRZ010000001.1, read as the reverse complement.
AGTCGTGATTACGGCCGGTACGGTCCCAGGAAGAGACGCGGCCGGTTTTTCGGTTGCGAATACGGGCCAGTTCCTGCAGCATGCGTGTTCCTCCGCGATCGTCAACGCGTAATGTTAAGTCGTGGTTGGGACAATTTACAATACGAAACCGCAAGAGGAAAGAGCGGATCGGTTTTTCTTCGGATGGTGTTGTGGTATGCTTTGGGAGAGACTGAGGCGAAGAAAGGAGCGGGGATGCGCGAAGCGGATTGGGAAGGGGCGCAGGCGGCCATGGTGGAGACGCTGGTGCGCTATGGGATTCGGAATGAGCGCGTGCTGAAGGCCATGGCGGTGGTGCCACGCCATCGGTTCATTCCGGGTCCGCCGGTGCATCCCGCAGAAGCCTACGGGGATCATCCGTATTCGATCGGCCATGGGCAGACGATCTCCCAGCCGTTTATTGTGGCCCACATGATCGAGCAGCTTGAATTGGCGCCGGGCGAACGAGTCTTGGAAATCGGCAGTGGCAGCGGCTATGTGGCGGCCGTGTTGGCGGAGATGGGACAATGGGTGTTTGGGGTCGAGATCGTTCCGGCGCTGGCTCGATGGGCGGAGGAGGTGTTGGCGCGGGAAGGATATTCGGGGCGGGTACGGATTTGGTGCGGGGATGGGCGATTGGGCTGGCCGGAGGAAGCACCGTTCGATGCGATGATCGGTTCTTGCGCGGCCGCCCGCGAGCCCCGGACTCTTTGGGCACAGCTTCGAGAGGGGGGACGGGCGATTTTTCCAATCGGGGACGGCTGGAGTCAGCGGCTGGTTCGGTTTTGGAAACAGGAGGGCCGTATCGTGCGCGAAGAAGGTTTGCCGGTCCGTTTTGTCCCGCTTGTTGAGGGTCCGTCGGTTGGTCGGGATACAGACCTCGGCTTAACGTTTTCAGAAGACAGAGGATAATTGGAACAGGGCGGAAGATGTGGGGGGAGGCCGTATAAGACTAAAAGAGGAAGAATCGAACGAAACAGGGAAGCCTGTGAACGAAGCCTGCGATTGAAAGGACGGGACTCCAGAGCCGCGGTTCAAAACGGTGGCGCGAGAGGGGAGCTGCTGTTTGTGCGGCGGCCTTCCGATTTCGGCACGGTGTACCGGAACGGCAAGAGGAGGCACCTCGGGAAGAGATTCTACAAAATCGGCGATTGATTTTTCGACGGGTCCTGATTAGTGTACTCGATAAAGATGGATGGACGAAGGAGCGGACGCATTATGAGGACTCGGTCTTGGCGATGGGTTTTACCAGCAGCTCTTGGAATGGCGGCGGTTGTTCGCACGGCGGCGGCGCCCACCGAGGAAGGCGAACGGCCCTTTCCCTGGTCGGCGGGCGTCGGTGTCGGTGCGATGATTTTCGAAGGGGATGAATGGGTCAAGCCGGCTCCTCTTTTAACCGGCCGTTTGATTTACGAGGCCAACCCATGGTGGAACTGGGAAGGGTTGGTTTTTCTTGTACCTCGGGCCGAGGCGAAGACGCGGCCGACCCGGACTCGGAATCCCGACTGGGATAGCTGTTGGATGATGGGTGTTGGCGGGGAAGGGGTTTTACACCCGATGCGCTGGCGTAAGGTGGAACCTTTTTTGGCGGTGGGTGCTCATCTCCGCCATACATCGGAAGAGTTGGAAACAGGACGGCAATGGGAACTCGGTCTTCGCACGGGAGCAGGGGTGCTTTGGCACTTGAACGACGAATGGGCCATACGGGCCGACGGTCGATTCATTCTTTCCGGTCCCGGCAGCGGCAGCGAAGGCAACGGCGTCCTTGAGGTGGGGGCCGTATGGTCCTGGGGGGCCCGTGTTCCCCCGCGTTTGTTGGCCGCGGGTGGGGCCCTGGACAGCGATGGAGACGGTTTGACCGATGTGGAGGAGCGTGAGATTTACAAAACCGATCCCTTCAAGCCGGACACCGACGGGGACGGGCTGACCGATTATGAAGAAGTGAAGGGCGTGCATGGGCATCGGACCGATCCGTTAAATCCGGATACGGACGGGGACGGGCTGTTGGATGGAGCGGAAGTTTTTATTTTCGGGACCAACCCCTTGAAATGGGATACGGATGAGGGGGGTGTTTCCGACGGCCATGAAGTCTTGGAAGACGGGACGGATCCTTTGTTCAAGGCGGATGATCTGATTCGGCATACCCTTTATTTGAACTTTGACACGGATCAAGCAGTGATCAAACCGCAGTATTTCCGGGAGCTGGAGATTGTTGGACGAACGCTTGCGCGTGATTCGGGCGCCACCGCAAAGGTTGAAGGGCATGCCGACCGTCGGCGGCGTTCCGGGGCTCAATACAACAAAGACCTTTCTCTGCGCCGGGCCAATGCGGTCAAAGAACATCTCGCGGTTCATTACGGAATTGCACGGGATCGGATGAGCACGGCGGGATATGGTTTTGAACGGCCGATTGCGCCCAACGATCCGGTGGAGGGACATCCGCTGAACCGGCGCGTGGAGGTTTACATCCGGCTTTCCGACCATCCTGTCAGTCCGCGCCCTCGGCCGACGTTCAAGCGCGAGGCGGTCGAAGCCCCTCCACTGGCCGAACTGAACGAGCCGGAACCGGTGGCTCAGTAATAGAAGCGGAGTCCCAGGCTGAAAAAGAAGCCAAAGGAGTCCCCCTCGCCATAAGGGATGCCGTCCGGCCTCATGTGGGTGGTCACGTCGAAGATTTTTTCCGTGGCGAGAGCCAGGCCGGCATGGAAAGCAAGGGCCACATATTCCGATAGAAAGTATTTCGCACCGCCATACAGCATCAATTGTCCGACGGTATCGCTGGACTCATCGCCGTCCAGAACAGAGAGGCGTGCCCCCGCAAGCGGGTGGAAGGGGAAGTTTACATCAAGGTGATACTCGCTAAAAAGGCCTAATTCCCAGACACCGCTGTTGCGCCAATAGCTGTCCCACCCCAATTTTCGGTATCCAAGGAGGAGTCCCGCTTCGACGTTATCCCGAGGAAAGTATCCGAGCCCGAAGGTGACTGGGGGAACGTCGTAATCGCCGATCGGGGTTTCCAAACCCAAATCGGCGCGAACATTGCACGCGCCGGCGCGGATGACGGCAGCCTGGGTAGAAGCGGTCAGAAGGAGCAACGAGACAAGGGCAAAACAGATGTTATTTAAGCGCTTCATTGGGAACTCCTCTCTTGCTGAATAATGTCGGCGGTTCGGGCCGTTCCGTCAAGTCCTTTTCCGGCGGAACGGGAGCGTATTATGCCAGAAGGAACAAGGGTAGTGCTGAAAAGAGTTGGACATGTCCAAGAGAAGAACGATTGCGGCCCGCGCTTTCAGGTCGCAGAGTGTTGGAACTACAGGAAGAGAATCAATTGCCGGGCGGCGTAATTTTCGTGCGTGAAGGCCGTTTTTTCGATAAGATGCCCAACAAAGGAAAGGGAAAACAATGAAACTGGAATTGGAAGGGAAGGTTGTGGTGATTACCGGGGGGACTTCCGGATTTGGGTTCGAAGCCGCCCGGCTTTTGCTGGAAGAGGGTGCTTGTGTCGCCATCACCGGGCGGGATACGAAACGGCTGGCGGACGCGGAAGAGAAGCTCGGTGCGAATCCCCGGCTCTTGGCGCTTTGCGCGGACGCGACCCGGGCGGATGATTGGAAAACGGTTATGCAGACGGTTGAGGGTGCCTTTGGCGGTCTGGACGTTCTCGTAAACAATGCGGGAGGGGGTATCAAGATCGCGCCGCTAGACCAGTTGGACGAAGCGACCATCCGCGCCGTGTTGGAGCTTAATCTGCATTCGGCGATTTTGGGATCGCGGGAAGCGGTTCTCAGAATGAAACCGCGGGGGAAAGGGCAGATCATCAATGTCGCGAGCGTTTGCGCGACGCATGCCTGGCCGGGATGGAGCGTTTATTCGGCAGCCAAAGCGGGGTTGGCCGAGTTTACCCGGTGCCTTTGCCTGGAAATGGCGAAATGGGGTGGGCGAGCGAGTCTTTTCCTTCCGGCGGCCGCGCGGACCGGGTTTGCGGCGGCGGCGGGTCTGGATGATTCCTGGATGGCAGGGTATCCTGGCCCGACAGAATTCGCGCAATCGCTGGTTTATCTGATTGGAGTTCCTTCCTCTTGTGTGATCGAGGACCTGACGATTTGGGGGGTGGCGCAGATTCGGGATATGAGTCCGCTATAGAATCACGGACCAGGGCGGGCGAGACGGTGTTTTTCAATAAATCGGCGCGCTGGGACGTCTAATAGACCATGCGAATCGAAGCCGGCATACGGCGTGGGGGGTGGCGGGGATGGGGGGCGGTTGTAGCGATTCTTTGTTGTTCCGGTTGCGCGACGACGAGTCTTTTTAATCCCTATCCCAACCGCACGGAACCTTTGTTGCGCTCGGTAGAAAGCGGACGGCCCGTCCATCCGGAGCGATCGTTCGGTCCTCTTCTCCGCAGTGCGGACCGGATTTTGTATTTATTGGAAGCGGGACGGTTAGCCCAGCTTCAGGGGAATTTCGAATCCAGTCGGCGCTGGTATGGGGAAGCGGCGAAGCTCATCCGGGCGCGGGATGATGAGGCGATGATCCGGCTTTCGGAGGGGTATGGAGAATTTTCGGCCGTTCTCATCAACGATAATGCGATTCCCTATCATGCCGAGGGTTATGAGCGTGTGATGTTGCATCTCGAGCAGGCGTTGAATTATCTTCTCTTGGGGAATTTGGAAGGGGCAGGGGTTGAGGTTCGAATTGCCGCGATGCGGCAAGCCGAAGCGGAACGGCGACGGGAGCGGGAGATTGAAGCGGCTCGGCGCCATGAACGGGAGTGGCAATTGGCGCAAAGCGCCTCCCTTCAGCCCGTGCAGACCGGGCTGGACCGCCTGGCGGCCGGCGTGAAAAGCTCCTTTCTGAACGGGTATGTGTTTTATGTTTCCGCGGTTGTCCGAGAATTGCTGGGGGATGAAAACGGCGCGTATATTGATTACAAGAAGGCGGCGGAACTTCAGCCGGACAATCGCGTGGTGCGTGCGGATGTGCTTCGCGGGGCGGAGCGGCTGGCAATGACGGAGGATTGGGCCCGCTTTCGGACGGCGTGGCCCGGGGCCATCGTCCGCTCTGTTCCTCCCGGTTCGGGCGAGGTCATTCTTTTTTTCGAAGAAGAGTTTCTGCCCTTTAAGCAGGAAGCGACCGTATGGGTTCCTCTGCCGTCGGGATGGACGGCCGTCGCCCTTCCTGTTTTTTCATCGCCTCCATCCGGATGGCCGTCCGCGGAACTTTTGAGTGGAAATGAACCGCTGGGTCGAGTGGAGTTGCTGACGGATTTAACGGCTCTTGCCGCGCGGGCGCTTCAGGAGCGAATGCCTGCGATTGCGACTCGGCAGATTGTGCGGGCGGTGGCGAAAGGGGCAGCCGTTGAGGCGGCCAGCCGGCAAAAGGGTGGCGAATGGGCCGCCTTGTTCCTTTCGCTCTACAATCTCATCTCCGAACGCGCAGACCTTCGAAACTGGACCAGCCTGCCGGCCCGGGCGTCGGTCTGGCGGGGGGCCGTCCCGGCGGGGGAACACCGGTTTTGCATTCGACAGGGCGACAGGACGTCGGGCGAATGGTCCACGACGGTTGGACCTGGCGGTCGGGTTATTCTCTGGGGCTATCGGACGGGGCGCCGCCTGGAGCTTCATGGAGCGGCGTATTGAAGGAGGATTCCGCCGGGGAGACCTCGAGGACACGGATAAGGGTTTCCGGTTCGAGACGATAGGCGGAACCGCGCCCTTCATAGAAACCGTGCGCACCGATCATGTGAATTTGAAGATCGGAAAAGGTGATCGTTTCGCGAGTTCGCAGATTTTTCACTTGGCAAAACACTTTGGGGTAAAGTCCAGGGTGCCGGAAGGGGCAGGGCATTCGCCCGCGGACGCCATCCACCCGGACTTCAAAATGGGGCGGAACATCGACCGGAACGCCGAGCCCGGCGACGCCTTTTTCGCGGAAGTAGGCCATACGATCTGCAAGGGCTTCGTGGCTCAGGCCGAGACGTCGGACGGTCGCATCGTCTTCCGCGAGAATATCGCCGAGGGGGCGGGGGTCCGTTCCGAGAAAGCCGGTTTGAGAAAGACGGCCGGGCCGCATGGCCTCTTGGATTTCCTGAAGATTTGGCGGTTGTTTCATGGTGAATTTTATCCGAAGTCATCGAAATAGATTCGTTCGCGGGGCATTCCTTTGGATGTCAGCATTTTGATGGCCGCCTGGATGAGAAAGGAGCTGCCGCAGAGATAGGCTTCGGCTTCTGAGGCATCCGGGAGATAACGGGCGGCCACGTCGGTCACCAAGCCGGTCTCTCCATTCCAAGCATCCATGGGGTCGGGTTTGGAAAGGGCGGGGATGAACTCGAACCCTGGAATGCGCTGTTCGAGCGTCTTCATCTCTTCAAGCAAAAAGAGATCCCGCAATGCGCGGGCGCCGAAGAAGTAGCGTATTCGGCGTGCGATTTCCTTTTCGGCCATGTCGAGGAGGATGGATTTGAGCGGAGCCATTCCGGAGCCGCCGGCGATGGCGATGATTTCCCGCTCGCCGGGACGGAGTGTGAAGTCGCCGTAAGGGCCGTTAATGGTGACGGGGTCTCCGAGGCGGAGATGGCGATGGACGTAGGTCGTACAGATACCGTTGGGGACATAGCGGATTTCCAGTTCGATTTCGTTTTTAGCCGAGGGGGGCGAGGCAATGGAGTAAGCCCGATAGACGGTCTCATCGCTCCGTTCGTAGGGGGGCACTTCGAACTGGATGAACTGGCCGGCCTTAAATTCGATTTCGGGAGGATCCACAAGGCGGAGCCGGACTTCCTTGATGTCATGAGTCAAGTCTCGGAGGGAGGAGACGGTGGTTCGATATTGACGAATTTCGAGCCATTGTGGAGGCAGTTGCAGGGAGAGATCGTGTTTGACACGGACTTGGCATGCGAGGCGGATGTGGCGGGCGATTTCATCGGGTTTGAGCCAGGGCAATTCGGTGGCGAGGGGAGCGCCGCCGTTGAGTACGGTTACCTTGCAAAGGCCGCAGGAGCCTCTGCCTCCGCAGGCAGAGGGAATGAACACGCCCTGGTCTTTGAGTGTCGCGAGCAGGTCCCGGCCTCCGGCCACGGTGATTTTCTTTTCGCCGTTCAGGGCGAGGGTACAGGGGCCATAATCGGCGAGGAACCGTTCGGCGAGGACGAGAAGGAGGGCGAGCACCGTGTTGAGGGCGGTCACGACGCCCACACCCAGGAGGAATTCAAGTCCCATCGTGCCCCTCCATTATGCGGGGGTTGCCATTCCGGTGAAGGCGGTGAAAGCCATGGCCATGATGCCGGCGATGATCAGAGCGATGCCGGCGCCTTCGAGTCCTCGGGGAAGGCGGTTTTTTGCGATCCGTTGGCGGATCCCGGCCATGGCGAGGAGGGCGAGCATCCAGCCGAGACCGCCCCCGAGGCCGTACGCTGTGGTTTGGAGGAAGGAGTAGCGGCGGGCGACCATGAACAGGGACGCGCCGAGGATGGCGCAATTGACGGTGATGAGAGGAAGAAAGATGCCGAGGGCGGCATGAAGGGAATCAGAAACCCGCATAATGACGAGTTCGGTCAATTGCGTAAAGGCGGCGATCAGGCTGATAAAGGCGATCAGGGCGAGGTATTCGAGCCCCAGGGGGAGGAGAATGCTGTGATAGAGCAGCCAATTAAGGGGCGTGGTGAAGGTCATGACGAGGACCACGGCGGCCCCAAGGCCGAACGAGGTTTTGAGTTCACGGGAGGCGCCCAAGAATGGGCACATTCCCAGATAGTTGGTGAGGAGAATGTTCTGAGTGAACACGGCGGAAAAGAAAAGAGCAAACCAGGATGAAAAGGCGGCGATCATCGGGGGGTGGCCTCCGGAGTGGCGGGTTGGGGGCGCACGGCGCCTTTCAGAATCCAGACCAAGGTGGCGAGGACGAAGAACGCGCCAGGCGCCATCGCCAGCAGAGTCCAAGGGCTCCAGGCCGAACCGGCGATGGGCAAACCCCAGAACGTGCCGGCGCCCAGCACTTCTCGGACTGCGGCGATCAGGAGAAGGACGTAGGCATAGCCCAAGCCGGAGGAGAGTCCATCGAGGGCGGCAAGAGCGGGCGGGTGGGAAAGGGCGAACGCTTCGGCGCGTCCCATGATAATACAGTTTGTGATGATGAGGCCGACGTAGGGACCGAGTTGTCGGGAGATTTCGGGAGAAAAGGCGCGGAGGAGGATATCGAAGAGGAGGACAACGGAGGCGATGATCAGCACTTCGCTCATCATTCGGACACGAGGAGGGATGCGGCGGCGCAAAAGGGAGACGAGAATGTTGGAGAGTATGAGCGTGTAGAGGACCCCTAGGCTCATGACGACGGTGTTCAGGACGCGGTTGGTGACGGCCAAGGTGGAGCAGATGCCGAGAACCTGGCTGAAGACGGGGTTATTCGACCCTAAGTTCTGCAGGAAGAGGCGGGCGGCGCGTGTTTTCATAAGGAAAGGATCATGTCCGGTTCCGTTGGCGCAACGTGTTCAAGGGACGGTTTGAAGCGGGAAGCGGCGCGGTTGATGAGCTCGAGGACGGCCTGCGAAGAGATGGTTGCCCCTGTGATGGCTTGCATCGTCGAACGATCCCCGGCATCCGGTCGGCCAAGGGGCGCCAGTTTCAACGGCGGCCTTTTGCCGCGAAACTGGCGACGAAATTCGGGTTCTTCGATCCGTGCGCCGAGCCCCGGCGTTTCGTTATGGGCGATCCATGCGATCCCCGCCAGGGAACCCTCGAGGGAGGAAAAAGCCACGGCGGCTCGAATCGGTCCCCAGAGTCCGCGCCCTTCTTCCAGAAACACGACGCGGTCGTCCCGGCCTTGGGGATCCTGAACAACGGCAAAGGGGCCGTCCGGTTCTTCCGGCAGCAGACGTGCCCGCGATGCGAAAAGGTCTGCGAGTTCATCGGCGCGTGGGGGGACGGACCAACCGGCGGCTTCCAGAACCGCCCTTTGAAGGTAGCGGAGGCGGCTTTGTTCGACGATCGGGCGAGAGGCCAGGTGGGCTGCCGTTACTAGAGAGAGGAAAGCGGCCGTCAAAAGGGCCAGGAAGAGAACCGGGGCCAATCGTTGGCGGAGGTTGGGGGAGGTGGAACTGGGCATCAGGCACCTCCGAGGGGTTGAGCGGAAGGGGAACGCGCAGCGGATGAGCGTTGGCGAATGAACCAATCGAGGAGAGGAGCAAACATGTTGCCGAGCAGGATGGCGAACATGGAGCCGGCGGGCCAGACCGAAAAGGCGCCGATGACGCTGGAGAGCGCCCCGACCATGAATCCGTAAATCCAACGGCCCCAATCGGTCTGGGCGGCCGAAACGGGATCCGTGGCATAGAAGAACATGGCGATGAGGAAACTGCCGGCCAAAGCGGTTTGAAGCGGCGGGCCTGCCTTCCCGAGTCCGAACCTCCAGAATATCGTATGGCAGAGGAAAAACCCGGCCAGAGCAGCAAGGGGGATCCGGTAGTTGGCCGAACGGGTGACGATGAGATAAAGGCCGCCGAGAAGGACAAGAAAGGGACTGGAGCCGCCGATTGTGCCGGGCTTGAACCCGAAGAAGAGGGTGGTGAAGGGGAAGTCGGCACTGCTCTTCAGAAGCATACCTGGCGTTGCATGGGTAATGGCATCAGGAGCCCAGGCGGCAAGACCGGCGGGGAAACCGGAGAAAGGGATGGCCCATTGGGCGGTCATGACGGCTCCGAAGGAAAGGTAAAGGAAGGCACGTCCTGTCAGAGCGGGATTGAAGACGTTACGGCCGAAACCTCCGAACGCCATTTTGCCGAACACCAGCGCGAACACCGTGCCGAGGACGGCCATTCCCATCGGTGCAGAGGCGGGCAAGCCGAAGACGAGAAGGGTTGCGGTGACAAAGACGGCGGTGGAAACCGGTTGTTTCCAGGTGCGGCAGAAGAGCCATTCGGTTAGGAAACCGACGGCATTGGTTAGTGTGAGCAGGAGCAGGATTCGCCATCCATAGAGGTAGACGGCCCAGACGGCAAGGGGCACGAGAGCCAGCAAGACCCGGTTCATCATCGGTTGGCGAAGGATTGGTTTAGGGGGACCCACTCGGATTGCTCCTTTGAAGAAGAGTAGCAAAAAGGCCGCGGCTTTCTCAAGGTTCCGTTGGATCGCCTGTGCCGATCATGAGTTTGCGAGGTCTGGGGAGAAGCGCAACCGTTTCGAATGATCCCGAGGCCAGGAAGAGAGGAGGAGTCGGCGCAGGCGGGCTTCAGCGAGGGAAATGTTAAGAATGTTGGGGTCTGACCCCACGGAGGCGGCGGATCAGGGCGTTGGTGGAACTATCGTGGCGGAGGGGCGGTTCCGGCTCCGCTTCCAGTTCGCGCAGGATTCGGCCGGCGAGCACTTTGCCGAGCTGAACTCCCCACTGATCAAAGGAGTAGATGTCCCAAATCACTCCCTGAGTGAAGATTTTGTGTTCGTAAAGGGCAATGAGCGCACCGAACGTGCGGGGAGTCAGCGCATCGGCCAGCAGCGTGTTGGTCGGGCGATTGCCCTCGAAGGTTTTATAGGGAACGAGCGCTTCGGGGGTCGGCTCGGCGCGGACTTCGTCCGCTGTTTTGCCGAAGGCCAGCGCTTCGGTCTGAGCGATGAAATTTGCGAGAAGGGTGGGATGATGGCGGGCGGCCAAGGGGTCGGGGTGGGGAGCGGCAAAACCGATGAAATCGGCGGGGATAAGAACGGTTCCTTGATGGAGGAGCTGGAAGAAAGCGTGCTGGCCGTTGGTGCCGGGTTCTCCCCAGAGTACAGGGCCGGTGGACCAAGCAACGGGGCGACCGTGGCGGTCGGTGGATTTTCCGTTGCTTTCCATGTCTGCCTGTTGCAGATAAGCGGGGAGGCGGGCCAGATACTGGCTGTAAGGAAGGACGGCATGGGTTTGCGCGCCGAAAAAGTTGATATACCAGATTCCCAGGAGTCCCATTAGAACGGGGAGGTTTTGTTCGAAGGGCGTTTCTGCGAAATGGCGATCCATGGCATGAAAGCCGTCGAGCATTTCTTCGAACCGGTCGGGGCCGATTGCGATCATCAGGGGGAGTCCGATTGCCGAGCAGAGCGAGTACCGGCCGCCGACCCAATCCCAGAAGCGGAACATGTTTTCGGGGCGGATGCCGAATCGGATGACTTCCCGTTCTGCCGTTGAGACCGCAACGAAATGGCGAGCCACGGCCGCTTCGTCGCGAAGGCGTGCGAGCAGCCAGGCGCGGGCGGTTGCGGCATTCATCATGGTTTCTTGGGTCGTGAAGGTTTTGGAGGCGACGATAAAAAGGGTTTCTGCAGGATCCAAGTCGCGGGTTTGTTCATAGAAGTGCGCGCCATCGACGTTGGAGACAAAACGGATGCGGAGATGAGGATCGGCATAGAGGCGCAGGGCTTCACAAGCCATGGCGGGACCGAGGTCCGACCCGCCGATGCCGATATTGAGAATGTTGCGGATGGCTTGTCCGGTGTGGCCTTTCCATTCCCCGCGCCGGATGGCCTGGGCGAAGGCGTTCATTTGCTGAAGAACGGTGCGCACCTCGGGCATCACGTCTCTTCCGTTCACGAGGATCGGCGTGTTGGAACGGTTTCGGAGCGCGACATGCAGAACGGGGCGGTTTTCAGTCACATTGAGAACGTCGCCCCGGAACATGGCGGCGATGGCGTTCGGAAGCCCGCATGCGTGGGCAAGGTTCACAAGGAGGCGGACGGTATCGGCATTGATGCGGTTTTTGGAATAGTCGAGACGCCAGCCGGCGGCTTCGGCGGTGAAGCGTTCTGCGCGGTGGGGATCCTTAGCGAAGAGGGCGCGCAGGTGGCAAAGCGCCATGGTGCGATGGTGGGTTTGGAGGGCATTCCATTCCGGTTGTTCGATCAAGCGCAGGGAATCAGACATACGACGGTCTCCTGATCGGAACAGAGTAGCGAAGCGGCGCCCGGGGGCAAGTGAAAAAACGGCCGGTATCTGGACAAGGAAAGAGGTCTGTGGCACGATATCGACAATTGGCGTGCGAGGGGGGAAACAGGCTGAGACGGATTGATGCATCGCATTCTGATTGTGGATGACGAGGAGGGCATTCGAAACCTGTTGGGTGCTTTTCTGCGTCGGGCGGGATATGAGATCTAGGCGGCCGATTCGGTCGCGCAAGCGACGGCGATGCTCGAGAAGATCTCGTTTGATGCCATCGTGTGCGACATCGTTCTGCCGGACGCGTCGGGCCTTGTGCTCTTGGAAGAGGTGCGGCGCCGATTTCTTCTTGTTCCGTTCATTTTGATGACGGGGTTGCCGACGGTGGAAACGGCGGCCTCGGCGGTGCGGGCGGGTGCCTTCGACTATCTTTCCAAACCGATCGACCGAGAGGCGTTTCTGCGTGTCGTTGGCAATGCGGTTCGTCTGAAGTCGTTGGAGGAGGAACGTCGGGCCCTTGCCGAACAGATTCGAGAATATGCGCAACAGTTGGAGCAGAAGGTTGAGGAGCGGACGCGAGAATTGCGGGAATCCGAGGCGCGATATCGGCGTTTGTTTGAAACGGCCCGGGATGGGTTGATCATTCTCGATGGGGAAACGGGGAAAGTGCTTGATGTCAACCCGGCTTTGGCCGATATGCTGGGCCGAACGCGGGAAGGCTTGTTGGGGCATCCCTTTTGGGAAATTCCCCTGTTTCGCGGTTCGACGCTTCCGCGGACGATGTTGACCGAAGCGTTGAAGGATGGCCGAGTCAGTTGCGAAGAGTTGACGTTAACGCTGCCGAGCGGGCGGCGTTTGGATATCGAGTTTGTTTGTCATGCCTATCAGGTGGATCGTCATTCGGTGGTGTGGGGCAACGTGCGGGACGTTTCTGCGCGCCAAGCGGTGGTGAACCAATTGCGGCATATGAATGAAATGCAGGCTCGGTTTGTGGCCGAAGCTTCCCATGAAATTCGCACGCCCTTGACAATTGTCCTCGAGACCATCCGTCAGGCGCTCGACGGCCTTGCTGGGGAATTGACGGCAGAACAGCGCCGTCTGCTGGAGATGGGGCACCAAGGGGCGGAACGGCTTCAGGCCGTCGTGAACGACCTGCTGGATGTTTCCAAGCTGGAAGCGGGGCGGGCCGTCTTGCGGCGGGAACCGGTGGACATGGCCGATTTGATGCGCGAGGTGGAGCGGCTGTTTGTCGCGCGAACGCGAGCCAAAGGGCTTGAGTTGGCTGTCGAGTGTACGCCCTCATTCATTCCGATCTCCCTGGATCGCAACCGGATGATGCAGGTGTTTACCAATCTGGTTTCCAATGCCTTGAAATTTACCCGCCAGGGAACAATTACCTTGCGGGCGCGGGATCGAGGACGGGAAGTGGAATGCGAGGTGGCCGACACGGGTTCGGGGATTTCGGAAAATGATCTGCCGAAGGTGTTCAGCCGGTATCTTCAATTCGGAGAGCCCTGGACCGGCCCGGAGGGGGGCACGGGTCTCGGGCTGGCGATTGCCAAGAGTCTGGTCGAGCTGCACGGCGGTCGCATTCGGGTCAACAGCGCGCTGGGGAAAGGGACGACCTTCACCTTTACGTTGCCGCGGCTTGGGGGGGATGAGGCGTTGAGCGACCGGATTGAGGCGATCTTGGCGGAGTTGCGTCGGCCGGGCCGCGAGTTGGTCTTGGGGCTTGTTCGGATTACCACGGAGAACGGCCGCGAAAATCTCTACGAGGCTTTGCAACAGGAGGCGGTGCGGGCGGGATACACCGCGGCGCGCGGAGCGAAAGGGCTTGCGATTTTCCAGGATGCCGATCCTTTTCGGGTTGCGGAAACGGCAGAAGCGCTTTGCCGGACGGTCCGGACCTTTTTTTTCGAACGGTCGGCGGGCCGGTCGGCAATCGGTTACGAGTATGGGCAGGCGTTTTTCCCTCGCAATGGCGTTTATGCGAGCGATCTGCTTGAGCGGGCCGAAGGGGATCTTGAAGCCGAACGAACGGGGCGGCTTTCCCGGCGCCTCCTCATTGTGGACGATGATCCCGTGGTCGTCTCGACGTTGACCGAGATCCTTCAGCAACTGGGCTACCACCATGTGGCGGCGGCGACCGACGGCGAACAGGGGTTGGCAAGCATTCAAGATGCACTGCCGGCGTTGATCTTGCTCGACATGCGAATGCCGCGGATGAACGGGTACGAGTTCATTGGACGGCTCAAACACAATGCACGGACGGCCACCCTTCCCCTTCTCATTCTTACGGCGTATGAGGTCGAGCAGGAAAAACTGGACGAAGAGGGCGGCGCCACTGTCATTCCGATGCTCAAGAAGCCGTTTAGGCCGGATGATATCGAACGGTGGGTTCGGTATCTCATCAGATGAGGACTGAGGAGCGAACCGATGGCGAAGAAGATTCTCATCGTGGATGACGAGCCTCAGATCGCAATGCTGTTGAACGCGCGGCTTCGGGCCAACGGGTATGAAGTGCTTGCGGCGTATGACGCGATCCAGGGCTTTCGGCTGGCGGTTCAGCATACGCCGGATTTGATTCTGCTCGATCTCCGCATGCCGGCCGGAGGCGGGGCGGGAATGTTCGAGAACCTCAAAAACAACCTTCAGACTGCACTGATCCCGGTGATCTTCATTACCGCCTTCGCCAATGAGGAAGTCGAAAAGGCTTGCCGGGAATCGGGGGCGGCCGATGTAATTCGGAAGCCCTTCGAAACGGACGAAGTGCTAAGAAAAATCCGACGGGCACTCAAAGAACCGGACGCGCCTTCCGGGCTGTCGTCTATTCCTCGAGGAGGGCCCCATCGCGGGTGACGATGACCGTCCGCCAGGGGATGGTTTTTCCGCTGGCGGCGAGGGCGCGCTGGACGGCGTGCACGAGCCCCCCGCAACAGGGGACTTCCATCCGAAGGACGAGCACGTTCTGGATGTTATTGTCGGAGAAGATCGCCGTCAGTTTTTCAGCATAGTCCGCGTCATCCAATTTGGGGCATCCGATGAGGGTGATTCGGCCGCGCATGAAGCGGTCGTGCATACGGGCGTAGGCATAGGCGGTACAGTCGGCGGCAATCAGGAGCCGAGCGCCATCGAACCAGGGGGCACGGGCGGGAACGAGTTGAATCTGGACGGGCCATTGGCGCAATTCGCTGCTGGCGTCCGAATGCGGTTCAGGCGCAGGCTGGGCCGGTGCGGTTCGTATGAGCATTTGGGCCATGGTCCCGGGGCATCCGCAGGGAAGGGGAGATTTGGATTCGGGTGTTGGGGTCGGGGAAGGGGGTGGAGCGGTGCGGGCTGCGTGAGCCGCGGCGACGGCTTGCTCGTCGAAGGGGGCGGCTTCACGCTCGACGAGCGTAATCGCGCCCATGGGGCATTCGGGCAGGCAGGCGCCGAGTCCGTCGCAATAGGATTCCGACACGAGGCGGGCCTTTCCGCCGATCAATTGGATCGCTCCTTCGTGGCAGGCTTTGACGCACAGACCGCAGCCGTTGCATTTTTCCTCGTCAATGTGCACGATCGTCCGCTTCATGGCGCTCCTTATTAACTATACATGCACCACAATACCAGAAAAGGCATTCGAAGTCAACTCCCGATGAAAAACATGACGGGTATTTCGCGAAAAGCGATCGAGTGGAGCGAGCGAGTCGGATGGGTGGCCGAGCATCGGCTGATGCCTATCTCACCGCCGAACGTGCCTTGCGTCGAAAGGGAAAGGGGGTCCGCCGCATCCAACCGAAGAGGGGTCTCCCAAAGTCGAAACATATTTTCGTGTCAGAAACCCCTGCTGAAATCCCTTCATACGGCCGAAGGGTTTAAGGCTTCCTCCAAGGGTTCGATGGGTTTTATTTGCCGCTATTCTCGGGCCATGTCAGGGCTCGGAAGTTGGGGCGAAGGCCGTTGCGACAATCGCCTTATCCTTCGTCCGAATGGGACCGGCTTTCAGCGGACGCCCGGCCTCGCGATTCCACACGATCCGGCCGATCTCATTGTCGTTGTGAAGGAGGCGGATAGCGAATCCGAGACCTTCTTCGGCAGGGGTCACCTCCACCGCATCGAGGGGATCCTCGCCTGGGGAGAGAACGGTGACCCAAACGGCTTCCTTTCCTTCCTGGCGGACTCGGACCCAGCGCATCGCGTCCGGCGCGAGAGCAAGGCCGGGAACATCCCCCCACACAATGTGGACGGGGGAGGAGACCCAGCCGAGCCAACGGACCCGGATGGGTGGACGGTCGCGGAGATAAGGGGCTTTGACCCCTTCCCAATCGAGGCGCCAGTAGGATTCGGCCCGGCCCTCCAGCAGGTTGCGGGGAACGTCATATCCAACGCCGGCCGTTGGGGTCCAGTTCCAGAGGTTCCGTTTGAAGACCTCGGGTGGAAGAGGCTGGGAGGGAAGCGGACCCCGTGGCGACACCGGAAAACTGGCGTTGGAGACCGTTCCATAGGAGGTGAAGATCCAATCGTACTGATGGGGGTCATCGGAACGGGCGGTATCAATAAGCACTTGCACGCCAAACGCGAGTACGATGGTACGCTCGAGCCGGACGCCGGAATAGGCTAGTTCCGTCGAGGCGGAAAGCATAGGGGGCTGTTCGGGGAGAGAGGACCAATGATCGAGGGAGCCCTGGCATGGCTGCTGGGCTTTTTCGTCCACCACGATCGTATTATGGCTGAGGGTGTTGCGCAGCCAGCTAAAATGGAGTGGGGAAGCGTAAGCGGAGCCGCTGTCATCGTGAATCGGCTGGCCATGGAGAAAGGAGAGGACGTTCAGTTTGTCGAAATGGCCATGGCCCCCTCCATGCGGCCCATAATCGAGGAGCACCCAGTTTTCACGCCCATCGGTTCCGTCGTCGTTGAGAATGGCGACGCCGAAGTCAGGCAACTTTACCGAACGGCGTGGTGGGTTTCGGGGGGGAAGATTTGCCGGGGTGTCGACGAATAAATCGGGGGAAACCCAGGGGAGGAGGGATTCTTCCCCGGTGAGGGACCAGGCGGCGGCATACCATGCGGCTCCTGAACCGCTGAGACCGCCGTCGTTGAGATTGGGCAGTCGAAAATCGGGGCGCATAATCCGAAGGGGAAAGGTAAAAAAAGCGGTCATTCGCGTGCGCAATTCCGCGTCCTGTTCGAACAGGTTGAACCCTTGAAAAGAGAGTGTGGCGGGGAAGGGGATCAACCATTGGGCGGCGGTCATATGGTAGCTTGGACTTCCCTCTTTCCAGCCGCCGTCGGCGCCGATATAACGCAAGGCAAGGGGGAGCCACCCTTTCTGGGGGTGACGAAGAGCCCAAGCCAGGTAAGGGGGCCAGTCGAGCACGAGACCGGCAAGGCCGATCGTCGCTGCCCGGAAAATCTGCTGGTTGGGGGTACCCGCTTGGGAGGCTTGGAGCGTTTCAACGGCTGGATTAATCAGACCCTCCTCAATCGTCTTCAACTCTTCGGGGGAGATCAAACCGGCGGCTTTCAGATACCAGAGGCAGACCAAGGCGGGGCTCAGGAACTGGCATTCATGCATATAGTTGAGGCCGAACCGGGTTCCAGTTGGCGATGGGGGATAGTGGCAATAGGCGGCGGCAATCGCGAGAAGAATTTGGCGGGCCGGTTGGGCGAATCGTTCTTCTCCGGTAAGGAGTGCGGCCAACCCAAGTGGCTGAAGCGCTGCCCGCTGGTTTCGGAAACGGTCGCGCCCCTTTTGCACATCGGTTGGAGTCCAGATTGTGTCGCAGATGGGGCAGCGGAATTTTCCGTCGGGAAGGATTTCGACGGGCTCATAGCGGGGCCAGTGGCGGGCATGCCATGGACGGTCGGGCGGTCCTTCGAGCCAGCCGGTTTCGAGGGGAGCAGCGATAGGATAGTCCAACTTTTCCAGTGCAGTTTCAGCATTTTTAATGGCGGCCCGGCGGAGACGCTGATGGGGGGGAGTTGATTCGGCCCTTTGGCGGATTTTTGCTACCCACTCTGAATCAAGACCAAGGAGGGGTCCGGCTGTAGCGAGGTTCAAGTCCAGAGGAGGAGCAAACGGGCGATATTCATCCGCATCGGCTTCCCAGACGTTCAGTGTAGCCGTCAGAGAGGAGAAGGGAGGGAGGCGTTGGTTTTCTTCGGCTGGGATGGAAATGACGACTGGAAACGTCGTTGCCTGCTGGGGTTCGATGACGAGGCGGTGAGGAAGAGCGGCCGAATCCGGGGCGCAGCCCGCGACATCGAGCTGCACGTCCACCTGCCGATTGAGGGCGTTGGAGAGGAGGATGCGGAAGCGGTATTCCACATCCCCACTTTCCGACCGACGCCAAAACCGGCCTTCGGGAAGTTCGGACCAGCGACCGTTTTCCCCTGCCGGAAGGTGGGAGGGAACGAACGCGGCGGCCGCTAAAGTGGAGTAAAGAAGCGGGGAAGTAGTTCCGTTCACTGAAGGATCCTGGGGTTGAAGCGGCATGCCTCAGCGGATCTGAATCAGAGCGCCAGGCGAAAGAGGCCGAAGGATGATTTGGTTGCTGATAATCTGAACGGTTCGTCCGGGCGGTCCTGGGATCACATTGGCAAACGTTTCCCCAACAATCGAACCGGCTGTAACGAGGGGCCAAGAGCCGGGAGGGGCGTTCGAAATCCCGGAGAGATCCAGTGTTCCCGAAGCGATTGAAAACACCCCGGTAACCGTCAGGTGGCTGGGAACTCCCGCGCCGTTATCATAGGGTTTGAGGTGGCCGTTGTTTTGCAGGGTCAGGGAAGCCACTTGGCCGGTGCCGGAGATGGCCGCACCGGAGAACACCACCACATCGCCGCTTCCGGCAGTGCCCTGGACTCTTAATTCTCCTTCTTGCACCCAGGTGCCGCCCGTGTAAGTGTTGAGGGCCGTCAGCGCCAGCGTGCCATTGCCCTGTTTGTCAAGACGACAGGCGCCTGTGCCGTGGCTGAGAACCCCTTGGAGGACCCCATCCACTTCCGCCTCCCCGTCATACACAATGAACGTGCGGTTGGTTGCTGTTTGCGAGGTGGAGAGAACAATGGGATTCGCGAAGAAGACGGTTCGGTTAGCGGCGGGGGCGCCGAGGATCAGAGGCGCATTGTTGGGAACAAAGTCGGCACCCCAGGTGACGGGTTGGGAAGCCCCGCCCAGGTTCACGGTGCGATCGGCGTCGAAAGCCGCGAAACCGCCGCCGGCAGAGGTGAAACGCACGGCCGCGCGGTTGCCACCAACGTTGGTGACCGGCCGTTGGAAATCGCCGAATCCGAGACCCAGAATACCCCCTGCCAGGTTCAGTGCGGAAAGTCCGCCCGTCGAAGCGATTCCGCCGGGCAGTGCCTCGGCCGATTTGAGCAACAGCACGCCGCCGGCGACGGTTGTGTCGCCCGTATAGGTGTTTGCACCCGAAAGGATGGTGAGGCCATCCAAAGGGTGGGCGACAACCAGGGAGCCCCTGCGGTCAGAGTCCCCGTTGGACATGTTTCCGCTAAACTCCGTTTCGCCCGGGCCGGAAATAATGAACGCGGCGTTTTTTGTCGGATTATTTGATTCGCTTATGAGGACCGGTCCCGAAAAGAGCAGTCGGCATCCTTTCGCGAGATTGTTGCTGAAGCCGACCAAATTGCCGCTGCTGGGACCGGAGAGCGTTCCGGTAAAGGTGACGCTGAACGGACCCTCCACAACGTTCGTGTTTCCCCACTGGACATTGTTGGTGATGGCGTTGGCGTCGGTCAAGGGGAGGAGGGGTTCGATTACGGCGGGGATTCCCGAGGAAACGACGCGGAACTGTCCTCTTCCGAGAGCATGGGGATGGCCAAGGACAAGCCTTCCGGCGGACAAAACAAACGCTCCCTGCTGAGAGGGGCCTGCTGCATTGGTCAATACGAGCGTTCCTTGGCCTCTTTTGAGGAACGTACGGCTGGGAGAATCGGCGTCAATCCGACTGACGATGACCGTTCCGCTGGGGATAACGAGCACCATATTGACGGTGTTGGTGAGACCTCCTTCGAGATAAAGCCGACCGCCCTGGCCGGTGGCAAACGGAACGGTATTTTGTCCGCTCGAAAAGATCACCCGCGGTCGGATCGTCGTGACTCCACTTTCATTGGTCGTGTCGTCAATTCCATAAGTTCCGAGCGTGAGGACGCGGGTGGGCCCGTCCAGCGTCCAACCACCATCGGATTTAAGAAATTTGAGACCATAGATCGCGCGGTTTGCAGTCAATTCTGGCTGATAGGGAGTGAAGGTGGCGCCAAAGACAGCCACGTCTCCCGTGGAGGCGGAAGTATTAAGGGGCACCTTGCTTTCCTGCCAATTGGGCGGATTGGTAAAAGCCACACTTGCGGTACCGAGCCATGTGATTTCATCGCCGAACGCAGCCTCTGCGGCCCATCCCAGCATCCCAAGGAAAAGGAGTCGGCTCAGGGATCTCCATTTGATCGGTCGGCCTTTTGAACTTTTCATTATGTGCTCCACAACGCTAATATACGCTAATATAATTTAGAACTTGTGAAAATTGCAACAATAATTTCCTTTTTTTAAAAAATTTATTATTGTATGCTATTGTTTGTATGGAACGAGCATTAGACCAAACCCGTGATATGCAAGGCCAGAAGACAGAAGACAATGGTTCTGTTTTTGATCGTCTCGAGCGGTATGTTCGGTGGCAGATCGAAACGGGCCAGGTAAAACCGGGGGATCGGCTCCCGCGGACGGGTGAACTCGCATCCATTTTGCATGCCCATCCGATCACGGTACACAAAGCGCTGAAACGTTTGAAAGATGCGGGGCTTGTGGATCGGCGGCCCCGGCTGGGGACATTCATTCGGCAGGGACGCAGGGGATTTCGCGTGGCGGTTTTGATGGGGCCGAGTTTGGGGGATGAGAATTCCTATTTTTATCGTGGCGTTCTCAACGCCATCCGCCGAGACCGAACGGTTCCGAATGTCCGGATAGTCGCCTACGATGGGTTCAGCGAGGTTGGGAGTTCTGATCAATTATACGAGCATTCCGAATTCCAGCGTTTTCGAAACGATTGCGCCCATCATCCGTTTGCCGGTCTCATTGGCATCGGCGTGGCCGATTCGTTGTGGGAGGTATTCCGCGAACTGGTTCCACATGCAGCGGTTGCCCGAATGGGACTGGGGCAGGAGGTGCATTTGGATTTGCGCCATTTTGCCCAGAGGGGGTTTTGCTATTTGGCATCCAAAGGGGTGCAGCGTTTAGTTTATCTGCGCACCTTACCCGATTTTTTCACTGATGATCTTGATGGTCTCGAAGAGGAGCGGCTCCAGTGGCCGAATATTTCCTGTACGATTGAGCCGTTGGCGAAACGCGGCCCGCATTACGACGAGAGCCGCGATACGGCGCGGTGCGTCTCGCTCATGGAACGGTGGACACGCGAAAAACAATGGCCCGATGCGTTGCTGGTATCCGACGATGTCACGATGCGGGGCATCGCCCATGCGCTTTTGGCGTGTGGAGAAGAGAAGGTTCGTACGGTTCGCGTTCTGACCTGGAGCAATCAGGGCATTCGACTTCATTACGGTTTTCCCGTCGTCCGATATGAAGTTCCTTTGAATCTTATCGCCTCGACGTTGATTGGGTTGATTTGGTCCCGGGCCGAGGGATTTCCGGTTCCTTCTTCTGTGTTTCCGATTCGCGGAACCATCCAAGAGGATGAAGACCTCTCTTTTTCCGTTATCGGCTCTCTTCAAGCCGACCGCGTTTTCACCACCTGAGGGAGGGGAAGAATGGGGATACAGATCCATCTGAATGTTGCGTATGGCGATCACCCACGCCAGCGGCTGGACCTTTATCAGCCGGAGGGAGACGATCGTGCACCGCTTTTCGTGTGGCTGCATGGAGGCGGCTTTTCGGGGGGTGACAAAAGCCATCTTCCCTCCCTTTTGCGAGATTACCTGCTGGGACAAGGGGTCGCCGTGGCGTCTGCCAATTATCGGTTCGTCGATGACGCCGAGTTGTTGGCTCCCCTGCGGGATGCCGCTCGAGCCATTTTCTTTCTCATTTCGGAAAGCAAATGGGGGTATTTAGACTCGGCACGGGTGGCTTTTGGGGGGCTTTCCGCAGGTGGAGTGAGCGCTTGTTGGCTTGTGTGGGGAGAAGGTTCGAGGGTTGTGCCTAAACCTCGTTGTCTGGCGCTCGTGGATACCCAAACCACCGCGGATCCGCGAGCCATTCGGGCGCTCCTTCCAGGTCCCGCCTGGCGAATCGAATCGTTTCAGAGACTTTTTCGTCTGACGCCTGAGCAGTACGATGAACCGGAATGGGCAGCGTGGCTGGAGACCTTCCATTTTCCCGCGCGTGTGACGCCGGCCAGTCCACCGGTGTTTCAACTCTACAAAACCCCGCGGCTTCCTCTCACGGCGGAACTCTCCGTGTCCACGGCGATCCATCACCCAAGGTTCGGGCAGCTCCTGAAAGAGCGGTTAGATGCCGAGGGCGTTCCGAACGATCTGCAGGTCCGCTCCTTGTCTTCAAATTCCGAGATATGGTATTCCTCCGCGTTAGAGAAAATGGCGGTTTTCATTGTCCAGTCGTTGACCGAACCGGCACGGGTTTAACCATGCCTCGTCGTTTAGGACCTACTCCATGAGCCGTTTGACAGAACCCTGCTGCTACGAAGCGATCTGGGTTACGCACACCCACTGGGACCGGGAATGGTACCTCTCGCTGGAGCAGACACGATTTCGGCTGGTGGAACTTTTCGACCGCCTACTGGAGATGATAAAGGAAGAGCCGGCGTATTCCTCCTTTTGGCTGGACGGTCAGACGATTCCGCTCGACGATTACTTGGCCGTGTGGCCGGAACGAAAAGAAGAATTGGCGCAACGCGTCCGGGAGGGAAAAATCCGGATCGGCCCCTGGTACGTCCTGGCGGACGAGCACCTGATTTCGGGCGAAGCCTGCCTCCGCAATTTGTTGCGAGGTCGCCGGGATTCTGGGCAATGGGGGCAGTGGAATCCGATCGGCTATTTACCGGATACATTCGGGCATATCGATCAGATGCCGCAGATTCTGCGGGGATTCGGAATTTCCAATGCCTTTTTCTGGCGGGGTTATGCGCTGGACGATCTTCAGGGGGCGGAAACCCGATGGAAAGGAAGGGACGGATCCGTTGTGGACGCGGTCTGCCTGGTTGCCGGTTATTCGAACGCGCGAGGGTTTAGAGCCGAAGATCCAGAGGGAAGTTCCGACCGGCTGGACCAAACCCTTCCGATCCTTAAAAAACATTGCCGCTCGGGGGTGTTGCTTCTCATGAACGGCATTGATCATGCCCTGCCGACCCCTCGAATCCGTGATACGTTGCACCAGTTTGAGAAACGCTTTCCAGAGTTGCGAGTTCGCCACGGTTCGCTGGACAATTATCTGGGGAAAATCCGCCCGTATTGCCGGCGATCCAAACCGCTTCGGGGGGAACTATTCCGCGTGGCGGGTCTCGACGGTTGTCTTTCGACTCGGCCACAGCAAAAAGCGCTCAACCGGCGGCTGGAAAATCGGCTGGCGCATTATGCCGAACCGCTCGTGCTTCGGGCGAACGCTGCGGGTGCGGGCATTCCCCCAGGTTTTCTGGATCGAGGGTGGGAGCTGCTGTTGCAATGCCATCCCCACGACACGATCTGTGGCTGCCATGCGGATTCCGTTGCGCGCGACATGCAGAGCCGATTGGAGCAGGGTTTGGAAATTGCGGAAGAACTGGAACATCGGGCCGTGTGTGCGTTGTGGGGTTGTCGTCCGGGGGAGAGATCCCTCAAGGAACGCCACGTTCTGGTCCTTTACAATCCCTTGCCTTGGAGACGAGAGGAGACGAGCGAGTACGAAATCGCGGTTCCTCCTGGAACGGGGTCCCTTATCGTTCGGGACGAAAGCGGATGCCCGTTGGAAAGTCGAATTCTGGCTTGTAGACCCGGGTTTCACACCACCTATCACGATGATAAGATTCCCACCCGAATTCCCTGCCTGATGATGCGTGTTGCGATCTGCACGGGGAGTTTGCCTCCCATGGGGTTTCGGCGGTTGACGGTTGAGCCGGCAAAGCCGCCGGTGTTCAACATCCTTGAAGCCTCAACAGAGGGCGAAGAAAAATCCGCGACCGGAGCAGGGATGGTGGTGGGGGGCAACGTTCTTGAGAATCGGGCACTTCGAGCCATCATTTATCCGGACGCGACGTTTGATCTTTTCGACAAGGAATCCGATCTCTTTTTACCGCGAATCCATCGCCTCCAGGTGGAGTCCGATCATGGGGATCTTTACCGATTCGCCCCTTCGTTGGAGGGGGAGGTTGAAGCGGCGGGACCGGGGAGCTGGGCGCGACGGGCGGGAGGGACTCTTTTTCAGTCGGTCGTGGTGAAACCCTGTCTTTCGCTTCGTGGGCAACCGTTCGACGTGAAGGCCGTTTTCACTTTGCCGGAAGGAAAAAACCGTCTTGAGATAAGGCTGGAAATTCATCACACGTTGCGGGACTTCCGGTTGCAAGCGGCCTTTCCGGGTCCGTGGACGGGGCATGGATATGCGCACACTCCTTTTTCCCTTTCCCCACGGAGGCCGGTGCGAGTGCGCGAGACGGTATGGGAAGGGCGTGACGAAAGGCTCCGCTTGGAAGCGACGGGGCAGCCCATGCAGTTCATGGCGGCCTTCGCGTTGCCGCAGAAGCGCGCTTTGGCGCTTTACAACCGGGGGTTGTACGAATACACATGGGAGGAGCAGGGATGTCCTTGTCTGACCCTGATGCGGGCGGTGGGCCGAATAACGGCGGAAATGAAGGAACATCGGGCTGAAAGTGCCCAGGTACAGGGCTGTCAGACCTTCGAATATGCGGTTGCGATGGGGTCGGCCGACAATCCTTCCGTCGCCCTTCGGGAGGCGTATGAATACAACCTGCCGCCCGCGGCGCATCCCATTGCGCCGGAGGGGGGGGCACGGGTGGGGGAAGGGATTGAATTGCTCGATGCCCATTGGATTCCGTCTGCTTTCAAGCAGAGGGAAGACGGCCGTGGTCATGTGATTCGATTTTGGAATGCTTCGGAGACCCTTCGGTCAGGGGCCATTCGGATTCCGCCGGGCTATCATCGGGCCATCCGGGCAAGGTTAGATGAGACCCCGCTTCGGGAGATTCCGATTCGGGGATGCGTCCTTCGGCTGACCGCGCGGCCATATGAAGTAGTGACCATCCTTCTGGAGGCGGAAAGGTTCCGGTCTGTCCGGCGAACGAGGGCGCGTTCTTGACGAACGAGATTGTCCGTGTTAATGTCTCTTTGTTTTTGCACTTCGTTTTTCGTTTTATCGGGGCGTAGCGCAGACTGGTAGCGCGTTTGCTTGGGGTGCAAAAGGTCTCGGGTTCAAATCCCGACGCCCCGACCAGCCTTCGCTCGCCGAAGCGGCGCGCTACGGCTCGGCGCGCCGAAGTCGCGTAGCGACGAAGGCGGGCAAGGCGCAACATCAAGACGCGAAACATGCAGCGATTTTTCTACACCTACATCCTCCAATCCGAATCAAACCCTCCCATTTCTACACCGGTTTCACCAAGAACCTGGAAGCCAGCCTCGCCCACCACAATTCCGGCGGCGATCCGCACACATCGAAATACCTCCCTTGGCGCATCAAAACCTTCATCGCCTTCACGGACCGCGAGCAGGCGTTGGCCTTCGAGCGCTATCTGAAGTCACCATTCGGGCGAGCCTTCGCCAAGAAGCGCCTGTAATCGACGCCACCAGACGCTGCAAAGTCGCCAGGAACGGCGGTGTCTGCCCGTCGAAAACAGTCACGATGGGTGAACGGATGGTTCTGAACGAGGTGGTACAAATACGCGGCCGCCATCTCGAAGATGTCCGCGTGGAGGGATTCACCTCCGTACGCCATTTGCGGCATGGCGACAGCCGATTGCAGCAACCCGACATTGCGCGTTCCTTCTGTTCCTCCATACCGCTTGATCATGCTAGCGTGAAGCCGCATGACCTGCTCGAGGTCCAGGAACAGGGGAGTCGGCATGGCCTACTCAGCCAGCCGCTTCATGGCCCTACCGAAGCGCTTGTGGACCAT